>NZ_LUUI01000152.1 GCF_001644015.1 Methylomonas lenta
ATATGATATTTCATGCATACTCCTTAGTGGGGTTTAAGCTGACGTAACTGGTAATGCAAAACGGCCCAGGAACCTAACACAGCAAGCAGCGACGCAATCATTAACATCAGTATAAATTCAGAAAAACTTAAAAACAGCAGTTCAAATGAGCTGTTATACAGCGAGGAGAGTTTTTCAACCGGGCTTTCCAAAATAAGCAACATAATGGTAATGATCAACCAGGCGGAAAAGCCGGCGATAAAGCCCAACCAAAATCCAGTATACAAGAATGGCCGTTGAATAAAGGCGTGTGTAGCACCCACCAGCTTAGAAATAAGCACTTCATCCTGCCGATTGTGCAATTCCAGACGAATAGTGTTCCCGGTGATAAATGTTACCGCAAACCCCAGTAATATGCCGACCACTGTCACACCTCGACTGGCAATCATCATGATGGTTTGCAAGCGTTCCACCCACTGCATATCCACTTGCACAAACTCTACTTGGGGTATTTGTTTAAATTCCGCCAATAAATTATCGATAGCTTCTCGACTATCAAGAACGTCTTTCGGTAATACCTGTATCACATTTGGCAACGGGTTGTTATCCAATGCATTTAAAGCATCACCAAAACCACTATTGGCTTTAAATTCATCCATCGCCTGTTTTTTACTAATGAATTTGATCGTTTCAATATTGGTATTCTGCGCAAGTTGATCGGCCATTTTTTGGCCGGCAGTTTCCGTGACGTGCTCTTTTAAGAATAGCGACATCTGGTTGCTAGCTTGCAGGTTGCCTGTTAATTGCTGAATATTAGCTACCACTATATAAAAACAACCCGCTAACGAAATAGCTACGGCCAATACCAGTATGGTCATTGCCGATGTGAACGGTGCTCGACTTAATCGACCCAAGCTGGAAAATAAACCATGGGCATGATTAAGTAAATAGGCATGAAATTTTTCGACCAATCGCTGGCCGGTGCGCTTCCGGTGGGTTTGCTTCATAGTTAACACGGCAGCAAATGCCCTTGTTCAAGCGTTAATACTCGGTGACCAAGTTGGTTGATCAATTCAATATCATGGGTCGCTATCAAAACTGTAACCCCGACCTGGGTAAATTGCTCAAACATGTTCATCACCTCTGCTGATAAATCGGGATCGAGGTTACCTGTAGGCTCGTCGGCTAAAATGAGTTTAGGTTTGTTTACAATGGCTCTGGCAATACCCACTCGTTGTTGTTCGCCACCTGATAGCGCTAAAGGATGTTTGCGTTCTTTACCGAGCAACCCCACTTTATCCAGGGCGGCTCGCACCCGCCGAGAAATTTCCGGATGCGGGTAGCCTGATACAATTAATGGCAAGGCCACATTATCAAATACAGTCCTATCATTTAACAGCTTGTAATCCTGAAAGATCAAGCCCAAATTCCGGCGTAAATAAGGAATTCGACGTTCGCTGATCCGGCTAATGTCTTTGCCATCCAAAAAGACATTACCTCGAGTCGATTGCTCCATCATGGCGATGAGTTTCAATAACGTGCTTTTTCCAGCGCCGGAGCGACCGGTCAAAAATGCCATTTCGCCGCGACCCAAATTCAAGCTAACATCTACCAGCGCATCTCCTGCATCCGGGTAGCGCTTGCATACGTGTTCACATCTCAACATGCTGTTAGTCTTTCACAAACAAGGCGTCAACAAAAGTTTTCGCATCAAAATCTTGTAAATCTTCGATGGCTTCGCCGACACCGATAAATCTAATCGGAATCTTCAATTGATTAGCCAAGGCGAAGATTACCCCACCCTTTGCAGTGCCGTCCAGTTTTGTCAAAGCTAAACCGGTTAATCCTACAGATTGATTAAACAAACGCGCCTGTGATAACGCATTTTGCCCGGTGCCTGCATCCAGCACCAGCAACACTTCATGCGGCGCTGTGGTATCTAGTTTGGCCATAATACGTTTGATTTTAGTTAACTCTTCCATCAAATTAGATTTGGTATGCAATCGACCTGCTGTATCGGCGATCAGCACATCCACGCCTTTGGCTTTGGCAGACTGTAACGCATCGAAAATAACCGAGGCTGAATCTGCACCTGAGTGCTGCGCAACCACCTGCACATTATTACGTTCACCCCAGGCCTGCAATTGTTCTACTGCGGCAGCACGAAAAGTATCGCCAGCCGCCAGCATCACACTGTGTCCTTGCGCTTGTAGGCGATGTGCCAATTTACCTATCGAAGTAGTCTTACCTGCACCGTTAACACCCACCACTAAAATCACAAATGGGTCATCTTGTTTTGTGATGTGCAAAGGCTGACTACAAGGCTGCAACATATCAAACAAATTCTGCTTTAAAGCCTGACTTAGAGCCTCACCATCTTTTAACTGATCTTTTTCTAAATTCTCTGTTAAATGTTTGATAATTTCGCCGGTTGTTTCTATCCCCATATCAGCCATGATTAAGCTAGCTTCAACATCAGCCAGCAAGTCTCGCGTAACGGCATTTTGTCCAAAACTTAAACCGCTTAAAACACCGTCAATACTGCCTCTGGTTTTTTTGAGCTGCGTTTTAAGGCGCAGAAATAGCGACTCGGGCTCCAGCGGAATTGCCGGTTGCAGTACTTCTGATGGAATTTCCGGCAATATGTCAACATCTGCCTGTTCTTCAGCAGAAAGAGCATAGCGACTGAAAAAGATTATCCCCAGTATTGGTAGCATCAACAGAGCAGCAAATGCGTTATGCGCCACTGCCATTGCCAGAGGTACACCCTGCTTGACAGTAAAAATGCCCAATACAATCTGCACAAACAACAGAATACTCAACAGTACGCCACTGCGGCGCACTGGTCGGGGGTATTGTTCTGAGGTTGCAGACATCATCAGCAGGAACAACACGAAAAAGGTAATTAAAGCACCCACTCTGTGCAAGGCATGGATAGCGACTTTTGCAGCCACAGAGAATGTAGCTCCATCTTTAACAAAAAGATTAAACGCCTCGGCATAACCACTATCCGGTAGCCAATGGCCTTGGCAGCGTGGAAAGTCGGTACAAGCCAGTGCAGCATAATTACTGCTGACCCAACCACCTAACGCAATCTGCACAAACAGTATCAGCATGGCAAAAACTGCAAAAATTGCCGGCACAGACTTTTCAGTACGTAAGCGAATTTGTTGATGGGTGCGTAAATACGTCCAACTAAATGCCCAAAAGGTAATAAAGCCCAGTAGCAAATGCAGCGTCACCATCAGAGGCATCACTTTTAAATGCACTGTCCACATGCCTAATGCTGCTTGCGACGCCACTAATATCAGTAATAATGTAGACCAGGTTATCGCTGCGGCGCGCTGTTGTTTTAAACCGAAAGCCATCATCAGTAGGGCCAGCACAAAAACACCCAGTGCTCCTGCCAAATAACGATGCGTCATTTCTTTCCAGGCTTTCGCAGTGTCCAACGGGCTATCCGGAAATACAGACTCGGCATCCGCTTTGAACTGTGCGCTATTGCTGACGACGGCTTTGCCATAGCAACCTGGCCAATCGGGGCAACCGAGTCCGGCATCGGACAACCTAACATAGGCACCCATAACAATAACTAACAGCGCCAAAAAGGCGCAGAACAGAGTCAATTTTCTAAACATGTGTCTAACCGATTTGAGAGATTCTTAATAATTTGCTTAAGTCGTTTCTGACTTTGTAAGGATCGTAGTTGGTGGGATATTTCATCATCAGGTTACCCAAGGGGTCCATAATCAATAAACCACCCGGCTCATCTTTTGC
The DNA here is from genome assembly GCF_001644015.1 of Methylomonas lenta. Classification (GTDB taxonomy): domain Bacteria; phylum Pseudomonadota; class Gammaproteobacteria; order Methylococcales; family Methylomonadaceae; genus Methylomonas; species Methylomonas lenta. The sequence continues at coordinate 3,757 of NZ_LUUI01000152.1, forward strand.
GGACGTTTTGGCGATAATTTCCTTTAACTCAGCCGATGGCACTACTTTTAACAAACGAGCATCTTCTTGCCATTGTTTTGGCAAGGGTTGCTCGGCTTGATTATAAATCACGGCCAAACGACGGATGCGGGCAATATCTTTGCCCAACATTAAAGTAATTTGCTGGGTTTTATACAAGCCATCCTGGCAGGCTTCCGAACACTGAGCTTCTGGTAGTACATTGATTAAAACCCAATGTCCTTGCAACTGATTGATATTTTCTGCTGAAAAAGCATCGTAGCCGGCAAAGTCTTTCAACTCTGTGGGTAATGGTGGGCTGATCAAGTCGCCATTATTACTGCCCAATTTGACTTTTCCGGGGTTATCGGCCAAATACCAAGCAAAGGCAAATGGAATGATAGACATCGCAAATATCACCAAAATAGTGATGCGGTTTTTTTTATGCTGTTTATTCACTGCGTTTCTTAATGCTTATCCAAATAAATAGCGCCGTTAAGGTCAGCGCCAAACCGAACCATTGTACTGCATAGGCCTGATGTTTTTCAGGTGGGATTGGCGTATTCATCGTCCACTTTCGTTTATAGCCTTCTGCTGCAGTAGGGTCTAATTCAATCTGATAGTCGACCAACTGATAGCCCAATTTTTGCGATAACACCTTACTATCAATCACCTGCACGACAGAAGGCCAGGTTTCGGTAGGAATTTCAGCACCTTTCAGCTTTATGCCAACTGAGGGAAATTGATTAATACGACCAGCAAGTCGGACTTGCAGCTCTTTTATGTCAACTGCCGGTAATAAATTTCTATCCTTGCCTAATGCAACCCAACCACGATTAACCAGCACCGCCCTACTCTGCCCATCTAGGAATAAAGGCGTTAGCACAAAATAACCGTTTTTACCGTCAACTATTTGGTTATCCAGTAAAAACTGATGCGCATCATCATAGCGCCCTATTACTGTGGCATTTTGGTAACGTACTGCCTCGACAGTTGGTATCGTTTCTTGATTTAAGTTAATACTGGCAACACTCAAAGCCTGTGCTTGTTGAGTTAAAATCTGCTTTTTTTGTTCAGCGCGATCTAACTGCCAAAATCCCAAACTGCATAACAATGTTACCAACATCAAATAAACAGCCAAACCTATCCAGGAAAACTGAACGTGTCGGTTAAATAACATGAATTTCATAGAGCCTTTCGCAAACTGCGTTAAATTGATTGGCAAGATGCCTTGAATCATCCAGAATAACTAATCTTGTTTCTTATACCGATTTACCATGACTATAAATATTGTTGCTGTTATTTTTTTTATTGCCATCGTCGCCAGCTTAGGATCGGCAATGTTTCATCTAGTCAAGCGTGGTTCCGAAGAACAATCGCTTAAAACTGCACAAGCTCTAACCTATAGAATTGGCTTATCCCTGGTTTTATTCATTTTGTTATTTATTGCCTTTGCCGCCGGCATCTTCCAACCCAGCGGTATTGGCGCCAGAATCCAACAAATTCAATCAAGCAACACGGATCAACCCCAACCCAACCCCTAGCTTTACCCCAAAAAAAAAGCGCGAACCAATCGGAACGCGCTTTTTATCATTTTACAGACATTACAAAAGGTAAACAAAGACAAATAAGCCTAACCAGACTACGTCAACAAAATGCCAATACCAAGCCGCCGCTTCAAAGGCAAAATGGTTTTCCGGCGTAAAGTGTCCTCTCCAGCTTCTAAACAATATCACAGATAAAATGATCGCTCCGACGCAAACATGAAAACCATGAAAACCAGTTAACATGAAAAAGGTAGAGCCGTAAATTCCTGAGCCCAAGGTTAAACCCATTTCATGGTAAGCCTCATAGTACTCAATAGCTTGGCAAGTGACGAATAAAAACCCTAAACTAACGGTCGCTATCAAGCCTTTGATCAGTTGATCACGCTTTTTGGCTAACAAACCATGATGCGCCCAAGTACAGGTGACACCACTGGTTAGTAGTAACATGGTATTGATAAATGGCAATCCGAATGCACCCATAGCCTCATAATCGCCTCCGACATTGCCAGGCCCATTAGTTGGCCATATTGCTTGGAAAGCAGGCCATAATATGTCGTGCGTGGAACGACCGGGTCCGCTAAACGCACCACTGTCGCCCAAATGCGGTATCGAGATATTACGCGCATACCAAAGCGCGCCAAAAAATGCCCCAAAGAACATTACTTCGGAATAAATGAACCACATCATACCCATGCGATAGGAAATACCGACTTGGTGACTGTACATGCCGGATTCGCTTTCTTTCGATTGCAGTGTAAACCATAGTCCCAGCATGACAAGAAAAGCCAAAAAGCCAACCAGCATCATGCCCGGACCGATCGATGAGCCATTTAAATAGTTAGCAAACCCAGCCAGCATAAGCATCAAGCCAGCAGTTGCCATGATTGGCCAAACCGCCTTATGCGGGATGTAATAAGCATCGTGTGTAGACATAGCTTTCCCCTCTCAGTTTTCAGTATTATTAGTTAAATCAAAAAAAGTATATGACAGCGTAATGGTTTTATAGCGCTCTGGCAGTTTCGGATTCACCACAAACCTTACCGGCATGGTTTTTTCCTCGTGCGCTTCGAACGTCTGCAAACTAAAACAAAAACACTGTATTTTTTTAAAAAATTCTTCTGCAAGTCCCGGCGTTATACTGGGTATAGCTTGAGCCTTTATCGGTGTTGCTCGATGGTTTTTGGCATAAAAATTCACAGTGTAATATTGCCCAGGATGAACTTTTATACTGGAGGTTTCTACACGAAAATCCAACGGGGTAGATTCATTAACAGAAGTGACAAATTCAACAATCACTTCTCTATTTTCATCAACCACAAACTTTTGCTCAGCTTCAGCCGATTCCTGCAATTTAGCGTTTTGCCCTGTGAGATTACAAAGCACATCGTAGAGTGGCACCAAAGCATAGCCAAAGCCAAACATCAGCAGCGCCACTATAACCAGCTTTTTTACCAGCTTAGCGTTCTTCTGCTTCAATTCCTCACTCATTCCGATATCGCCTGCATTACCGCAAACACATAAATCGTAACCGCTACCGCAATTAAAATAACAGCGGTCAGGATATTTTTTTTCTTGGTATTCATTTTTTCAGCTTACCCCATTCAAACAGAATGGGGCAGCAGCCTCATTAATATGCAAGCTTAAAAATGCTCGGTTGGAATGACTTCCGGTGGAGTCGAAAATGTATGGTATGGCGCCGGTGAAGGCACAGTCCATTCCAATCCATGTTTACTAGCACCTTCCCATACTTCGTCCGTTACTTTTTCACCAGTACCACCACGAATAGTGTCAATGACAATATACACGAATAACAATTGACTAAAGCCATACATAAAGGCACCAATACTGGACACCATATTCCAATCAGCAAATTGGATTGCGTAATCAGGTATCCGGCGCGGCATACCTGCCAAGCCTAAAAAGTGCTGCGGGAAGAACAAAATATTCACTGAAACTGCCGATAGCCAGAAATGCAATTGACCGATTTTTTCGTTGTACATATGACCGGTCCATTTTGGCAACCAGTAATAACCCGCCGCCATCAGGATAAAGACCGAAGCAGGCACCAGCGTGTAATGAAAATGCGCCACAATAAAATAGCTGTCGTGATATTGAAAATCAAGCGGAGCAAGCGACATCATCAAACCAGTGAAGCCACCCAGTGTGAATAACACTACAAAAGCAATAGAAAACAACATGGGGGTTTCAAAAGTCATAGCCCCTTTCCACATGGTTGCAGTCCAGTTAAAGATTTTTACCCCAGTCGGAATAGCGATCAGCATGGTGGCATACATAAAGTACAACTCACCGGCAACGGGCAAACCCACGGTAAACATATGATGCGACCAGACGATGAATGACAAGAATGCAATCGCACCGGTTGCATAAACCATAGATGCATAACCGAATAAAGGTTTACGGGCAAAAACGGGAATGATGGTGGAAGCTACACCAAAAGTCGGCAGAATCATCACATATACTTCGGGATGTCCGAAGAACCAGAAAATATGTTGATACAACACCGGATCACCACCGCCAGCCGCATCGAAGAAGCTGGTGTCGAAGAAACGGTCAGTCAACAGCATGGTTACCGCACCGGCAAATACTGGCATGATGGCAATCAACAAGAACGCGGTAATCAACCAGGTCCAGACGAATAAAGGCATTTTCATCAGAGTCATGCCAGGGGCACGCATGTTGAAAATAGTGGCAATCACATTGATAGCACCCATGATGGATGAAACACCCAACATGTGTACAGCAAACACCGCGAATGGCATCGCATTGCCGGTTTGCAATACCAATGGTGGATAAAATGTCCAGCCAGCTGAAGGCGCGCCGCCTTCCATGAACAAGGTGCTGGCCATCAATAAAATACCCGCTACCAACATCCAGAAGCTCATGTTGTTCATACGCGGCAAGGCCATATCCGGCGCTCCGATCATCATCGGAATCATCCAGTTAGCCAAACCAACAAAAGCCGGCATCACCGCACCGAACACCATTACTAACGCATGCATGGTGGTCATCGAGTTAAAGAACTGTGGATCGACAAATTGCAATCCAGGCTCGAACAATTCGGCACGAATGATCAAAGCCATGGTACCGCCCACAAAGAACATAATCAGAGAGAACACCAAATACATGGTGCCTATGTCTTTATGATTGGTGGTAAATAACCATCTTAAAACGCCCTTTTCAGGACCATGATCGTGATGATCGTGATGATCATCATGTTCAGCTACGACAGCAGTCATACTTAATACCTCAACAAATATTAGAAAGTGAATTCAACCTGAGATTGTCTTTTTATTCAGATCCGGCGCTGCTTTCAGCTGAGACCTTCACGGGTTTGACCTCTCCAAACTCTTTGCACAATTGACCCGCATCTTCAATATCCGGGAACATATCGTCCAAATCATCCAGCGATAACATTTCGCAAGGTTGGAATTCATCGTTAACGTTATTTCCCAAATCTGCTGAATTCCTGATATAGGTAATCAATTGGGCCAAGTCGTTAGCGGGCAATTTTTTAAACGATGGCATTTTGCTGGTACCCGCTTGAATGAAACCGATTAACTGATCAATATTACCAGTCACTTTTTCACTACCAGATAGCGCAGGATACCAACCACTTATGCCTTTTCCATCGATTTGATGACAAGACACACAGTTTTTCAAATAGACCGATTCACCTTTAGCCATTAAAGACGCTCGGGTTTGTTTGCTTAAGTCAGCTGCTTGGTTTTGTTTATCCAGAGTTGCCTTCACCCAAGCATCATACTGTTCCTGCTCCATCGCGATGACGACTATCGGCATAAAACCATGGTCACGTCCACAAAGTTCGGTACATTGACCACGGTAAGTACCGGGTTTTTCAATATAAGTCCATGCGTCGTTGACAAAACCGGGGTTTGCGTCTTTTTTCCAACCTAATTCAGGTACCCACCAAGAATGAATTACATCAGCCGCAGTAAACAGAAAGCGGATTTTCTTTTTGGTTGGCACTACCAGCGGGTTGTCAACATTCAGCAAGTAGTTGGGGACTGAGCGCGGATCCATACCGCTAGTCCGATGCACTTTTTCACTGGCTTCATCCAGATGACTTTCGAAGTGAATGCCATTACCCAAATATTCGTAATCCCAGTACCATTGTTTACCGGTAACCTTGATACTCATTTCAGGTTCGACTACTTGATCCAGGTCAATCACCGCATAAGTGGCGGGGATAGCCAAAGCCACCAAAATTACAGTTGGGATAATGGTCCAAATAATCTCAACAGTGGTGTTTTCATGAAACTGCTCTGCTACATGGCCTTTGGATTTACGATGATGGAAAATTGAATAAAACATGGTACCAAACACCGCAACACCAATGAATACACAAATCCACAGCACTAACATATGCAGATCGTATATCTCATTACTGAGTTGCGTCACCCCTTTCATGAGGTTTAGTGTATAGGCCGCATGCGCAGTTCCGAGGCCCATGGCCATCAAAACCAAACACGCGAACAGTTGCTTTGTTTTCTTCACGGAGCAGCCTCCTCGATTGTAGTTATAAACTTGTATGCGTATATCTTATTGTAATCCAGCGACCTGCCCTCAAGCAGACTTACTCTTCCATTTACCAAAAGTTATCACAAATTAACCTGGAGATTCTAACCTATGACTCCTCGCTAAACCAGAAGAGCTTTTCCCGACATGTTAAACAACATAAAAAAAAGGCCCGCGAATACAACTATTCGCGGGCCTTTGTTTCTTAATATAAAACAATTTATTACTTTAACGCTGCCGAATAAGCCATATCAAAAGTAGGAATATGACTATCTAACCAACCTTTTACCATTTGCCCAACTTCGTCTGTCACATCGGCTTCACCCGCATGAAACTTTTTTTGTAAATCGGCACAAATACCCACTAAGGCAACATGCTCTGCTTTATGACGTTCGTAACCAGCAAAACCCTTGGCTACCATTTCTTTTTCTTCATGCGCAAAATGATCGACGACATAGGCAATTAATGCATCCAGCGACGCACCTATCGTAGCGCGGGCTGCACCACTGGTTGCTTCGTCATACAGTTTGTTTAAAAGATCAAACAGGACTTTATGCTCCTGATCGGCAAAGCCAACATCGGTACCATACTTTTCTGCAGTCCAGGTGATTAACGCCATAGCATACCTCCGAGTTATTTTTTTATTTAGGAGTTCGCATTTTCAATAAAAACCTTAAGAAAAATTTGATGTGAATCAACAATATTTCATGTTTATATTTTGACGTGCTCTGCTAAAAAATCAAAATCAGGATTTTCCAGATAAGGCAATACACCCAATAACGGCGCTTGAATAGTGTCCTGTATATAGCTTAAATTCGCAGCGAATGCTGGCATGTCCGCCTCCAACTGCACAGCTAACCAACCGGCACAATCCAGTTTTGCCTGACTTATGGCCTGATAGCTTAAACGAGCATGATTGATACATCCCAGCCGCATTCCCACCACTAATATCACTGGCAGCTGCAAAGCCGTTGCCAATTCGGCGTTATCCAATGCTTGCCCAAGCGGCGATAACCAACCGCCAGCTCCTTCTACCAAAGTACAATCGCTTAAGGTTTGCAATTTTTGAAATTGCTTCCGGATAACAGCTAGACTCACAGCTGTCTCACCGCATGCGATATGCGGCGAAACAGCTTGTTCGAAAGCATATGGATTGATTTGCTTATAGTCCAAGGCGATCGAAGCATATTGTTGCAGCCACATCGCATCCTGATTTTTCCAACCACCTTGATGCCATTCACAGCCTGCAGCGACTGGCTTCATACCCACCACTTTTTGTCCCTGCTGCTGCAAGGCATGCATTAAGGTAATAGTGGCCCAGGTTTTACCGACATTCGTATCGGTGCCGGTGATAAAAAATCCGCTTGCCATTTTAAATACTTGCCTTCACAAAAATGATTTCATAACTGGCAATTATGCCCTGCCCCGCCATTTGTGCAGGGTAATGCCTGATCATGTTTTTAAGTTGCGCTTTAGTGGTTGGCTTAGGATTTCTAAGCCGATTAACATTATGTGCGCCTATGCCTTTTAACTCACGCATCAGTGCTTCCACATCAGAATATACAGATTGATACAATTGGGTTTGCAGAGAAATCTGTTTAAACCCAGCTGCTTTTAGAAAATCATGAATCTGATCGGCTGAATGAAAAACATTTACATGGGTAAAATCATCCACTTTGGCCCAGGCAGACTTTAACTCCACCAAGGTTTCAGGCCCAAAAGTGGCAAAAATCAATTGACCTTGTTTATTTAGTACTCTTTTAAAATCAGCACAGATGGCTGGCAAATCCTCTGCCCACTGTAATGCTAGATTTGAAAATATTTGATCGATACTGTTACTGGCAATTGGCAATTTTTCTGCATCAGCACACAAATACTGCACCGGCATAGCCGGATATTTTCGGCGACTGGTTTGTAGCATCGGCAAGGCAATATCCAAGGCAATCATCTGCTTGCCGGAACAGGCTGTCGATAGCTGATGACTGATAAATCCGGTGCCACACCCCAAGTCTAATAACACGCCTGCAGACTTAGTTTGCGGAAACCGACACAGTAACTCCAATCCCACCTGTCTTTGCAAGCTAGCGAAGCCATCATAAGTTTCTGCTGCGGCGGCAAATGAGTGCCTAACTTTTGTTTTATCCAGATGCGCTTCGCTTGTCATAACATCGTATTGATTGCATCCTGCAACTGTTGCGGATGAGATAAAAATGGCGCATGACCCGCTCCCTCAAGCACGTGCAAACCAATATTCGGATTCAGTCGCTGTAGAGCTTGACTAGTTGCCAGCGGGATTAAAGTGTCTTTGTCGCCTAAAATCAGGCTCACGGGCAAATGATTTTCTTGTATAAACTGGCGCAAATCACTGTTTTTTAATATATCCAACCCAGCTTGCAGTGTCGCAATTTGTGGTGGCGGACACGCTTGCAATGCCAACTTTAAAGACTGTAACAATGCCTTACCGTGCGACAAACCATTTACTTGCAGCGCTAAAAATCGAATTAGGGTTTGCTGTACATCGGTTTTCAACAATTCGATAAACGCGTCCAGCACTTCAGATTTAACCCCCGGCCAATCGTCGGCTTGCACAAAGTGCGGATTACCCGCCAGCACTATCAGTTTTTGTACTCGTTCAGGATGACGTTCCGCCATAGACATAGCTACGGTGGCACCTAAAGACCAGCCCAACAAGATGAAATGTTGTACGGGTATCGCCTGCAGCAAGGCGTCGCCAATATTTTCCAAGCTAAAAGGCGTAACCACCTCACTATGTCCATGACCTGGTAAATCCAGACAAATGACTTGCCAATGCTGAGCCAGTTTTTCAGCAAACCCTCGCCAGACACCACTATGCATGGCCCAGCCATGAAGCATTACCAAAGGCTGGCCCTGCCCAATAACTTCAACATGGATTTTGGTCACGCGATCACCTTGCCCAAAGCATCCAGCAAAGCGTCGACTTGATGATATTCATGTTCAGCAGAAAATGTCACTCTTAAACGCGCAGTGCCAACCGGCACAGTCGGTGGCCGGATGGCCGACACCCAAAATCCTTGCGCCAACAAGGCGGCACTCATATCAACCGCTCGCTGGCTATCGCCTATCAATATGGGCTGAATTGCGGTAACAGAATCCATTAATTGCAAACCTTGCTGCTGAGCGCCAGCTTTGAACCGGCTAATCAAGTGCTGCAACTTTTCCCGCCGCCAAACTTCTGTTTGCAATAAACGCAGACTCACGCGGGTTGCCTCGGCAATCGCTGATGGCATCGCTGTAGTAAATACATAGCTTCTGGCTTTTTGGATCAACCATTCGATCAAGTCGTCAGAACCCGCCACAAAGGCCCCAAAAGTACCAAAGGCTTTACCCAAAGTACCCATCAGAATCGGCACATCATCTGTACTCAAGTCATAATGTTCAACAATGCCACCACCGGATTTTCCCAGCACACCCAGTCCATGTGCATCGTCTACCAATAAACCCGCTTGATATTGCTTAGCCAACTCGGCCAATCTTGGCATATCCGCCAAATCGCCATCCATGCTGAACACACCATCACTGACAATTAAAGCTTTACCGGTACAAGCGGCCAATTTTTCTTGTAAATCATTGTCTTCGAGATGCCGATAGCGTTGGAACTGCGCACGTGACAGTAATCCTCCATCCAACAGCGAGGCATGATTCAGCCTATCTTCCAGCACAGTATCGCTGCGTCCAACCAAAGCTGAAATCAGCCCCAGATTAGCCATGTAACCGGTGGAAAACAGCAAAGCCCTATGCCGACCGGTAAATTCAGCCAGTTCTTCTTCCAAGGCGTGATGCGCACTGCTATGACCGCAAATCAAATGCGCAGAACCGCTACCGACTCCGTATTGATCTGCGGCTTGTTTAAACCTAGCCACGACTTCAGGATGATTAGCCAAGCCCAGATAATCATTGCTGCAAAAATTGATGACTTGTTTGCCATCAACTTTTAACAATACACCTTGCGGACTATCGACCAGCCGACGACTTCGATAAAGACCTTGCTGTTTGAGTTGCGCTAATTGGCCTGCGATATCGTAAAAGCTATTAGCCATCAGGCGTAACTGGAGCCGCCCATACGCACACCCAAGCGATCAAATAATTGCTGATCGTGATTGGTCATCGGGTTATCGGTAGTCAGCAGCTTATCGCCATAGAAAATCGAGTTAGCGCCAGCCAGAAAACACAAAGCCTGCATTTCATCACTCATATCCTTGCGTCCGGCAGACAGACGCACCCGCGATTGCGGCATCAAAATCCTGGCTACCGCAATAGTGCGGACAAACTGCAAAGGGTCCAGCGACTCGATACCATGCAACGGCGTACCCTCGACTTGTACCAACATATTAATAGGTACGCTTTCCGGATGCTTGGGCATATTAACCAGTTGTAGCAACAATTTGGCCCGATCGACTGCCGACTCACCCATGCCGACGATACCGCCGCAGCAGACATTGATACCGGCATCGCGCACCCGACCCAAAGTATCCAATCTATCCTGATAGGTACGCGTGGTAATCACTTCAGAATAATAATCTTCGGAAGTATCCAGATTGTGATTGTAATAATCCAAACCACCGTCTTTTAGTGCCTGAGTTTGTTTGTCGGTTAGCATCCCCAAGGTCACGCAGGTTTCCAGCCCCATGGATTTGACACCTTGCACCATTTCCACCACTCGCTCAATATCACGATCTTTCGGGCTACGCCAGGCTGCACCCATACAAAACCTTGAGGCACCTTGATCTTTCGCCTGTTGCGCCGCTTTTAATACCGCATCCACAGGCATCAAGGCTTCCGGATTTAAATCGGAATCATAACGCGCACTTTGCGGACAATAGCCACAATCTTCGGAGCAAGAACCGGTCTTGATGCTCAATAAACTGCTAACCTGAATCTCATTAGGATCGAAATAAACCCTATGTACGGTTTGCGCTTTAAACAACAAGTCGTTAAACGGCATGGCAAATAAGGCTTCAATTTCAGCCAACTGCCAGTCGTGACGTAAGGGCGCATTGATTTTAATGGGTTCCGGTGTGATAGACATTCTGGTACTCTCCAAACAAACAGGCAATCTGCGAACTGGCGCTTATCAACCTTTTTAAAATATTTAAGTGAACAACTGGCTGAATATTATACAGAACAAATGTCTGCCGCTGCGCTGTATCTTATGCGGAGAGCCTGGCTTTGCCGGTCTGGATCTCTGCAAAGCCTGTTTTGACGATCTACCCGCAAACCATGCCTGCTGTTACCGTTGCGGAGTACACTTTGATATGGCCATACCTGCGCCTCAATTATGCGGACGCTGCCTAAAGATAGCGCCGGGTTTCGATGAAACTCATGCGCCTTTTCTGTATAACGACAGCTTGCGCTACCTGATAAGCCAGCTTAAGTTTCATCAAAACTATAAACATGCACGTTTGCTGGGAACTTTATTAGCTCAACATCTGATCCAAAGCGTGGAGTTACCCGAATGCATTATTCCGGTACCTTTGCATCGCAACCGTTACCGCGAACGCGGCTTTAATCAATCGATAGAAATCGCTCGTCATCTAGCCAAACAATTGTCGCTTCCGCTAGATTTGAATAGCTGTATCCGCAATAGAGACACTAAACACCAAACCGAGTTACCGGCCAAACAACGCCGGAAAAATATGCAACGGGCATTTACTGTGACACATACATTGAATTACCAGCACGTTGCTATTGTAGACGACGTTATGACTACCGGTGCGACCACTTCGGCGCTGGCAAAAGCATTAAAAGAACACGGCATAAGCCGGGTTGAGGTGTGGGTTTGCGCTCGGGCTTGATCTATTGAATAACTCACTCTGTAACCAACTTCCCAACCACATTTTCGCCAACGCTTTCAGGGATTGGTTGCACTAATCGACTCAGATTGCGATCTGCCCCTGAAGGCAAGGCAGCATCAGCGTTTGAGATCCAACCTGCGATATCTTTCCAGACCAGCGGCGCCTGAAGATCACGTAACAACATGTGATAGCCGTTGCTATAGTAGGCGATGGTTTTATTCTCATGCTGCTGAGACAACAGACCAATGACAAACTGTTTGGTGGGCTCCTGTGGCACGATTTCGTCTTTTTCGCCGTAAAGTAACAAGATTTGTGTATTCAGTTTCTCGGCCGAGCTTAATGCCGTATCCATTAAATTGACCAGACCATAAATCGCATCGACCCTGGTTTCTTTAATGATCAGCGGATCACGGCCCAGTGCCCGCAGCATTTCGATGTTATCCGACGGCATTACTGCCAACCCTTTACCCGTCAAGCTGAGCCAGGGTAGCGTGTGATACAAACTCCACAATAAAGACGTCTGATACCAAGGCATGGTTTGTCGTCCCCAAACCGCAGGTGCAGACAAAATAATACCGGCCACCTCGGGCTTTTCCGGACGCGTCATACTATCTATGACAATCGCCCCCCCCATGCTCTCCCCCAGCAAATATACTGGAACAGCCGGATGACGAGCTTTAATAAGCTTGGTAAATTGAGTTAAGTCCTTTGCATAAACATCATTACCAGCCCAAATACCGGTATTAGGACTGGCACCGAAACCACGCTGATCGTAGGTATAACTGGAAATTTGTTGTTGCTGCAAATATTCAGCAGCAGCGGCAAAGAACTGACGATAATCATTGAAACCATGCAGCGCAATAACAATCGCCTTAGGGTTAGCCGCAGCCCAACTACTTAATGGCAGCTCTGTGCCATCGGCAGTAATATAAGCCTGCTCAATCAGATGCCCGCAGCAGGCCGTCGATTCGGGATTGACCATCGCTGGCGTGCAGCCGTTAATCAGCAACAATACGCTTAATAACAGCAGCAATCGGCCTTTACTTGAGCAGAATAATTCGCAAAAAATGAATGACATAAACAACCACAATGCCTAGTTTACAAATTTAAATTTCAACAGCGTATTTGATATATCAGATGTACAAAACTTCTGCCAACTTGCTAGTAAAGTTTGACAGCTGCATTATATGCCTATAACCATTTCGGCACAGATTGAATTCTTCTGCATCGTTTCGGATTACAAGGAAAAGGTCAAGTTATTCGCGATGGTGATCTTCCTACATTACTTACCCCTTCACACCTCCCAGAATATCAATAGGGCAATTTAGAGGTAAAAGACTCTAAAGTTCAAAAAGGAATCGTAACCAGATAAGCAATATGCCTTTGTTTTATCAAAACTTATTATGGTTCAATGCTCGACTGCTTTACCTAGTCAATTAATTGACTAGAAATTCGGAGAAAAATATATCCCTGAAACCATCGCTGTTTTTAGTTTTGGCCAACGCCTCAGTGATTAGATCTTTCGTTTTGACCCGTAGCGCTTCGCGTTGTTCCATTGTTTCTAAATCAGCTCTAGGTATACCGCTCAGCATCAAAATTATTTCATGACGCAGCATGGGCATATTTTTTTTTATTTTTTCCACATTTTCGGCACCCTCTACCAATAACTGCACTTTTACAAGTAGATATTTTTTAGGTTCAGCCAGGTTCACGGTAAATTTTGGCGTCATTTCTATATATTCAATGACAGGACCCTCCTCAGCTTCTTTTTTATCATCCCCGGCGAAACCGATCATCGGCATCAGTATTAGAGCGACCAATAAAATAAGTTTTTGCATACTGTTTCCTCCTATAATGCGGAAATTAATTGCCTTACAGTATATCTATTTTCACCCTATACCACCATGAGACGACACCCTATCGGCCCGGTCATGATAGACCTGGAAGGCCACGAACTATCCCCGCTGGACAAGGAAAAAATCAATCACCCCAATACCGGCGCCTTGATTTTATTTGCCAGAAACTATGATAATCCTGAACAAATACAAGCTTTAATCAAAGCCGTTCGCGTTGCCCGCAAAGGCGATATTTTGCTTGCTGTGGACCAGGAAGGTGGTCGGGTACAGCGCTTTCAAAATGGATTTACCCGTCTACCGCCTGCCGCATGTTATGCAGAACAACCCGAACTGGCTGAAGCTGCTGGCTGGCTGCTGGCTGCAGAAGTGTTAGCCGTTGACGTAGATTTCAGTTTCGCGCCCGTTTTGGATGTTGATTGCGGCATTAGCCAAATTATCGGCAACCGTTCATTTTCCATGGATGCTGAGCAAGCCGCGCAATTAGCTGCCGCTTTTCGTAAAGGTATGCGCTCAGCAGGCATGGCTGCCACAGGCAAGCATTTTCCCGGTCATGGTGGCGTAGCTGCGGACTCACACTTAGCCTTACCCATCGATACCAGGTCATTGAGTGAAATCCGTGCCAAAGATTTGCTGCCTTTTCAGCGCCTGATTGATGAAGGACTGGAAGCCATCATGCCAGCACATGTGATTTATCCTGAGGTTGACGACATGCCGGCCGGCTTTTCCAGCATCTGGTTGAAACAAATATTACGTGGAGAACTGGGCTTCGATGGAGCTATTTTTAGCGATGACTTAAGCATGGAAGCTGCGGCCGGCGTAGGTGATTTCATGGATCGCGCCCAGCTGGCACAGCAAGCCGGCTGCGACATGTTGCTGGTGTGTAATAATCCTGCTGCTGCCGAACAGGTGTTGGATCGATTGCCCGTCAGCCAAAACAGTGATCGCGAGCGTCGCTTACAAGCGATGCGCGGACGTGGACAATTCAATCGGCAAGCATTATTTAAAACCGAACAATGGCAGCAAGTCTCTGCGCAAATCAAACAATTGACTGAAACCCATGCTTAACGAAATCAAACAAATCGAACAGGACGCCGTATTACTGCATGATGAACAGGCCGTGGAAGCAGCGCTGGACAAAATGGCTATCGAAATCACTCATCAGCTGACCGACAAAAATCCGCTTATCTTATGCGTCATCAACGGCGGCATCATTGCAACAGGCAAACTGCTGCCACGCTTGAAATTTCCGCTGACACTGGACAGCATCCACGCCAGTCGTTATCGAAACCAAACCTCAGGCAGTGAGATTCACTGGCTATTTAAACCGTCCACACCTTTAAAAGGGCGCAATGTGTTGATCGTGGATGACATATTGGACGAAGGCCATACATTAAAAGCCCTGGTCGATTGGTGTCAGCAACAGGCAGCCACATCAGTTTATAGCGCAGTATTACTGGATAAGGATTTAGGCTGCGAAAAACCCATACAGGCTGACTTTGTAGGTTTACAGGTTGCCAATCATTATTTGTTTGGTTACGGCATGGATTACAAAGGCTACCTTAGAAACGCAACCGGCATATACGCCTGCAAGGAACTCTAATGACATTAGCAATTATAGGCGGCACGGGTTTAACTCAAATCAGTGACTTGGACATTACCGGCCAGCAAACTCTGGACACTCCCTACGGCAAGCCTTCCGCAGATTATGTGTTTGGGGAAATGAACGGCAAAAAACTGATCTTTTTAGCTCGCCATGGCAATCCGCATCGTATCCCGCCGCACAAGATAAATTATCGCGCCAATATCTGGGGACTGAAACAACTGGGTGTAACCGACATTGTCGCAGTGGCAGCGGTAGGTGGCATAGCTAAGCAGATGGCGCCGGGCCATTTGGCTATTCCGGATCAAATTATCGATTACAGCTATGGCCGTGAACATACTTTTTTTGCCGATAATCTGGAGCATGTCAACCATATCGATTTTAGCGAACCCTATTCCGCCCTGCTTCGCAAGCGCATCATTCAGGCTGCTCACAATGCCGACATCATGATTACCGCAAGCGGTACTTACGGTTGCACCCAAGGGCCACGGCTGGAAACCATTGCCGAAATCAGACGCATGGCGCAAGACAAATGCGATTTGGTTGGTATGACAGGCATGCCGGAAGCCTCATTGGCGCGAGAACTGGAAATCAATTATGCCAATTTATCGGTGGTAGCTAATTGGGGTGCCGGCATTGTGCCCGGGGAAATTACCATGGCAGAAATTGAAAAGAATCTGCAAGTCGGGATGAGTAAAGCGATTGCGTTATTACAAGCCATTACTTTATTGCCTGATTTAACGCTGGTGTAACTGATTCAACAGTGTGTAATAGAGGCTCCCCTTGCCTTGTTTCGTCAGGACAAGGGGAGTGAAGATCAAGCACTATCATCAATCAACTTTATCGATACGATATCGGTAAAACATGACATTCAGAAAAATCTTATACTTCCCGAATGTCTACGATCAAATTACTTTTGGGCACCACCCAGGTGAATTACATCATTACGGTAAGCTGAATTACTTGAGTCTTCAGCAATATTCTTTGCGGCAGTTACATATTTGTCATGCTCTGCATTCTTAACCAACAGAACGGTTCCTATGGACATGACGATTGCCAAAGCGATATAGAGCCAAAAATTATCTTTTTCTTGTACTTCACTCATCACAATACCTTCCTTTTGTTAGCCTGTAAAAATAGCGTTGAATATTCAACGGTTGCTACAATAGCAAAACAAAAATTGGATTTTTTGATTTACATCAATATTTATAAGGTTTTTTAAAATCCATGCATCGACGAAGCTTTATGCGAAATATCGCCACTCTGACAGCTAGCGCATCGCTTTTTCATGCGAAGCTTGCTGATGCAACTTGGCTCGCTCAGCATTTCTCTAGTAGCGAATTTTCAACTCTTTTTGATCAGTTGTTTGCCGGCCACACCATTATCGACAGCCATGAAGTCAACATTAGCCTGCCGGAGATTGCTGAAAATGGTGCCGTGGTACCCATCACAATCAGTAGCAGCCTAGATCACATCGACAAAATTTATATTTTGGTTGAAAAAAATCCGACGCCATTGGCATGCGAATTCGAATTGTCCAAGGATGTCGTGGTTTACATCACGGCACGCATTAAAATGGCGGAAAGTTGCAATGTCGTGATCATTGCACAGCAAGAGGATTATCTACTACGTAATCAAAAATGGGTAACCGTCATGCAAGGCGGTTGTGGGACAGGCTGATGGCGTCGAGTATAAAAATCAGAAGCCAACAACTGGATGATTACACTGAAATCAAAGTGTTGCTGAGCCACCCCATGGAAAATGGGCGTAACCGGGATGTAAACGGTATTTTGATCCCAGCACATTTCATACAAGAGATGATCATCGAACTAAACAACAAAACTATCATTACTGCTGATTTAGGTGGCAGCGTGTCAAAAAACCCATTTTTTACCTTTCGGTTAAAAAATGGCAACAGCGGACAACCGTTGACTGTGCGCTGGATTGATAATCTCGGCCAGAGTGACAGCGCCGAACTTATCCTTGAATAAAACCCCTATAGACAGCTAATTTGGGCACTTTGATTGCACGCACTGACCACTTTAAAGCTCAAGTGCTCCGAGGTAAACCTAGCAGTTAAATCCTGCAGCAATGCAGCTGCACGTTCCGGACTGTCCACCGCACAAAACCCAGTTGGCCCCCAGGACGTTTGACCGATCGCCACTGCACCTTGCTGTTGCAACCAAGCCATTGCCGCTGCCACTTTCGAACTGGCAAACACCCCGCCCTGAACCGGTGCAAAATGTTGACCTACAGAGACTTGCAACTGGGTGATCACCTCACCAAACAAAGGCAGGTTATGTTCGGCCAAAGCCGGCAACGCCTGCATTAGCAATAAATAGGCTAAGCGCTCGGCTTCCGCACGCGGAAAAGGCGGCAGCTGTTTGAAAGCGCTAACTTCCTGTTCGCCATGCAAACCTTGTCCACGTGAATCAAAGGCTAAAATGAAACGCCAATTTTCAGGTACCAGCATTTGCGATAACAACGGTGGTGTTTGAGTGTCGGGACCTCGGCCGCCATCAACAACCAGCCCACCCTGTTCGAACACACCTATGCCAATGCCGGAACGTGCGCCACGATCAGTCAGCGCTGCAATTTCCCGCACACTCAAGCCTAAATCATACAAAGCATTAAGTCCGGCACCGATCGCCAAAGACATTTGGGTACCAGACCCCAGACCAATATGTTCTGGAATTGCGCTAATCAGTGAAATTTGGATTTGATCAGAAATATTTAACAGCTGACAAAGCTGTTGAGTCGCTTTAACAGCGCGTTCACTACCAGGACCAATGACGTTCAACCGATCAGTGCTGGTAAGGGTGAGATGGGTTTGGATATCATTCAAGCTCACCCCGATGCTGCCAAAATGCCGACCCAGTGCGCCGCTTAAATCAACAAAACCCATGTGTAATCGTGCCGGCGCTATAACAGTAACTTTTTCGTAATGCGGTTTCAAAACCTCAGTTCCCCTATTTCATCAAGGAAACATTATAACGAATGCTCAAATTCAACCGAGATAAAATCCGCCACTTGGATTAAATTTACTAAGACTCGGTTGGCTTGGCGCGCAGCATGTTCATCGGCAGGTAGACAGGATGGTACAAAAATACAGGGGCAATTTGCGGCTACCGCAGCAGCTACTCCGACCGGCGAATCTTCCAGCACCAGACAATCTTTGCTCGCAAAACCCAATTCATCGGCAGCCTTCAGGAAAACATCGGGGGCTGGTTTGGGGGTTTCTACATCATCACGGGTAATGATGCAGGAAAAAACGCCCGTTAAACCTGCATAATTCAGACATTGCTCTACATCTTGTCGTCGGCTATTGGTAGCCAGACAAAACGGTAATTTCAAATCACAAATCCTCTGCATCAACAAAAAAAAACCGGTTTTAACCGGTATGCCGTACTGTTGCACTTGCTGCTGCCAAGCTTGATTACTTAAGGCATAAAAACGCCGGATATCAAAATCAACCCCAAAATGCGCGATCAACCGCTGACGAATAAGAGTGCCGGGTGCCCCAGAAAGTGAATCGCAAAATTGATCATTTAAACTAAAACCCATTTGACTCGCAGCTTGTTGCCAAGCTGCGAAATAGCCGGTTTCACTATCCAGCACCAAGCCATCCATATCAAAAATAATAGCCTTGAAATCCAAAGTGACGCTCTAACGCAGCACGCGAATATATTCGCCGATAGCTTCACGACTTGAACCCACCACGATACGCTGCTGACCTTGATCATCGATCTCCAGCTGGCCGGCTACATCAATCCGCTCGCCAACCTTGGCCTGCCCGGTATAAGTAGCCGTAAAACACACCACACGTTTAATGTCAGGATCAGAAATGCCAAATTCAGCCGGATAATCAAACCCTAAACTATCATCAATCACATCAGCCTGAATCCGGACAAACCCGGCTTTTTGAAACTGCTTGAGATTAAGATTTGCAGCAGGCGCTAACAAAGATAAATCAAACTTGCGTTGATTGAATATGGCCTTATTGTATTTGCGTTGTTCATGCCAGATATATTCATCTAAAGCAAAGTCACCACAAGCACGTCGTTGATAACTACTTAGCCAGTCATCCTGATTAAGCACCTGACATTGATCTTTGGCAATCAAAGCTTGAATAACGTGGCGGGTTTGATGAAAAGTCTCCCGATCATAACAAACCAAATCCATATCCGAGGCATGATTTTGCATACCGACTAAAATAGAACCGGTCACCCCAAAATGATTTAAATCAATATGATTAGCTATTAATAAGCCACACAAGCCCTGTAAATCTT
This sequence comes from Methylomonas lenta, assembly GCF_001644015.1. Classification (GTDB taxonomy): domain Bacteria; phylum Pseudomonadota; class Gammaproteobacteria; order Methylococcales; family Methylomonadaceae; genus Methylomonas; species Methylomonas lenta. The sequence continues at coordinate 23,437 of NZ_LUUI01000152.1, forward strand.
TGATGACCTTATCATCAGTTTCCTGCCGTAACAATCGGCTCAACTCGGCTGTTGGCTGGTAATGCTGGGTGATGAGTGATTCAGAAACCGCATGCAAATGTGCATCCAGTCGGTTGGAATAATACAAAAAATCAGGATGCTGCGTGTTTAAAAGCGCGTTAGCCTCATCTGTATTAACTTTTCGCCACAGACCATTAAGACAAACATAACGCAAAAAGCATAAAACTTTGTTCTGATCAAGACTATCGGCAACGACTGCAAACAACAATCCTTGCCGGGTTTGAATGAAATCTTTAGCTCGATAAGACATTAAGCCACTTCCACCCGGTTGCGCCCTTGTTCTTTAGCTTTATACAAAGCAGCATCGGCTGCTTTAGTAATTTCCGCTGGCTGACGAAACTGGCCGTTGTAGGTTGCCACGCCCAAACTCAAACTGACATAAACGGCTACTTTAGAACCCGAATGCGGTATCTGTTGAGCAAATATCGCCTGACGGATCGATTCAGCCACGATACTGGCTCCTTGCGAATTTGTATCCGGTAAAATCACGGTAAATTCCTCTCCACCATAACGACAAGCCAGATCATATGGGCGTTTCGCTTGCTCGGCTAAGATCTTGCCAACTTGGGTTAAACAATCATCGCCTTGCTGATGACCATAAGTATCATTATAGATTTTGAAAAAATCCACATCGCAAATAATGACGGATAATGGCGATTTATTTCGTTTAGCGCCGGCAAATTGCCGCTCAAGAGTATTATCAAAATTGCGCCGATTAGCCAAACCAGTGAGTTGGTCGAACAGCGACAAACGCTCCAACTCCAAATTCAGATGCTGCAACTCCCTCTGCGCGTTGAACAACTTTTGACGCATCAAATAAATCCGTTCCATCGCAATCACGGTTAATTGCAACCTGATTGGATTCAGCGGTTTTAGCAGATAAGCATCGCCACCTGCCAATATGCCATTGGCAAAGGAATCGTCGTCGCTATGAGTGGTGAGGAAAATGATCGGAAACCAATCGTCTTTTTTGATTTCCCGAATAGCTTTAGTGGCATCGACCCCATTTAGACTCGGCATTTCCACGTCCATCAGGATTAAATCCACTATATGATCCGCCACATATTGCAGGCAATCAGCGCCGTTTTCGGCGTAAGCCACTTCGTGTCCCAAGGTTTTTAAACATTCGGCAACCAACATGCGTATGGCCTTGCTGTCGTCAACCACCAAAATTTTCATAGCGTCTTAATTTTTATTTCCGTAACAGGATTCTAATCTAAAACTTTCGACAGGCAGAAAACAATTGATAAAACTAAGTCTATCCCCTATTCTCAATCGGATAAAAAGTCATTGAAAGCATAGCAAACTATCTAATTCATGCCTGACAACATAAGGAGCCATTATGAAAATAGGCGTACCCAAAGAGATCCACGAAGGTGAAAAACGTGTCGCCACAACCCCGGATGCTGCAAACATGCTCATCAAACTGGGTTTTGAGGTTTGTATTGAAAGCGGTGCCGGATTATTAGCCAATATTAGCGACGAAGCTTACCGGGAAGTAGGGGTAAAAATAGTACCCACCGCAAAAGCCGTTTGGCAAAAATCCGATATCATCCTGAAGGTCAGAGCACCTGAACGACACCCGGAACTGGCAATTGATGAAGTCGAGTTGATGAAGGCCGGTCAGCATTTAATCAGCTTCATCTGGCCCGCACAAAATGAACAATTAATGCAGAAACTGGCGGCTAAAAAAGTCACCGTGTTAGCTATGGACAGCGTACCGCGCATGTCACGCGCACAAAAAATGGATGCCTTAAGCTCCATGGCCAATATTGCCGGCTATCGTGCTGTTATAGAAGCCGCTCAACATTTTGGACGTTTTTTTACCGGCCAAATCACTGCAGCCGGAAAAGTACCGCCGGCCAAGGTATTGGTCATCGGCGCAGGTGTTGCCGGCTTGGCTGCTATCGGAGCGGCCAAAAGCATGGGTGCCATCGTGCGAGCTTTCGACACCCGTCCGGAAGTAAAAGAACAAATCGAAAGTATGGATGCCGAATTTCTGATGCTGGACTTCGAAGAAGAAGGCTCAGGCAGCGGCGGTTATGCCAAAACCATGTCCAAAGAATTCATCGAAGCCGAGATGGCCTTGTTTGCTCGTCAAGCCATGGAAGTCGATATCATCATCACGACAGCTTTAATTCCCGGCAAGCCTGCCCCTGAGCTAATTACCGCCGGCATGGTGAAATCCATGAAACCCGGCAGTGTCATCGTCGATTTGGCTGCCGAACAAGGTGGTAACTGTGCCTTGACCGAAAAAGATCAAATCGTAGTCAAGCATGATGTCAGTATTATCGGTTACACCAATTTACCCAGCCGCTTAGCCAATCAGTCCAGCCAGCTTTACTCGACAAATTTACGCCACCTGATCACCGATTTGTGTCCACAAAAAGACGGCATACTTGACGTCAACATGGATGACGAAGTCATTCGCGGCGCAACTGTCATCAAGGAAGGCAATATTACCTGGCCACCGCCACCGCCTAAACTGACGGGTAGTCACAAACCATTGACTGAGTCCCCAGCGGTTCCTGAAGTACTTGCAAAACGTAATATCGTGCCAGAACCCTTAAAACAGTGGCTGCCCATTTTATTAGCAGGCACGGCATTGTTTGGCATGGGTGCTGTGGCACCGGTATCTTTTCTGTCTCATTTTACGGTATTCGTATTGGCTTGTTTCGTCGGCTATCAGGTGATATGGAATGTGTCCGCCTCTTTACATACACCTTTGATGAGTGTCACCAACGCCATCAGCGGCATCATAGTCATCGGCGCAGTGGTACAGATTTCGGTGCCCGATAATACCATTGTGACGATATTGTCCGGATTGGCCATCCTGATTGCCGCCATTAATATTGTCGGCGGCTTTTTAGTGACGCGCCGCATGCTTGAAATGTTCAGAAAATAAGGGGAATTTATATGTCACAAGGTCTAGTAACAATGTCGTATATTGCGGCATCGATTCTGTTCATTTTAAGTTTAAGCGGGCTCAGCAACCAGGAAACCGCAAGGCGTGGTAATTATTTTGGTATGGCCGGCATGGCGATTGCCATTATTGCCACTATATTGGGCGACAAAGTCACGGCATACACCATATTGATCATAGCTTTGGCTATAGGCGGTCTGGTTGGTGCGCGGGCTGCTGCCAAAGTCGAAATGACGCAAATGCCGGAACTGGTTGCATTGATGCACAGCTTGGTGGGTATGGCAGCTGTACTGGTGGGCTTTAGCAATTTTCTGGATCATTCTGTCATCTTGGAAGGTGCAGAAAAAACCATACATGAACTGGAAATTTATATAGGCGTTTTTATCGGTGCAGTAACCTTTTCCGGTTCGGTGATTGCGTTTGGTAAGTTATGTGGTCGTATCAGCGGCAAGCCGTTATTACTGCCTGCTCGGCACGTGCTTAATCTTGGCTTGTTTCTAATCACGTTTGCGCTCGGCAATCTATTTTTAGAGGGCGCTGAAACCGGTGGCGGGCTGATACCATTATTAATAATGATGGTCATAGCACTGGCTTTTGGCGTGCATATGGTGATGGCTATTGGTGGCGCCGATATGCCGGTGGTGGTATCCATGCTAAACAGTTATTCAGGTTGGGCAGCGGCAGCTACCGGATTTATGTTGAGCAATGATTTGCTGATTGTAACCGGTGCCCTAGTCGGTAGTAGCGGTGCTATTTTGAGCTATATCATGTGCCGAGCCATGAATCGCCATTTCCTGAGCGTGATTGCCGGTGGCTTTGGTAGCGCCGGTGGTGGCGAAGCGGCGGAAATCGAAGGTGAGATTTATCCAATCGAAATTGAAGAAACCGCACAACTGCTGCGCGAAGCAAAAAGCATCGTCATTATTCCAGGCTATGGCATGGCGGTCGCTCAAGCTCAGCACACGGTGAATGAAATCACCAAATTGCTGACAAGTCGCGGCAAAAAGGTACGCTTTGCCATACACCCGGTCGCTGGTCGTATGCCAGGGCATATGAACGTGTTATTAGCCGAAGCCAAAGTGCCGTATGACGTGGTGTTCGAAATGGATGAAATCAACCACGAGTTCCCAAATGTGGATGTCTCTATCGTTATCGGCGCCAACGATATCGTCAATCCATCCGCATTAGACGACCCCAACAGTCCGATTGCCGGTATGCCGGTATTGGAATGCTGGAAAAGTGGCACCACCATCGTCATGAAACGCAGCATGGCTTCTGGTTATGCCGGTGTTGGCAACCCATTGTTTGTACACGAAAACACCCGCATGTTGTTTGGGGATGCTAACGACAGACTACAAGCTTTATTAAAAGCCTTGCAGGAATAACGCTTAAAAATTAAAGGGCGGCATACACAAAGAATGTCGCCCTTTTTTCAGCGCAACAGCCTAAACGGTTAATTTGGCCGACTCGCAAACTTTAATTTTCTACCCTAACAATAATTATCGGAAATCCTGTCTAAGCTAAAAAATATACATAAAGTTTCGCTCGTTTTCTCATGAACTCTGGAGTACTTACCATGGCACGAAAAGTCAATTCAGCGGGTATAAAACTGGTTCAAACATTTGAAGGTCTTAAACTAGAAGCTTATACCTGTCCGGCTGGTATCTGGACCATAGGCTATGGCCATACCAAGGGCGTTAAAAAAGGCGACAAAATTACAGACGCTGAAGCCGAAAAAATTCTGGCGCAGGATTTGGCTCAATGCGGCGAACAAATCGAAAAATGTGTCAATGTCCCCTTAAATGACAACCAATTTGCAGCGCTAGCCAGCTTCGTATTCAACGTAGGCATTGGTAGCCTGACAGCAAGTAGTTTGCTACGTCGATTGAATCATGGCGATTACGACTGCGTGCCCAGCGAACTCAGCAAATGGGTTAAAGCATCCAACCCTAAAACCGGTAAAAAAGTCACTTTGGCTGGCCTGGTGAAAAGAAGAGCGGCAGAAGGCGAATTATGGCTGGAGACCGATAGCGGCGATGCGTTTTTAAACAGTCAAGACATGCCACAACAAGTTCATGCCGATGATAGCCGAACCATCTACAGAGTCGCCGCACGCAGTGGGCTGAGAGTACGCTCAGGTGCCAGCACCAGTTACGATGTTATAAAGGTATTGCCGCTGGATACCCAAGTCTATGTTATCCGCGAAAAAGAGGGCTGGGCAGCCATAGACACAGAAGGAGACGGCGCATTAGACGGCTGGGTCGCCATGGATTTTTTAAGAGTGCATCAAACCTGAAGGGTTAACAATATTGATGGATATATTTTCAGAACTTGAAATCTGCGTAGCCTCGATTGGCGATAACGTAATCAAGGGAAATCGTGTCCGTCATACGTAACCGTATCGGGTCAACGCGATAAGTGTGCATCCGAATAGGTTGTGCCAAGCCAGCCGGCGAGGCGCAACGATCGCGAACGATGCGCCTAACGGCAGCATCCTATAAGCGCACCTTATCGCGTTGCTGGCGTCACCGCAGGCGGTTTTCGAAACTCGCTCAATCGGGCAAGTGAAGGTGCGGAAATTGATCTGTTGTTGCGCGCAATAGTCCCGTTGCGATAAACCACTACGCTGCCACGCTTCTATATGCTGACGCCATTTCGATGCGACCGCCATAACTTCTCCTGATCAAAAAATCACAGGATGCCGCAAACGAATTATTTTTTACAGACGGTACGGCTACGCGCTTACGAACCTTTCTTATTATTCATGCGCGGAATTATCGCCCTAAATAGTGGGCAAAAAGCATTGCCCACCCCTTCAACGCGGGCGATTTAAGATCAGTAATTAAATCGTCTGTAGCCCCAAAAACTGTTGAAACGGCTGAAAATCTTTGTCCGAATGCAGCAATATCAAGCGGTTTTCTATGCAATACGTGGCAATCAAGGTGTCAATGGTTTTGCGGATTGTAATACCTTGTTGCCTTAGCTTTCTAAAGTTGTCTGCACTTTTAAGCGCGATCACCTGACCTACCATCGCACGAATAGGCAATGAGAAGAGTAGGTTTTTGGCAGCGTGGTAATCTGCATCCTGTCTAAAACCTTGTAACACCTCAGCCAGAATCAAATCACCTGTGCATATTGGCTGCATACCTAATAAACCATCCAGTTTTTTGCTTGCCAGCGTTTCAGTGCCATTGAAATAGTCGATCCAGACGCTGGAATCGACCAGTATCACCGATCAGTCCTCATCAGCTCTAAATTGCCTTCCCATTTCAATTTGCCTTTGAAAGCCTTGATGGCCTCTTGCTGCTTAAGCATCAACAAGGTTTTTAAGCCAAGTTCTACTGCTTCGCGTTTGGTTTTGACGCCAGTAGCTGCCAACACGTCAGCCATTAAGGTATCGTCGATACTAATATTGGTTCGCATGCCAAGTCCCCGTGTGTATGATTATCATAAATTGTACACCAACCAAGGTCGATCATAGTAGGAATCCTTCCTATTCCCACGCGAAATCAAAGCAATCACCCTTAACGGTGGGCAGAAAAGCCTTGTAATAACAGGGGTCAGGTTAACTTTAATGTCTGTAATCCTGTTTACTTGCTCTATCCATTAATTTCAGTCATGTAGGCGGGAATAAGCTCTAGCACTTCCGGCAACCTTGAATTGCCAGAAACGCATATCTGCTTATCCTGGCCTACTTGTCTAATGAGACACGAACCGCATCGTTCGAATCAATAGCTATCCGTCAGAGAACCAACACCCACAGCGGTTAAGCGGTCTATTGCTATGCCATTTTTAAGTAGCGCATTGACGCCCCTCTTCTTGTCATTCTTTATACCAACAATATAGCTGAGACAATATGTTACCGAGCGAAAGAATTGATAGTGATCGTTCTTCAATCATCAATGGGGTAAATTTTCGGGTTGGTAAGGTGCTGGAGCTTCGCCCGGTTCCTGTACTACGGGGCTAGATTGGATGCGCTGAGCTATCGAGTCGTGAATACTTAATCCCTTACCTGCAAAATTGCGCACAATTTTGACACCATGCTTAAAGGGTATATGTTGCCAAGGTTTATGACTGCAGCCGGCAGAATTGGGGGATGTTGGCGGGCAATTTGCCGAATCAAATGCTAAATTCAAGGCTTTTAATTGTTCAATCATCCATAACAAAGCAATATCCGACAAGCCGCTTTCATTGTTTGTTGTCGGATAACCGCCGCCGACATCAGCATGTGCACCCGAAAATAGCATTTGTTTTACGTTGGCGGCCTGGTCCCAAAGTGTCGGCGTAAAATCTCCACGCCGTTCATCTAACGATACGGCATGAATACCCTGCTCGACTTTTTCGCTCAGTTGAGTGTCTGCAAATTCAAACACATCCGCCCGATGGTCTTTCTTGTAACGCGGTATGCCCAAAGCACCTACGGTGTCCCATACTGCAACCGCTTTAATATGCTCAACCGAAACAAAATCGCTGGGTTTAATCAAGCGTTGAGAGAGGAAACCGGGTAAATCCGAAATTCCACCGGCTAAACGCGTCCACCAATGTCCTTGACCGCTATCCTTATGATAGTAATACCAAGCTCTGGCACCCCATTTGTAAGCGTCTTCTTTGTCAGTGGTTAAAGGTTTTACCAACAACCCTTGTTCAGTAATCATGCCGGCGAGTGCTCTGACTGTATAAGCGCCTCGACTAAACCCCACCAATACAATGCGATCACCTGGTTCATATTCGCGTGAAATAAAGGTATATCCACGCACAATACGCTTGATAATACCGGCACCAAAAACACCGCCCACCAACTTATTGATGGGATTTTTCCCATCCCCCACGCCATGAATATATTTCGACACTTGAACAACGATGCCATTTTTTAGTTGTCGCTTCTCCTGTTCGTTTTCCAGCGATTGGCTGGCGACATCGTTTACGCCGGCTAAGCACATAAACAATTTATAAACATTGGTAACATCAGGCTGCTGGTCTTCGTTATCATCTTGATCCGGACCATTCCAGGTGCCGTCGGCGCAAAATATGATGTTTTTTGGCATAGTAATGACACCTCTTTATCAAATTATGGTTTACAAAACTAGTTTAGTCGTAAACCCCACATCCCCCAAAAATAACCGAATGTTATCCAGCAATATCTTGTGTCATTAAATGTTGCTGATGGTCCCTCGCCAGTAATAAATAAAATGCCGGCACTACAAATAGTGTAAACAAAGTGCCAATGCCCAGTCCGCTGGCGATTACCAGGCCAATATCAAACCGACTGGCAGCGCCTGGGCCTGATGCCATTAAAAGAGGTACCATGGCAACTATCATGGATACAGTGGTCATTAAAATCGGCCTTAACCGAATGGTAGCCGACTGCTCTACAGCCTGAAACTTATTCAGGTGTTCGTTGATTTGTAATTGATTGGCAAACTCCACGATTAATATGCCGTTTTTAGCCACTAAACCAATCAAGGTAATTAAACCGACCTGGGTATAAATATTGATCGAAGCAAAGCCCAGCATAATAAACGCCAAGGCACTGGCAATTGACAATGGCACCGAGATCAAAATAATTAAAGGATCGCGCCAACTTTCAAATTGGGCGGCTAGTACAAGATAGATAATCAGTAAGGCCATGAAAAAGGTCAGAATCAATGCTGTACCCTGCTGAGCGTATTGCCTGGATGCACCGGTGTAATCAAAGCTGAATCCGCGTGGAAAGTTCTTCTCAGCCAATTGCTCTAAATAAGCCATGGCATCCCCCAACCCGGTGGATGGCGTCATCAAGCCAGTTATGGTCAAACTGTTGAGCTGTTGAAATTGCGTGCGCTTGCTTGGTTCTACTGACTTTTCAAATTTAACCAGGGACGACAGCGGCACCTGACCACCCGATGTTGTGCGCAGGTAATAGTTATCTAATTTGCTGACATCCATACGCGCTAAATCATCAACTTGCGGAATAACCTTATAACTGCGTCCTTGCAAGCTAAAGCGATTGACATATTGCCCACCCAATAATGTTGCCAGATTGCGTCCAATATCCTGCATATTGATACCCAGATCAGCCGCACGATCACGGTCAATTTGCAGGGTAGTTTGCGGTCTATCAAAATTAACATCTTTACTTAAGAAGGCAAACTTGCCACTTAGCATAGCTTGACTCAATATTTCATCAGCCACCTGATCTAACGAGGCATAGTCAGCATCTGTCACCATGACAAACTGCAAGGGTAAGCCGCCGCCAGAACCCGGCAGACTTGGACGCGGCACCACCGCAGTTTGAAAACCGGCTATTTGTCCAACTTTGGCCTGTAATTCCGGCTGAATTTCAGATTGAGAACGTTGCCGATCAAATGTCGATGGCATTTTAAAACCGCTAAATATCCGACTGGTATCACCACCAAAGCCCATGATTAAAAAACTTTCCTTATATTCAGGAATGCTTTCGAACTGTTTTATTAATTCACGGGAATACGTTTCATTGTATTTCAGGGTCGCCGTTTGCGGGCCACTTGCGATGACAAACAAAATACTTTGATCTTCGGTGGGTGCCAATTCTTTATTTGACAGCATAAACATGAAGTAAATACTGACCATCACCAACAGCGCAAATATCCCAATCGCCGCCGGAAATTCCAGTACTTTATGCAGCAGACGTTGGTAATAACCAGCCAGCCCGGTAAAAAAATGTTCGACTGCTAATTCAAAACGGCCTGGATGCCCGGCATCTTTGAGAAATCTGCCGCTCATCATCGGCGACAATGTCAGCGCGATAATCCCGGAAACCAATACTGCGCCAGCCAAGGAAAAGGCAAACTCAGTAAATAAAGTACCTACCAATCCCCCCATAAAACCAATAGGCGCATAGACAGCGATTAAAGTCGTGGTCATGGCGATAATCGGCAACCCCAATTCGCGCGCACCCAGCAAAGCGGCTTGCATACGGGGTTGACCATCTTCAATGTGGCGATGGATATTTTCCACCATCACAATAGCATCATCTACCACCAAGCCAATCGCCAGTACCATAGCCAGCATGGTGAGCAAGTTGATGGAAAAACCCATGGCCAACATTAAGAATGCACCGCCTATCAATGACAACGGCACAGTAATAGCTGGCACTAACGCGGCTCGCAACGAACCTAATGATAAAAAAATCACCACTAACACTATCGCTACTGCTTCGATTAAAGTGGTAAAAACTTCGTCTATCGAATCTTCAATAAACTGACTGGCGTCATAGGGCAACATGATATGCATTGCATCGGGTAAATCGCGCTCTATGTCTTTTAACAACAGTTTCACCGCTTTGGCGACGGTTAGAGGATTAGCCCCAGGCGCTTGCTCGATGCCCATAAAAATCGCCATCTTGCCTTTGTACCAATTGACCGAATCATAGTCTTCGCTACCCAATTCGACAGTAGCGATATCCTCTAGCCTAACCAGGGTGTTATTACGATGACTCACCACCAGTTGTCTAAATTCAGTTTCGTTGACTGCATCGGTCGTTGCGCTTAAATCGATTTTGACAAAATCGCCTTTAGTACCACCAACACCGGATAAATAATTGTTTTCCCGCAAGACGTCACTCACATCGTTTGCGGTAACGCCAACTGCCGCCATACGTTCCGGATCCAGCCAGATGCGCATGGCAAAAGTTTTGTTCCCTATCACCTTAGCTTTACCGACACCCGGTACGGCTTGTATTTTCGGTTGTACTACACGCAGAATATAGTCGCTCAGTTGGGCCGCTTTCAGGCTGTCGCTGTATAAGGCAATGTACATCAGCGCGGTACTTTCCCCAGTTTGCGAAGTAATCACCGGGTCTTCTGCCTCAGCCGGTAACACGTTGCGTTGACTGGCGACCTTGGCCTGAATTTCGGCGACAGCCGCATTCGGGTCATAATTCAGCCGCATATGAGCTTCTATGGTTGAACTGCCCTGCTGGCTACTGGAAGACAAATAATCGATGCCGTCTGCTTCGGCGATAGCCTGTTGCAGAGGATTGGTAATAAATCCTTTGACCAGCTCGCTATTCGCCCCAGGATAGGCTGTGGCAATCGTCACTACGGTATTTTCGGTTTCCGGATACTGCCTGAGTTCCAGCACGGAAATAGCTCTGATACCCAGCACCAAAATCAACAAGCTGATCACACTGGCCAGAACCGGGCGTTGTATGAATATATCAGTGAACTTCACTGTATATTCTCCCGCTCGCCGGGCGCAGGCTGATTATCTATGGTCACTGGCATGCCATTGCGTAATTTGATCTGTCCGGCACTCACCACTCTGTCGCCGGCTTGAAGACCACTAATAATCTCCACCCTACCCTCACGGCTTTGGCCACTGACAATCTGCCGACTTTGCACAGTTAAGCCTTGATCGGTTTGTTCTATTAAGAACACAGAATTACCATAAGGGTTATACGTGATAGCTGTGTCGGGGAGAGTTAATACAGGGATGCTTTTACCCGATTCGATTTTTACTTGAACGAACATACCAGGCCGCAAAACTTTGTCTTTATTGCTAATTTGGGCGCGGACTTTTATTGACCGGGTATCTTTTTCCACAGCCGGACTTATCGCAAAAATTTTGCCACTAAACACCCTATCCGGATAGGCTTGCACGGTCGCTAGAATGGCTTGCTGGTTATCTAACAGACTCATGTAGCGTTCCGGCACTGTGAAATCCAAATAAATTGGATCAAGCTGCTGCAAACTGACAATCGGTGTTCCTTCGGATAAATATTGCCCTAAATCAACCATACGTATGCCCAATTCACCAGAAAAGGGCGCTTGAATACGTTTTTTCTCTATTCGCGTACGTTTTGCTTCCACTGCAGCCATAGCTTGGGCTAACTGCGCTTGATTCTGATCATAGTCGGCCTGAGACAGGTATTTTTTGACTATCATCTTTTCACTGCGCTGTAATTGCGATTTCGCCAGTTGCAATTCTGCTTGTAAACCTTTGAGCTCTGCTTGGTCTGTATCAGTATCCAGCTCTACCAGCAACTGGCCTTTTTTGACCGATTGACCGGATTCAAAGTGAATGGCTTTAATCTTGCCGACCACTTCATTGCTAACGTCCACGCCGGCAATTGCCGTCAAACTACCGACGGTTGCTATCGAGGAAGGCCACTGCGCCTGCTGTACCGTAGCAACTGCAACAACTGCTGGGGGTGGTGGTTTAACTTGACTGGCAACTTGTTGAATTTGATAAAACTTAAAGCCAAATAAACCACCCAATAACAACAGAGCCAAGAATAAAACTATAAAAATACGTTTTGTCATTTGATAATTATGGGCATGAAATTTAGCGTATTGCTGTTAACTGATTAAATATATAAATTGGCCATTTGACGCCAATATTGACCTTGATGGGCACGACCCTCCCATTCGTAATAGGCATGACATATGCCTTTCTGATTAAGTATATGTTTGAGTTCTCGATTGTTTTGTAAGAAAGGATCTTCTTTCCCAATGACTAATGTGATGTCCATATGCCGCAGTAGGTTCAATTGGTTTTTATTGGTTAGATTGGGCAGGAAATGACTAGGCGTATGGAAATAAACATTCTCATCATAGTAACCATCCAGCAAATCTTTGAAATGTTCTAGTTTCAATGTTAAATCGAATCGACCGGAAAATGCCACCAACTTTCTAAAACGCTGCGGATGACGGAATGCAATGTTGGCAGCATGATAGGCACCTAAACTACAACCATGGGCAATAGTACAGGGATGCGGATTTTTGGCATCCATAAAAGGCATGACTTCGTTTAGCACATATTCTTCAAAATGAATATGGCGTTGAATACGAGCTTGAGGTTCGCGCCAGAAGCAATAAAAAGTTTCATGATCAATACTGTCAATACAAAAAAGCTGTATATGACCGGCTTCAATTTTATGTTTTAGGGTCTCGACTATCCGCAGATTTTCATATTCATAAAATCGGCCATCCCGGGTGGGAAATACCAACACTTTGGCACCAGCATGACCAAAAACCAGAAACTCCATATCTCGCCCTAAACGCGGGCTATACCAATGATGATATTCTCGATTCATAAATAATTTGCAGACTCTCCATAAAACGCCTGTAGTTGCCACAACAACTGCTGATTTTGCATCACTTGTCTGGGATATTCAAAATGACCGGCATCTAAGACAAACAAATCTTTCGGTCCAGTCCAGGCATTATAGATAGCAAACTGTCCTGGTGGCGCCACCATCGGATCAAACAAAGCCACCGCAAATTGAACGGGTTGCATAGCAAAGCGAGCCGCTATCGCTGCATCATAATAGGCCAATGTGACAGGCATATGGCCAACTTTTTGCACAAAGTCCGATACCGCCGACCCACTGCCTATAGTGGGTAATTTAAGTCTTAAGGTCTGATGGCCGAATGTTGGTACGTTTAAATGTACTCGCTGTATCCGTTTGTCCCACGGCGAAGCCAATGCACCGATACCACCTCCGAAACTAATCCCCATATAACCAATGCGGTCGACTGCTTTAGGATAGAGTTCCAACATAATTGAAACTGCGAGCCACAAATCATCCACACAACCGCCGATAATATAACGATCCGGATCATCGATATGGTGCAAAACATGATGACTCGGTTGATCGGAAACCGCATGATGACGACTGCGGGAAAGCCCTCGGAAACAGGGGAACAAAAAAGCTGTGTAAGGAATATTAAAATGATAATCGGGCTGGTCTCGACCACCATAGCCATGGCCGACAATAATGCACTGCCTGACTTCCTGATGTTCTGGCTCCAACAACCATCCGCCAATTTTAAAGTCGTCAGTGGATTGATATTCGATATCAAATATTCTGAATCCGGCATGTGAACCACATTGGCCCAAGGTAAAGAGTGGATGTAGCGCTAGAGCTTTAAGATAACGATTTTGCCAGAAGGCGACAAAGTCATCAGGTACCGGCGGAGGCGTAATTGCCAGTAATTGCTCAAGATCATAGCCGTAGCTGGGATCAAAATGGAAGGGATGTTTAAATACTCTCACGACAATAAGTTTAGTGGTTAAGTCGTGATTATCTGTATCGATTTAGTTAAAGAGACAAGAGATTATAAGCGGTATATTCTGAATTTATGTTTTTCCAAAAAAACCGATTTTCTTGTCTCAATAAAATTTATTCTGCCGATAATTCCTTAGAATATCAATCGACGATTTTGAATTTTTCCCGCGATGCATCGACTATTTCGCGCAACTCTTTACCCGGTTTAAAATGGGGGACATGTTTTTCAGTCAAAGAGACTGATTCACCTGTCTTGGGATTTCTGCCTAACCGAGCAGAACGATGATGCAAAGAAAAACTACCAAAACCCCGGATTTCAATACGATCACCATTGGCCAGTGTATCGCTTAAATGGTCGACCACACATCTAACGGCTAATTCAACATCTTTAAGTGGAAGATGTGGCTGCTTACGTGCCAACACCTCTATCAATTCTGATTTTGTCACATTCAACCCTGAGTAATCGAAGCGGGGTGATGCGCTTGCACATCACCCCTGGACGGATTTTATTTGTCCATTTGTTTAAAGATATCGCCCAATGTCGCGGATCCCGCGTTTTGGCTTGAATAATCTTTAATCGCGTTTGACTCTTCCTCAACATCTTTGGCTTTAATAGACAAAGAAATCGATTTGGTTTTTTTGTCTACGCCGACAAATTTAGCTTCGAGCTCATCGCCTTCTTTCAACAATGTACGCGCATCTTCTACACGGTCACGTTGAATTTCGGAAGCACGCAGATAGCCTTCAACGTTATCAGCCAAGGTAATCACTGCACCTTTAGCATCAACTTCTTTGACAACACCTTTAACCAATGCGCCTTTTTCATTCAAAGCGATATAGTTTTGGAATGGATCTTGTTCCAGTTGTTTGATACCGAGAGAGATACGCTCACGTTCCGGATCAACCGCCAAGATGACAGTCTCAACTTCGTCACCTTTCTTGTAGTTACGGATGATTTCTTCATCGCCTTCGTTCCAGGAGATATCAGACATGTGTACCAAACCATCAATACCACCATCCAGACCGATAAAGATACCGAAGTCAGTGATAGATTTGATTTTGCCGCTGATTTTGTCGCCCTTATTATGAGTTGCGCCAAATTCGTCCCATGGGTTAGAACGGCACTGTTTCATGCCCAGTGAAATACGACGACGTTCTTCGTCGATTTCCAATACCATGACTTCAACTTCATCGCCCAACTGAACCACTTTGGATGGGTTGACGTTTTTGTTGGTCCAGTCCATTTCAGAAACGTGAACCAAACCTTCAACACCTTCTTCGATTTCCACGAAGCAACCGTAATCAGTCAGGTTGTTAACTTTACCGAATACACGGGTACCGGCTGGGTAACGGCGAGCAATGTTTTGCCATGGATCTTCTTCCATTTGCTTCATGCCCAACGAGACGCGGGTTTTGTCTTTGTCGAATTTCAAGACTTTGACATTGATTTCTTGGCCGATTTCTACACACTCGGATGGGTGACGTACACGACGCCATGCCATGTCAGTGATGTGCAACAGACCATCTACGCCGCCCAAGTCGATAAACGCACCGTAGTCAGTAAGGTTTTTAACGATACCGGAAACGATAGCGCCTTCTTGCAGAGATTTAACCAGCTCTTCTCTCTCTGCGCTGTATTCGCTTTCAACCACAGCACGACGTGACAATACAACATTGTTACGTTTTTGATCGATTTTGATGACTTTGAATTCCAGGTCGCGGTTTTCCAGGAATGCGGTATCACGAATAGGACGCACATCGACCAATGAACCAGGCAGGAACGCACGCAAAGCACCGACCGCAACGGTGAAACCGCCACGTACTTTGCCATTAATGCGACCGATAACGGTTTCCTGGGTTTCGAAGGCTGTTTCAAGTTCAGCCCAAGCCTTGCTTTTCTTAGCTTTATCGCGGGAAAGAAGCGTAGAACCCAAGCCATCTTCGAACATGTCGAGTGCAACTTCGATTTCATCACCGACATTGACTTCCAGGTCGCCATCTGCATTTAAAAATTGCCATTTCGGAATCACGCCTTCCGATTTAGCTTGGGTGCTGACGATAACGAATTCATTTTCGATATCGATAACGGTACCCATAAGCATGGCGCCAGGACGCATTTCAGTCTTGGCAAAACTCTCTTCTAATAACTGTGCAAAGCTTTCGCTCATTTTTCTACTTTCCCAAACTTGTCAAGACACCAACAAGTTTTCTCTTCAATAAAATTAAAAAAAGCCACCTGTCAGGCAGCCGCCAAATCAGTTCTTATGAACTAAATCTATTACCACGTCTATCACCTGCTGGATGCTTAAACTGGAGGAATCTATGTAGATAGCGCCTTCCGGCACTGTCAAAGGAGCGGTTGCTCGCTCCCGATCGCGACGATCGCGTTCTTCAATCTCTCTGGTAATTTGTAAAAGGTTAGCATCGATTCCCTTTTCAATCAACTGCTTATATCGTCTATCCGCCCTTTCTTCAGCACTGGCAGTCAGAAAGACTTTGAACTCAGCCTCAGGAAACACTACGCTGCCCATATCCCGACCATCCGCGACCAAACCCGGAAGCTGTTGAAAATCTTTTTGTTTTTGCAACAAAATAGCTCTAACTTCCGGATAGGCAGCGACAATGGATGCAACATTACCGGTGGTTTCAGTACCCAGTTGAGAGGTAATATCGACGCCAGCCAATCTAACAAGCAGAACATCGCCACAATCAAATTCCAGCTGCATAGCTTCAGCGATTTGCTTAATGGCGGCCAAATCCTCCAGCGCTACTTGAGCTTGTAACACAGCAATCGCCAACGAGCGGTAAATCGAACCGCTATCCAGATAATGCCATTGCAACAGCTTGGCAACTGCACGACTAACGGTGCCTTTGCCTGCCCCGCTAGGACCGTCGATAGTTAAAACAGGAATACTCATAATTACAGGGTAACCAGATTCAAGCCCAATTCAGTCGCCAATTGCCTGAATTCAGGAAACGAGGTGTTGACGTTGGCGCAATCCTTAATGGTTATCGGTGCGCTGGCACGTAGACCGGCAATCGAAAAAGACATAGCAATTCGATGATCCCCGTGTGATTCAACTTCGCCGCCGCCGATGTTGCCACCACCTTGTACGATCATACCGTCTTCGGTAGGCTGCGCATCGACACCCAGAATTTGCAAACCATCAGCCATCACTTGAATCCGGTCGGATTCCTTCACGCGCAATTCTTTGGCACCGGTCAACACGGTAGTTCCTTCGGCACAGGCGGCCGCCACGAACAATACCGGAAACTCGTCAATCGCCAACGGCACCAACGCTTCCGGAATTTCTATACCTTTCAACTGCGCAGTACGCACGCGAATATCGGCCACCGGCTCGCCACCCACTTCACGTTCATTCAACACCTCAATATTGGCACCCATCAAACGCAAAATATCGATGATGCCGGTACGGGTCGGATTGATGCCTACATGTTTAAGAGTCACATCGGAATCCGGTGCAATACTGGCCCCAACCAGGAAAAACGCAGCCGAAGAAATATCGCTGGGCACATCGATTTCAGTTGCGGTTAATTTGCCCTGGCTGTTGATTTTGGCGGTACTGCCTTCACGCGTTACCGGATAGCCAAAACCGCTCAACATGCGTTCGGTATGATCGCGGGTAGGTGCCGGCTCGGTGACACTGGTTTCACCTTCGGCATACATGCCCGCCAACAGCAAACAGGATTTGACTTGGGCACTGGCGATAGGCATATCGTAATGCATGCCTTTCAATTTACCAGCCTGGCCTTTGATATGCAGCGGCGCAGTGCCGTTTTCGTCGGTTTCAATAACCGCACCCATACTGGCCAGTGGTGCTGTCACTCGTTTCATCGGACGAGACTCCAAAGATTTATCACCTGTCAACACACAATCAAATGACTGACCAGCCAGTAAACCACTCAACAAACGCATCGAGGTGCCTGAGTTACCTAGATACAATGGCTTTTCAGGGGCTGTCAAACCGTGTTTACCTACCCCATGAATAGTAACCTCTCCATTGACTGGACCCTCGATTTCAACCCCCATAGCCCGAAAGGCTTCCAAAGTGGACATAGCATCTTCGGCATTCAAAAAACCTCTAACGTGGGTAACGCCTTCGGCCAACGAGCCTAGCATAATGGAACGATGCGACATGGATTTGTCGCCGGGCACACGAATTTCACCGCGCAAACTGCCGCCGGGTTGTACTTGAAAAGTAATGGATTGTGACATAGTGATCTTCTTTTAATCGTCTAAAGTATCGAGAAATCGTTGCCTGGCATTGCGGGCATAAGTGAAGGTATCGAACAATTGCTGCGATTGATCATCTACTAATAATTGTTCAATATTGCTCAGTTCAGCTTTAAATTGCCGAATCAGCGGAATAATGTCCTGTTTATTGGCCAGACAAATATCCAGCCACATAGTCGGATCGCTGGACGCGATGCGGGTAAAATCCTTAAACCCCCCAGCGGCATATTTGAATATTTCCCGCTGCTCATCTTTACGTCCCAGCAAGCCGACCAAAGCAAAGGCCAGGATGTGCGGTAAATGACTGGTTGCGGCCAATACCGTATCGTGATGCTCCACACTCATCTCCGACACGCTAGAACCGATCTGCTCCCAGAAGCGCGTCAATTTTTCCACGGCCTGCGGGTCAGTATTATTGAGTGGCGTAATGATCAAACGCCGATTTTTGAATAATTCGGCATTGGACGCATCCACCCCACTACGTTCGGCACCCGCTATCGGATGGGCCGGCACAAAATTGTTCGGCACATGACCAAAGACCGCTTCTATGGCCGATACCACGCTAGCTTTGGTACTACCGGCATCGCTATATAAAGCTGTCGCGCTCCAATATGGTTTAATTAATTCAAAGATACTTTGCATGCTGCCTACCGGCGTGGCGATAATCACCAAGTCAGCATGATCCAGGGCAGCGGAAATATGGGTATAAAACTGGTCAATAACCCCCAAATCTTTTGCTAATTGCAGGTTAGGTTGATTTTTTTCCCTACCAAAAGCCACAATTTCCTGGCATAAGCCTTGCGCACGCGCAGCTCGGGCAATTGAGCCACCAATTAAGCCGGTGCCAATAATGCATAGGCGTTTAAACACCTTGCAACACCTGTTTCAAGGCTGTAATGAACATTTGATTTTCTCGTTCAGTGCCGATACTAATCCGTAAATGCTGTGGCATTTCATAATTGGCCACCGGCCTTACAATAATGCCTTTCAACAACAGGGCTTCGTAAACTGGTAACGCATTTTGTTTAACATCAACCGAGACAAAATTACCGGATGAAGGAATCCAATCCAGACCTAGATCTTCAAATGCAGAGGTCAATTGTGTCATTCCGGCATTATTCACCGCTAAGGTTTTGGCTAGATAATCAGCATCAGTTAAAGCGGCTTCCGCTGCAGCCAAAGCCAGCATATTGCTGTTAAATGGTTGCCGCACACGATTGAGCAAATCAGCTACATCGTCTGAAGAAATGCCGTATCCAATCCGCAAACCAGCCAAGCCATAAGCCTTGGAAAATGTGCGAGTTACAATAAGATTAGGATAACGTTGCGGCCAAGCCAGTGATTCGGTTCTATCTGAAGGAGCAACAAATTCATAATAGGCCTCGTCAAGCACACACAAAACATGCGCTGGCAAAGCTGAAATAAAGCTTTCCAGCTCGTCGGAAGCTAACAAAGTGCCGGTCGGATTATTGGGATTGGCAATAAACACCAAGCGTGTTTTATCCGAAATAGTTGCAAGCATAGCCTGCAAATCATGCCCATAATTTTTCGCTGGTACTATACGCGCCTGCGCACCCACTGCCTGGGTTAGTATTGGATACAATGCAAAAGCATGTTGAGAAAACACCACTTCATGTTCAGGCGACACAAAAGTCCGCATGACTAATTCCAATATTTCACTGGAACCGTTGCCTAAAGTAATGCTAGACGGCGCCACAGCCAATTTTGCCGATAGCGCTGCTTTTAACCCAAAGCCACTGCCGTCTGGATAACGGGTTAGCTCCGGCATAGTGGCCTGAATCGCTGCCAACACTTTATCACCGGTGCCCAGCGGGTTTTCATTGGAAGCTAATTTAACAACTTCGCTTAATCCAAGCTCTCGCTGCAATTCATCAACTGGTTTACCGGGGACATACGGCACCAACTGTTGCACACCAGCCAGCGCAAGCTCTAAAAATTTATTCATGTAGGGTATTAAATAACTGCTTTGGGATAAGAGCCAAGGATTTTCAACATCTTGACGTTGTTTTGCAGAACCTTGAGTGCATTGGCAACATCAGGATCGTCATAATGACCTTCGATATCAATAAAGAACACATACTCCCATAAGCCTTGCCGAGAAGGCCGGGATTCAATATGCACCATGCTGATGCCGTATTCGGCAAAAGGCCCTAATATTCTATGCAATGCACCGGATTGATTACCGGTAGACACCAAAATGGAGGTTTTATCCAAACCGGTCGAAGCCGGCTGCTGAGCACCGATAATGATAAAGCGCGTGGTATTGTTGGCTTCATCTTCAATATTTTTCTCGATCACATTAAGATCATACAACTCGGCGGCAACCAAACCGGCAACGGCAGCCTTGCTATGATCCAATGATGCCAGACGCGCAGCTTCGGCATTACTGCTAACCGCTGTCACTGGAACTCCGGGCAGATAAATATTCAACCATTGCCGGCATTGGGCCAGAGATTGCTGATGAGAAAACACTTCATTGATACCGAGCAAGGAATCCATTTTACCCAGCAAATTTTGATGCACCCGGATTTCAACTTCGCCACAAATCTTCAAAGGACTGTCCATAAACCTATCCAAGGTATGGGCAATGACCCCTTCGGTCGAATTCTCCACAGGCACCACACCAAACTGGCAATGCCCTGTCTCGACTGATTGAAAAATATCATGAATGGTCGGCACCGGAACATCTTTAACCGCATGCCCAAAATGCTTGAATGTTGCCTGCTGAGTAAAGGTACCTGGTGGACCAAGAAAAGCCACTTCCAATGGCTTCTCCAAGGCTAGACAAGCAGACATGATCTCACGAAAAAGATGTGCGGCAGCGTGATCGCTTAAAGGGCCAGGGTTCAGTTCCTTGATTTTGCGTAACACCTGGGCTTCACGATCCGGCCGATAAAAACTCCCGGTCTCACCCTCAGCTTGCTTAGTTCTGGCAACTTCAATCGCGCAATTGGCACGCTGATTGATCAGCTGCAGGATCTGCTGATCAATCGCATCGATTTGGATGCGCAATTCTGACAAAGGAATGATGTCAATCATGCTCAGCTTAGTGTGTACGTTCAAACTCAGCCATGAAGGCGATCAACGCATCGACACCGGCTTCCGGCATGGCGTTATAAATACTGGCACGCATGCCCCCCACAGAACGATGCCCTGCCAGCGTACTCAAGCCATTTTTCTCGGCCAAACTTAAAAACTCTTTATCCAAGCTCGCATCTGCCAATACAAAAGGAATATTCATCCGCGAACGACATTCGAGCGCCACTGGATTGCTATACAAACTGGATTGATCGATAGCCTGATAAAGTTTGCCGGCTTTTTGAATATTGCGTTGCTCGATGGCGGCTACACCACCCTCGCCTTTCAACCATTGCAACACCAGGCCTAACAAATACCAGTTATAGGTAGCGGGTGTATTCAGCATGGAATCGCTTTTGGCTTGCTGAGCGTAATTGAAAACTGATGGTACGGATTTTGGCGCCAGACCGATCAGGTCTTCACGCACGATAACCACTGTCACGCCGGCAGGCCCCATGTTTTTCTGGGTGCCGGCATAGATAATGCCGAAACGGTTAATATCGACTGTACGCGACAAAATATTGGAAGACATATCACAAACCAAGGGTAAATTACCGACTTCAGGTACATGATTAAATTCGACCCCGTGTATGGTTTCATTAGAGGTGTAATGTAAATAAGCGGCATCCTGGTCCAGCAGCCATTGTTCAGCTTTAGGAATACTTGTATAAGCAGTATCTTCAGAACTTGCGGCGATTTTAACTTCGCAATATTTGCCTGCTTCTTTGATAGCACTGGTCGACCAGGCGCCAGTATTGACATAACAGGCTGAACTTTTGCCGTTTAAAATATTTTGCGGAATCATGGCAAATTGTGCCGTCGCCCCACCCTGCAAAAACAAAACCTTATAATTCTCAGGAATTGACAAAAGCTCAATCAAATCATTTTTCATGGCTTCGGCAATCGCCATGAAATACTTGCCGCGATGACTCATTTCCAACACCGACATGCCACTATCCTGCCAATCCAGCATTTCTTGTTGAGCTTTTAACAGCACGGCTTCTGGCAGCATCGACGGGCCAGCGCTAAAGTTATATATCCTTGCCATTATTCTTCATCTCCGCCTAAATCGGCATCATCGGTTATTAAATCGTTCTCTTCACACTCATCGTCTTCATCACCTAGACCATCAATCCGATCCACGCCGACCACTTTTTCGCCTTTATCTAAACGGATAACGGTGACACCTTGCGTATTTCTGCCGACAATGGAAATCTCGTTCACCCGCGTTCTGACCAAAGTACCCGCATTGGTAATCAGCATGATTTCGTCAGTGTCATTCACCAGTACCGCACCAACAACCGCGCCATTGCGATCCGAAGTCTGGATAGCAATCAAGCCTTGACCACCACGCTTATGCTGGGTAAATTCTTCCAGACGCGTACGTTTACCATAACCATTTTCGGTAATATTCAACACAGTGCCTTCTGTTGAAATAATCAACGAAATCACAAACTGCCCTTCTTGTAAGCGAATACCGCGTACGCCGGCAGCTGTTCTACCCATAGACCTTACATCTGCTTCATTAAAGCATACTGCTTTGCCATTGCTACTGAATAACATGACGTTTTGTTGGCCGTCTGTCAAAGCAACCCCGACTAAAGTGTCATTCTCGCGCAAATCAATAGCTATTTTACCTTTGGCCAGCTGGTATGAGAATTCAGTCAAAGGGGTTTTTTTCACGGTACCGGAAGCTGTGGCCATAAATACAAATTTATCTTCACTGTAGTCCCGCACAGAAAGCATGGCGTTTATTTTTTCGTTCTCTTCCAACGGCAATAAATTCACAAACGGCTTGCCTCGTGAGGCACGACTAGCAACAGGCAATTCGTAGACCTTCAGCCAATACACTTTACCTTTTGAAGAAAAGCACAAGATAGTGTCATGCGTATTAGCGATAATCAGTTTATCGATAAAATCATTTTCTTTAGTCGCCGTGGCCGATTTGCCTCTGCCACCGCGACGCTGCGATTTGTAATCAGTTAATGGCTGGGTTTTGACATAACCCTCGTGAGACATAGTAACGACCATGTCTTCTTCCGTGATCAAATCTTCCGCAGACAGATTGGAATAATCCTGCATGATCTCAGTACGTCTAGCGTCTGAATACTGGGCTTTGATTTCTTCCAGCTCTTCTTTGATGACTTCCATCAAACGTACATCACTGCCAAGAATATGCAAATATTCGTCGATTAATTCCAATAATTGCTTGTATTCATTGACGATTTTTTCTTGCTCAAGACCCGTCAATCGATGCAGGCGTAAATCCAGAATCGCTTGCGCTTGCTCTTCCGACAAGCGATATATACCGCCTGCCAAACCAAATTCCGCCCCCAAACCTTCTGGCCGCGAACGATCCGCATCCGCTCTATCCAACAAAGCGACCACCAAGCCGGCGTCCCAATTTTTTTCCAACAGACCTTGTTTGGCTGCCTGCGGATTAGGAGAGGCTTTTATCAGCTCGATCATCTCGTCGATATTAGCCAAAGCTATCGCCAAGCCCTCTAAAATATGTGCTCTGTCCCGCGCTTTACGCAGATTATATAATGTTCTGCGAGTGACGATTTCACGTCGATGATCAATGAATGCCGCCAGAATTTCTTTCAGATTCATGCAATAAGGGCGACCATCTAACAAAGCCACCATATTAATGCCGAACACCGTTTGCATCTGGGTTTGCTTGTACAGATTGTTCAGCACCACATCCGGCACCTCGCCACGACGCAACTCAACGACCATACGCATACCGTCCTTATCAGACTCATCACGCAAACCGGAAATACCTTCCAATTTACCTTCTTTAACTAATTCGGCAATTTTCTCCAGCAACCGTGCCTTATTAACTTGATAAGGCAATTCAGTTGTAATGATGGCTTGTCGACCGCCGTCACCGATGTCTTCGAAATGGGACAGCGCCCTGATATGAATCCGCCCGCGACCAGTGGTGTAGGCTTCGTAGATACCGGATGCGCCGTTAATGATGCCAGCAGTCGGAAAATCCGGACCCGGTACGATTTGCATCAATTCAGGAATCGTCAGATCTGCATTGTCGATCAACGCCAGACAAGCCGAGACTATCTCGTTTAGGTTGTGCGGTGGAATATTGGTGGCCATGCCCACCGCAATACCGGAAGAACCATTGATTAACAATGTCGGAATGCGAGTAGGCATTACCGTGGGTTCCGATTCCGATTCGTCATAGTTGGAAACAAAATCAACCGTTTCCTTATCCAAATCGGCCAGTATTTCATGGGCGATTTTAGACATGCGTACTTCGGTGTATCGCATGGCTGCGGGCGAATCGCCGTCGACCGAACCGAAGTTGCCCTGTCCATCGATCAGCATATACCGCAACGAGAACGGCTGCGCCATACGCACCATGGTGTCGTAGACCGCCGTGTCGCCATGTGGATGGTATTTACCGATCACGTCACCGACGATACGCGCGGATTTTTTGTAGGGTTTGTTCCAGTCATTACCCAGTTCACTCATCGCGTAAAGCACGCGGCGATGCACAGGCTTGAGGCCGTCTCTAACATCAGGAAGCGCCCTGCCTACGATTACACTCATAGCATAATCGAGATAGGATTGTTTCATCTCGTCTTCGAGATTAACCGGGATAATTTCTTTAGCGAAGTCTGACATGGGTCCATGATTCCAATTCAGCCAAGCGTTTTTCAGCTCGACGGGTTAGCCTGTAGCGTCAAATCCTTTTTGCACTAAAAAGGCTCATAAAAGCCCGTGATTATAGCAAATGCACAACAAGCTCGTCAGGCAAAAATCTCTTCGAAAAAGTTTTGCATAGCCTGCCAGGATCGCTTGTCTGCCTGCCCTTGATAAACCGTACCAAAGTCAGGATCATTAGCCAGTGGATTAGTGAAAGCATGCATAGTCCCGCCGTAGCTGTGCAGCTGCCAATCGGCGCCGGCCTGAGTAAGTTCGGTTTGTAATGCCAACACCTGCTCGGGTGGCCCCATCGGATCATCATGACCGTGTAACACTAAAACCTTAGCTTTGATTTGAGGTTGAGGGATATTGTCCGCCGCAACCAACAAACCATGAAACGATACGACACCACGAATATCCACGCCGGTACGCGCCAAATCCAACGCACACAAGCCACCAAAGCAAAAACCCATTGCAGCTATACGGCCATTATCCGCCCATGGCATTAATTTCACAGTTGCCAACGCCGCATGCAAACGCTTCTGTAGTTTCGCCCTATCCTGCATAAACGGCTGCATTAATTGACCATTCTGTTCCGGTGAGCTACCTAGAATACCTTTTCCATACATGTCAGCAGCGAAAGCCAAATAGCCCAACTCGGCCAGGCTTTTAGCCTTATTGGCAACAAATTCATCTCGTCCGGCCCAAGCATGATGAATTAACACCACAGGCCGTATACCTGCAATAGCATCATCAAAGGCAAAAAAACCTTCTAATAAATCATCACCATCCAAGTAATCAACCGTATTGGATACAATAGCCATACATACCTCTTTTAATTTTAAGAAATTATGCCTTCACGCTGCAGAGCCTCGATAAACCCCTCAGAAGCCGCTTCAACCATATCTAAAACACGCTCAAAACCATAAGCACCGCCGTAATAGGGATCGGGCACCTCACGTTGTTTCAAATGCGGGGCGTATTCGAGAAAAAGTCGAACTTTATGCTGGAATTTATCGGGACAATTCTCCGACAAAATGGCTTGATTTTCCTCATCCATCGCTAAAACATAATCAAAAACCTCAAAATCATTTTGAGTTACTTTTCTAGCCTTCAGATGCTTTAACTCAACCCCTCTGCCTCTAGCTGCTTTTTGCGAGCGCAAATCCGGCGCGTCGCCCACATGATAAGCATGAGTACCGGCCGAATCGACCTCAAATGCATCCGTTAAGCGTCTGGTCATTAATAATGTATTGAACACACCTTCTGCAGTTGGTGAACGACAAATATTGCCCATGCAAACGAACAAAACCTTGATTTTCCGCATAACTAATTAAGTTTTTTAAATTTGAGTCGATAGATTGTAAGCTATACTTTTGCCGCCTGTCTTCTTTGAAGCATGAGCGACTAAACAATAAAAATTTAAATAGTTATCTGGAGCTTTGAATGTTAATGATGAACTGGCATTCTGTCGGCGTCAAAGTGGTTGCAATTACCATGGCATTGCTGACAATTGTAGGGATTGGAAGTTTGATTGCATTTTCTAACTTGCAAAAACAAAATTTAATTGACCGCAAAATAGAATCATCGCGCCAATTATTGCTGGTATCCGAATCTATCCGGGATAACGTGGTCAAGAAATGGGAAAATGGCCTGTACTCCCCAGAGCTCCTGATACAAGCAACCCAGAACAAAAGCCCGTCAGAAAGCCGAGCGATCATACTCTCCACTGTGCCAACTGCCAATGCCTGGGAAGTCATCGAAGCCAAAGCCAAAGAAGGCGGTTTTCGCTTTAAAGCCCCGGCATTGAATCCACGAAATCCTCCCAGAAATAATCCGGATGAAACTGAACGCAAAGTGCTGGACATTTTTCAAAATGACCCGTCACTAAACGAATACAGCATCGTTGATGAAGAAAATCAAGAAATACGCTATTTCAGACCGGTCAAAATGGTGAAGCAATGCGAACTCTGTCACGGCGACCCTGCTACATCCCAAGCCCTGTGGAATAATGACCAAGGCAAGGATTTATTAGGTTATCCGATGGAAAGCCGCCAAGCCGGTGATTTACATGGCGCTTTTGAAATCATCACGCCCTTTGACGTAGCCTTGGCTGGCTTTAAAATTGATTTGTACTATGCCATTGGACTTCTAATTCTGGGGCTACTTTTAATCGGTTCCACCGGCTATTTCGTGATGAATAAAATCATCATCAGCCCACTTACCGACTTAGCTTTAAATCTGCAACAAATCTGTAGTGGCAACGGCGACTTGCGTGCCAGACTAAAAATTAACGGTAAATCAGAATTTGCCTGGGTAGCTTCCAGCTTCAATTCTTTTGTGATAAAAATCGCCAAAACGGTAGATGAAATCAGTGTAACTAGCGAACAACTGGCCAAGTCTTCAAACAAACTGGCCTCCATCACCCAAACCACTCAAAAAGGTGTCGAACGTCAACTGCAGGAAACTACTTTAGTCGCTAACGCCATGAAGCAGATGACTTCGACAGTTCAAGAAGTTGCCAGAAATGCAATCAAAGCCTCTGAGGCTGCCGAAACAGCCGACCAGGAAGCCGCAACAGGCAAAAACATCGTTAACGAAGCCGTTAACGGCATCAATTGCCTAGCTGACGAGGTAGAAAACGCTGCCAATGTGATTCACGAACTGGAAAACGACAGCAATAGCATTGGTGAAGTGTTGGGCGTTATTCAAGGCATAGCCGAACAAACCAATTTATTAGCCCTAAATGCGGCGATCGAAGCCGCCAGAGCAGGCGAACAAGGTCGTGGCTTTGCCGTGGTGGCCGATGAAGTCAGAACCCTGGCCAGTCGCACACAAAACTCTACCTTAGAAATTCAAAAAACTATCGAACGCTTACAAGACCGCGCAAAACAAGCGGTAAATGTGATGGATAATGGCCGCAAACAGGCTGCTTCCAGTGTCGAACAGGCAGCATCTGCTGGTGGCTCTATTTCCACGATCAGTCAAAGAATCGACACCATCAACGACATGAACAATCAAATTGCCAGTGCGGCTGAAGAACAAACGGCCGTTGCCGAGGAAATAAATCGCAACATCAGCAATATCAGCCATGTTACCGAAGAAACCTCATTAGGCGCTAAAAATACGGCTGATGCTTGTCATGAACTACTGGAATTGGCCAACCAATTGCGTGCAACCGTAGGCAGCTTCAGAACTTAAAAAACTAGCGGAGCGATTTCATCATCGCTCCGCTTTTTCAGTCCAACCACCCTTCCAAATCTGACAACCCATTTTGAATTGACTCCCCACTTATTCCTGGCTCGGTTATGATGTCAAAAACCTTTCATTTCCAGGAGAAAAACCATGACATTCAAACAACTGCTAGTAGCATCGCTGTTAACCTTTATGAGCATAAGCTCTAGCCAGGCAGAGCCTCAGTTTGTAAAAACCTTTAATCCTGGCAGTTACCAACAGATTTTACGCGAAAATGCCGGCCAAGCTTTTGTGCTGGCTATTTGGTCGGTGGATTGCCCATCATGCATCAAAGACATGACTGTTTTATCGCAAATCAGGCAAAACAACCCAAACTTAAAAATCATCATGCTATCGACTGATGAGCCTGCCAACACCTCCGAGGTAAAAAACATCCTAGCCCGCCATCAATTAAACGACTTGGAAAACTGGATTTTTGGCAGCGACGATGCACAAAAGTTGCGCTATGAAATCGATCCCAGCTGGTATGGGGAATTACCAAGAACCTATTTCTTTAGTTCAGCACATAGCCGTATTGGCAAAAGCGGGGCTTTGACAATCGAAACCTTCGAAGCGCAAATCGCGAACATTGCACGTTAAAAAGCCCTATTGAAATTACAAACTGATTCTCCAGGCCTTACCTCACTGCCATTAAGTTAAAGAAGAACAATCCCTTCTCCCTCCGGGAGAA
>NZ_LUUI01000153.1 GCF_001644015.1 Methylomonas lenta
CTAGCTTGAAATTTTCCGCTATGTATAGATCCAAATGACTATCGTTTGTAAAGCACGCTGTTATTGATATTCAACCATGTCTCTGCCAATTAGCTTGACATAGTTTTACCGGTCTCTCGAAGTGGAAGCTCACCCACCTCTGGAGATTCTAATGAAAGCTGATCACCATACAAGCAGTTGGCTGTTTGAAAGCCAATTGGCACCCTTCGTTGATGCATTTATGCTGCACTTGTTTGATTGCCGCTATGCATCCAACACCATTAATAATTACCTTGCCGGGCTGACGCATTTTGCGCACTGGCTCACCAAGAGCTCTATTGATGTCAAAACCATCGACGAAGGGATAATCCAGCATTTTCTGGATGACCATCTGCCAAGCTGTTGCTGCGAAAAACCGGCATTCTCTGATGCCAAAGATTTACATGCGGCACTGGGACATTTACTGGTACTCCTGAGAGCTAGTGCCATCATCGCTGACCCATCGATAGGCCAAACGCCGGTAGATAAGGAACTGAGACGATTCGATGATCACATGAACCACGTCCGTGGACTCGCTGCCAAAACACGTAAACACTATCTTTCTATCGTTCGTTGCCTGCTTTTGGCGCAGTTTGCCGACCAAGCAGTGATGATTGCCACTATCAAACCCGATCAGATTCGTCAGTTTATAGCCAGCCAAAGTGCACGATGTGCAGTGCCTTCCAGTATCAGCGCACCGGTTTCGGCGTTACGCAGCTATTTTCGGTATCGTGTCACGTTGGGCGATTCAGTTCATCATTTGATAGGCGTCACCTGTTTTCCGGCCAACTGGCAACAAGCTTCACTCCCAAAGACATTGACCAAGAGTGAGGTCGAACGCTTGCTAGGCGCACTTGTGCATGATGGACCGGCGGCGCTCCGAACAGCCGCCATCGTTCATTGCGCATTGGATCTAGGTTTGCGCAGCAGCGAGGTAGCTTATCTTGGTCTGGATGACATTGATTGGTCGGCGGCGACGATCACGTTACGAGGCACCAAGGGGCGACGTGAAGCTGTCATGCCCTTGCCAGCGGCCACCGGTCAAGCGATTGCCGATTACCTGATGTATGAACGACCACCTACCAGCAACCGCGCGGTGTTTGTGCGTAACGTGGCGCCACGCGATCAGCCCGTTGGCCCTGATCTTATCCGGAAATCGATCCGCCAGGCTTATGCGCGTGCGGGTTTGCCTTACACGCGCTCGCATCTTTTGCGGCATACCATGGCCAGTAGACTCCTGGAAGGCGGTAGTTCCCTCAAAGAAGTGGCGGATGTTTTACGTCATCGCTCGCTGAATACCACACTGGTTTACGCCAAACTCGATAGTAAAAACCTGGCTACGGTGGCCTTGCCTTGGCCTGGGAGTGTGTCATGAATGCAATCATCACGATGGAAAGCCATGCCAAAAATTACCTGAACGAAAGAAGGCAACTGGGTTTTGGTTTACGTAGCCCAGGCTATACCGTACTCAGTTTTGCGCGCTACATAGATGCGCTGAATAGCCAAGAACCGCTGACTGTCGAGATGATGGCTGATTGGGCTCGACAAGACCTGGGACATAGCGATGATCCTGCCACGTGGGCAAGGCGGCTGAAGAAGCTGCGTTCCTTTTGCCGTTATCTCCAACAATTTGAACCGCGTACCGAGGTGCCCGACGACAGCATATTTGGCCGAGTCGGTCAGCGATTGGCCCCGCATATTTATAGTGAGCAGGAGATCATTGATTTACTGGTCGCCGCGCATAACCTGGATTCCTTTATTCCAGGCTTACGAGGCGCCACCTACGAGACACTGTTTGGTTTAATGGCGTCCACTGGCTTGCGGATTTCTGAAGCTTTACATCTGCTGGATTCGGATGTCGATCTCAAATTGGGATTGCTGTCCATCCGCAAAACCAAGTTTGCCAAATCACGCTATGTACCGCTGCATCCGACTACTATAAAGGCGCTAAAACAGTATCGGGTACTAAGAAACGCCAATATTCATGTAACAGAGGATACGACGTTTTTCATCAGTACCCGGGGGCGACTTCTGGGGCATCGGTTGGACTCTCGACAGGTTCGGCGGGTATTCATCGGATTACGCAACCAATTGGGTTGGATCAATCGTGGTGCTCACAATGGCCCGCGTATTCACGACTTGCGGCATACTTTTGTCGTCCGCCGTGTACTGCTATGGCAAGCTGAAGGTATGGATGTCGATCGACAGATGTTAGCTTTGTCCACCTATGTCGGACATGCCATGATCACTAATACCTATTGGTATCTCACGGGCATCCCTGAGCTCATGGCAGTAGCAGCACACAGCTTTGAAACCTTTGCCCAGCTACCGGAGATGGGCCATGACTGAAATAACAGCACCCCACCCGCTATCCTTCTCTGCTTTGGTTCAGCAGTTTTTTACCGAATATCTGGTCAATCAACGTGCCATGAGTCCACGTACGATTGCGTCGTACCGGGACGCTATGTTGCTATTCCTGGATTTCGCGCAGCATCGCCTGGGGAAAATGCCGACAGCACTGAATCTGGCCGATATTACGCCGGATTTGATCCTGGCCTTCTTGGATCATTTGGAACAACAACGCCACAATGCGGTGCGTAGCCGGAACTTGAGGCTAACAGCATTGCGCGCATTTTTGAAATTCGCCGCCCGACGTGATGTGTCGTCTTTTTTTGTCATTGAACAGGCGCTAGGTATCCCCATGAAACGGTTCGAACGCCCCATGCTGGGCTTCTTGAGTCGTGAAGAAATGTTGGCGATCTTGGGTCAGCCCGGCGAAACCTGGACATCCCAGCGGGACCATCTATTACTGACTCTGCTTTATAACACCGGTGCGCGTGTTTCCGAAATCATTGGCGTCAAGGTCGGCGATGTCGTCATGGGCGAATCGGCTTGTGTCCACTTGCGTGGTAAGGGCCGGAAGCAACGCTCGACACCTTTATGGAAAAGCACGATCCAGGAAATCCGAGCTTGGTTGAAACGAAATCCAGTATTAGGTGCTGATGCCGCGTTATTACCCAACCGTGATGGCAATGCGATGACACGATGCAATGTTACCCAGCGACTCAATATTGCAGTCACCCGTGCAGCCCAGACTATCAGCAGTCTCTCCAAACGAAAGATATCACCACATATCATTCGTCATACCACGGCCATGCATCTGCTGCAGTCTGGCGTGGCTTTTAACGTGATTGCATTATGGCTGGGACATGAGAGCACGACGACTACCCATCGGTATGTTGAGGCCGACTTGGCAATGAAGAGCAAGGCTCTGGCGAGACTACAGGCACCAGAAATAACAAATTGCCGCTACCATCCTGATGATAAATTGATGCAGTTTCTTCAGGCGCTATAACTATGTAAAGCGTGCTGCCAGTAAAGTCAGGCAGCGCGCGGGTTATAGGGCAAAATAAATTGTACCTACACATAGTTGGGCACTATACATAGGGGTCGATTGCAGGCATTGTCAGTTCAAATCTGCTCTTTTCTATTATGTCAGTCTGGTAAACCTACCACACGAATACCGCGCATTTGGCGATAACCTATCAACGGCATAATCCCAGCCGCGAACAGGGCATTGGCTTGAGACTCAGTTAAAACCGATTCTGTCCCCGGTTGTAGTATTTGTTCGCCATCCTTAGCAAAACTAAACACCGGAATATCGCTAAAAAATAGCGCATCCGGCGAACTGCTTGGTTGCGAAGTTCTAATCAGACTGCGGGCGATGATAAAGGCCGGGCAACCCCATAATAATTCTTCAGGTTGTGGAATATTTTCGCACTCTTCAAAAGCAAACTTTTCAATTGGATCTAGTTTTTTGCCATAAGGCAAACGACATAAAAAGCGTGGGTAAGCCAGCATGATTCTATCTGCGCCAATGTCTGCTAAATATTGCATATTGGATTCGTCAGCCAACACTTGGTCGGCGGCGGCCAAGAAATAGCCACCGCATGCGATGGCTAGATCGTTGCAGTAAGCCAGCAATTGACGATCCTGAGCAGTATCAGAAAAGCTACAGTCTGCTACCAGCAATACATCCGGTTCTTCGTCACTAGCCTGGATATGTTGTAACAATGTCTGGATTAATTTCTGACTGTCATTTTCAAATTGCTCAGCTAATTCGGTCTGCGACATATCCACTAGAAAAAACTGCTGTTCATCGGCAGACTCTTCATTTAGCAGAGCCTGGGTAGCCAACCAGAGTGCTTCCAGACGCTGAAAATTAGAGTGATGCAAAATGACTCGCGCACACTGAGTCAGAGTTTGATCAATGATTTCAATCAAATTTTGAAACTGCGGCTCGGCGCTCTTGCTAACGAAAGGCGCGACCATATGCTGGATTAATTGATCAACCGTATTCTCTGTTTGGCCGGGCTGCTCAGATTTTTTACCCAACAATCGCTCAAACATTTCATCCTGACTTTCCTCGGTAGTATGCGATGTCTCGTCAGGCGGGCTCGCTGATGCCGCAGGCAACAATGCCTGTATTTTTGCGGCGGCCTGGGCAGCGGTTACCGGGTTGCTCAACTGCCTTTTCAAAACTTGTAAATCGACAATAATCTTGACTTTATCCAGCCAGACATCCGGATGAAAATCATCCAAAGATCCAAATTGAAGCTGCATGCAGGAATCGATGTTGGCAGTCGGCATGATTTTAGACATTACCTGATCGAAGCTGTCGCTATTAATGCTGTGAATTTTGCGTTGCTCCCAACAAACATCACTACACCCAGAAAAGCCACCCAAGATATAAATCCGGTAGCGGCTATCGAGATTCCGTTTATTTGTTACGGTGGATGAGTTAAAGCCCATCGAAAAATCAATTCTGCCAGACATGGTTTCTCCCTGCATTTGCTCAATTCGGCCTAAAAGACAGCACCAGAGCGAGCTAATCCAATGAACGCCCTAATGATAGGGCCATGCACATTCGCAGCATGGCTAGCCATACGATAACAGTATCACTGCTGTTTGATGATAAAATCTGTTGCTCTTTTAATTACCGGTTTTCACGCCCCATGAATGCTCCTGCCGCACTTTACGAATCGTCGCTTCCGCATCTTAAATTGCTCGGCCGCGGCAAAGTCCGCGACATGTACGAGATTGATGACAGTCATTTATTAATTGTCACCACCGATCGAATGTCGGCGTTTGATGTCATCATGCCAGACCCGATTCCTGGCAAAGGCCAGGTTTTAACTCAGGTTTCCAACTTCTGGTTTGAAAAAATGCAGGACATCATCCCCAATCACCTGAGCGACGAACTTACTCTGGAACAAGTCATTCCTGATGCTGCTTTACGTCAACAAGTGGCAGGTAGAGCAATTATCGTCAAACGCTTGAAGCCCTTACCGGTGGAAGCCATCGTCCGAGGCTATTTGATCGGTTCGGGCTGGAAAGATTATTTAGCCAGTGGCGCTGTGTGCGGCATTGAATTACCTAAAGGTTTGCAACAAGCCCAGCAACTGCCGGAACCGATCTATACGCCATCAAGTAAAGCCGAAATGGGCAAGCATGATGAAAATATTAACTTTGCGGACACTGTAGCTTTGATGGGTCAAGATATTGCCGAGCAAGTTCGTGACGTCAGCATCAAGCTCTACATGACGGCAGCAGAATACGCCCGCCAGCGCGGCATTATCATCGCCGACACTAAATTTGAATTTGGCCTGGATGATAACGGCAAATTATATTTGATAGACGAAGCGCTGACCCCCGATTCCTCCCGCTTCTGGCCTGTTGAGCAGTATCAGATCGGCATCAGCCCACCGAGTTTCGATAAGCAATATCTACGTGATTACCTGGAAACCCTGGACTGGAATAAAGCTGCGCCCGGCCCTAAGTTACCGGCTGAAGTTTCGCAAAAATGCGCGGATAAGTACCGAGAAGCGCAGGAAAAATTGACCGGCAACTAAGTAATACCTTCACAAAAAAGCCCGCATTGAATTGTCATCAATGCGGGCTTTTTCAGGCTTTAAGCTTTTTAAAAATCAATCATCTGCATCTAATTCTTCAGCGGCTAATTTTTTTCCGGGTAAATAATTAGGCGCCACACTGATTATAATGGTCAGGAAAGTTGCAATATAGGGCACCGCCTGTACTGCCAAAACAGCTATCCAAAGACGACCACTGTCATTGTCGAACTGCGGTTCCATCCGCATGGCAACGATGCCGGCAATCAACAAGCTCATCAGTAACAGCTCCTGCCAGATCACCAATAAGCCTGCAATCAAGGGGCCTTGCTCTTCATATTTAGGGGTGCGCATAAACGGCTTGCCCGATGTAAACAAGCCTTGCAAGGTACCCAGAGCCACGGTATGCGTCAGTGACAAACCGGCAAGGGCTGCGCCAAGGGCATGAAAGGTAGAGCAAGCGACCCTAGCCTTGTAAAGCCAAAGGCCTCGCAAGACTTTAAACAAAAACAAGCCTATAGTCGGCAACAAGAAGGCTTTAATGGGCAACTCACTATGCAACGGATTAAGGATCAACATAGTGGTCAAAATCAAACTGGCGATGGTAAATAGCAACGCCAAGGCATCCGAAAACCAAGGCAACCAGCCTGCCACAAAGTAATATCGTTGAGCAGACGTGAGTGCTGACTTTTTGTTGGGCAAAAAGTGCCGCCAATGTTTTTTGATGATTTGCATCGCACCGTATACCCAACGAAAACGTTGCGTCATATAGCCCGAGAAGGTATCCGGCATCAAGCCTTTGCCGAAGGAGTCTTTGCAATATACCGAGTCATAACCTGCCTCATACAAACGCAAACCTAACTCACTGTCCTCGCAAATACACCACTCACCCCAGGCGCCTACCTTATCAAAGGCTGACTTACGCACCATGGTCATGGTGCCATGCTGAATAATGGCGTTAAACTCATTGCGCTGTACCATGCCGATGTTGAAAAAACCCGCATATTCCCAGTAGCACATATCTTTGAATGCCCCTTGATTCGCATCGCGATAATCTTGCGGCGATTGCACAAAACCGACATTTTCCTGGTCGAAGTACGGCACCATAGACTTCAGCCAATCCGGGGATAAAATGTAATCGCTATCGATGACGGCAATAATTTCGGCGTCTTCGGCAGTGTTGGTGAGTGCATAATTGATAGCACCGGCCTTGAAACCGGGCCAATTATCTAAATGGAAAAACCGAAATTTTGCCCCCAAACGATCACAATCCGCCTGTACTGGTTGCCAGACTGCCGGGTCTTTAGTGTTGTTATCCATTACTAAGACTTCATAATTCGGATAATCCACTTTTGCCAGTGCATTCAGGGTTTTCCGCACCATTTCCGGCGGTTCGTTATGAATCGGTAAATGAATGGAGACTTTGGGATACTTAAAGTCGGCATTAGGTGACAATGGCGCAAAGGTTCGACGCCCCTTACGATGCCACAACACTTCAGCCAACTCCAGACTTTCGGTCAGCAACACTAAAATTGCCATGGCCTGCATCATTAACAAAATGCTCCAGAACACCACGGAAAAACCGGTTTGATACTGAGAAGCCGCGATAGAAGCCGACCAAAACAGCACGGAGGCTGCCAAGTTAGCCACGACACCAAATAACAATTTACCCGGTAATTTCAAGCTTTTACGGGTAAATAAAAATGCCGTCATCAAAATAACACTGAGTATTGCGGCACCGGTAGCAAAGTTACGCCACATCGGATTAGCCACCACTCCACCTTCCATAGGAAACTTAGGTAGTCGATCGGCATTGAACAAGCCCCAGTAGGCGCCAGCGGTACCTTCTAGCTTGATCTTCCACGGCTGATCGAAGGCTTCAATCACATAGTAAACAATGTTCTCTGCTTTGGCTCGATTGAGAAAAGCCCGCAAAAATTTGGCTTCATCGACCAAAGATGCCTTTGCGGACTTTTGTGGCGGTCCATCGGAAGGCCAACCCGCTTCGGTAATGATAACCGGCTTGCTTGGATACAGCTCTTGCACTTCGTAATAACGTTTAAAAACGTACTCTACTGCGGAATCGCCTTTAGCGCCGAACGCCAAATCAACCGGCACGGCTTCCCAGTAAGGCAAAATATGCACGCCTATATAATCAACTTCATTTACCAGCGCTGGATTGGCCGCCCAAATATCCCAAGTTTCAGAGGTACTAACGGGCTTCCAGGTGCGTTTTTTAACTTCTCTAATGTAATTGATCAACTGATTAGCTTTTTCAGCTACTTTTGACTTTATTTCAGTCTCGATCTTGTCATTTAGTTCCTGATCACTGATCTGGCCTTTGAACTGTTGCCTCACTTGATCGGCGGTCGGGCCACTTATTTTGGAACGATATCTCAGCAAGGCCTCGTTGCCGACCAAAGTCCGTAAAATAGCTTTCGGATACTGGTTAGTCAGATTGATGAGGCTTTCTATCTCGCTGCGATTTTTGTCTTCAATCTTCTGCTTTTCTTCTTCAGTGGCATTATCGTCAACTAAATCTATCCAAGCGCCCATGGCCACGTTAATCTTATTTTTTGCAGCCAATTCCGGCACTACTTCCATGCCTTCTAATGAGGTATAAGTTCTAATCGAATGAACTTTATCTGATAGTAATTCTATGTCCTGTTGGATTTGTTCTCGAGTTGGATAATTTTTCTTATTAGGATCAAAATCCTTGCGCAACCCGTTATAGGTCACCCCCATCATGGTGCTACTCCAAGAGGGCATATTCAAAGGATCGTTGACATAGGTCCAGATGGCTACGTTGACAACCACTAGGAAAATGAGGGTAAATAATGTTGCAATTTTGGCTTTCATTTCGAGCAAAACACTCCAAATCAGGAAGAGGTGGTATTACAGAATACTAGCAATTCGCTACTTAACTTTGCTGGCAAAGCTACACTAGCTTTATGGTAAATCGTTGTAAGATTATTACCCAGCCGTTCATAATCGACAGCCATAAAAAACCCGCAAAACCAAACCTAAACATGATATGCAACCAGGGACTTAGCCCCTACTTGGCACCGCTGTATTTAGGTCTGGATTAAGCGGGATTATTAAAGAATAACGTTATTTCAAGGACAAAGTTTCTGCACGACCGACGATTTCGATATTTAACTTGTCTTCCTTTAACAACCAGCCAATCGCACGCTGAACTTCATTTTTACCCAACCCGGTTTCGGTTGTGACTTTAGTGACACTGGCATCACCATTTTCTTTCAGAAAATGCCAGATCTTACCCGCTGCTTCACCTATTACATCGCTCATTTTAACACCTCACATTTCAATAAAAAAATTAGCCTGCTCGACTCCGCTATTTACGGATACATTGTAACTGAAGAATTACTTTTCATCCGGCAGCACAATGTTCAACTCCAGCGTTTCCTGATTGCCGTCCTGCTCAAAATTAACAGTAATAGCATCCTGACCAACGTTGATATATTTGCGAATCACTGCTAGCAATTCCTGTTGTAATTGCGGCAAATACGAAGGCTGGTTACGAGACGCTCGCTCATGGGCAACCAGAATTTGTAATCGCTCTTTGGCTAAAGAGGCCGTATTGGGCTTCGATGATCTGAAATAATCCAAGAGACTCATCACTTACCTCCGAATAGCTTGCCAAACAAGCCTTTCTTCTCTTCCTCAATAAAACGATGCGGTTTGTCTTCCCCAAGATAGCGGGCAACGATATCAGCATAAGCCTGACCTGCATCGCTTTGCTCATCCAGAATCACTGGTGTGCCTGAGTTAGAGGCGTTCAACACCGATTTTGACTCAGGAATAACACCCAATAAATGCAACGATAAAATTTCCTGCACATCCTCGACACTTAACATTTCTCCCAGTTTGACCCGGTCTGGGGAGTAACGTGACAGCAATAAATATTCTTTAATCGGCTCTTCACCTTTTTCGGCACGGCGCGACTTGCTCGATAAAATACCCAGCATACGATCCGAATCGCGCACAGAGGAGACTTCAGGATTAGTCACCACAAAGGCATCATCGGCAAAATACATGGCTAGCGTAGCGCCTCGCTCGATACCAGCGGGTGAATCACAAACAATGTATTTAAAATCCTTGGATAACCCTTCCAGAATTTTGCCGACACCTTCCGTGGACAATGCATCTTTGTCACGTGTTTGTGAAGCCGGCAAAATATAGAGCTGATCGCAACGCTTATCTTTGATTAATGCCTGGTTCAGCGTCGCTTCGTTATTGATGACGTTGACCAAATCGTAAACTACCCGCCGCTCACAACCCATGATCAAATCCAGGTTGCGCAAACCCACATCAAAATCGATAACTGCGGTTTTATGGCCTCTTTTTGCCAGGCCCATTGCGATAGCCGCACTGGTTGTGGTCTTACCCACACCACCTTTTCCTGACGTTACGACAATAATTCTGGCCAATGTTATTCCTCCGAAAGAAGCTTAAATATCTTTAATAATGAGTGTCTGGTTTTCCAGGCTGACTTGCACCGGCTTATGTGCAATTTCCGCATCTAAATCATCACTGAGCTGATAAATCCCGGCAATAGAAATTAATTCGGCTTGTAGATCGGAACAAAAAATCCGGCTTTCAGTATCACCTAAAACCCCCGCCAATGCTCGCCCACGCAATGTACCATAGACATGAATATTGCCTTCGGCCATGATTTCGGCGCCCGCACTGACGGTAGCCGTTACGATTAAATCGCCTTTTGCGTAAACTCGTTGCCCAGATCGCACCGGCTGCGTGATCAGTTTATTTTCCACCGACTGCTCGGGCAGTTGCTCATTGTGTACTTCCGGCACTGCCAAGGTTTTTGTAGTTGGATTGTTATTGATTGGCGCATTGGTGCCATGCATGGAATGCACGGGTAAATTTAATGCCAGTGCTGCATAGTTTTGTTTTTCAGTACCACCGCGGATACCTATAGGTAAAAACTCAAGCTCTCGAATCAACGCAACAAGCGCCGGCACTTCAATATCCAACTCCTGATCATTTAATTTTTTCAAATCAATCAGTAATGGAGAGTGCTTAAAAAACTCCGGCGCTTGGGCTACTTTTTCCTGTAACTGATGTTGTATATGCGTTAAATCGGTACTAGCCAACAATAAAACAGGGACTGTCAGCGATGTGCTTTTAAACTCTAAAGCTACTTTTTGCAAAGGAGGAGGACTGATTGACATAGAGTTTTCAAAGTGGATCAACTAATTATGATTGGAAATACTAACATCTTCCGCCGGAAAAAGCATATTTGAACTTAGAGCAAGAACAGGGTTGCCAATCCCAAAAAGGCCATGAATCCAACAACATCGGTCACCGTTGTCAGCAACACGCCGCCCGCCAAGGCCGGATCTATCCCCAGCTTATCCAAAGCAACGGGAATAGTCACCCCAGCTAGCGCGGCACAAACCAAGTTAATCAACATTGCCGAACCCAATAACATGCCCAAATGCAGATCATGAAACCAAATCCCGGCCACGCAGGTCACTACTATGGACCAAAAGACGCCATTTGCCAGACCGACCGAAACTTCTTTGGCTAACAACCGCATGGTGTTTCCGGCAGACACCTGTTGCAAGGCCAAACCACGTATCACCAATGTCAGTGTTTGACTACCGGCGATACCACCCATGCTGGCAACAATCGGCATCAACACTGCCAATGCCACGATTTGCTGAATGGTATCTTCAAATAAATCAATCACCCAGGCTGCTAAAAAGGCGGTCATTAAGTTAATCCCTAACCATACCGCGCGGCGCTTGGCACTGGTCATAACCGGTGAAAACATATCGTGCTCTTCGGTTAAACCGGCCATTCCCATCAGTGAGTGATCCGCTTCCTCCCTAATCACATCCACTACATCGTCTATGGTAATGCGTCCTATCACTTTGCCATCGTCCGCCACCACGGGCAATGATAACAAGTTGCGCTGTTCAAATAACATCACCACATCTCGACTGGGCATACTATAGATGACGCCTATACTCTGACCATCCATGACATCAGCTACTTTTTTATGCGGATCACTGGAGAAAAACTGACTTAAGGGTAAAACGCCCAGAAACTGTTCATTGCGATCGACAACGATCAGGCTATCAGTGCCTGCCGGAATTTTTCCTCGCTTCCTTAAGTAACGCGTCACCACATCCAAGGTTACATCGGCGCGAACCGTCAACACATCCTGCGACATTAAGCCGCCTGCGGTGTGCTCGCTGTATCGGAGAGTGTTTTCAAAACGGCTTCGATTCAGGGTGCCGATAGTTTCAATCACTTGCGATAGCAATGGCTCCGGCAACACATGTAACAAATCGACCATGTTGTCAGAACCCAGATTTTCACAGGCTGCAATCAAATCATTACGATCGGTAATCTTCAACAAACCGCTGCCGACTTCGATATTAACTTCGACCAGAATCTCGCCCATCACGTTCGGAGGAATCACCGCCCAAATTTTCGCGCGCTGCTCTGGCTCCAGGGATTCCAAAATATGTGCTGTTTCGGCTGGATAAAGCGAATGCACCAGATTTCTGATTTCAATCTGAGAGTCTTTATCCAGGATTTTGCTGACTCTATCCAGTAGTTGTTTGCTGTTTTCTATTGGTAATGATGACATAGTATGCTAATAAAACTTTAGGCGGGCCTAGTCGTGCTAACGCAACTCACGATGCCTGACGATGACATTCGGGATTTTGCTCTTAAAATACTGGCTAAGTGCCTCAACTAAAAAAACCGAGCGATGTTGTCCTCCTGTACAGCCTATGGCTATAGTCAAATAACTTCTGTTATCTGACTCAAAGCGAGGGGCCCATCGTTCAATAAATTGACCAATATCCTGCAAAAACTCTTTAACAATTACTTCGTTTTCTAAAAAATCGATTACTGCTTGATCCTTGCCATTGAAACCACGCAATTCCGGTGCCCAGTAGGGATTAGGCAAACTGCGGGCATCAAATACAAAATCCGCATCCAGCGGTATGCCGTATTTAAAGCCGAACGACTGGAACAATATCGATAAATTGCCCTTACCCTTTTCACCCAGGCGATTTTTTAACAAATCCCTTAGCTGATGGTAATGCGTAAAACTGGTGTCGACAATAATATCGGCATGTGCAGCCACTGGCCGCAAAACTTGCTGTTCAATCTCCAAGGCCTCACGTAAAGGCCTACTCGCAGTTGTCAATGGGTGGCGGCGGCGAGTTTCGCTGTAGCGTTTGAGGATGATATTTTCCTCAGCCTGCATATACACCACTTCGCATTCAATCCCTTTGCTGCGAATAAATTTAAGCTTTTCAGGGAAATCCGCCAGATACTCGGTCTGATTGCGCGCATCAATACCAATTGCGGTTTTTTTATACGTTTCCCTATCTTCCAGCATGACATGGTCAATAAAGTCCTGTAGCAACGCTACCGGCAAATTGTCGATGCAGTAATAACCGCAATCTTCCAATGTATCCAGAGCAATACTTTTTCCTGAGCCGGATAATCCGCTGATAATGACCAATTTCATAAAATACCTAAATTAGAGCGAAATTGAATTCCGCTCTAATTAAAAAGCCTTGCTGTTTAACGACGTTCTTGTGATTTTTCTTTGTACTTGACGACCTGTCTATCCAACTTATCAATCATGTTGTCGATAGCTACATACATATCTGCCTGGGTGTCATCAGCATAGAGCTTAGCGCCACTGATTTGCACGGTAGCCTCTGCTTTTTGCTCTAACTTTTCAACCGTCAAAATAACGTGAACATCCACCACATTATCGAAATGACGTTTCAATTTGCTGAATTTGTCCTCTACGTGGGCTTTCAATGCCTCGGTGACTTCTACGTGATGACCTGTGATACTGACTTGCATGGAAATACTCCTGTTTATAAAAAATGTGCTTCCCGATTAAATTATATGTGCCTTTTCCGCTGGCTAGTCGAAGGAATTGACATCGCCTCGCGGTAC
Source organism: Methylomonas lenta (assembly GCF_001644015.1). Taxonomy (GTDB): domain Bacteria; phylum Pseudomonadota; class Gammaproteobacteria; order Methylococcales; family Methylomonadaceae; genus Methylomonas; species Methylomonas lenta. The sequence goes on from NZ_LUUI01000153.1 coordinate 13,908, forward strand.
TTCGCAATAGTGCGTCGCGCGACGTTGATTCCTTTCTCATTCAATAAGTCTGATATTTTACTATCGCTTAATGGCTTAGCTGGATTTTCATTACCCACCAACTCTTTTATCAGTGCTCTGATTGCCGTAGCAGAACACTCGCCTCCTCCGTCGGTACTAACATGACTGGAGAAGAAATATTTAAATTCGATTACACCCTGTGGGGTGTGCATGTATTTTTGCGTGGTAACCCTGGAAATGGTCGACTCGTGCAAACTCAGCTCTTCGGCAATATCCCGCAATACCATGGCTTTCATGGCAATCGGTCCGTGATCGAAAAACTCGCCTTGCTTTTCAACAATACTGGTAGCCACTCGCAGCAAGGTATCGTTACGACTATGCAAGCTTTTGATAAACCATCGCGCTTCTTGCAAATGACTTTTCATGCTGACATTATCTTGGCTATTGTCAGCTCGCTTGATCATACCTGAATAAAACGGGTTGACGCGTAACTTGGGCGCGATATCAGGATTCAGTGTCACCAGCCATTGGTCTTTGACTTTGCTGACAAACACATCCGGCACCACATATTCCACATCCATTTCCTGTAAGCGCGCACCTGGCTTAGGGTCCAGACTTCTGATCAAAGCTAACACGGCTGTCAACTGCTCTTCACTAAAACCGACGCGCTTGATCAGTCGCGCTTGATCGCAACTGGTTAACAACTCTAAATGTCGACAGACAAAATCCACTGCATCATCTAAAAAAGCCGTCTGATCAGGTAATTGTAACAATTGCAAACGTAAACAATCCGCTAAATCCAACGCTCCCACGCCAACCGGATCGAAATTCTGAATCATATGCAACACAGCCTGCACTTCATCCATTTCCAAATCTTCCAGCTGCTCCAATAAACCTTGGTGGATATCACTCAGGTCACTGGAGACATAACCATCCTCATTAATGGCATCAATGATAGCCACGGCGATAGCGTAATCGCGTTCCGAGACATGGGTCAATTCAAGCTGCCAGATTAAATGATCCTGTAAAGTTTGAGTTTTACCACGGAAACTCTCAAATTCAGTGTTGTCGCCGGAATTATCCCCAGCCGGCAAACTACTTTCGTAAACATCATCCCAGCTGACATCGACCGGTAATTCGTCCGGCATATCTGTTTGCGAGCCTTCACTGGTGACTTGGTCATTGTTATCGGCCTTTTTTTCCCGATATTCCAAGGTCGGCAATTCATCTTCCTCAACCTCCAACATCATGTTGGATTCCAGTGCTTGCTGGATTTCCTGCTGTAAATCCAGTGTCGACATTTGCAACAGCTTGATCGCCTGCTGCAACTGCGGCGTCATGGTTAGACTTTGACCAATTCGTAGCTGTAAAGATTGCTTCATTAAGAATTCGACTCTATAAACTAAATTTGTCGCCCAGATACACTCGGCGAACTTCTTCATTATCGACGAGTTGTTGCGACCGCCCTTCCGCAATGACTTGTCCAGAATTGAGAATATACGCGCGATCGCATATTTCCAGTGTTTCCCGGACCTTATGTTCGGTGATCAATATACCAATCCCCCGATCTTTCAAATGTGCAATGATTTTTTGCAAATCCAGCACCGAAATCGGATCAACCCCAGCGAAAGGCTCATCCAGCAAAATAAATTGCGGATCAGACGCCAAAGCCCGAGCAATTTCCACCCGTCGGCGTTCACCGCCCGACAATCCCAGCGCCAGCTGATTTCGTAAATGACTGATACCAAACTCACCGAGCAACTCATCAATCAGTAATTCGATCTGTCCATCTGTTAGCTCAGCCCGTATCTGTAATACCGCCCGCAAATTATCGGCCACGCTTAATTTGCGAAATACCGATGCTTCCTGGGCCAAATATCCTATACCCAATCGCGCCCTTCGATGCATGGGATGATGCGTAATACGCTGGTCATCCAGATAAATTTCCCCCGCATCCGCCTTTATCAGCCCTACCATCATGTAAAAGCTGGTGGTTTTGCCGGCGCCATTAGGCCCTAATAGCCCCACCACTTCGCCTGTGTTGACATGTAAACTCACACCATCAACCACATTACGCCGGTTATAGCTTTTGTAAAGTTGCTCAGCAATCAATCGCGCCATATTTAGTACGCCTATTTCGCCTTCGGTTTAATAACCGAATGTACTCGCATACCATCGGAACTTTTCTCGCCGGCTTTCAGCAAAGAGTTTTTAGTATCGTACTCGATATATTCACTGGATTGCTTAGCCTCGCCTTGCCAAACCGAAGCTTGCTTCATAAAAATTAAAAGATTTTTATCAGGATAAAATTCGTTAATCAAACCCTCGCCATACATTTTATCCTTACCTTCCCCCGGTAATTGTTCAAATTTGGAAGGCCTACCGGTGGACACCAATTTGATGATATCTCCGTCTTTCAAATACACCACCAGCTTGTCACCATCAATTTTGATGCTGCCTTGTGTAGCCGTCACATTACCCGTATAGGTGCTGACTTGTGCATTTTCGTCGTAAACGGCGCTATCAGACTCGATATAAACGGGCTGTTCGGAATCAGACTCCAGCGCAAATGCAGCCTGTGCACAAAACAATAAACCCCAACCGATAAAATTACTTAATTTCATAACGCCCTTTAACCTTGGACAATAATTTCAAGTGAATTGGCTTCGCAAAAGTAACTTCCATACCGGTTCCAGATGTTTGATTGGGCGGACTAACCAGATCGGCCCAAGCAGATGTTTCCGCATAATTAATTGACAATTTAACCCGCAAATCCGATGTCGTCACTTTCAGTGCAGATGAATTTGCAGAAGCTTCTCGACTAATCACAGCATGCCCATTTAATTGTAGATTATCACCATCGGCAGCCATGATGCCGCTAGCGGATTTAATCACCCAGGGTGCTGTATCAGGGTTATACAAGCTCATCACCGGCTGCTGCAAATGCGTTGCACCATCTGTTTTGAAGTGCTCCATTTTATCGGCCCACAATTCACTTTTCGCTACGCCATTCTGATCCATTTCTTTTTTGTAATAACCCGAGCTAAAAAAGTCAGGACTATTTTCCGCCACTTTTAGTTCTGCTTTGCGCTGTTCATAAAATTGCTGTAACCACCAAGAAAATAAAGCTGCAGCCGTTACATAAAAATAAAACTGATATTTATCCCAAAAACTCATAAATAAGTTTGCAACATTGCATCAAAAGTACCCTGTACCTGCATGATCAGGTCACACACTTCGCGCACAGCGCCTTGGCCTCCGGCAATCTGCGTACACCAATCAGCACGCTGTTTAACCGCAAAATGCGCATCGGCAACCGCCACCCCAAACCCGGCTTGCACCATGATAGGCAAATCCAGCACATCATCACCAACATGTGCGACTTGCTTCGGGCTTAAATTTAGATGTTGCAAGATTTCAGCAAAAGCCGCCCGTTTATTCTCATGCCCTTGATAAACCAGCTGAACACCCAGCGTTTGCATTCTAATGGCCACAGAATTTGATTTTCGACCGGAAATAACCGCTACTTCCACACCGGATTGTCGCAGCAGCTTGATGCCATGTCCGTCACGCGCATGAAAACACTTATATTCCTTACCATTATCATCAAAAAACAAACGTCCATCGGTTAAAACCCCGTCCACATCCAGAATCAGCAATTTTAATTGTTTAACTTTTTCTAATTGTACCTGAGTCAAATTCAACATAAGGCTCCTTAAACAATGCCGGCCCGCAGCAAATCATGCATATTCAATGCACCTTGCAAATTTTTATTTTCATCCACAACCAACAAGGCATTAATTTTTTTCGTTTCCATAATCTGCATCGCTTCGGCTGCCAAGATATCAGCCTGAATGACAGTACAGGGTCGGGTCATAACGTCCGCAACCGGCGTTAGATGCACATCCAGACTTTTTTCCAGCATGCGCCGCAAATCACCATCAGTAAAAACTCCTATCACATATCCGTTGTGATCAACCACGGCAGTCATGCCTAATTTTTTTTCAGTCATTTCCAATAAAGCTTCACTGACGGGTACGGAATCAAACACTCTCGGCACCTCGGCACCTTGGTGCATGATGTCACTCACCTGTAGCAATAAACGCCTACCTAAACTACCGCCAGGGTGAGATAACGCAAAGTCATCACGGGTAAAACCTCTTTTTTGTAACAAAGAAATCGCCAAGGCATCCCCCATCACCAATGCCGCCGTGGTACTGGAAGTCGGGGCCAAACCCAACGGGCAGGCTTCCTGTTCGACCTTCACATCAATGTGAGCGGTGGATAGTTTAGCCAATGTCGACTTAGAATTACCGGTCATAGCAATCAAGGGAACCCCAAGCCGCTTAATAATAGGCAAAATTGTCAATATTTCTTCGGTATTACCGGAGTTGGACAAAGCCAATACCACATCCTGGCGGGTAATCATACCCAGATCACCATGACTGGCCTCAGCTGGATGCACAAAAAATGCCGGCGTACCGGTACTCGCCAGAGTCGCGGCAATTTTACCCGCAATATGCCCGGATTTACCCATGCCAATAACAACAACCCGGCCCTTGCAATCCAGCAATAAATGACAGGCCATGACAAACTGGTCATCAATACGATCAGCCAACTGGGCAACTGCTTGCATTTCGGTGTTGATTACCGCTACCGCCAATGCACGAATATCCTGATCACGTATCAAACCCATTAGCCGTTAACCCGCATTAAAAGGTATCATTATTGCATGTTATTAAGCACGTTTTCACCCCAAGTCATTGACTTATTCTCAATGCCTCATACAAAATAGCAAACTTAAATCAAAAAATTCTTGTATTCTCGGTAGATGCCCAATAGCACCAGCTCAAAAAACAACATTGTCACCATTAAAAATCTGACCTTTTCCCGAGGTAGCAGGAAAATTTTCGATGACATCAGCCTATCCATTCCACGCGGCAAAGTCACAGCCATCATGGGCCCAAGTGGCACAGGAAAAACCACACTGCTCAAACTGATTGGTGGCCAACTTTACCCGAACGCAGGTCAAATACGCGTGGATGGTCATAACGTCCACCGTCTTAAAACCAAAGATCTTTATACCCTGCGTAAACGAATGGGCATGCTATTTCAAAGCGGCGCTTTGCTGACCGACATGAATGTTTTTGACAATGTAGCGTTTCCATTACGCGAACATACTCATCTACCGGAATCGATGATACGCAGCCTGGTGCTAATGAAATTACATGCGGTGGGTTTACGAGGCGCCCGCGATCTTATGCCGAGCGAATTATCCGGCGGCATGGCCAGACGAGTTGCCCTGGCCCGCGCCATTGCGCTGGATCCGCTGATGATCATGTATGACGAACCCTTTACCGGTCAGGACCCAATTTCCATGGGCGCCTTGGTACACTTGATTAAATCACTCAATACCACCTTGCAACTAACCAGCATTATCGTTTCGCACGATGTGCATGAAACAGCCGCCATCGCTGATTACATTTATGTTTTATCAGACGGTAAAATCGTTGGTCAAGGTACGCCGCAAGAGCTGGAAAAATCCGACTCAGCCTGGGTGCAACAGTTTATGCACGGCGATGCCGATGGCCCGGTGCATTTTCATTATCCAGCTATCGACTACCTCGACGACTTGTTGACTTCCAAATAACCCGGACCAATCATGTTTGAATTTTTAGAACATCTAGGGAAAGACACTCGCAACAGCTTCGCTAAATTGGGCCGCGCAACGTTTTTCCTGATCCATACACTGACCGGGATTGGCGAAGTTTTGCCACGACCCAGCTTATTGATGAAACAAATGTATTCAGTGGGCGTGTTGTCTTTTTTAATTATCGCCATTTCCGGCCTGTTCGTCGGCATGGTATTAGGCCTTCAGGGCTTTTATATTTTGTCTGATTTTGGCGCTGAAGAATCGCTAGGCTTAATGGTTGCAGCCTCCCTGGTAAGAGAACTGGGGCCAGTGGTATCTGCACTCTTGTTTGCCGGCCGCGCCGGTTCTGCGTTGACCGCTGAAATTGGATTAATGAAAGCAACAGAACAGCTGTCCGGCATGGAAATGATGGCAGTAGACCCGATTAACCGCATTATTTCACCGCGTTTTTTGGCTGGCATCATTTCCATGCCGTTATTGGCAGCCATCTTCAGCGCCGTTGGCGTCATCGGCGGTCACTTGGTGGGCGTAGGTATGCTAGGCGTTGACGACGGCGCCTTCTGGGCGCAAATGCAATCAGGTCTCGACTTCAATGAAGACATTATCAACGGCATCATCAAAAGCATAGTGTTTGGTTTTGTGGTGTCCTGGATTGCACTGTTCGAAGGCTACGACACCATTCCCACTTCCGAAGGCGTCAGCCGAGCCACCACCCGCACTGTGGTCAATTCGGCATTTTCGATTCTGGGACTCGATTTTATTTTAACCGCCCTCATGTTTGGAGACATTTAACATGCAGCATTCAAAAACGCAGGACACAATGGTCGGACTTTTTGTCGCCATCGGCATTGCTGCCCTGTTTTTCATGGCTCTACAAATCAGCAACCTCGGTTCTTATAGCAGTGGCGACAGCTACACGATCAGCGCCAACTTCCAAAACTCTGGCGGCTTGAAGGTCAAATCACCGGTGTCGGTCGCTGGTGTAAAAATTGGCCGGGTCTCTTCAATCACCTTAAACAATGAATCGCACGAAGCTGTGGTAGAAATGCGTATTGAAGCTCAATACAACAACCTGCCCGACGATTCAGGCGCCAGCATTTATACTGCGGGTTTGCTGGGGGAACAATACATTAGTATTGACCCTGGCTCTTCTGAGGACTATCTGCAGGATAAAAGCAAAATTGACATCACCAGCTCGGCAATTGTGCTGGAAGAAATGATCGGAAAATTCATGCTGAATAAAGCAGAAGGCAAATAATGGCTAGATTGACCTTGGTAGAGCAATCACCCGGATATTTCACTGTAGAAGGCAACTTAACCTTTGCCAGTATCGACCAACAATCCCTACAGTCTTTTAAATCACTGAAAGGTATCGATACTATTTGCATCGATTTAGCAAAGGTCGGCACCACCGACAGCGCAGGCTTGGCTTTAATGATCGAATGGATTAAACAAAGCCGTTTGATACGCGCTCAACTCAGATTCAAAAACATCCCAGATCAACTTTTAGCGCTCGCCAAACTGAGCGGTTTTGACGAAACTGAATATTACTCCGGCAGTGCATCGAGCACCGCCCCTAACAATGTAAACGATATCCATGGATAAATTACTGATTACCGGCGGCGGGCCGCTTAACGGCGAACTGCGCATTTCCGGCGCCAAAAATGCTGCCCTGCCGATTCTGGCTGCGACTTTATTGTCTGACTGCCCGGTTAGCATAGGCAACGTCCCACACTTGCACGACATCACCACCACCCTGGAACTCCTGGGTCAAATGGGTGTGAGCCTGATGGTCGACGAAAAAATGAACGTCGAAGTCGACTCCAACACGATAGACAAATACGAAGCGCCATACGACCTGGTAAAAACCATGCGTGCCTCCATTTTGGTGCTTGGCCCCTTACTGGCGCGTTATGGCGAAGCTCATGTCGCGTTACCCGGTGGCTGCGCGATCGGCACACGGCCGGTAGACATTCATATCGACTCCCTGATTAAAATGGGTGCCGACATTCAAGTGGAGGCTGGCTACATTCACGCCAAAGCCAAACGCTTGAAAGGCTGCCATCTGGTGCTGGACAAAATCACCGTAACCGGCACCGAAAATATTTTAATGGCAGCCACGCTGACAGAGGGCGTCACCATTATCGAAAATGCCGCTAAAGAGCCTGAAGTATCGGATTTAGCCCATTTCCTCAACAAAATGGGCGCCAAAATCAGTGGCATAGGCACCGACATCCTGACCGTTGAAGGGGTAGAAAAACTGGGCACGCCCGGCTTGCATTACGATATTCTGCCGGACCGCATCGAAACCGGTACCTACTTGGTTGCCGGCGCCATCAGTCGTGGCCGGGTCAAATTAAAAAATACCGACCCCAAAACACTGGATGCCGTTTTAGTCAAACTGATAGAAGCCGGCGCCGAAATTACCACCGGCGACAACTGGATAGAGCTGAACATGCATGGCAATCGTCCGAAAGCGGTTAGCGTCCGTACGGCACCTTACCCTGCATTCCCGACTGACATGCAGGCACAATTTTGTGCGATGAATGCCGTCGCCGAAGGCGTGGGCTTGGTTACCGAGACGGTATTCGAAAATCGCTTCATGCACATACAGGAAATGCAGCGCATGGGCTCGCAGATCAAACTGGAATCCAACACCGCCATCATCACCGGCATAGACAGACTTACGGGCGCGCCCGTGATGGCGACCGACCTTAGAGCCTCCGCCAGTCTGGTACTGGCTGCCCTGGCTGCCGATGGCGACACCCTGGTCGATCGTATTTATCATATCGACCGCGGTTACGACCACATCGAAGAAAAACTAAATCAACTTGGCGCTATTATTCGCCGCGTACCTAACTAACTATCGACTTAAATCATGCTGACCATAGCCGTATCCAAGGGCCGGATTTACGAAGAAGCCCTGCCGTTTTTGCAACAAGCCGGCATTACGCCGATTGATGACCCAGACAAAAGCCGCAAACTCATCTTACAAACCACCCGCCCGGATGTACAACTAGTGATCATCCGCGCCACCGACGTACCCACCTTCGTCGAATACGGTGCAGCCGACATGGGTATCGCCGGCAAGGATGTACTGCTCGAACACGGCGCCGAAAGCCTGTATGAACCTCTGGATCTTGGCATTGCCGGTTGTCGCCTGATGACTGCCGGCCCGGTCGATGCACCGCCGGTGAAAGGCCGTTTACGGGTGGCCACCAAATACGTCAAAACCGCGCAACGCTATTACGCCGACTTAGGCATACAGGCCGAGATCATCAAACTGTACGGTTCGATGGAACTGGCGCCACTGGTTGGCCTGGCGGATTGCATCGTGGATTTGGTGGATACCGGCAATACCCTGAAAGCCAACGGCCTGGAACCGCGCGAGCTGATCACCAATATCACCTCACGCCTGGTGGTCAACAAAGCCGCGATGAAAATGAAACACCAAGCCATTCAGGCTTTAATCGACCAGTTTGAAAACACCTTGGCACAACGGCAATCGATATGACTGCGATCAACATGCTCCGTCTCGACAACAGCAACCCTGATTTTGAGCGTGACCTGCAGCAAAGGTTAGCTTGGGATGCCAGCGACGATTTGGACATCCATCAGCGGGTTTTGGAGATCATCGCCAATGTACGTAAATCCGGCGACCAAGCGCTAATCGACTACAGTAACCGCTTCGACCGCACCGATTTCAAAGCCGCCGCCGAGCTGGAGTTGAGCCCGGCCGCACTGAAACAAGCATGGGACAGCCTGCCCGAAGCACAAGCGCAAGCCTTACAAACCGCCGCAGAGCGCGTGCGCAGCTATGCCGAACATCAGAAAATGCAATCCTGGCAATTCACCGAAGCCGACGGCACAGTGTTGGGGCAAAAAGTCACTCCACTGGATAAAGCCGGTTTGTATGTTCCAGGCGGCAAAGCCTCGTATCCATCCTCGGTACTAATGAACGCCATTCCGGCTAAAGTCGCGGGCGTCGGCGAACTGATCATGGTCGTCCCCACGCCGGACGGCGAAACCAATGCCATGGTGTTGGCGGCAGCTTATATCGCAGGCGTGGACCGGGTATTTACCATAGGCGGCGCCCAAGCCGTAGCGGCGCTGGCTTATGGCACCGAAACCATACCGGCAGTAGATAAAATCGTCGGCCCCGGCAATATTTACGTCGCCACTGCGAAAAAACTGGTCTTCGGCCAGGTCGGCATCGACATGATCGCCGGCCCGTCGGAAATTCTGATTATCTGCGACGGCCAAACCAACCCGGACTGGATCGCAATGGACCTGTTCTCGCAAGCCGAGCACGACGAAAACGCCCAATCAATTTTAATCAGCGACAACGCCGAGTTTTTGGATCAGGTGGAAGCTAGCATCAACAAACTGCTACCGGACATGGAACGGGCCGACATCATTCGCGCATCAATGACGGGGCGCGGCGCGTTTATCAAAGTGAACAATTTGTCGGAAGCCACCGAAGTCGCAAACCGCATCGCGCCGGAGCATTTGGAATTATCGGTCGCCGATCCGGAAGCCCTGGCCGCGCAAATCCGCAATGCCGGCGCCATCTTCATGGGCCGTTACACGGCGGAAGCCTTAGGCGATTACTGCGCCGGCCCCAACCACGTGCTACCGACCTCCAGCACCGCGCGTTATTCCTCGCCACTGGGCGTGTACGACTTTCAAAAACGCAGCAGTTTGATCAATTGTTCCGCTGCCGGTGCTTCGGAGCTTGGTAAGATTGCTTCGGTGTTAGCGCGGGGGGAAAGCTTGACCGCTCATGCGCGGTCGGCGGAATATCGGATTTAGTTGGCGACTGGCGATTCGGTTGGATCGCTGGTTTTTGTTCTCGTTCCCACGCGCTGCGTCACTGCCATTAAG
>NZ_LUUI01000154.1 GCF_001644015.1 Methylomonas lenta
CGCGTGGGAACGAGATAAATTGACACCCTAGGATTGCGCCTTACGACCTTACGCGGGCTGATAACCTAAAATTCAACCTAACTTTGTAATACATGTTGAATTAATGCTATACCAACGCCCACAAACCCAATTGTTGTGATAACAAAACTTATTGCCGTTAAAACTTTCCAAATTTGTTTATTCCAAAAATCGGGATCAAAGGCTGCAACAACAAAAATACTTGGGTTAGTGAACCCTCCTATAGCTACACACCAACATGCAAAAATAGGTAATTCGACTCCTGCACCATAAAAACCAAGATTAAATAATGCCATAAGAGCAAAATCAATATGCGCTCTAATCATGGTTTTATAATCAACTAAAAATTTCTCATCAACACCTTTAATCGGGAACCATCGAGCAAATGTCATCAGCCATGCTGATAATATTAATGCTGTCATACAAGCAACAGCACCTACTAATAATATTTCCATTATTTTTCCTTCGAATTATTGGTTTTTGAGTAGAATAATATTTGAATATATATTAAAAATGATTTTAAGCTTTTTACTTAAAAATTAATCATTTATCATATATTATTTAAAATACAACTAATATTTATCATGCAAACTTACCTACCCATCATAATGCCACCGGCTTTATCAGGCACGAAATACGGCATTTAACTTTACCTCAGTAATTACCGACTATTGGAGTACAAACCTAGGTTTGCACACCAATATCTGCACAGTGCCGAGCGAGGCCTTTTGCATCATGGAAGTCTAGCTATTTTGTTTTTCGCCTTCCACAGACCACAGCTTTTCCAACTGATAAAACTCGCGGGCCTGGCCTGTCATCACATGCACCACTACATCACCCAAATCCAGCAACACCCAATCGGAGACGTGCTGACCTTCCATACCTAAGGGCTGTTGACCATTTTCTTTTACTTTTTCCATCACATAATCACACAGTGATTTCGCATGACGGGAAGAAGTGGCGGTGGCGACTACCATATAATCGGTAATGCTGGATTTGCCGCGCACATCCAAGGTTGTAATATGAACTGCCTTGCGATTGTCGAGTTCGTTCTCGACCAAGGTTAAGAGTTGTGCTGTGTCCATTAAGTGTCCTGTGTTGGGGAAAGATAAAGTTGATGGTTCCGGATGTAAGCTATCACTTGATCCGGCAGTAAAAATTTTGGATTGCGTCCATCAGCAATCAAACGACGTATTGCTGTTGCGGAAATATCCAATGCGGTAACGGCTTGAAAAAACAAGCCTCCAGCCATGTGTTGCTGCAGTTGTCGGCGATTGGTATATAAACGTTGACGGAAAAAATCCGCTAAATCCGGCTTGTTGTAGGATGGCCGGGTCATCACCACGATATGCGCCAGATCAAACAGATGTTGCCATTGATGCCAGCTTTCCAAACCGGCAAAAGCATCGGTGCCGATAAACAGTATCAGCTTGGCTTGCGGGTTTTCTTCGCGTAATGAGCGCAAAGTTTCAATCATATAAGACGGCCCTGCTCTATCCAGTTCGCGTCTGTCTATTTGCAGTTCTGCAGTTTCGGCAATCGCCAATTGCAACATTTTTAGACGCTGCTCGCCATCGACATCCGGCTGTTGCCGGTGCGGTGGTAAGCGACAGGGAATCAGGCGTAATTGCGCCAGCCCGAATATTTCCTTAACTTCCAGGGCGGTGCGCAAATGCCCGTAATGCACCGGATTAAAGGTGCCACCGTAAATACCAATCACTGCCTGATGTGACCGTCGCCTAGCACGATGTATTTCAAAGAAGTCAGGCCTTGTAAGCCAACCGGGCCACGAGCATGTAGTTTGTCGGTGCTAATGCCAATTTCCGCCCCTAAGCCATATTCAAAGCCATCGGCAAAGCGGGTAGAAGCATTCACCATTACAGAGCTGGAATCCACTTCGCGTAAAAAACGCCGCGCCAGCGTGTAATCTTCGGTCACTATCGCTTCGGTATGTGCCGAACTATATTGATTGATGTGCGCAATTGCTTCATCGATATCGGCAACGATTTTGATAGACAGAATAGGTGCCAGATATTCGGTATGCCAGTCTGCTTCTGTAGCACGCACAGCGTTTTTAACCAAAGAACAGGTTTTCAAGCAACCGCGCAATTCCACGCCTTTTTCGGCGTATTTTTCCGCCAATATAGGCAGTACTTTGCCGGCGATATGTTCTGCAATTAACAAAGTCTCCATAGCATTACAGACACCATAGCGATGTGTTTTGGCATTCAACGCAATCGCCACGGCTTTATCGATATCGGCCTTGCCATCGATATAAACATGGCAAATGCCGTCCAAATGTTTGATGACGGGAATTGTCGCCTCAGCGCTGATGCGTTCGATCAGGCCTTTACCGCCACGCGGTACGATAACATCGACATATTCTTTCAGAGTAATCAACTCGCCTACGGCCGCTCTATCGGTGGTTTCCACCACTTGTACTGCAGTTTGCGGCAATCCGGCCTCGGCTAATCCTTTGCTGATACAGGCGGCAATGGCTTGATTGGAATGAATCGACTCCGAGCCGCCCCGCAAAATACAGGCATTACCCGCTTTTAAACACAGCGCAGCTGCATCGATGGTGACATTGGGCCTGGATTCGTAAATGATGCCGATAACGCCTAACGGCACCCGCATCTGACCGACCTGAATACCGCTAGGTCGATAACAGAGATTAGTGATTTCTCCGACGGGATCGGCTAAGGCGGCGACTTGCTTTAAACCTTCCACCATCGCTTCGATGCGCGCCGGGGTAAGTTCCAATCTATCTAAAGAGGCGGCGTCGAGACCATTTTCTTTACCTGCTTGCAAGTCTTTACGATTTTGCAGACTCAATTCGGCACTGTCTGCGCTAATGGCTGCGGCAATTTTTAACAACGCCAGGTTTTTACGGCCACTATCTGCCTTGCTGATTTCGCGCCCGGCTTTTCGAGCCTGCTGACCCAGTTGCTGCATGTATTGTTTAACGTCCATCATCTAAGATCCGCTGAAACATAAAATGAGGCATTATAGCAAGCTGGCTTAAATTACTACGATATTCAAAACAAGCCCGGACAAATTCGCAAAATCGACTACTCGCGCGAGCTCTGATGACGCAAACGCTGCAATAGATCCAGCACGGCAGTTTCGATTTGCGGCAAGGCCTGCTCGGGGTGTTCATCCTCAACATCATGCACATGCCAATATTCAACCCGCTCGACCCATGCCGGAAAGTTTTTACTCACCAACGGTCGATGTTCTGCCTGTTTTAGGGCGATGATGTGCTGCGCGTTCAGCAAATCCTGCTCAGTCACCGAAATGGGCGAACGAATATGACCAAACGAAATATCTTTTTTCACCAACGCTTGCAGGGTATGCAACGAGATCGGCCCGGCATCGTCTTTTAATTGTTCGATCGCCAATCCGCGCGAAAAAGCCTGCCACGGCAACGAATACTCAGGCGCATAATGATTAAACAAATACTCGGCAAAACGGCTACGGTAATAATTGCCGGTGCATAAGAACAATACTTGGGAATGTGTTGTTGTCATGGCAATCTGGGTTTTAATGAAGAAGGATAACAGTCTAGATTAAGCATTTTTCTACAGCAGCCAAGTGGTTTTGACAGCGCTGATTACTCGGCACAACTGCTTTTAATCAAGCACGTCATAACCTGGATCTGGCGTACAAAGCAGCGCCTACAATGCCCGCCTGATTTAAAAAAGCCGCCGGTTTTACTGGCGTATCAACAGTAAGTTGAGGATTAAATTTGTCAAACTTTTTGCTAGCGCCACCACCTAGAATAATCAGGTCGGGCCAAAACAATTTATCCATTATAGTCAGATAGCTGTTAAAGCGTGTGCCCCAGGTTTTCCAGCCCAAGTCTTCAGTTTTTCGTGTCGCATCTGAGGTATAACGTTCCGCCACCATACCGTTTTCCAGATAGATATGACCTAACTCGGTATTAGGCATTAAATGCCCATCGGTAAAAAGCGCAGTGCCTATGCCAGTACCGATGGTAATCAACAACACCACGCCGGCTTGCCCGGCTCCTTCACCAAACTGCATTTCCGCCATACCGGCGGCATCGGCATCATTAACGTTAAAACACGGGCAGTTTGTGGCTGCTGAAAACAAGCTATCGATATTGGTACCAATAAACTCATTGGATATATTGGATGCCGTTCTTACCACGCCGTGCTGTATAGCCGCCGGAAAACCACAGCCAACCAGACCGCTCCAATCGAAATGTTTCACCAATTTTGCCAGCACCGCGGCAACCGCCTCAGGTGTTGCTGGTTGCGGGGTTTCGATTCGGTGACGCTCTGTAGTCAGTTCACCTGTTTCCGTATCCACGATGGCCCCTTTAATACCTGAACCACCTATATCCACACCGAGAATTAGCATAACTTGTCCTGGAAATTATTTTTGATGGGAATCATTTTAGGCCAAGTCCATAGGAATTGCTGGCATTACAGTTTCAAATGCTGAATGCTGAAAGTGGTTTCTTTATTTCCCTGAATGAACAAGTCTGGTTATATTGGCTTTTTCGTCAAAATAGACGCTGACTTTTTGTTCTGACCTAGCCTGGTTTAACTGTTTGATTTCGACATGAAAGTGGTTTGCCAGCCCCTGATCGGTGACAGGAGAATGTGGCTTGGGCTTTATGGAGACGTGTAGCCAGGACAAAGCAAATGTCCAAACCAACCAAGCCAAGGAAATCACCAAGATAATCCCCCCATACATTTGCGATAACTCCAGCAGGGTTTTATAACCACCAAACCAGCGAATTTCGTCGGATAGGCTTTTCAGCCCCAGCAGCCAACCACCCAAAGTAAATAAAGGCAGCAAAAAGTACAGCCATAATAGCCAACTCATACAGACCAGAAACGCTGAACTCAACTTTTGTTGCAGACTTTGCAGATGCGGTTGATCGATGATGATGTGTTTCATTTTTCTCTCAAGCCCCTATCCAAGGTTACCCACACGGCCCGTTGGCCTTTTTTCTTACGCAAGGCCTTGATGCAGCCATTGACGGTAGTGCCGACGCTGATCAGCCAATATACGATCGGGTACCAGATCATCCAGTAATAATGCTGAGCCGCCCCACCACTTCGCTTCTCATAAATCGAATCGATGCTTAAGCTGACGCCGAATTGAATCAAACAGGTCACGCATAACAACATGCTGGTCCAGTGTGGGGATAAATCTGCCAAGGCTGCTTGGGGTTGTTCGGTTAGCCACCAATCTAGTGGCGCGGTCAGCAACATACCGGCAACTAAAAAAGCCCAGCACAAGCTAATACAGCATTCCAGATACAGCGGCCACATGCCGCGCGAACGCCAATGCCACAGCGAACCAAAATAGCGTAATAACACTTCCACACCACCTTGTGCCCAGCGACTGCGTTGTTTCCATAAGCCAGATAAGGTTTCCGGCATCAACACCCAGCACAAGGCATTGGGCTCGAAACGAATGCGCCAGCCGGCCAACTGCATTTTCCAGCTAATATCGATATCTTCAGTGACCATGTCCGGGCTCCAATAGCCGACCTCATGCAAAGCGGTTTTGCGAAAGCCGGCAATCACGCCGGATATGGTAAAAACATGTCCATAGGCGCGCTGAGCGCGTTTGATCATGCCGACGATAGCCGAAAACTCGCCAACCTGAATCTTGCCCAGCAACGTGGAACGATTGCGAATACGTGGATTGCCGGTGACGGCGCCGACGTGCGGATCGTCCAGAAAATGTTTGACTATCCAGGCAGTCGCGTTGGGGGCCAGCAAAGCATCGCCGTCAATGCCTATCAATATTTCGCTATTGGCTAATAAGGCTGCGGTGCGTAAACCTACCGCTTTACCTTGGTTGCTGGCCAGATTGACTACGCGTAATTGCGGATATTGATCGGCCAATTCGTGCAGGATTTCTAAAGTGTTATCTTTGCTGCCGTCGTTAATGGCGATGATTTCATAGTTCGGATACTGCTGTTGCGATAGATATTGGATGGTTTCGCGAGCATTTTCACCTTCGTTATAGCAAGGCACCAGAATCGACACCATCGGATACTCGCTCAACACCGGCAAATCCGACAACACGTTGCCGCGATTGCGCTCCCAGCGCCAATAGTAAATCAGCCCGCCTATCATCCAGACATAAGCCATCAGCAGCGGGTAATAAAATACAAATCGCGACAGCCATTCCTCCCATAACGGCCAGGGCATGTTTTCCAGGTGTTCCTGGCTGCGAAACCACCAATCGATCAGTTTTTGCGCCCAGGGTCGGGCTAGCAGTTCATTCATACCGGTTAATCCGGATTAACCGCAGGAAAGAATTGTTTCAATTCCTCTAGCTTGGGTTGATCGTGGTGCAGATTGTCGGGGTAATAGCCAATATGCTGAGCGCCCAGTTTTTTCAGTAATTGAAACTGTTCGGTAAATACAGCCATGGGTATGTCTTGCTGTTTTTTCCAATCCACTGCCTGCAGTTCAAACACCATTTTGTTGAGTCCGTTAGGCTGTTCAGCCGTTTTCTTGACCAACTCGGTTAACCATTTGTTGGCATCCTCAGCTCCTTCCATAAAGGGCATGGCTTCGATGGCGACGTAATCATAGTGTTTCAAAAATGCCGGCAAAGATTGCGCGTACCACTCTTCGCTATAAGGCTTTAACAAAGGCAAAGCGTAAAAATTACGCGCGGTTTTGATGTACGGCCGGTAAAAACGTACCCGGTCGGTTAAATAATCGGTGAACTGGCTAATATATTCGGTTTTATGTTGGGCCCACTGCAGACGTAACTCACTGCTAGCGTGAATTTTTTCAAATTCAGCCGGCAAGCCCCATACATTGTGCGTAACATCCATTGCTGACGCTGAGACGTCTTCAAAATCCGATAAAATGCCGTCGTCATGAAATAACAACCCATTAAAGTCACAATGCTTGGCCAAGTCTTCGTAAATGTCGCCGATGAATTGTCTTGCCTCAGGATTAAATGGAGACAGCCGGGAATATATATGCCTGGAAAATTGCGGACCGCCATCGCGCCATTCTTTGACATACCATTTCAGCGGCATATCGGTTTTATAAGCCATAATGGGCATCCAGGCGTAAACCTTAACATTGGCCTTAGTGCGTAATTGCAAAGCCACATGGCTGAACATATCCTTACGCACCGGCAAATGTCGATTGGGGAAATACAGGGCGTCGGCATTACCATCGCCATCCGGATCCGAAAAAGCTTGTAAATACACCGTATTGGCGCCGCTGGACTTGATGCGTTCGACCAGCGCTTTCAGATTGCGCGCGGTTTGTTCGTCATCCTCGTCGTAGATGTAATCCATGTCCACATGGGCCACTCTCAAGGAGAGGTTTTTGCGCTGCTTGGTGACGATATCGCCAAATTGTTTGCCGTTGACGTCATCGGTGATCATCATACGCTTCATTAACCCAGCATCCGCCAGCGTATTGCTGCCGTCGTTCAAGCCCATAGTGAGTGGAATGCCATATTGTTTGGCGGCTTCCAGAGCGATGCTGTTGTATTCGCCATAAGGCCATACCATCACCCGTGGACGTACGCCCAGCAATTGAAACAAGCGTTCCGAGCTTTTTTCCACTTCCTGAAAAATCCGTTTGTGGTAATCGTCGTCTTTTTCGTATTCCTCGTATTCAGTATTGTATAAGCGTGAGGTGACGGCGCTGTGTTCATCACCGAAAGGATTCATGACTATGCCGTGATGTAGGTCATGAGTATGGCTGGCGATTTCCACTAGGCCGCTGGCCATTACTTCGCGGATTTGCGCAGCAGACATTAATGGTTTGACGCCATGCACATGCTGTCCTTCCAACCAGGAACCCACCACAGCCAAAGTGGCTGGATAGTGATATTTTTTTAACAGGGGTAATGCTCGCGTGTAAAAACTCAAATACCCGTCATCAAATGTCAATATTACTGCCTTGTTCGGCAAGGTTTTTTCACCTTTCATCGCGTCCAGCAAATCTTGAATACTGATGACGTGGTATTGATTTTTTTTCAGCCAAGCAAAATGTTGCTCCAGATGCTTTTTATTAACCGCAATACGGTCAAAAGGTGGCACTTTCTCTTCTTCCTCCAGGATGTCATGGTAGTTCAGCACCAAAAAATGACCATTGTCGGGGACTGCAAACAATTGACTGGAAAACAACAAAATCGCGAACGTAATAATTAAACGCAAAATACCTGGCATAGTTAATAAAAAAAAGAAAGACTTAGAGGATAGCCAGCGAGATGCGGCAACAATCCCGGAAAAGGACGCCGCATTCTACGCTAATGATTTAAATTTTAAAGCGATATCCAACCCCGGATTCGGTGAGTAAATAGCGCGGCTGGGTGGGGTTTTGTTCCAGTTTTTGGCGTAACTGACTCATGTAAATACGCAAATAATGCGCATTTTCTTGATAGGATGGCCCCCATACCTCCCTGAGTATCTGTTGATGCGTCATCACTTTACCCACATTTTTAACTAATACCGACAGCAAACGGAATTGGATCGGGGTCAAACGCACTTCCTGACCATCGACGCTGACCAGGCGATTGAGTAAATCGATGTGCAAATTGTCAGTGGTGAATAATTCGCCTTGCGGATTTTCTGAGGTTCGATTGGCATGACGCAGCGCCACCCGAATACGCGCCAGCAATTCGCCAAACCCAAACGGTTTGGTTAAATAATCATCGGCACCCAAATCCAGAGCATCAATTTTATGCTGTTCGTGATTTCTCGCCGATAACACGATAATAGGTATACCGGACCAGGCCCGCACAGCCTTGATGACCTCAACGCCGTCCATATCAGGCAAACCCAAATCCAAAATCAGCAAATCAGGTTTGCGCATGCCGGCTTCGACAATACCTTGTTTGCCGGTTTCGGCTTCGAAAACCGTAAAGTCTTGCGTACTCAAACTGGTGCGCAAAAATTTACGTATGGCCGGGTCGTCTTCTATAACGATGATTACAGGTGCTGTTTTTGACATAGGCTGTGTTACTCGTCTTCGGGCGCCAATACTGGCGGCGCTTCATCCAGTGGCAACACCAATTCAAACGCTGCGCCGCCTTCGGGTCGGTTATGCGCACTGATCTGGCCGCCATGAGCTTCAACAATGGCGCGACAAATGGCCAAACCCAAGCCTACCCCGCTTTGCGCCGCCTCATTGCGAGTTTGGTAAAACTTCTCAAATAGTTTTTCTTCCAACCCTTTAGGTATGCCGGGGCCGTGGTCGGCCACTGCTATGCGAGTGGTTTGCGCGGAGATATCGACGGTAATTTCCAACGCACTACTAGCTGGGGTGTAACGAATTGCATTTTCGATTAAATTGATCAATACCTGTTCGATCATCACCACATCAACATACAACATAGGAATCCCAGCTGGCATAGTGACTTTTACTGATCGTTTTTGTAGATATTTATGCTGACGAGTCAGAACCGAACCGATGATTTCCTCGACCGGGTACCATTGCTTGTTCAGATAAATTTTACCGGCATCCAGGCGAGCCATATCCAATAAGTTATTGATTAACAGGGCCATCCTCTCAGCTTCATCGACGATGGCGCGGCTTAAATCCAGTCTATCAGATGCTTGCAGATGACTATCGTCATCGGCCAAGGCACTGGCCGAACCGATGATGGTCGACAATGGCGTGCGCAAATCGTGCGAAATGGCGCTAAGTAGCGAGTTTCTCAACTGCTCGGCTTCAATCTGAATTTGAGTGGATTTAGCTTGTTCGGCAAAGCGCAGCCGCGATAAAGCCTGAGCAATCTGGCGTAATAAGGTTTCCAGTAATTGTTGCTGCTCCGGTAAGCCAATACGTGCATGACCCATGGGTAACAAAGCCAGCACCCCCATCACTTTATCCTCATCATGCAATGGAAAATACAAGGTTCGATTGTGAGTGCTTTGACCGGCCAACCTGTCGTTATCCAAGGTCCATTGCGCCAGCGTTAAATCGACAGTGCGGAGAGACTCCGGCAATTCGGGCGCTTTGGGATATTGCAGACAGCCTACGTCATCGGCAAATAAAATCACTGCCCGGCTGTTGAATTCGTGGGATAAGTGCTTGACGGCCATACAGACAATTTCCTGTTCGGTTTGACAGGTCGCCAGCTCTTTACTCATGGCATACAACGCCGTGGCCATGCGCTCTCGGTAAGCAGCAATCCTGGCCTGCGATTTGACATTGATCATCAAATTGCTGATCACAATGGCCACCACCAACATCGCTAGCAAGGTAATTAAATACTGACTATTGGCCGGTGAAAAACTCAGATAAGGTGCGACAAAAAAAAGATCGAAAATCCCCACACCCAGCAATGAAGCCACAATCGAGGGTCCTCGACCGTAACGCATGGCAATAAACACCACACCCAGTAAAAACACCATCACCAGATTGGATAATTCCAGTCGCTCGTACAAAAAATGGCCGATCAAGGCATTGATGGCTGTGATTAAAATCGCCCAAACATAGCCAACCCAGCCATGGTAAGCGCTCGACCCGGCTTGGCTGTCTAGCCTATAGGGCTGAGGTTCTTTAATTCCAAACGTATCGATGGGTGAATGGGCGCCGAGGTTCACAAATTTATTATTTGGCAGGAAGTGTTTATAGATCAGCTATTTAAACATGCACAGCATTAAAAAGCTGGAAGCAGTGTGCATGATTTGTGCATCCACTAACGGAATTTTAAGTCACGACTACTGGCATGCCTATGGGTTGGATCAATTTTTATATTTTTTTTACATATAGCCCCACTATTTTTACAAAATCTTTAGACGTCTTTTTCTAAAGTGGCTGCCGACAATGAGCACATCATTTATCTGTGTCGGTTAAACAAGCTGTCGGCTTAATTCCTATGGAAATAATCTCACTCTCAGCGACTGTTTACAGTTTTTTTGTCAAATGCAATAGCCGAGACTTTGACTAAAACAGCCACCTTTTTGGAATTTTAATTCCAGCCTTACAGGAATATTATCCGAATGAAACTAGCGCCCATTTTGTTGTTTTGTTTTTTGCCAAATCTGGCCTGGGGCGCGCTGAATGCTGGCACTGAACAACATCTGGATTTAACAAACCACTGGGTAGGCTATGCGGCGATAGCTATTTTCGTAGTGGCTTATGTGCTGGCGATGATTGAAGAAGTCATCGAATTGAACAAATCCAAACCTATGGTGTTGGCTGCGAGTTTGATTTGGGTATTAATTGCCTCGGTATATGTATCCGGCGGCTTGGATAAGCAAGCCGGCATAGCTTTTCGCTCTGCTTTGGAAAGTTATGCCGAGCTATTTTTATTCATCATGGTATCCATGGCCTATTTGAATGCCATGGAGGATCGTGGGGTGTTCGACAATTTGCGAGTCTGGTTGCTCAGTAAAGGCTTTAGCTATCGCAAGTTGTTCTGGATTACCGGCGTCATGTCGTTTGGCTTATCGTCTATTTGTAACAATCTCACCACCGCATTGTTGATGGGGACAGTGATTTACACCATGGGCAAAGATAACCGCCCATTTCTGAGTATCGCCTGCATCAACATCGTCGTGGCTGCCAACGCGGGCGGCTCATTTAGCCCGTTCGGCGACATTACCACCTTATTGGTTTGGCAAAGTGGCGTGGTGCCGTTTGCAGATTTTTACTCATTGTTTATTCCGGCTGTGATCAATTTTGTAGTGCCGGCCAGCATCATGCATTTTTGGGTTCCCAAGCAACAACCCGCCGCTATCGGCAAAGCGCCGGTCTTAAAACGCGGAGCTTTAGCCATGGTAATCCTGTTTTTATTGACCATTATTACCGCAGTTTGTTTTGAAAACTTTTTAGAACTACCGCCTGCAGCCGGCATGCTGGCAGGCCTGACTTACTTGAAATTTCTGGGTTTTTACTTGCAAAAAACCGAACAAAAACCGGAAAAGAGCCAGTTCGAGCATGTCTACAAGTTGTTCAATGTCGAATTACCCGCAGCCAATAAAAACCAACAATTTGACGTTTTCAAAAGCGTAGCCGACTTGGAATGGGACACCTTGCTATTTTTCTACGGCGTCATGGTCAGCGTAGGTGGCTTAAGTTTTATCGGCTATTTAACCCTGCTATCCGATGCCTTATACGTCGGCATGGACCCTACTTTTGCCAACATTCTGGTGGGTATTTTGTCAGCATTCATCGACAACGGCACCATCATGTTTGCCGTGCTGACCATGCACCCGGTTATATCTGAGGGGCAATGGTTGCTGGTCACGCTGAGCGCAGGTGTGGGCGGCAGTTTGTTGGCGATTGGCTCTGCGGCCGGCGTAGGTTTGATGGGGCAAATGAAAGGTGCTTACACATTTGGTGTGCATCTGAAATGGATGCCAGCAATATTGCTAGGTTTTGCCTGCAGCATCGCTGCACATTTTTTATTGAATGGTCGTTACTTTTAGTTGAGGAGGTTCAGATGGGATTTAGCATTCCGCATTTAATGGTGGTTCTGGTCATCGTGTTATTGGTATTTGGCAGCAAGCGTTTAAAAAACCTCGGCGCAGACTTGGGAGGCGCTATCAACCATTTCCGTAAAGCCCTGCAGGAGGCTGACAAAACACAAAAACCAACCAAACACGACGACGATTTAGAACACGAGAGCTGAAGCGTATTTTTAATTATACTGTCCACATATTCCCGCTTTCGCAGGGTCACTTAGGTCATTCGCACATATTATGGATTTACATCAACTGATCATCGATTACGGGTATTGGGCCTTATTAATAGGCACCTTTTTAGAAGGCGAAACGATTTTAGTGATTGCCGGCTTTTTAGCGTTTAGTGGATATCTTCAGTTACCTTTGGTCATACTGACAGCATTTTTAGGTACATTTGCCGGCGACCAAAGCTTTTTCTATTTAGGACGTTACAAAGGCATTGCGTTTTTGGAAAAACGACCTTTATGGCATAGCAAAACTGACAAAGTATTTGATTTATTGCATAGGCATCAAATTAAAGTGGTGTTGGGATTTCGATTTTTATATGGCGTGCGCAATGTAACACCCTTTGTGATTGGCGCCAGCCGCATGCATCCGGGAAAATTCTTTCTGCTTAATGGCTTGGGTGCGGGGATTTGGGCGATTGCAGTTGGTTATCTGGGATTTGAATTCGGCGATGTTGCTGAATCATTTTTAGGCGAAATAAAGCATTACGAAGTCCACTTTTTACTGGGATTGGTCGCCGTGGGCGCTATGTTATTTTGGCGCTCTACGCACCTTGCCAAACGTGCTCGGGAAAATGCTGCCAATGCTGCGGACTAATAGCTGGACTATGTCGTTGACTGACTGAGGGTAGCGAGTTTTTCCGGATCTTTATGATTAAAGACAATAAAAACAAATTAAATCGGCGTATGGCCTTTCGTGTTTTCCAGCGTGCCAACCTTTTTTATTGCAAGATTGATCGCAACCAAGACATCCAAACCCAGCATGATATTAAGCCGATGTCCTCAATATTGTATTCGTATCAAGAGGTAGCAAAGTCTGGTGGAATGACCGATGAATTGTCATTCGAAGCTGGGCTGCCTGACTCAGAAAGCCTGGATAATGACACCTTGAATGTCAATATTAGCACCAGCGGCCTATCGTTTACTTGTAAAGAACAATTGCAGGCGGGAGATTATCTACTAACACGCATCTTACTGTTGGCTGATATGACCAATATCACCTGCTGTTGCAAAGTGGTTTACTGCAAACCCAGCAATCCATACGAAAACGACCGTTACCCCTATTTAATTGGCGTTCGTTTTGTGAATTTGGCGATCGACGACCGGAAGGTATTGGATGGCTTTCTTGAAAAGCGTAGAAAACAGCAATTTATCCGGAATGGTTTGCTGCTATTGGCAGCCATTATTTTTCTGGCTGTACCGGATCAAGTTTTAGATTACCTGTTAACGCTGGCCCATTATCTGCTGGAAGTAATTTTACATCTGTTGCATTTGCTGTTTGAGTACGTCGAATCCACGCTGGATCATATCGTGGAACACTTATTTCACACTGGATTGCATCAGACCCAAATCATCGTGTTTTACACTCTGGTTGCATTTGCAACTATATTACTCTACGGGTTATGGCTTATTTTGCCATCGATTTGTCTGCGTTTTAGTCAAGCCCTGCGTGAGCATTATTCACGTAAAATGGCCAGTTTGCTTTATTACTGGGGCGAGCAAACCTTACAGGCGAAAGTCGGCATGGTTCTGCTGGGTGTGGTCTCAAGTATTTGTTATGCGTATTTTGGTGTTTGAGTATGTCAGTTGCCTGTTTCGTTATCCAGCGACTAACACTGATAAGGCTTTTATGTCGTTGACATTCTTTCTCAGGTTCAAACTTTCATGAAACGCTTCTGTACGTTGGCCTTTGTATTGGGGCTGATCTTGATGGTATTTGGCCTGACCTATTTGTTTCCTATTCTTGCCTCTCTCATTTATGACGACGGCATGATCCAGCACTTTCTGGATGGCATGTTAATGAACATTGGCGCGGGCGCTCTGCTGGCAGGGATAACGATGCATTGGCGTGGCGAATTAAGAAACCGCGACGGCTATTTATTGGTGGCATTTTTTTGGGGATTGATGGCTTCTGCCGCCACCCTGCCATTAATGTGGGGTATCCCCAATCTATCATTTACTGATGCATTTTTTGAAACCATGTCCGGCTTTACCACCACCGGCGCCACGGTATTGGTCGGCTTGGATCAACTAGCGCCCTCGCTGAATTTGTGGCGGCACGAACTGAACTGGATTGGTGGCTTGGGCATTATCGTACTGGCGGTGGCGGTGCTTCCTTTACTGGGTGTCGGCGGTATGCAACTATACAAAGCCGAAATCGCCGGCCCGGTCAAAGACAGCAAAATCACCCCGCGTATCACCGAAACTGCCCGTCTACTTTGGCTGGTGTATGCCGGCATTACCTTATTATGCATTCTGTGTTTAAAACTCGCCGGGATGGGCTGGTTTGATGCGATTTGCCACGCCTTTGCTACCTTGGCGTTAGGCGGGTTTTCAACCCATGATGCCAGCGTTGGCTATTTTGATTCGGTAGCCATCGAACTGGTGCTGACGGTTTTTATGTTGATCTCTGCCATTAATTTCGCCACCCATTACACCGTGTTATTTCGGCGCAGTTTCAAACCTTATTTAGCCGATCCGGAAACAATACCCATGCTGGGCATAATTGCCGCCAGTATTCTGGTTTGCGCCGGTTATTTAAATTACTTTGAAGTCTACGAAGATTATTTCGTCGGTTTGCGACATGTCACCTTCAATCTGGTGTCTATCGCCACCGACTGTGGTTTTGTCAGCGTCGACTATGACCAATGGCCGCCCTTTGTGCCCTGGTGGATGTTGTATCTAAGTTGCGTGACAGCTTGCACCGGCTCTACCGGCGGCGGCATCAAATTGTTTCGGGCTTTGTTGTTATGGAAACAGGCGGGTCGGGAAATGTTTACTATTTTGCACCCACGCGCTATCCACCCGCTTAGGATCGGCAACACACCGGTTGCCAACAAGATTATTTTTGCCGTATTGGCGTTTATTTTTTTGTATTTCATTTCGGTAGTGGCGATGACGTTTACGCTGATTTTTGCCGGTATGGATCCAATCTCTGCCCTCAGCGCCATCATTGCCTGCATTAACAATGCCGGCCCCGGCCTACATCAAGTTGGCCCTGCTACCAATTATGGCAGTCTTAGTGATTTTCAAACCTGGACCTGTTCCCTCACCATGCTGCTGGGTCGTCTGGAAGTATTTACCCTGATCCTGCTGCTTACGCCGGCTTTTTGGAAAAATTAACCGCGCTGCTCTTGCGCACAAAACCAACCTGAAACCCTGATAAAATTTGGAAATAACTATGAAACCAATTCGGAAAATTGATTTTCTGGGCAAACGAAAAATAGCCTTTCTCTTCTCCGGTACGCTGTTTTTGATATCTATCATCTCGTTTGTCATCAATGGCTTAAACCTTGGCATCGACTTTACCGGTGGTAGTGTCTATGAGTTGCACTATGCCCAATCAGTGGATTTGGATCGTATGCGTACAACTCTGGAACAACAGGGTTTTCCGGATGCCAACCTGCAACATTTTGGCACCTCGCAGGATGTGTTGATTCGTTTGAAACCTATTGCTGATATGGATCAGGAACAACTGACTCAAACTATTCTATCGGTTGCCAATTCCAGTCAAGCCCAGCCAGGTGAAATGCGCCGGGTAGAATTCGTCGGCCCGCAAGTTGGCGAAGAATTGTTTAATGACGGCGGCTTGGCGTTATTGTTGTCGTTTATTGGCGTGATGATTTACGTCAGCATGCGTTTTGAATGGAAGTTATCAGTCGGCGCAATTGCGGCTTTGTTCCATGACACCATCATCACCATGGGCTTTTTTTCAGTGTTCGGCTGGGAATTTGACATGACAGTGCTATCGGCAATTCTGGCTTTGGTAGGCTATTCTATCAACGACACTATCGTGGTCTATGACCGAATTCGGGAAACCGTGCGTAGCAGTCGGCAAGGTTCCATGTTTGAGATTGCCAACAACGCGCTCAACGACACCTTGAGCCGAACCATTTTAACCTCGTTGACCGTTTTTTTAACCCTGCTGGCACTGGCATTTTTGGGTGGCAAAACCATCCATGGCTTTGCGATTGCCATGTTGATCGGAGTGATTAAGGGTACCTATTCCTCTATTTATATTGCCAGTTCTTTGGCATTGACACTGGGGTTAACTCGTCAGGACTTGACGCTTAAGGAAAAGGACGTCTCTGTAGATGAACTGCCCTGAGTCAATAGTATTATTGATATTGAAAGGATTATATGTTTGTAATTATTGGTTATGTTGTCATTTTAGGCTGCGTCTTCGGTGGGTTTTTATTAGCTGGCGGTCATCTTGGTGTGTTAATGCAGCCGGTGGAGGTGCTGATTATCGTGGGTTCCGCAACAGGTGCCTTTGTCGCCAGTAATTCGACGAATACCATCAAAGCAGCTATTGCCGGCGGTATCGGTACGTTGAAGAGCAGTCGTTACAACACCGCGTATTATTTGGACTTATTGACTAGCTTCAGCTATCTGGGCCAAAAGGCCCGCAAAGAAGGCTTGTTGTCTTTGGAAAAAGTGGTTGATGACCCGGAAGGTAGCTCGATTTTTGGCGAAAAAGTCATTCAAGATCATCACTTACTGGAATTTATTTGCGATAAGCTCCGCTTGATTTTAACCGGTGTCGATATTAATCAGCTGGAGGATATTATCGATGCAGAAATCGAAGTACATCACGAAACGGGGCATGCCCCCATCGCGGCCGTGCAGCGCATAGGCGATGGTATGCCCGCGTTTGGTATTGTGGCAGCCGTCATGGGTGTAGTGCATACCATGGAATCTGTGGGCATTCCACCTGCCGAACTCGGCAAGTTGATTGCAGCCGCTTTGGTGGGTACCTTTTTAGGGATTTTAATTGCCTATGGCTTTGTAAGCCCGGTGGCGGCCGTGATGGAAGACCGCTTAGAGGAAGAAGCCAATGCTTACAAGTGCGTCAAAAAAGGTATTTTAAATTGTGCCTTGGGCACCTCTCCACCTATTACCGTGGAATTCATGCGCTCAGCTATCCCACACCACGTTCGACCCAGCTTTGAAGAAATGGAAGCGCAGTTAAAAGCTGGAAAGGGTTAAATACATGGCTGAACAACCTATCATCATCAAAAAAATCATCAAAAAAGCCGGTCATGCTCACCATGGCGGTGCCTGGAAAATTGCTTATGCCGATTTTGTAACGGCCATGATGGCGTTTTTCTTGTTGATGTGGTTACTGGGCTCCACTGACGAAGCGACTAAAAAAGGCATTTCCGAGTATTTTCAAAATCCTTATTCCGTCTCGTTAAATGGCGGTGAAGGCGTGGGCGACAGAACCGCTATTATCCAGGGTGGCGGTGAAGATTTGACTGCAAAAGATGCAGGTCAGGTGCACCTGGGTGAAGAAGTAACGCCCAGCGAACCAACCCTAGCGGATGTGGAAAAAATTGCGGAGCAGCAGGAAAAAATTCAATTAGAGCAATTACAAGGCAAAATCGAATCCATGCTGGCAGCGAATGCTGAACTTGCCGAATATAAAGATCAAATCAAGATGCAGACCACGCCGGAAGGTTTAAAAATTCAGATCGTGGATGCCAAGAATCGCCCCATGTTCAAATTAGCCAGTTCGCGTATCGAAGATTATGCACAAATGATTTTGCACAAGTTGGCAGCTGTCATTAATGAACTGCCTAATAAACTCAGTATCAACGGCCATACAGACGCCCTGCCCTTCCCCGCTAACAGTTCCGGCTATTCTAACTGGGAGCTATCCAGTGATCGTGCCAATGTGGCCCGTCATGAACTCACTCTAGGCGGTCTGGCGGAAGATAAAGTCTTGCGTATTGTAGGCTTAGCCTCAAGTATTCCTTATATTGCAGATAAACCCAATGACCCTATGAATCGCCGTATATCGATTATCGTAATGAATAAAAAGACCGAGAACCAGGTTCTGCATGAAGGTTTGGATATTGATGCTGCCCAGAAAGCCATCGTGATTCCGGAAAGCACTTCAGCACCTTTAAACTCACAAGTGCGCTAACAGAAAAATCTCATTGTTTCTAAAACGATAACTCTCGTCGGGCCACATTTTTATGCCATGGTTAAAAGCCTTGAGTTGCCAAGTTTTAGCGCTTGTATTGACACCGCTGTTGCTAACGCTGAAAGGGAATGCTTTTATATTGATATTACCGATTGAGCTACAGCCACTTCTGGCCGTACTGTTATCACGCCTATTCCGTCAACCACTCTGGTGGATACCGATTCATCTATTATTTTTGCCTTTGATTGGCTTATTAGTGCAATTGAATCTGCCGGCATGGATTTATTTGCTGGGTTTTATGCTACTAATTCTGGTTTTTTGGGGCACTGTTAAAGGCGATGTCCCGCTGTTCTTATCATCCCCTGCGGTTAGTCAGGCACTATCAACCATCGTACAGAGAGAACAGGCGGACAGTTTGATCGATTTAGGGGCCGGAATTGGAAGTGTGGTGGTTCCTCTGGCTAATCGATTTCCACAAATGCACATCACTGCCGTTGAGCAAGCCCCGATTCCATGGCTGATATTAGTCTGGCGTTGTCGGAAGTTTAAAAGCGTCAAGATATACCGAGATAATTTTTGGGATTACCCATTAGCCAATTACAGCGTTGTTTTTGCATTTTTGTCACCTAAAGTCATGACTAGGCTGGATGAGAAATGTCGCAATGAATTGGCTGTAGGTAATCTGTTGGTTGCGTCAACCTTCCCTGTTCCGGATCGAATCCCCAGTTCAGTTATCAGTCTTAATAAAAAGCATTTAAAGCTGCATTGCTATAGGTATTAAATCTGCTTTCTATCTATCTTAAAATTCAAACATACTCAGCTGACAAAAATATTAAAATTCGAGTTTCCAACCTCTTTCTAATAAAGAGGTTCAATAAATTTTTATTAGCCTATTCTCTGACTGCATGAAGTCAATGTATCAGATTCTCTGCCCTTAATATCCCAACAACGCCAACCATAATCCAGAAGACATTGAGCAAGGTATACGCATAATCACGTTTTAAAATGGAACACCATGAAAGTATGACGGCATCAACAGTATTAAAAACCCAAATAAATGCAAACGGGCTCTCAGGCCCAAGCCAACTGACTAAACTAAAGCTAAAAATCCGCATCAATACTCCTATCATTTCGAAAATTCGAATATAACG
Organism: Methylomonas lenta; assembly: GCF_001644015.1. Classification (GTDB taxonomy): domain Bacteria; phylum Pseudomonadota; class Gammaproteobacteria; order Methylococcales; family Methylomonadaceae; genus Methylomonas; species Methylomonas lenta. The sequence continues at coordinate 19,768 of NZ_LUUI01000154.1, forward strand.
GCGAATAACTGTATTGAGTGTCATCATGTTTTAATATTATCCGGCTTAATAATTTTTTGTATCCGTTTTTTCATCAATTTTTCGCAAGTCATAAACAGCTATAAAAATTCATGCCTATTTTCAAACCGAATTGACTGTAAAAAAAATATAAAATTTTTTCTAGGCCGCGCGATTCGTTCATCTGCAGATTAAACTGATTAAATTTACACTTTGATCAGGATAGGCAATGACAACATCGAGCGATAATTTCAGTGGCGATCAATCATGCTGCTGAACCTAACTGATCGCCTATTTACCTGTTTATCCAGGCTGGCTTTGCGATTTCCTTGGCTGATTTTACTGCTGTTTATCGTCCTCAGCGGCATCAGCTTAAACTATACAGTTGGCCATCTGGGAATCAATACCAATACCGCCGAAATGCTCTCGCAGGATTTACCTTTCCAGAAAGTCAGGCGAAAGCTGGATCAAGCCTTTCCGCAGGATGCTTCTGCCATTATTGTGGCGGTGGAATCATCCACACCCGAACAAACTGCGATGGTTGCTGCCCTTGTCAACCAACGCTTGCAAACACAATCAGACTTGTTTGAATCAAGTTATATGCCGGAAGAAAACCCGTTTTTCCGGCAGCAGGGTTTTTTATATCTCAACCTTACCGATCTGGACACACTGTCCAACAAACTGATCGATGCCCAGCCATTTATTGGCTATCTATCCAATCATTATCATTTTGCCGGCCTGATGGATATTATTTCGCTGGCACTGCAGGGTCAGGAACAAGAGCTGAGCATGCCGCTGGATCCGTTGTTAAGTGCCATTGATGAAAGCATCCTCGCGGTCAGCGCAGGTCAACCGCATTACGTTTCATGGCAAAAACTATTGACTGCAGCCAATTTTGACCGTGATCAGACCCGACGCCTGATCATTGCCAAACCGCATCTGAATTTTGAACAACTGATGCCTGCCGAACCAGCCATGACTTATTTACGTGGCTTGGCCAAGGAATTAGCAACCCTATATCCCGACATTAATTTGAGTTTCACCGGAGAAGTACCTCTGGAGCATGAGGAACTGGAAACCGTCAGTCGTGGCATGGTCATTTCCAGTCTGGCGTCATTATTACTGGTGCTGGGATCGCTTTGGATTGGTTTTCGTTCGCTGCGACTCTTGTTTGTAACCTTCATCGCGCTGATTGTCGGTTTGGTTGTAACGACCGGTTTTGCCGCAGTGACAATTGGCCATTTGAATTTAATATCAGTGGCGTTTGCAGTGCTTTACATTGGTCTGGGGGTGGATTACGCCACCCACTTCTGTTTACGTTACCAGGAATATCGTCAGCAAGGGATACTGAGCGAACAAGCTATCTCCAGCACTCTAGCCACCATCAGTAGGCCGATGTTTTTATGTGCTTTTACCACAGCAATCGGTTTTTTTGCCTTTATCCCTACCGATTTCAAAGGCGTATCAGAGCTAGGTATCATCGCTGGAGTCGGCATTTTTATCGGCTTGATGGTGTCTTTGACTTTGTTGCCGGCATTGCTAAAGCTGCTGCCTCTAACGACCCTGCCAGCAAACGACAAATCGCTGTTACCGGAATCGGCTTATGCCTTTCCATTTCGTCATGCAAAAGCTATTCGTATCAGCGCATTACTGCTAGCAATCGGGGCTAGCTTCATGTTGACAAGGCTGACATTCGATTCCAACCCGATCAATTTGCGCGACCAACATACACAGTCAGTCATTGCCTTCAAAAAATTGCTCAGTAGTAAAACCGATTCACCGTTCGCGACCTCGGCACTGACAGATAGCTTGAGCCATGCCGACCAGTTGGCGGCGCAATTTGCAAAATTACCTAGCGTGCATGAGGCCATCACTTTAAACAGCTTGGTGCCGGAACAGCAGGATGAAAAGCTGGCGATTATCGACAATCTAAACTTGATTATGCCTACCCAGCTAAATCGTTTCGAACAGCCGCACGAACAGTCCGATGTGCGTGCCGCTTTATTGAAGTTAGCCGAAACTTTGCAAAAGACCACGGATCAACCAACAACGCTTGTAGCCCATGATTTGCTGACAAAGCTGCATAAAGATATCTTAAATTTCATCCAGCAAGCCGATCAAAGTCAAAATCCGGCTGATACGTATGCAAAATTAGAAAACAGCTTGTTTGCGTTAATGCCCTACACAATGCTGCAGCTGCGTGATGGCTTAACCGCAACGGCCTTCGATATTGATGATTTGCCGAGAGAAATACGTAGGCAATGGGTTAGCGATAGTGGACTCTATCGAGTCCTTGTGTTGCCAGAGCAGAATCTGAACAATCCCGAGTATCTAAAGACTTTTGTGAATGACATGCTAGCCACTTACCCGGAAGTGTTTGGATTGCCCATTGGTGACGTCAAATCCGGTGAGGCGGTGGTTGCAGCCTTTATTGAAGCATTTTCCGCTGCATTGCTGATGATCATTCTGCTGTTATTGGTGCAAACACGTAGCCTGAAAACAACATGGTTGATCATCACACCCTTATTGCTGGCAGCCCTGCTAACGGCTGCTACAAACGTACTGCTTAACAACCCCTTCAATTTCGCCAATATCATCGTACTCCCCTTGTTGCTGGGCATTGGCGTCGACAGCGGCATACACATCGTACATCGCTTGCAGCACATGAAAGATGAAGAGCACAATTTATTGCAAACCAGTGCAGCACGCGGCGTGTTTTATAGCGCCTTAACAACCTTGTGCAGCTTTTCCAGCTTGGCGTTTAACACCCACGCCGGTACCGCCAGCATGGGCTTATTGCTGTCCATTGGCATTTCGCTGATGCTGATTTGCTGCTTGTTGGTATTGCCGGCCTTAAGCTATAAAAAAATCAAGCTATGATGATAAAACTAGTTAGATTAATAGCGATGTTTACCCTATTGACTGGCAAAATGCTGTTGTCACAAAACCAGCTTACTGGGGTGCTAGTTTGCTAATTCTCAACATGGTGTTTAGCTGTTTTGGCGCTTAAAAAGAGCGCACTGGCTATATCGGATAAAATCATATGAACCCAACCCAAGTTAAGTGTCTTTTTGTGTTTACTATTCTTGCCATTATTGGTTTTGGTCCAGTGTCGCCCACCTGCCTGATAGGACTCTATATTGTCATTGAGCGCCCGCGCTGGTTCTTTAATCTGCTAGGGAATTTATATGAAAGGCAACCGCCGCTACAAGATAGAGTTTTACCCGAGACTAAAAAGCAAACCCGACGGACAAGGATTAAATGCTGCCTAAGTTTGCTGGCACTATTGATCCTTGATATTGCCCCCATCCCAGTGACTGCATTAATAGCATTTCCAGTCATTTTAAATAGACCACTGTGGTTTGTTCGAATAGCTGCAAGTGTCTATGGTAAAGACTTAAAAACGTCATAAAGAAAGGTGATAACCTTGCTCTCGATGTGAACATAAGAAATAGAGAATGACGATTGATTTTTTCAGCTACAAAAGTGCGTGCTGGTGCATGCGTATATTTTAATGAGTTCGATTACCGGCATCTTGTTAGCCGCCGGAGCCAGCAAGCGTTTCGGCGCCGACAAATTGACACAATCCTTGCCGAATGGCGATCTGGTAGCGGTGCGAGCTTGTCGTAACCTGTCAGCCGGCACAGACCGGGTTTTAACGGTGATTCGGCCTGGTTGTGACCTGCTTGGCAGTTTATTAGCAGCCGAAGGTGCCGAGGTGCTGATATGTGACGATGCCGAGCTGGGCATGGGCGTCAGTCTGGCTTATGCTATTCGCGCCTGCTCCAATGCGACTGGCTATGTAATCGCCTTGGCGGATATGCCCTGGATACAACCGGCAACCATACAAAAAGTGGCGAACGCTATTCGCACAGGCGCACTACTCGCGGCGCCCTGCTGGCAAGGTCGACGCGGACATCCCGTGGGTTTTTCCAGCAGCTTAAGATCTGAACTGTCTGTTTTGCACGGCGACAGCGGCGCCAAAAATGTGATTCAAGCCCATCGTCAACAATTACAGCTGATTGATTGCGATGATGCCGGGGTACTAAGCGATATCGACACCCCTGACGATTTAAACCACCCTAAGCCATCTGACTTGTGATCCTGGATATTCTGAAACAGCAGCTTGAACTGCACAAAAACCGTCGTCCTTATGCGTTGGCTACCGTGGTGGAAATTCTCGGTTCATCCTCCGCCAAACCAGCCGCCAAAGCACTCATAGACGTTTCCGGGCATATACTCGTTGGCTGGATCGGTGGCGGCTGTGCCCAATCCATGGTTGCTAAGGCAGCACTGGAATGTTTTGCCAGCGGAGAACCACGCGTGATTGAAATTGATTTGAACGACGAAATTTTTGGTGCCGGCATGCCTTGTGGCGGCAGCATGCGAGTCTATGTCGAACCCGTGTTACCCAAACCGCTGCTCTGGTTAATGGGGCATGGCCGTATCGTCGAAAGCCTTTGTGAGCTTGCGCAGCGTTTGGGCTTTGAAGTCATCATCAATGACCCGCAAGCCATTACAGACAAGTTTTCCAGCGCCTATCGCGTCATCAACGATGATAGCCGCTACCAACAGTTACAACCACAGCCTGGCGATTTCGTCGTCATCGCCACCCATCACAAAGGCGACTATGAGGCATTGAGCCGTGCGCTGCATTCCGAAGCGTTTTATATCGCCCTGGTGTCCAGCCGTAAGCGGGCAGGCCTGGTATTGACAAGACTAGGCCAAGAGGGCTTTAGCGAAACCAGTCTTGCCAGAGTTCGCGCCCCGGCCGGCCTTAATCTTGGCGCCAAACTGCCGGAAGAAATTGCCTTATCCATCCTTAGCGAAATGGTCATGCTCAGACGTGGCGGTCTTGGTCAGCCCTTATGCCAAACCGCATCGGCAACTGATTAGTGCCGCCTTTACTCGGCGATACCGGGGGTGTAGTATCCAAACTAAAACCCATGCTGCCTGCCGTAGCATCTATGCATTAAAACCGCCGGGAGAAATAGCCGATGATTACGCTTACCATTAATGGCCAGTCACAAAATATCGATTTACCCGCCGACACGCCGCTACTTTGGGCTTTGCGGGACTACGTCGGATTAACCGGCACCAAATTCGGCTGCGGTATGGCGTTATGCGGTGCTTGTACCGTGCATATCGACGGCGAACCTACCCGCGCCTGTGTCACGCCTATTTCAGCTGCGGCTGGCAAAACCATTGTCACTATCGAGGCCATGGATCAGGATGCTATCGGTAAAAAAGTGCAGGAAGCCTGGTTAAGCCAGGGTGTACCGCAATGCGGCTATTGCCAATCCGGCCAGGTAATGAGCGCAACCGCTTTACTCAAGCAAAATGCCCACCCTAGCGATGCCGATATCGATAAGGCCATGAGCGGCAATATCTGCCGCTGCGGTACCTATACCCGTATTCGGGCAGCCATTAAACAGGCTGCCGGACTAGCGGAGATTAAGTCATGAAAACATCATTGGATCAGATCAAATCACCTGCAGAACAAATAGATAGTTCAGCTGATAAGTTCAGCATCGTCAACATCAGTCGGCGGAATTTCCTCAAAGACTTTGCTCTTAGCGGCTTTGTACTCGCCGTCGGCTTTCCATCGCTGCTACTGGCAGACGAAACCGCAACCAGCTCGGAACCGGATAAATATGGTGCCGACGCCATGCCGCACGGCTGGGTAGATAACCCACTGGTGTTTGTCGCCATCGCCGAAGACGGCACGGTGACCATCATCTGTCATCGTTCGGAAATGGGCCAAGGCGTTCGCACCAGCCTGCCTATGGTAGTAGCTGACGAACTCGATGCCAACTGGCTAAACGTCAAAGTGCAGCAGGCCCCTGGTGATGAAGTGCGATTTGGCAATCAGGATACTGACGGCTCCCGCAGTATGCGGCATTTCTTTATGCCGATGCGCCGTGTAGGCGCTGCTGCGCGGCAAATGCTGGAAACGGCAGCCGCCGCGCAATGGCAGGTGCCGGTAACTGAAGTCCACGCCGAACTGCATCAGGTAATACACACTGCCAGTGGCCAATCCTTAAGCTATGGCGAACTGGCCAAAGCTGCAGCAAAACTCCCAGTGCCGGCCCGGGAAACCTTACGCCTGAAAAATGCAGCTGATTTTCGTTACATAGGTAAAGGTGGGCTAAAAATTTATGACGGTCAGGCCATGGTCACTGGCCAAGCCCAATATGGCATAGACACTCGTTTAGAAGGCATGCTTTACGCTGTCATCGCCAGGCCACCGGTGTTCGGCGGCAAAGTTTTAAATTACGATGCCAGTGCTGCTCTTAAAGTACCCGGCGTGGTTAAAGTTCTTGAACTAAACAGCAGCCCGCCACCCGCTGAGTTCAATCCACTCGGTGGCATCGCGGTGATAGCCACGAATACCTGGGCGGCTATCCAGGGACGCAAAGCCTTGAAAATCTCTTGGGATAATGGCCCTAATGCCAGTTATGACTCTGATAATTTTCGGGCAGAGATGGTGGTTTCGTCTCGAAAACCCGGCAAAGTGGTACGTAACGATGGCGATGTCGATGCGGCTCTCGACAAATCCACACAACGACTATCTGCAGAATATTACGCCCCCCATCTTGCTCAGGCACCGATGGAGCCTCCTGCGGCAACCGCCCGTATCATCAAAGGTCATTGTGAAGTCTGGACTTGCACCCAGGCGCCACAAGCATCTCGCGACCAGGTAGCCAAATGGCTGAAATTGCCGGAAGACAAAGTGACTATAAACGTAACTCTGCTGGGTGGTGGTTTCGGCCGCAAATCCAAACCGGATTATGTGGTTGAAGCCGCCTTATTATCACAAGCCATGCAAGGAAAACCGGTCAAGCTGACCTGGACCCGCGAGGATGATCTGCAACATTCTTATTTCCATACAGTTTCAGTCGAACATCTGGAAGCAGGTCTGGATAAACAAGGTAAAACCGTCGCTTGGCTACACAGAACGGTAGCACCGAGCATTTCATCAACCTTCGCGGCCGGTAGCGTGCATGAGATGCCAGCCGAACTGGGTATGGGCGTCATCAACGTGCCGTTTGCCATTCCCAATCTGCGGATAGAAAATCCAGCAGCCGAAGCCCATACCCGTATCGGCTGGTTTCGCTCGGTATCCAATATACCGCACGCGTTTGCCATCCAATCTTTCGTTGCCGAATTAGCCACCGCAGCCGGCCGCGATCACAAAGACTATCTGCTGGAATTGATTGGACCTGCACGGCGTATCGATCCGCGCAGTCTGGGGGATACCTGGAATCAAGGCGAATCACCCGTAATATACCCGCTGGACACCGGACGCTTACGAAACGTGATTGATTCGGCCTGCCGCGAAGCCGGTTGGGGACGCACGCTCGCTAAAGGCCATGGCCTGGGCCTGGCCGCACATTACAGCTTTGTGACTTATGTCGCCGTGGTGGTGGAAGTAGCCGTCGACCAGGCGGGCAAACTTAGTATTCCCAGAATCGATATCGCTGTAGATTGTGGCCCGCAAGTCAATCCTGAACGTATTCGTTCGCAGCTGGAAGGTGCTTGCATTATGGGCGTCAGCCTGGCAACACTAGGTGAAATCAGCTTTAAGGATGGCGCAGTTATACAGGATAATTTTCATAATTATCAACTAACCCGCATAGATGATGCCCCACGTGAAATCCGGGTACATCTGGTACCCACAACCGAATTCGATAGCCCACTTGGTGGGGTGGGCGAACCGGGAGTACCGCCGATTGCACCGGCATTATGTAATGCCATTTTTGCCGCTACCGGTCAGCGTATCCGCGAATTACCGATCAGGGATCAGTTACTGAAAGACTAAAATTAGCAAATCCCTACACTAGCGATTACTTCCGGCCTAACGCCGATTAATCGCTAGTGCAGCTATTCGTCGCTCAATCTCTATCATCATGTTTTGGTAACCATCACCCTGTAAACCGCCATAACGGCGATTGAACTCTGCTTCAGGCATAAACTCAGGTAAATCGGCTGTTTCCGGCATAATGTCTGCTTCGTTAGCGGTGGATAAAAATGTTTGCATAGCCCTTGCGTCCTGTTCGCTGGCAATAGCCAACTCGCCCATTCGCGTCCCGGCCCGGTCGGCCGCAATATCGTTAAATGAAAAACCGCTACCACCGCGTGAGTCTTGAATTTCTTTATACAAACCCACCGCATCAGCGAGTGGCGTGCCACCATCTGCGGCTAAAAATGCTGATACGCAATAATGCTTGCTAAAGTCATCACGATTTTGCAGCGTGACTCTACGCCAAATTGGTCGTGGCCAACGTTTGAGCTGTGGCATTAACTTACTTAAGTTTTTTTGATTAACGTAAAAGGCCAGCACTCTTATCACTGCTCTATTTTCCTGAATTGCATTGCCGTTTTGGCTACGCTCGACTGCCAGTTGAAATAAAGGCTGCATTAAATCGATCAACGATACTGCCGCCGTGCCGGTTTGCGCCAGCTCGCTTAAACGCCGCTGATATGCTTCGAGCTGTAGCAGTTCATCTTTAGAGACCAACGCACCACTGACTTGTGATGGCAATTCTGCTCGCCACTGATAAGTCACCAGCAAACGCCTGGGCTGGAATTTAACAAGCTTGACCATGCGAGCTATCATTGGCCAATCGACTGTAATTGGCAATACTGTCTGGCTGTATTTGAGCAGGCTAATGGCAACGAAACCTGGCAGTGGCAAACGCCCCAATGAGATGGCGCTGATTTCAGGCAGCCCGTTAGTTTGTCTGAGCACCAAATGAAAATTCAAATATCGGCCCAAAGGGTTGTCGGCTAGCGGTAATGAGACTTCGATCCGGGCTTTGCCTTGCTCAATTTTTAAGCGGGCAGCACCGTTGGCATATTGATTAACCAGATAATTCAGCGCCAAATCCAATTCTTCCTGACCGAGTTTTGCTGTGGTTATCACACCGGTCCGCAAGCGGCGCGGATCATTCCGATCAAACAGCCGTTTAACCTTGGCGACTTGATCTGCGGACAAATTGGCCCGGGTATTAACGGTGGGATCGGCTTCAATTGCTAACAAAATCATCGCCAGCAAAAGTGATAACGACAAGCAAACCAGCAATAGCATCCGAATTATCAGAGATTTCAAACACTCCTTCATGCGATATTTAAATGGGAGAGGCTAATATTGACGTGTCCTTTCTGGTGATCATTCTGTAATTGGTCATGTGGCAATGATAGTGCTTGCATGACGCTTCGGCGGTATAGCTGAAATCCACCTCAACCAAACAAAGCCATGGCTTTTTTCAAGGTTGACATTACGCCCCATAACAATGGTAACGCCACATACAGCCAAAATAGAACCAGCCACAACCGCGAACCCGACTTTTTATTTTTGTTATTCATGATGCCTCCTTTTGTGTATTTGGATAAATACCATCCAGCTCATCAAAATCATCGTGCTTCATATGGTGTTTTTCATGCACGGGTTTAATCAATAGATTACAGACAAAGCCCAACACTAAAATACCAGCCATGATGTACATGGTGACATTGTAGGCTTCGGCTTTGGCAACGCCCTGCGCAATCTGATATTCACGAATGTAATTTACCAACACCGGCCCTAATACACCCGCTGTCGACCAGGCGGTTAATAATCGACCGTGAATGCCACCGACATAACGCGTACCAAAAATATCCGCCAGATAAGCCGGTATGGTGGAAAAACCGCCACCATACATACTCATAATCAAGGCATACAACAATACAAAGATTGCCATATTACCGATCAAGCCCATACTCGGCACCAGTGAGTACAACACGGCCCCCAACGCCAGAAAAATAAAATAAGTATTTTTACGCCCCAGGTAATCCGATGCAGAGGACCAGAAAAACCGCCCACCCATGTTAAACAAACTCAGCAATCCCACAAAGCCGGCCGCTGCTGCCGGTGTAACACTGCCTTTAAACATCTCTTGTATCATCACCGAAGCCTGACCCAACACACCTATCCCTGCAGTCACATTTAAACACAGCACTAGCCACAACAAATAAAACTGCGGAGTTTTCAGGGCTTGATCAATATGTACATGCGCTTGTGTGATCATTTTGTCTGCCACCAGTGGCGGCGTCCAATTAGCAGGCTGCCAATCTGGCGGCGGAATACGGATAGTCAACGCCCCTATCATCATCGACACAAAGTAAATCGCCCCCATCAACAAAAACGCTTCCATCACCCCTACTGAACTGGCGGATTTAAACACATCCATTAACCAAACCGACAGCGGCGCACCTATCATGGCACCACCACCAAAGCCCATGATCGCCAGCCCTGTGGCCATACCGCGCCGATCCGGAAACCATTTAATCAAGGTCGATACGGGTGATACATAACCTAAACCCAAACCAATGCCGCCTATCACACCGTAACCCAGATAAATCAACCAGATTTGATGCAAACACACACCCAAAGCAGCCACCCAGAAACCGCCCCCAAAGCAACAGGCGGCCACAAACATAGTCAAACGCGGTCCGACTTTTTCCAGCCACTTGCCGCCAAATGCCGCCGACAAACCCAAAAATACAATCGCCAGACTAAAAATCCAACCCAAAGTGGTTAATTTCCAATCGTCCGCCGCTGATTCCGTGACACCGATGATTCGTGTAAGTGGATTGTTAAACACGCTAAACGCATAAGCCTGACCAATACAAAGATGCACCGATAACGCGGCGGGCGGCACCAACCAGCGGTTATAGCCGGGCTTGGCTGTGATACGTGACTTAGAAAAAAAATCCGACATATAAACTCCGTCATTTGTTATCGGCGATTGCATGGACAGGGTAAGACTTTTACAAGCTTAACCCGAATGGTCGTCGCCTGTCCTATTCAGTGAATAGCCCAAGCTGATTTATACTAAGGAATATGCATGGAATATCATATGCAAGAATCC
>NZ_LUUI01000155.1 GCF_001644015.1 Methylomonas lenta
ATGGGAACCATAAGCGGAAGTTAAATTTGGCGAAATCCTAACTGCTGCTTAGCGGTGCCTTAATGTGTATATCCTTTAAGGCTGCCAGCTGGGATTACTTGAAAGCAGCCGCTGACTATTTCTAAATTTGTTACAGCGTGTCTAACAATGACGGCTTTGGGGCTTTCCAATTGTTAGTGCGCTCAGTACATGAGCGTCTACCGCATCGGTAATGTTGATTTTCAGACAGATATATCGTCTTAACTGACACCCCCGCCCATGGCTTGGTACAGAGCCGCACTATCGACCAGGCGCTGCGCCTGAGCTGCGATCAAGTTAATGCTGGTCTGTTGCGCCGCTTGTTGTGCGATAAGTTGCTGAACGTAGCTGGCTGCACCCAGTGCATATTGCCTCTGCACGGATTGCAAAAAGCCCTGAGCCGCAGCATCGGCGGCAGCCAGTGCCGTTAATGTCTGGGCGTCGTTCTCCAAGGCACGCAAGACATCGGCCACATTACGCAGAGATTCGAGCACGACGCTTTGATAATTGGCCGCCGCTGCGTCGAATGCGGCCAATGCCGCGCGCTTTTCGGCCGGCAGGGCGGGATTAAACAGCGGCTGGGTCAGTTGCCCAAGCACGTTCCATATTGCCGAACCGGGTCCGAACAATGCGCCTGCAATCAAGGTCTGCGTAGCCAGATTGCCGCTGAGATTAAGTTGCGGATACAGCTTGGCGATAGCGCTGCCATATTCGGCGTTGGCGGCGTGTAACAGCGCTTCGGCGCCCTGGATATCGGGGCGATGGCGCACCAAATCGGAGGGTACGAGCAACGGCAAATCGGACGGCAAGCTGAATTCCTCCAGGGTGAAAGTGGGCAAACGCCCCTCGCCAGGCGCATGACCGCTAAGTACGGCCAACAAATGCGCATTCTGCTGGCTCTGTTTGCGCAGCACGGGAAGTCCGGCGCGCGTTTGTTCTACTTGGGTTTGCAGTGCCAACACCTCATCCGGTGCCGCCTGGCCAAGCCGCACGCGCTCTTTAGTGAGATGTAATTGTTCATCCTGATCGCGAAGTATGGCTTCCGTAGACTGAATCTGTGCTGCAAGCCTGGCTTGGGTGACAGCGGTGGTAACGATGTTGCCCGCCAAGGTCAGCTGCGCACCTGCCAGTACATGGTGGTGATAGTCGGTTTGGGCGGCTAAGGCTTCCAAAGTGCGGCGATTACCGCCTGCAAGATCAAGTTGGTACTGTACGTTAACGCCGGCGATAAACAAACTGAATTCCCTCGCCCCACCGTCCTGACCCAATACAATGGGATTAAAGCGTTGCGGTTGAGCGCTGAAACCCGCATCGATTTGAGGGTAAGTCATCGCCCCCTCCTGCGCCACATAGATTTCCTGCGCTTGCTGTAAGGTGGCGCGCGCAGAAGCCAGTGTTGGACTGGCCTGCATAGCCTGTTCGATCAGCGCATCGAGTTTAGGCGAACCCAGCTCATGCCACCACTGTGCACTCACTTTTGCGCCGCTGCTAAAGTGCTGCGCATCCCCCAAAGCAGTGGCTGCAGCTGCGGTTTGCGTGACCAAAGGAGTTGCCGTGTAGCCAGCGATATCGGGAGCAGCCGGTGGTTTGAAATCGGGTCCTACGGTACATCCGGCCAGCAATCCGGTAACCACTAAGGCTGTATAGGTCCTAACCACTATGCGATCAGTACCGGCGCGCTGCAATTGTTCAACGTTGTTCATAAAAATGTGTCACGAACGATTGACGGAAGCTCTGGTGGCAGGCCAGACAAGCACTTTGCAGATTTGCAAAGGCTGTAATCACAGCTGGTCCATCGTTGCGAGCGGCAACCTGCGCCAGTGCTCGTGCAGCCTGATGGGTTGCTTCATCATGGCTTTCGAACAGACCCATATCGGTGCCCATGAAACTCAGGATACGCATCTTCTCGATGACTGGCGGCTCCGGATGCTCGGCGATCTGAGGTGCAATTTTGGCGACCAAAGCCCAATCTTCACGAGAAATGGCGTCAGTGATAGCCTGCATGCTTTTGCCGAGTTCTTGCATGATCCGCTGCAGCGCCAATGGCTTACTTTCAGTATCGCCATCGGCCCAAGCAGGCGAACAGATGCCGACTAGAAATACGCCGGCTGCAATCACTGTAAAGAGATTTTTAAAGAAGTTTTGCTGTGTCATAAATAACGCCTTAAATTGAATTGTTTACTCACTCGAATCCCCGCCCTTCGCCGACTTCCTCATGTGTTACGCCATCGCGAATATGGTAGATGCGCTTGAAGGTGGGTATGATTTTTTCGTCGTGGGTGACCACGATGATAGCGGTCTCGAACTGACGTGCCATATGATTGAGAATGCGGATCACAGCCATGGCCCGCTCGCTATCGAGCGGCGCGGTGGGCTCGTCGGCCAGTATCACCGGCGGGCGATTGACCAATCCGCGAGCGATAGCCACGCGCTGCTGCTCGCCGCCGGAAAGCTTTGATGGCATGGCGCGGGCGCGGTGCTGGATATCCAGCGCCGTGAGCAGCTCCAGTGCTTTCGCTCGGGCTTCGCCATTGGGAATGCCTGCCAGCATCGGCAGCAGTGCGACGTTATCGGTCACATCGAGAAACGGAATCAGGTAGGGTGCCTGGAATACGAAGCCTATCTTGTCCCGCCGCAAGGCGCGCAAGTCGCGGACTTTCCAGCCGTCGTCAAAAATCACCTCATCGCCCAGTATCATGCGGCCGGCAGTCGGGTCGATCACCGCCCCCAGACATTTAAGCAGGGTGCTCTTGCCGGAGCCTGAAGGCCCGATGAGTCCTACCACCTCACCCGGCGCAACCTGCATGTCCACGCCTTTCAAGGCATAAACAGCGGTATCACCTTCACCATAGCGTTTTTTTAAACCTTCAATGTGAATGCCTTTGCCGCCCATCTTAGCCTCCTATGGCTTCGGCCGGATCGACCTTGAGCGCCATACGGATGGCGATGACGCTGGCCAGCGCACAGATCAGCAGCACGGCAAAAAAACCTGCGACGGAGTCTAGCGGCATTAATAACACATACTTGGGAAAGATCGGCACCCAGAAGGTAGCGGTGATTTTACCCACCACAAAACCGATGATGCCAAGCGCAAGCGACTGTTGCATGATCATGGCGGCAATGGTGCGATTCTTGGTGCCAATTAGCTTAAGCACCGCGATTTCCCGAATTTTACCCAAGGTCAGGGTATAGATGATAAAGGCAACAATGGCCGCGCTGACTATGCTCAGAATCACCAAAAACAAGGCGATCTGTCTGGCTGATTTATCGATGACCTTGTCCATCAGAATCGACTCCATTTGGGTGCGGGTATAAACCTGCAGGCGTTTCCAGCGGCGTATAGCTTCGGCTACGTCCTCAGGGAATGTGCCGGGTTTGAGCTTTACCAGTATCGCATTGACGTAGGCATTGGTACTTTGCGAGGCATTTACCGCCGCGAGTAAATCGGGAATGCCCGGCCGATTAAAGGCCGGATTCTCGGCGTTGCGGCGACGCTGCTGGATCAGGGCATCATTGTCTTTTAGAAATTGCGCTTCTTGTGCGTCTTTAAGCGGGATGAAAACCATCGGGTCACCGTTATATGACACCGTGCGTCTGGACAAGCCGACGACCGTATACAGATTGCGACGAATTCTGATGCGCTCGCCAAGCTGAAATCCGCTGGAAATATCGGCCACGGCTTCATAATGACTGCGGGTGATATGTCGGCCGGCAACCAGATGCCGGGGCTGGCCCGGGGTGCCTGGCTCGCCGGCGGTGATGCCGACCACCATGCTGCTGACATCATGCCCGTCATGGCCGACTTGCATAATCAGATAGGTGACATTAGCGGCGTATTCCACCCCCGGCATATCCAGCAGACTGCGATAGAGATCGTCGTACAGACTGGAAGACTCGGCATAAGGGCCCTGAGTGTCCTGCTGCACCACCCACAGGTCTGCGCCGGTGTTATCCAGCATCACCTGGGCATCGTCTACCATGCCCCGATAGATGCCGGCCATGCTTAAGGTTACTCCTATCAATAAGCCCAGACCTATGCCGGTGAACACAAACTTGCCCCAGGCATGAAGAATATCGCGCCCCGCCAAACTGATCATCGCGCCAACCCCGGCATACGCTCAACCACATCGATGCGGCTGTGTGTCGTCAGCGCCTTGTCGCTATAGACCACCACCTGATCGCCGTCTTTTAATCCTTCACGTATTTGCACGTAGCCAGCAAGATCGGAAGCCCCGGACTTGATGGGGGTAAAGTGCAGATCGCCATCCCTGACTTGCCAGACACCCACCTGATCATGCTCGCGGTGGATGGCTGCGTTGGAAATCACGGGGGCTGTCGGAAGTGCCGGTAAATCGACCGTGACTTCGGCCAGTTCTCCCACGGGCGGTAACGGCTCGGGTTGAGTTTCGAAATTTACTTTGGCTAGCATTTCCTCGGTGATGGCGTCGGCCTTGGGCTCCACCCGCAGTACGCGGCCGGCCAATGCTTGTCCGTTACGCGAGCGCAATACAATGTGGGCCGGCAGTCCGGCGGCGAGTCCTGTCGCCCTGATCTGATCGAAACGCACGTTGAGCCATAAACTTTTGGGGTCTATCACTTCCACCACCGTTTGGCCGGCGACGACGGTGGTGCCTGGATCGACATCGCGGGAGCTGACCAGGCCATCAACCGGTGCAATCAGCCGCAGATTACTTCGCTGGGCAACCAAAGCCTCCTGATCGGACTGAGCGCGGGTGACATCTTCATGCGCGGCAGAAAGTGCAGCATTCGCAATCTGCAATTCCTGTCGTTTAATGGCGACGATTTCCTCGCTGGTTGAGCGCACTGCAAGCAATTGCTCGTAACGTTGCGCCTGAGTTTGTGCATGGACTTGCCTGGCCTTGGCTTCGCGTAATGCCGCTTCGGCATGCTTGTATGCCGAAGCCTGCGAGCGGACGCGATCATCGAGATCGACCGGCTCCATCTCGCCGAGCACTTGACCGGCCTGTACTCTATCACCCACCTGCACCTCCAGTCGTTGCACGCGACCGGCAACCGTCGGACCAATCTTGTAGGTGTAACGCGCCTCTACGGTGCCGATACCGAATAGCGCCGGTGTAATTGACTTCACCTCCACAGTATCGACCGTTACGGTCACAGGCGCTAACGGGCCGGATCGTAAGCCGACATAAACAAAAAGCGCAAACAACGGAATCACAACCGCCAGTAGCGCCAAGGTACGTTTTTGTAGAGGTAAGCGTTTCATTGCGTACTCCGGATACCACGTTGATAAATCGCAAACACTCGTGGCGCATCGTGGCGTATACGCTCTACGTTGCCGGCCAGCAGCGATTGCATGACCAGACCCTGGATGGTGCCGATAAAAAGCGTGGCTGCGGCTTCGGTATCGAGCACGCTAGACAACTCGCCGCAGGCTTTACCCGCCTCGATTAGCCGGTGCAGGCGTTCCGCATAGCGCTGGATCAGAGACTGCACGATGCGCTTGGGCGCCGTCTGTTCGGCCCGTTGCAATTCGCCAAACATCATTCTAGGCACTCCTGGATGCTCGGCGACGAACTCAATATGACTCATAAACATAGCCTGCATCCCGGCCAGAGGCGAGTCAATTCCTTGCGCGGCACAATCAATCCGCGCCAAAAGACGTTCCGCCACCCACTCCATGACGGCCTGCCAAATGGCGTCCTTGGACGGAAAATGACGAAACAAGGCGCCCTGGGTCAGATTCATATGTTTGGCGATAGCGGAGGTTGTGATTTCACTGGGGTTTTGCGAACCCGCCAGCTCAACCACTGCCTCAATAGTCACCGCGCGCCGTTCTTCGGCAGGAAGATGCTTTACATGCGTATTCAAGACTGCCTCACAAAAGATAGTAATCGATTACTACCTTAGCATGAGGGGCGAATTATGCAAGCAGAAAATCACCCGCAGTTAGTTACGATCGCAACGACAGCCCAATTAATCTGGATCAAGATCGGTAATTTCGGGAAGTTATTTTTGACGGAATCCTTAATGACTGTTGCCATTTGGCCAAAGCTATCGATATGAAATGATTATTCCATATATCAAACCATAGAGCCTATAGTCTTGCGAAAGCGGGTTAATGCCAAGAAAAAGAAAATACCACCGATGCCAAGTAGCGCAAGAAACTGTGGCCAAACGATACTGAAATCCGCGCCGCGATAAAGAATAGCCTGTACGAGCGAGACAAAGTGTGTGGTCGGTGCCGCCAGCATGATGTTCTGTACGAATTCCGGCATACTTTCGCGCGGTGTCAGTCCTCCGGACAGCATCTCCAGCGGTAGCAAGATTATGAGTAATAACAAACCGAGCTGCGGCATGGTGCGGGCCACGGTTCCGAGCAAAATACCCAACGAAGTAGTAGCGAACAGATATAGCGACATACTAGTTACAAAGAGCAGCAGCGAACCTTGTAACGGTACTTCAAGCCACCCTTCTACCACGAAAATAATGGATGCGGTCGCCACTAAAATCACGATCACAGCCATTGACCAGACCTTGGCCAGCATGATTTCGAAAGGATTCAGCGGCATGACCAGTAGGTGCTCAATGGTGCCATGTTCACGTTCGCGGATCAGCGCCGCTCCGGTGAGGACAATGGACAGCGCGGTAATACTGTTGACCAGCTCTATCACCGCGCCGAACCAGACTGAATTCAGATTTGGGTTGAACAGTGCTCTGACTTCTAATTCAACCGGTAATGTCACGAGCGTGCGGTGACCCTGGACGAAGGTAGACACTTCGCCGTTGACAATGGTCTGTACATAATTATTGCCGATGAACGCTTGCGCGATGCGGGTTGCATCGATATTAAGTTGAAGCGTAGGATTTTGTCCAGCCAGCAGGTCGCGTTGAAAGTTGGGTGGAATATCCAGCACGAACGTATACAGGCCACTATCCATACCAGGGTCGGTGGCGTACTGATCGATAATGTCCGGCACCAGGAAGTGCGGTGGATAAAAGGCATTGATAATCCGTGTCGACAAAGGCGACTGGTCTTCATCAACGATGGCGATAGGCGCTTTGTTAAGCGATTGCGGCATGCCGTTGGCGATCACATAGATTTGGGCACTAAACATGAAGCCGATGATGAATAGCATTAGCGTATCGCGTCCTAGGCTGCGGATTTCCTTGATGCCTAGATAAAAAATATTCAGTAATGTGTCCATCGTTAGCGCGCCTGCTTTTCGAGTAAGGCTATACTCAAGCCGACCATCAGCAAAGACGCCAGGGCCAACGGTAACAGGTATTGGCTCAGCTCGGCGAACCCCAATGCCTTGGAAAAGGTGCCGCGACAAATGGTCATGAAGTAACTGCCGGGGAAAATAGTACCCACTAGGCGTGCGCCCCCCTCCAGCGAGGAGACTGGATCAATCATGCCGGCAAAACGAATGGTCGGAATAAAAGAGAACAGAAAGGTGATAAAGATGGCGGCTATCTGGCTACCGGTGAACACAGATACAAGCATACCGAAACCGGTTGCGAATATGACATACAGCAGCGCGGCGAGAGTCAAAAACAGGAATTCGCCTTTGTGTGACACGCCGAAAACCCACACCACCATGGCGCACAATAGAAAAAAGTTGATCATGCCCATCGCGATATAAGGCAATTGTTTACCGACTAGAAATTCCAGCTTGCTGACCGGTGTGACATACAAATTAAGGATGGAACCGAGTTCTTTTTCTCTTACTACGCTGAGTGCGCTGAGCATGGCCGGAATCATCATCAATAATAACGGAATTACCGACGGCACCATGGCAGGTAGGCTTTTGACGTCAGGATTGTAACGAAAGCGGGTTTCGATGCTCATCAAGCTGGTTGAGATAGGCGTCGATGCATGGCGGCGGGCCTGCTCCAGCAGCCAGGTTTGATGCATGGCCTGCACGTAACCGAGGATATTTTCTGCCCGTGTCGGCATGGCGCCATCGATCCAGGCACCGATTTTGACCCTTTCGCCCCGTTGCAGATCGCGTGCAAAATTGGCAGGAATCTCTAGTGCCAGACTGAGTTCGCCGCTACGCATGCGGTAATCGAGTTGCTTGTAATCAGTAATGGGCGGTTGAGCAATGAAATACCGAGAACCGCCCAAATCGAGTGCGTAGTTGTTGCTAAGCGTGGTTTGATCGCGATCCAATACCGCAAAACGTAAATTTTCCACATCCATGGTGATGCCGTAACCGAAAGTCAGCATCAGAAACAGAGTGCCGAATAAACTGATCGCCGCACGGACCGGATCTCGGAGTAATTCCAGGGCTTCACGCCTGCTGATGCTGAACAAACGTAGCAAGCTAAAACGGCTGTCGATTTGGGCGGCCTGATGCCGCACGGGCGCTGTGGGTTTAAGATCAGCGTTGGCGAAGCCTATGCGGGCCTCAGCCATGGGTTGATCTTCATCATCACTGGCCTGTTTCAGATAAGCAATGAAGGTTTGCTCCAGGCTGGCATAACCGCCAGCCTCCATAAGCTTGGCCGGTGTGTCGCTGGCCAGCACTTTGCCGGCATGCATCAATGAGATGCGGTCGCAACGTTCGGCTTCGTTCATGAAATGAGTAGAAATGAACACAGTAACCCTGTCATTACGGGCCAAGTCGACGATCAATTCCCAAAATCGGTCCCGTGCCACCGGATCAACGCCGGAGGTCGGTTCGTCAAGTATCAACAAGTCCGGTCGGTGAATGACGGCTACCGCCAAAGAAAGTCTCTGACGCATACCTAACGGCAAAGCATCAGGCATGCTGTCCAGCGCGTTTTCCAGCATGAAGCGCTGAGCCATTTCAGCGAGGCGCCCGGCTATCTCCGCCTCAGCTAGATGGAACAGCCTGGCGTGTAATTCCAGATTTTGGCGTACGCTCAGCTCGGCGTACAACGAGAACGCTTGCGACATATATCCCACTCGCTTGCGGGTGGCCATATTATTGGCATCGAGAATGTCTCCGAACAGTCTGGCCTTGCCGGCACTGGGCGGCAGCAGACCCGTCAGCATTTTCATCGTGGTCGATTTGCCGCAGCCGTTGGAACCGAGAAAACCGAAGATCTCGCCGCGTTCGATACGCAGACTGACGTTATCCACTGCAACGAAATCATCAAAACGCATGGTTAATCCATCTGCCTCAATGGCAATTTCGGCTATACCGCTGTCGACATTGCGCGGCGGAATCACCACGGCTTTATGGCCCAAGCGCTTTTCCTCTGGCAGCAGACGGATAAAAGCAGCCTCCAAACTATCAGTCGCTGTCTGCGCGCGCAACTCAGCGGCAGTGCCTTCGGCCAATACACGGCCAGCATCCATCGCCACCAGCCAGTCGAAGCATTCCGCTTCATCCATATAGGCGGTGGAGACCAGTACACTCATGCCGGTACGGCGAGATTGCAACTGTGCGATCAAAGCCCAGAACTGGGCACGCGACAGCGGATCGACACCCGTGGTTGGTTCATCCAATACCAATAGATCCGGATCGTGTATCAGCGCGCAGCATAGGGCCAGTTTCTGTTTCATGCCACCCGACAATTTGCCGGCGGGACGATCATGGAATGGCGCTAGGCCGGTACTCTGAAGTAATTCAGCAATGCGCTGTCGACGCTCGGTTTGTTGTTGTCCAAACAGCCGGCCAAAGAAATCGACATTCTCGAACACCGACAGCGTGAGATAAAGGTTCTTGCCTAGTCCCTGCGGCATGTAGGCGATCCGAGGGCATACAGCCTGCCGGTGGGCAAAGTCGCCAATATCGCCGCCCAATGTTTTTATTCTGCCGGTCTGCAGCTTGCGCGCCCCAGTCAGCAGAGACATCAGGCTGGACTTGCCGACACCGTCCGGACCTATCAAACCGACCATCCTGTTTGCAGGAATCTCCAGGCTGATATCGTCCAGTGCCAGCGTATCGCCATAGCGCAGGCTAACGCCGCTAACGCTAACTACCGCCGGCGCCGGAATGTTCATTGCGGCAACTTGATTTCCAGATTGGCAGGCCATGCCGAGGCCGGGTCGAGCTTGACATAGGCTATGCCTGGCACCCCGGTTTTAACTTGTTGGATATGCTGTTTCAACAGGGCGGCGTCGATGCGAGCCCGGACCCTAAACATCAGTTTCAGACGTTCGCTTTCGGTTTCCACCGTTTTGGGTGTGAATTGAGCTACGCTGGCCACAAAGCTGGCCTTAGCCGGAATCACGTAACCCGGTAATGCATCGAATACCAAGCGAATATCGCTACCCAGCGCAACCTTACCGGCGGCCTCGGTAGGCAGAAAGAAAGTCATATAAACGTCGGACAAATCCACTAGATTCAGCACACGTCCGCCGGCAGCAAGTACTTCACCCGGCTCGGCGATACGATATTGTACCCGGCCGTTGCGTGGCGCTTTCAGTTCGCTGTCATCAATATCGGCTTGTAGACGTACGACCGAGGCCTGAGCCGCCTCGATCATTGATTGCACTTGCACCACTTGTGATTTGGCGGCCTCGATACCGGCTTGCGCGGCCGCGACTTGTGCCACGGCAGTATCAATCGCCGCCTTCATGCCCAACACCCGGGCATAATTATCATCGACTTCCTGTTGTGGGGTAGCGCCTTCACCGACTAGTCTCCGTGAACGATTAAGCCGTTTTTCGGCGGCACCCAATTCGGCTCGACGCTGGGCAACCACAGCTTGGGCTGCAGCGTATTCGCTTTCCCGCTGCACGACGATGGCTTTTGCCGTTTGATAAGCATTTTCAGCCTCGCGGACTTTAGCGTTCGCTTCGGCCTTTTGGGCTTGCAACACCTGCGTGTCCATGCGAGCCAGAACTACACCAGCTTGCACAAAATCACCTTCTCTCGCCAGGATGTCTACGATACGGCCTGCGGTTTTGGTGGCGATATTGATTTCAGTAGCTTCAATCCGGCCATTGCCGGTGACGATGTCTACGGGTAGCCCGGTGGGGCGTAAAACCCACCATATCCCCACTGCCGCCGCAATGACAATGCCAACAAAGATAGGGGTTAGGGTCGATTTCGTCTGTGTGTCCATGATTTTTCTCTGAGAACTTACGACAGCGGCATCGCATTTGCTCCGCCACCCAGTGCTTTATATACGGCAATCAGGTGCGTAGAAGCAGCGGCCTGAGATCGAGCCAACTCAATTTCGGCGAGATATAACGCCCGCTGCGCATCCAATACGTCCAGAAAGGAAATGACACCTTCATGATAGCGCAGTTGTGACAAGCGTACTGACTCTTGCAGATCGCTCACCGAACGCGACAGCGCTTGCCGGCGAATTTCCTCCTGCAAATAGCGAGTCAGCGCGGTTTCGGTTTCCTGTAGTGCTTCCAGCACTGCTTTCTCGTAGGCCAGATACGCCTCTTTTTGTTTGGCTTCGGCCAAATCGATACCGGCTTGAATTCTGCCGAAGTTCAGCAAGGGCTGTAGCATATTGGCGGCTGTACCGTAGGAGAAAGCGGCCGATTTGAACAGGCTTTCGATGTCGGTGTTACGTAGTCCCACAAAAGCAGATATCGATATTTTAGGAAATAGTTCCGCTATCGCCGCCCCTTGCATCGCAGTAGCCGCCGCCAGACGACGTTCGGCGGCACGCAAGTCCGGCCGCTGCCGTATGGTGTCCGCTGGTGAGCTAAGAAGTGCGTGCGCCGGTACCGCCGGCATATTGGCTGTTGAATTCAGTTCAACAGCTAACGTACCTGGTTGTTGCCCAACCATGACCTCGATCTGGTGTAGGGTGGCGGTCAGATTGGCTTCCAGCGCAGGAAGCTGCGAATTGGTGATCTCGGTCTGAGCGCGGGCGCGCACCACGTCGTGGCGAGTACCAACGCCTTCCTTGAACAGTTTTTCGGTCAGAGCCAAGGTATGTTGTTGTGATTCCAAATTTGAACGGGTGATACGCAACTGGTTTTGCAGACTGCGGAAATCGATGTAACTGCGTGCTAACTCAGCAGTTAGTATCACCAGCGACTGGCGATATTGTTCACCCGCCGCCTCTAGTTCCGCAGTTGCAGATTCCAACCGGCGCTGCTGGCGACCGAACAAATCGATTTCCCACAATGCATCAAAACCCAGCTCGAACATATTGTATTTGATGCCTGGCGCCAAACCCGGATATGGGTTGCTTTGGCGCTGCGCACCCGTCGATGCACTGATACTGGGGAATAGCTCGGCACGTGTGCCGCGCCGTTCGGCTCGGGCTTGATCGATACGCGAAAGCGCGATCTTGACATCCAGGTTACCCGCGAGGGCTCTATCAATCAGGCTATCAAGTTGAGTGTCGTCAAAGCATTTCCACCAGTTTTTCAAGTCTTCAGGAGATGCTTGATTCAGCCCTGTTGTCGATTCCGCTTGCCAACGCACGGGGACTGCGGGGCTTACTGCATGGTAATCCGGCCCCATGGTGCATCCGGCCAAACTACTCAACAGTAATAACCAACCGTTTTTATACATCATGCCCATGTCCTTTCAGAAATAAAGAAACTGCGGCATCAATCAAGTGCCGCTTTTCCTCGCCGCTCAGGCCGGATTGTAAACCTAGTAGGCAACGGAAATGTCGATCGCCTTTCAGCATGTTCAGTAATGCTACGCACTGGCTAGCGATCACGGCGACAAATAATTCCTGCTTACCTTTGAAATGATTATAAAGGCTAGGTTTGGATACCGGCACAACCTCGGCAATGGCTGCCATGCTGGCGCCGCTATAGCCGTGGACAATAAAAGCCTGCTCGGCCGCACCCAGAATGGCTTATCGTTTCGGATTAGGAAATTTGCTCACAGCATCGTTGAATAAAATCTTCACATTAAAATGCACTTAGGGATTAGACCAATCTACACCGCTTAGTTAAGCAATAAAAAATATAAATTTATGCCTCCTCAATTATCCAAAAAAACCGCTTGATCGCTTTGACATTTATGGTCGCCATTGTGCAACCGTCCAGGTTTATCGTCATCGGTTTGGTGGCGACTGTCGCACCCGCAGGACCTGTGTTGGGCGGCTATCTTAGCGAGCCATTTTCTTGGAAAGCGCTGTTTCTGCTTAATCTGTTGCCGGGTTTTTTGGTTTGTCTGTGTACTTGGCTATTCGTGCTGGAAGAAGGGGGGCGTAAGGAATGGTTTGATAGCCATGAAATTATATTTTTTAGCGTGGTTGCCACCGTCTCCGGCATCGCTATGTTCTATCGTGAGCTGAGCATCGAACACCCGATTGTCGATCTGTGGGCCTTCCGTATCTTCAACTTCGCCGTGGGCTTTGTATTCAGCTTCATCCTGGGTATTGGAATGTAGACCACCATTTATTTGATGCCGTTGTATCTGGCTAGCCTCAAAAGCCTTAATAGCTTACAAATTGGTCAATATGTGATGGTGGCAGGACTATTTCAACTGTTCGCCAAGCTGCTGGATTCACGGTTGATGATGGCGCTGGGCTTCTCTCTATGGGCTGGGTTCATGGATGAACGGCGATCTCACGCATGAGTTCGGCCACTGGGAGTTTTTCTGGCCCCAGGCATTGTGCGGCTTCGCGTTGATGTTTGCCTTTTTGCCCATCAACACACTGGCCTTGGGTACGTTGCCGCCTGAAGAAGTCAAAAATGCCAGTGGACTTTATAATCTGATGCACAACCTGGGCGGCGCTATCGCTCCGGCTGACTCAAAGACTGGAAATAAGTGTTAATCAGGCGACTCAGACGGCACTGATGGAGCACAAAATATAGGGACTATTGATAAGCCAGAACAACTAAATATAGTTATTGACATTAATAAATATCGGAGTATTTTCTAGTAAAAAGCTGAGCGGCCTTTTTTTAAAAGTCCATTAAATCCGGAGGATGAAATAATGGCAACTCAATTCGCACATCAAACGATCGATCGCTTTTCGGTCCCCATTTTGTCTCGCGATGACACATACATACTGAATCATTGCACCAAATACCTCGCACGGACTAATCCCGAATATAGGCACAATTTTGGTCAGTTCAGTGGCGCGGACCCACGGGGACGAATAGCCGAAGCTTATCGTTTTCCTATCATTGACAGTTATTATGACGAGAAAAAGCCCGTTGAAAGTTACGCCTTCAATGAAGTGACATTTGTTTACTTCGACCCAACGGCTTCGATAAAAGCCGTTGCTGTGCTTGGAACGTTCGCTAAGCTCTATGAGCAGATTCCTTTACGTCCAGCCAGATTTGACGATGAAAGTACAGGATATTATGCGGTAACCTGTTTGATACCTAAGGGGCAAGCGCACAGTTACAAATTTTTAGTTGATGGCCAGCTAAAGCTCGATCCGATCAATCCGCAGCAGGTTACGATTGATAATGGCGCTATCTGGTCCCGTTTCTTTACGCACCTCTGCACTGAAGCACTGGTTCTGGAGCGTGCAGAAATGCTGTTGATCGATAGGCTGGTGGAGCATATTCTGCCGTTTCGTACCCCTGATGGTGAACGTTTTCTTCGTTTTTTCTACAACTACTTAGATAAGCAGACGAAAGAAACGCAATATGCCCATGCTTACCGTTTGGATCAGTCGGTTGGCGTCGTAAACTTTATCGATAAATTGCTAGCGCGCGAAGAAGCTCATAATCTAGATGATTATAAGATTTGCCTCAGTCAAATCGATCGAATTCTTAGACAGCGCAACCCTTATACCGAACCACACCTAGCATCAAAAGAATTGTTCGTCGAACTATACGATGAAATGGCATCCGGAGCTGTGAAAGACTGGGATCATAGCGAGTACGGTAATCCGCGTTTTTTTCTTCAAATGCTTCGCCGTCATACGTTTACCGGGGCTTTTTCCCATCCTAAGTACGGGGGCAATACTGGCGGTATTAGCTGGAGCTATTTGGCAGAGCGTTTCTCGTCCGATAAAGGCGAATCTTTATTCAATTGGCGCAGAACTTTGGAAAAACCTCTTGGTACCAACCCAGACTATCGCGGCTAACTTAGGAGAAACAATGAAAGACCAATTTGATGTCATTGTTATCGGGAGCGGTGCTGGTGGCGCTCCTATTGCTCATATTCTGGCCAAAGCCGGTAAGGAAGTATTGGTGTTGGAAAAAGGTCCGCTGCTGAGGACCCAACAGCAAGATTCGCATGGCGTGAGCGATTTCAAACGGGATGAATTGTTCGCCACCGGCGCGGAAAAACGTATTCAGGTGCCAGGCATGAGTAATGTTGGTCAATCGTATTATTCAAGTCATGTCGAACCGGATGTTAACGATGAGCCGCATGTTTATATCGGCGCCGATAATAGGGATTATGTCACGTTGGAAGGCTATACCGCTCAAGTCATAGGCGGTGGAACGCAGTTATACGGTGCGGTGTCCCTCAGATTTTCGGAAAACGATTTCAAACTTAAAAGTTATAACGAAGGCCGTTCCGATATTGCCGACGATCCAAACGGCGACGTAAAACGGGAGGCGCGCGATTGGCCTATCAGCTATAACGATTTGGAAGCTTATTACTGCAAAGCCGAAAAATTGGTTGGCTTGAACGGCACCTCGGCTAATCAGGTCAAACGGTTTAGTGTCGACTCGTACCAAACGCCGTTGAAACCCAATCCGATTAGCCAATATGTCGAAGTCGGTATGGATACCTTGAAAATGCCGCGTTATCGCACCCCATTGGCCGTTATTACCGAAGATCATGCGCCCAGCGGCAGGAAAGTACCCGTCAATAGCGACGAAGTTAAAACCTCCTATGTCAATCGCTACGGTGACCCTTTGGGCTTCAAATCCAATACTTGGGTAACCTTGTTAGCGCCGATTCAGGACTTGCCTAATCTGACGATTCTGACTAACTGCGTAGTGACACATTTAGAATGCAGCGGCGAAAAAATTACGCGGGTGCAATATTTCGATCCAAGCGGCAAACCCCGTTTTGCCAGTGCCAAAATTACGGTCGTGGCTTGTTCCGCCATCGAATCGATCCGGTTGTTGCAATTATCGGCACGCATGGATAGCGAATTCAATCGCCGGATATATCAGAACGATTTATTAGGTAAATATTTCCTCACCCATTGTTTTGGTGGAGCTGAAACCGTTGTCCCTGGCCGTTTCGACAAATCGGAATCCCTGGATAGCGACTGGGCAAGCGACTTTTGCGCGACCGATACCTTTATTAAAAGTAATCGGCTTTGGGCGGGTGGGGCGATGTATAACAATACCTCGGATCAGGCGCTACCGATTTCGTTGGCACGCACGCATGGCAGCCAGGACATCGATACGATATGGAAGGCTTTCGTCGACGACACTAGCCTCACGGGCCAAGCCTTGCAGGATTGGATTGACGCTAATTTCGGTACGCGGCTGTCGGTCAGTTTTATGGCCAACCAAGTGCCGCTGAAATCAAACCGTATTGAGTTACATCCCAACGTCAAGGACAAGTGGAATCGGCCTGTTGCCTATATCATCAAAGACTGGCATAGCCACGACCGTTATCTGATGAATATATTGGCCGAACAATGCGCCAAAGTATTGCGCTTCGGTTGCGACGGGGGCATTGGTCAGTACCCGATCGAAGGACAGGGTGGTGTCTACATGGCGGAAAATGCGCGAGCGCGCATAGCTAATCACATCCTTGGCGGTGCCCGTTTTGGTACCGACCGCAACGACAGCGTGCTGGATGCAAATTGCAGGGCCTGGGATTTTGACAATCTTTATGTCACTGACGGAGCCTTCATGCCAACATCGGGTGGCGCCAATCCAACCCTGACCATTCAGGCTAACTCCTTTAGAATCGCCGATCATTTATTAACGAGGTTGTAACGATGGATCCCAAGTTCAATGAAGTTTTTACCTCGCCTGAAAACAGTGTTTTCAAGGTCGTATTCTTTCCCGACCGGATTTATCACTCGCAATATCTCAACGCGACACGCAGTTTGCGTTACCGCTATAACGTACAAGAAGTCAGGGCCAAACTGGATATTACAGTCATGAAAGGTGAAGTTTATCTAGACGGCAACTATTATTCTAATTTTCTTCGTGTCGAATATCGGGCTGCTCGTTTGGTCGAAAAGGTCAGGGAAAAGGCGCGATTTTTGAGGGACGAATTGTTCATGTTTCTTAAATTGTTGCCGGACGAAGCAACAAACAACGCGGAATCACTCGTCAAAATGCATTATTGCCCGTGGATAGATGCCTATCAAGTGGAACTTTGGGAAACACTGGAAGCCCCTACGAACCATCACCATGATTTCCAAGTATTAGACATGATGGGAAAAAATGGTGCGATTACGCGTATTCGTGCTTTTAACCCCGCCTTACGGGATTTAAGTAAACTGCGCCGCATGGAATTAGCGTTTCGCGAAAATAATCGCGATTTGCCTTTCGGCTATTTGATTGCGTCGCCTGAATGGGATAACAACTTTTTAGGATCGCACCAGGAGCCTAGAACGCAGCAGCCGAGCACCGCGGAAAATACGCTATCTGATCTCAATTACGCCATTAACTTTCAACGCGGTTGGTATCGTCATATCGACGACTATCAGGCCGTTCGTTACCGTAACGCGATGATGATTGCGGCCGACAATCCTGATGCCAAAGACGATAACATCATCGAAATGAAGTGGCTGTTACAGCGGGAGTTTGGCGCTTCGGTCGTGTTTTTTCATCATGTTACCGTGCCGCCAGGCAAGGTCGAAGGCAACCATCAACATATCGGATCGGAAGAGTTGTATTTCATTATTGAAGGTGAAGGAATCGCATATTTGCGCGAAGGCGACGATCCCGCTGCCGATTCGTTCAAGACTGTAGAACGAGAAGTATTTGGCCTAGGCCGAAAGAATTTTAAAGAGTTACCGGTCCGACCCGGCAGCATGATCTTTACCAAAAGCGGCGGCATGCATGGCATCCGAAACCCAAGCGATAAACCGCTTAAATTCGTTGCGTTTCTCTATCACAGTAGCTAACCCGAAAAGGCTGACCGCTTATGAACATTGTCCATTCTGATGTCGTGGTGCGCGTAGCGCCCGGAACTAGCCCGGATTACAATCGAGCCAGTTCGCTGATTCAACTATTGAATTTGATGGAGCGGACTGAATTGGCCGCAGAGCGCGAACTCTATCTTGCCTATTCGCTGCAATACCTGATTCCGTTCGAACACCTGGAGCTGTACGGACCATCTGGAAGCGATGCCGATATTCTGCAGCCGGAACGTCAAGATAACAAAATCGATTTTCAAAAACAAAACGTCAAAAGCTTCCTGACCTCCGACATTCAGATAGCACGCGGCTTGGTAAGTGTGGGAGGTTGGATGGGGCCGTTCCTAAGGATATCTTATCGCGGTGGCCCGGATTCCAAACTGTCGGTTAAATCTAATCATCAGCTGGGCGACCGCATCAAACTTTGGTTGAGCGTCAATGATGTCAATACCTCCCCGCTGCTAAGCGTGCCGTATAACGAAGTGACGGACCGATATGAGATCGAATTGTGGGGCTACCCGGGAAATGACGTTGTTAATCACCTGGACAATAAAGGCCAATTAGCGCTCGAACGCGGCGAATTGCAGTTACGACCGGACCTGATACAAGGCAACGTCAACGATTTTGAGCGCGACCAGTTAAACGAAAAATATATGATCGAGGTGGCGCCGAAAAATGCCATGCATCCCATTCTTCCGTTGCGACTTCGCATGGCGTGGGCAGACGCCGCAGAGCAATATTGGGACTCGCAAGACGGTGCGAATTATGTTTACGAATTCAATATGCGTCAGCGAGGTTGGGACAATTTTCTTGGCGTCGGCATTAGCCCTAATCCGCATGGAGGTGTCGGTTTTTTGGAATATCGTAACCTATTTTCTAACTACGGACGTTATGCCGGCCGCCCCGAATTAGGACGGACACCCGAAAGTTGGAATTTCAACGCCTTTGGGAACAAAAATCACACTGCAAACCCGGTGGAAAATTTCATGGCCGTTGATTATATGGACTTACATATTCTGAAGCCCAGTTGCGGCATCGGTTTGCACCGTCATCGTGACAATCAGGAGGTTTTCATGATGCTGGACGGTCGCGGGCTGATGATCGTTGGCGATTGGTGCAAAATGCCGGAAAGAGAAAGGTGTTTCGAAATCAGGACTTTGCTTCCCGGTCATCTGGCGATGTTAAAAGGTGGCCAGTTGCATGGGTTGATGAATCTAACCGATGAAGACGGTTCATTGTTTATGTTTGGCGGTTATGATTAATAATCAAAAAATAGATTATTGTTTGTAGAAAAACTGGTTTGCAAAAGCTTGTTTTTTGGGGTTTAGTTGGGTTAATTGAAGGCAAGTTTATGACCATATCTCAATCGCATATTGATGCTAATACTCCGTTAGGCGCCAATTTAATTGGAAGTGGTGTTACCTTCCGAACTTGTGCTCCCGAAGCGTTAGAGGTTCACATTGCAATTAATAATTCACAGACCAAATCAAATAAAATATTTGAAAAATCACCTGACAAATTATTGAACCGAGGTAAACAAGGTGATTGGGTGGGATTTATAGAAGGCATTAAAGAGGGTGATTTTTATCGTTTTTATATTGTTGGCAAGGGTAAAGAAGGCTTTAAACGTGATCCCTACGCGCGGGAATTGGAAATGGATGACTACCCAAGTTGTGACTGTATTGTCCGAGCATCTAATACTCATCCTTGGCATGATCAGGCCTTTCAATCAATTTAAAGCATTTATCGATATTTGTCATTTATACGGTATAGCTATTATTGCAGATGTGGTTTATAACCATGTCAGTGCAGGATTTGACGATCAAAGTATTGAATTTTTTGATCGTTAGCCTTACGACAACGCAAACAATCTCACGCTTCGGCTGATAAAGCTTCCAAAACACCCCTGCGTCATCTGCCAGTCATCGCGACAGATTTATTTTCCGATTTTTTAGAGGCTAGAGTGTCCAGGGCCATCCCCCCTACGTGGAACGTTGCAACGTAAAAAATAGGCTGCCACTACAGCAAGATTTTATAAAGCTGAATTGTATTGTGGTAACAAAAGTTTCTTGGTAGATTTACGGTTAACGGCTTATTAACTTGGACAGCTGTTCGCTTCCTTCAACGCGGGTTACCCTTATCGTTGGGGATAGGCAAGGTATGGGAAGGACATTGAGTAAAAGACGCGATCTTTCTTTGATGTTCAAAATCGCAAAATAGCTAAGAACACTAATTTGAGGATAATGGTCATGTCAATTCTGCTTGAAGTGCCTTTTATTACACAACTAGACATCGGGGGGCATGTACCGGGAAACAAAAACACTTTGAATGACTACACGGGGTGTTGGTACGCTAGTACCTGTATGGTTGGATATTATTTTGCCCAGGGTCCGCGTCACGGCGTTCCAGAGCTATTCACCAAACAAAATGTCAATCTGGATGGCAGTACATCTACTGGCCACTGGGCCATTCCGGCAGGCTGGATGCCAACGCTGATGGAACGCGAAGGCCTGATTGCCGTGGCGGATCATGCCACCAAGACCTTTAGCTTGGAAGAAGTGGAAAACCTTCTCAAGACTAAAGGGCCACTGATGTTCAGTTGGATGAAAACACATGGCGGCTCGACCTATGGCCATGTTTCAGTCGTCATTGGTACTGATGATACAGGCATTATTTTTCACGACCCCGAAAAAGCACCCAAGTCGAGAATGACAATAGGTGATTTCGACTCCAAACGTTACAAGTACCCAGGCTATCCTTACTACTTGCTCTATAGCAATATGAGTGGAATCAAATAGCAATAGCCCACTTAGTCCGATTATCGATAGCCTAATGTTTATCGTTCTGACTCTCCGCGTCGGAACGATAAACTGAGACCATAACCTACCTGAATCCAGTTATCTAACAAAATGTAATTTTTGTCCCAACATTTCAGGCGTGACTAATACCACCCCACCTTCACTGACATAAAACCTTTTTTGGTCATCGGCAAGATTTTCTCCAATGATAGTGCCTTCAGGTACTTCACAACCTTTCTCGATAATCGCCTTGGTAATGCGGCAATGACGGCCTATCGTGACTTGTGGCAGCAAGATACTGTCCTGTATCACCGAATATGAATTCACCATGACATTTGAGAACACCATGGAATGTCTAACGGTTGCGCCTGAAATAACACAACCGCCCGCAATCATGGAGTCGACAGCCTGGCCGCGTCGATCATCATTATCAAACACAAACTTGGCGGGAGGTGTTTGTTCCTGATAGGTCCATATCGGCCAGCTGGTATCGTATAAATTCAAATCCGGTTTCACGCCTATCAATTCCAAATTGGCAGCCCAATACGCATCGATAGTGCCGACATCACGCCAGTAACTTTGTTGGCCACTTTGTAAATCCAAAAATGGGTAGGCGTTGACGATATGCTTATCAATCACGGCAGGAATAATATCTTTGCCAAAATCGTGAGAAGAGTCAGGGTTTTCATCATCGTTAAGTAACTGTTCCCACAAGAAATCGGCATTAAAAATATAAATGCCCATAGAAGCCAGGGCCGTATCGGTTCGACCCGGCATGACAGGAGGGTTGGCCGGTTTCTCAATAAAGGCTCTCACTCTACGATTTTCATCGATATCTATTACCCCAAAAGCGCTGGCTTCCTTTAGGGATACTTCAAGACAGCCTATGGTTAACTCGGCATTTTTTTCGATATGATCGATTAACATGGCCGCGTAATCCATTTTATAAATGTGATCACCGGCCAGAATTAAAATGTGTTCGGGTTTGCGAGCTCTGAGAATATCGATGTTTTGTAATACAGCGTCGGCAGTGCCTTTGTACCAGGATGTCTCATTAATACGCTGTTGCGCGGGCATTAAATCGACGTATTCACCGAATTCGCCGCGCATAAAGCCCCAACCTTTTTGGGCGTGGCGAATCAGTGAATCGGCCTTATATTGGGTCAAAATACCTATCTTGCGGATGCCGGAATTCACACAGTTGGACAAGGGAAAATCAATGATACGGAATTTTCCGCCAAACGGTACAGCGGGTTTAGCCCGCCAGTCCGTCATATTCATAAGCCGGGAGCCGCGCCCGCCTGCGAGAATTAATGCAATGGTATTTCTAGTGAGCTGGTGGATATTCTGATAATTCTGTGTCATGGTATTTTTTGATATTTTTTTATTGATGACAACACTAAAAAGTAATATTAGTATCGATTAATTTTTAGTAATTATTTTGATAACAGTAACAAGCTATTTGGAAAGTTTTTTTTAACAAATACGCCGATTTCGTTTCCCTGTACGACATAAATAACATAAGAAAAATATAATACGGTTAAGATGTATATAATGCTGTGCATAGTCTGAGTCTCGCTAATAAATTATGAATGTTATTATAAGTGATGCTAAATAGAAAAAAACGGGTACATTCTGTACCCAAGCTAAGGAGGGCCAAGTATTTTAAGAGGCTGACCATATTGCAGGAAGGATAGATGATTTGATATTTAAATTTTGTTTTTAGTACGGGGGTGAGTGTATTGCGGCAGTGCTCTTCAATAACCATCTGGCGGACAACGAGCATAAAAACGCCGGAAGTTAAAATGATGCGCCGACAGGCACCAGGACTGATTTTAGGATGGAGCATGCATAAAACCTGGGTAAATTTATTATTGTTATAAGCGGACTAATAGACCACGCCATTTTTAATTACCATTAAAACAACAAATATAGCTTATTTTAAAATTAGTTGCTAATTACTATAATAATGTTGCTTTTAAGCAAAAAGCATTTAGCGATAAAACCAATTTTAATGCGTGATTTTATATCGCCGGGTAATACTTTACACCCAATAAATTAGTTGTTGCAAGACTTTTAATCCCCCTTAATTCATGCTGTTTTCAATGTAGCCTGAAGGTATTATCGATTACTTTAGTCACCAATTACTTTCTATACTAAACAGCTACTCATTTAAGTCATAATCATGTAGTTACTCTATAGATTTTTGATGCAGTAGACAGCCCCATATAGCCGTTGTGCATTTCTATCCGGGCTTGTTTTTATATATTGCCTTGGTGGATTAAAAAGAGAAGTGCAACACCGCGCTATTATATAAGTAGTCATATCGCGCAGCATGCTGGCTTAAACCATTGTTTTAAGTGTGGTTTGTGTATTGAATTTTCAAAAAACATGAATGTTGACGATCAACCTAAACTGGCCG
The DNA here is from genome assembly GCF_001644015.1 of Methylomonas lenta. Classification (GTDB taxonomy): domain Bacteria; phylum Pseudomonadota; class Gammaproteobacteria; order Methylococcales; family Methylomonadaceae; genus Methylomonas; species Methylomonas lenta. The sequence continues at coordinate 23,155 of NZ_LUUI01000155.1, forward strand.
TCGATTTGGCTTAATTGCATGGCTGGTTTAGATCAAAATTGGCTGTTTCATGGTTATCGAAAAAAGGCGGGTACCTCCGAAATGTTTTGATGAATTTGCATTGAAATTTAGGTTGTGATAGAAACTTTTTTGTAGATGAATAAAACCATCTACGTTTGATCGCTTGAACATGCAAAACTACATCAAAAAAGTGTTCAAACGCTATCTCTAAGATTAATAACTACTATAAAAACCAGGGGACTTAGAATGAAAAAAATTCTGTTAGCAATCACTACATTGGCTTTAGTGACTTTAATGCCATCTATATCAATCGCTGGTGAATCAGATACTTGTAAAGGTTGTCACAATGGTTCGGTTGCTCCAAGCGTCGACAGCTTAAAAGCTAAATTCAAAACTGTGGATGAATTAGTAGCAGGCGCTAAAAACTCTAAAAATCCTATGATGAAACCTGTTCAAGCCGATGAAGCTAAATTAAAAGCGGCTGCCGCAGAAATCTTGAAATAACAGGCAGCAGCATTCCGCCTGATAACTCAGAAAAACGGATACCCGCTTAGGAAGCCAAAAAAACGGCCTTTGCCTGAGGAAAGTCCAAGGTTTTTCAATATCCGGCCCAAAATGCATGATTTCGCGCATTTTGGGCCGATTTAATTCTAGTTTGCCAAATGCTACAAAATGCCCGTCATGCCGACAGGGATGTTTAGGATGACGTTCTTGCTGAAATATTGTTATAACAGGATGAATTTTTACCGGACCTACCATGACTCACTCTACCGTCTCTTGCGAACTACATGATTACCTTGAAATCGCCTGCCTGTACGCTTATCAGGTCAGGTTGATACTGAAGGATCATCAAATCATCGAAGGCAAAGCCATCGACACGATGACCACTGCCGAGAAACGCGAATACCTGGTGATCGATAACGGGAAAAAACAGCCGGTCGAGCTTATGCAAATCAAAAAATTACAGGTGTTGACAGCCAACGCCAAATTTTCGGAAGTGGTTTTCTAAGTGGTTACCCAACTATCCGCAAGGCGATATAAGGCGCGAGATTGAAAAGGAAGATGCCGATTTTATAGAGAGCCATTCCGGCGTAATGAATGGTATCGAACTGTTCAGCAGTACACCGAAACCAGCGACCATGTAGTCGATGTATCCAATCACGACCAACGGTGAAGAATAAAAACCAACACATCAACACGCCATAATTTATGACGGTACACGCTAAAAGCACATCACGGATTAATTCAATACTCATGGTCTGATCTCCAGTCTAGGTTTAGCAATCATATCTAAACGACATCATCCGGCGGATGTTGTCAGTGAGTCGAAGACATTACGCTAAAATGACTTGCTGTTGCGCTACTTTTTTATCCTTTACGAACGTGCAAAACTTCCCAGGGTCCCGGGGCAATGCCATTAAGTTAAGAAAAAGCTCCCTCTCCTGCTGGAGAGGGTTGGGGAGAGGAGATTTATAATAAGGCAAAAAAGCTTTATTT
>NZ_LUUI01000156.1 GCF_001644015.1 Methylomonas lenta
AACTTAATGGCAGTGAGGCGGTTAGAGGGGTAGAAAATATCAGACTAACGACCATTTCCCACTAATAGAGATCTGAGGCGATTATTTTTGAATAAATCCTATGCAAGGATATTTGCATCGCAGGACTGACCTCCTGCACTTCTTTTAAAAACTTAAGTAAGCGAGTGCAAACGCTTTAATTGCGACCTGTAGCAGCAAGCATCAAAACTGCATTATTCAATCGATTCTGCGTCGGCATCATCGGCATCAAAAGTTGTGGGTTTTTTCTCGATAAATAAGGGATGAATCAACGCACCCATGGCAAACCCACCCAAATGCGCCCACCAGGCCGAGTTACCGCCCATGCCTGGAAACACACTAGCGGTACTAAGCTCATATAATTGCAAAATAACCCACAGGCCTAAAAAGGCAATGGCCGGGATTTCAAAAAACAGCGGAAAAATTAGAATCGGTACCAAAATCACTACTCTGGCGTAAGGAAATTTAAAAAAATAAGCACCCAACACACCAGCAATTGCTCCGGATGCCCCGACTACCGGCACCACCAGGTTTTGTGAAAAATACCATTGCGCATATGTGGCAAATAATCCGCATAGCAAATAAAACACTAAAAATCGAGTATGCCCCATCAAGTCTTCGATGTTATCGGCAAAAATCCACATAAACATCATATTTACAGCCAGATGCGCCCAACCGCCATGCAAAAACAAACTACTTAAGAACGAAAAATAATAATCCGGCGGCAAACCAAAATGCTGGGACCAAGTTGGATTGGTGTAACGCAGTGGCACCATGCCATACAGAGACAGAAAATGCTGCGCCATAGGATTCGGCATTAACAACATCAGCAAAAACACTAGCACACAAATACCCATGATGACCCAGGTAACATAAGGTGTGGTGTTACACGGTATCGAATCTCTAATCGGTATCATCTTGAGCGTCCTTCATGGTTAAAACATCAATACGAGCCTATTCAAAACATTTCGTTCCATTGCTTTTCCAGCCGTTGCACCGAAATCGGGCCGGCCGTTTTTAACTGTTGGGCAAACAAAGAAACTCTCAACTCCTCCAGACCCCAGCGAAAACTATCTTGTTCAGGTGATGGCAAAGTAGTTTTCAGCTGTTTTTCAATATATTGCCAATAACGTATCCATAAACGTTGCAAGCCTTGTACATCGGCTGAATCCGGCTTTTGCTTATCCAGACGAAATTCAATAGCTTTTAAGTAACGAGGTATCGCTTGTAACTGCAGCAATGGGGTGTAGCGAATAAAACCACTATATAACAACAAGCTTAATTGATTTTCCACATCCAGGCGTAAAGCTGGATTTACACCCGGTTGCTTTAAGCGCTGCCTGACACTCTGCAAGTTTGCCATGATTTCCATTACTTGCTTGCCAACTTGATTACAGACGCTGATTAAACTGGATTTATTTTCCGCCAGCTGGGCTTCAAAAACCTGCTGACTGCGAATCTCGACAGCATTCACAAATACGCTGCTAAAAATCAGAAACAATAAATCCTGTTTAAATTCACCACCCGGCCGTTTACTTAATAACGGATGTTTGGCCAACTGGTTATAGGCTAGCTGCAAAGCCGCCGCCACACCGCTATTTTTCAAGATGTATTGGGCTTCTTTACGACACTGCAATTGAAACAACTTGGTCAGCCCTTCAAAATGCGCCCGCTCAGCCTTTTGCTGGGTTTCCAGGATTTTCACCCCTACCGTCTCGCCTTCATCGACGATGGCCGGATAACCAACGAAAGTCTGACCTTTTTGCATAAACTGCCAGGTGTCAGGTAAATCATCAAACACCCAGGCGATACAACCCGTATGACTCATCTCCTCTTGCGCCAATTTTTCAAAACTGTGACCGGCTTTGGTGGCGTGTTCGGCCTGCAATTTAGCCAGATTACGGCCATAGCCTAGCGCCCTGCCCTTGTCATCCACTACCCGGAAATTCATTTTTAAATGCTCTGGCAGCGTATTGGGCTGCCATTCATTCAGCGGGATGGCTTCACCGGTGAGTTTACGCAAACGGTTACCCAGCCATTCGTATAACGAGCCTTTGAAATCCGGTTCGATTTCCAGACAGGCTTTAGCGGTCTGTGGCACCGGCACAAAATGCTTACGCAAGTGCTTGGGCAAGGACTTGAGCAACGCCACTATTTTTTCTTCCAGCATGCCCGGCACCAGCCAATCGAACGGTACAGAGCGAATCTGGTTCAATTGATGTACCGGAATAATCGCGGTGACGCCGTCTTCGTCGTGACCTGGGTCGAAGCGGTAATGCAATTCGATAGTCAAATCACCAATTTTTTTGCTATCCGGAAAATCCCAATCGTTGATGTGATTATCATCGTTACGCGTCAGATCTTCTTTGGTCAAAAACAAAATCTTCGGATTATCGCGTTCGACTTTTTTGCGCCACTGATCCAAGGCAATGCCGCTGACGATTTCGGCCGGCAGCTTGTTGTCGTAGAACTGGTACAGCCACTCCTCGTCTTCCACCAAATCCACCCGGCGGCCTTTGTGCTGGATGTAACCGACTTCTTCCAGCAGCTTTTCGTTGGCCTTAAAAAACGGCGCATTGGAATGATAATCCTGATTAACCAATGCATGACGGATAAACATATCCCGCGCGGCTTTGGCATCAACATTTTCGTAAGGTACTTTGCGCTTGGCTTGCAAGGTCAAACCGTATAACAAAGTGCGTTCGTAGACGCCGCAACGGCCGGCGGTTTTCTCCCAATGCGGATCGAAGTAGTTACGCCTGACCAGATGCTGGGCGCAAGCTTCAACCCATTCCGGCTCAATTTTAGCTACGGTGCGCGCATACACTTTACTGGTTTCGACTTGCTCGGCAGCCATAATCCATTTTGGCCGAGCTTTATGCTGTCCGGAGCCGGGAAAGATAAAAAATTTCAGGCCGCGAGCGCCCAGGTATTCGTATTGCTCATGTCTAAAACCAATATTGGATAACAAGCCCGGCAGCAGCGCCATATGAATCTGCTCGTAATTGGCCGGATTGCCGCTGGTTTTTAAACGTAAATCGCCCAGCGCCACCTGCATGATTTGAGTGTGAATGTCATGCCATTCGCGCATGCGCATGTAGGACAAGAAATTTTCCTGGCAATACTTGCGCAGTTTGCTGTTGGTCAGATGCTTTTTTTGCTCCTCAAAGGCATTCCACAAATTCAGCAAGGTCAGAAAATCCGAATCCTCGGCCTTGAATTGGGCATGTTTGGCTTCCGCTTGAGGCATTTTATCGGCCGGTTTGTCGCGCGGGTCTTGTATGCTCAAGGCCGAAACGATAATCGCCACCTCGTGCAACGAGCCCAATTCAGCAGCAGCCAACAGCATGCGCGCCAGCTTAGGGTCGGTGGGAATCTTGGCCAATTGCCGGCCGGTGTTGGTAAGTTGGCCTTGTTTGTCCAGCGCGTCCACTTCGAACAAAGCATTCTTGCCGTCGCGGATCATCTTGTCTTCCGGTGGCTCGACGAACGGAAAATCCTCGATATCGCCCAGCTTTAAGGCCGCCATCTGCAAAATCACCGACGACAAATTGGTGCGCAGAATTTCCGGTTCTGTGAATTCCGGCCGAGCCAGATAATCTTCCTTTGAATACAGCCGAATACAAATGCCTTCCGCCACCCGACCGCAGCGCCCGGAGCGCTGATTGGCACTGGCTTGTGAGATGCGTTCTATCGGCAGGCGTTGAATCTTGCTCTTATGACTATAACGACTGATGCGGGCATGACCGGAATCGATCACGCAGCGAATACCGGGTACAGTCAGCGAGGTTTCGGCGACGTTGGTGGCCAAAACAATACGCGGTTTATTACCGGCTGGTTTGAATACCCGCTCCTGTTCGGCCACGCTGAGCTTGGAATACAGCGGCAACACCTCGTAGCGACCATTGTTATGCGACTTGCGTAAGGATTCGGTGGTTTCGCGAATCTCATGCTCGCCGCTCAAAAAAATCAAAATATCGCCGCGCAAATCCCGATACAGCTCGTCCACCGCATCCAGTATCGCCTGCTGCAAATCAGCAGAGGTTTCGTCGTCTTCCTCGATCAGTTCTATGGGTCGGTAACGTACATCGACGGGATAGGTGCGGCCCGAGACATTGACGATGGGCGCATCATTGAAATGCTTGGCAAAGCGCTCCGGATCTATGGTGGCCGAGGTGATGATGACTTTCAGATCGCTCCGCTTGGGTAACAGCCAGCGCAGATAACCCATTAAAAAATCGATATTCAGGCTGCGTTCGTGCGCCTCATCGATAATGATGGTGTCGTATTGATTTAAATAAGGATCGTTTTGCGACTCGGCCAGCAGGATACCGTCGGTCATCAATTTGACCAAGGAATTGGGATGAGTCTGATCATGAAAGCGTACTTTATAGCCTACCGCCTGCCCAATCGGTTGCCCCAACTCTTCAGCAATCCGGTCGGCTACCGTGCGAGCAGCAATACGGCGCGGCTGGGTGTGGCCGATCAATCCCGTCACACCACGGCCAATTTCCAGACAGATTTTTGGTAGCTGGGTGGTCTTGCCGGAACCGGTTTCGCCGCAGACTATGGTCACCTGATTGTTTTTGATTAACTCGGCAATGTCGTCCTTCTTACCGCTAACCGGCAAATCCGGATAGTTAATCACCGGCACCGAAGCCCGACGTTGATTACAGCGACTGCTAGAGCGGTCAATTTTGCCGGCTAGTTGCTGTAAAGCGCCCGCCACATCCTTACCCTTGCCGGCATCGCTACGCAACCGATCGAGTTGTCGCTTTAAAGCATGCCGGTCTATATGCATGCAGTGGTTGAGATTTTTAGCGAGTTGTTTAAAAGTATCTGACGCAGACATATTGACGACTATCAAAAAAAGGCAGGTATTATGGAATGACCATCATAGCGCGGGTGAACCCGCGCATAGGTTGATAGAAACATGGATGGGTTATCAGACTCAATAAACGAGATTTTGGATAACAGCTAACGTTGGGATCGAATTAAAAAGTCAGCAGGCAAGATCGGGCTGATCTTTTCCACACCTTGAAAATGGCTTGCACAAATGCCTTGAAATTAAGAAACAATCAAACCATCTTCCATATGTAAAACATGATCCATACGAGCTGCCAGGTCCGGGTCATGGGTTACCACAAGGAAACTCACCTGTAATTCCTGATTCAATTCCAGCATTAGCTGATAAATTTGATCAGCCGTTTTACTGTCCAAATTACCGGTTGGCTCATCAGCCAAAACGCATTTTGGTTTGTTGATCAATGCTCTGGCAACGGCTGCACGCTGACGCTCACCACCGGATAACTCGCCGGGTTTGTGTGCAATACGGTGACCTAATCCTACTCTTTTTAATAAGTCTGCGGCTTGATCCTGAGCCTGTTTAATCGAATGCTTACCTATCAGCAAAGGCATAGCCACATTTTCCAGAATGGTAAATTCACCCAGCAAATGGTGAAACTGGTAGATGAAGCCTAAAGATTGATTACGCAGCTGACTTAGTTTGCCAGAGCCTACTTTGTTTAAATCAAAACCGTCTAAAGTCACATGGCCGGAAGTAGGTTTTTCCAGTCCACCCAACAAATGCAGTAAAGTACTTTTGCCTGAACCGGATGCGCCCATGATGGCCACACGTTCACCGGCGCGAATCGATAAATCCACGCCCTTCAATACTTCTACATTTAAATCGCCTTGCACAAAGCGTTTGCTAAGCTGCTGGCATTGCAAAATTATAGGTTTACTCATAACGCAGCACCTCGGCAGGATTGATACGCGAGGCCTGCCAAGCTGGATACAAGGTTGCCAGCAAGGAAAGGAAAAATGCCACAGCAGCAATCCAGTACACGTCCACCCAAATCAATTTAGAAGGTACATCACTGATGTAATACACATCTGCAGCCATAAAATGCACACCAAAAGCTTTTTCAATCGCCGGCACAATAGTTTCCACATTTAAAGCCAAAGCCACACCACCGATAGTGCCCAGCAGAGTTCCGACACTGCCAATAACACAACCCAACACAATAAAAATGCCCATCACCGATAGATTGGTCAAACCTTGAGTTTTAAGAATAGCAATATCGCCCCGCTTATCGGTCACCACCATCACCAGGGTAGACACAATGTTGAATGCCGCCACCGCCACAATCAACAATAAAATAATAAACATCGCGCGTTTTTCGGTTTGTACCGCTCGAAAAAAGTTGCTGTGAGCTTTAGTCCAGTCGCTGACACGGTATCCATCACCTAGGGCATCAGCCATGCTTTGAGTGATGATCGGGGCGTTAAACAAATCATCCAGCTTTAAGCGCAAGCCAGACACCGCCGGTTCAAGCCGAAACAATTTACCGGCATCGTCCAAATGTATCATCGCCATATTTCTATCGTATTCGTACATGCCCACTTGAAATATACCGACCACGGTAAAACGTTTCAGACGTGGCAAAATACCTGCCGGGGTGGAATTAACTTGCGGCGTAATCACAGTGACTTTATCACCCATGAACACGCCCAAATGATTGGCTAATTCAGCGCCCAGAATAATACCGAACTCACCGGACTTCAGATTATCCAGACTGCCATACTTCATTTTGTTGGCAACTTCAGATACGCCGGGTTCGTAAGCTGGCAAAATGCCTTGCACCAAGGTGCCGCTCACTTGTCTGTCTGCATTGACCATGACTTGGCCTTGAATAAAAGGTGCAGAGCCTTCCACATGCGGCATGGTTTTTACTCGCTCCGCAAGACTTTGCCAATCGTCTAATTGTCCATGACGCCCGGAAATAGTGCTATGGGCAGTCATACCCAAAATGCGTTCACGCAATTCTGCTTCAAAGCCATTCATGACCGACAACACTGTAATTAAAGCGGTGACGCCCAAAGCAATGCCTAATACAGAAGTGAAGGTAATAAAGGAGATGAACTGAGTACGACGCTTGGCACGGGTATATCGCAACCCGATGTAGAGAATTAAAGGTTTAAACATGCAATATGAGGTTAGAGGTTTTTACAATCAGCACAATAGCCATATAGATAAAGACTGTGTTCGGTCAGGTTATAGCCTAAGCGTTCGGCAATTTCCAGTTGACGTTTTTCAATAATTTCATCAGTAAATTCATCAACTTTTCCGCATTTTATACACACCACATGATCGTGATGGCTACCGGTATTAAGTTCAAAAATGGAATTGCCGCCTTCAAAATGATGACGCTCTACCAAACCTGCAGCTTCAAATTGAGTCAAGACGCGATAAACCGTCGCCAGACCTATTTCCTCACCTTCTGCCAATAAAATTTTGTAGACTTTTTCGGCCGACAGATGTCTGTCTTCGCCCTGTTTTTCCAGAATCTCCAGAATCTTGACTCTGGGCAAGGTGACCTTCAAGCCGGCATTGCGTATTTCCTGTGTTTCCATAAGTGCACATCCATCATTTGAAGCAGATGAGCATTGTAGCTTTTTTTGCCCCGAGCCGCTGGCAGATTTATGGGATAATAGCCTTTCATTTTCGACCTGAATTCACTTCAATCCATGAAAAGAACCGTTTTTCTGCTGGCTGTTACCGCACCACTGACGATGACTGCCTGCGAAACCATTTTCAATAACATGCCCGGCGTTTATAAAATCGACATCGAACAAGGCAATATGATTGATCAATCCATGGTGGATCAACTACGCCCTAACATGACGAAACGTCAGGTTTTATACATCATGGGATCACCTATGCTGGCTGATACGTTTCATACCCAGCGCTGGGATTATCTGTATTCCAATCAACCGGGTGGCGAAGACCGAGTACAAAAACGTCTAACTTTGTACTTTAATGCGGATAACCTGGCTGGGGTACAAGGCGATTTCAGGCCTAGCGCGTTACCGATTATAAAAGAATCCACTGAAACCACCGTTGACGTACCCAAGCGCGATCTGGATACCACCTTGTGGGAAAAAATTACCAGTCTATTCGATAGCGACGAGCCCAATGTCGCTCCGGCTAAAGTCTCTTCCCAGCCAGAAACAGACGAGTTTTCCATGGATAGCGACAGCATCTCCCCCTAATAACCACCCGCACAGCCTCCGGGTGTGAGCATCTGGAGCAGCATTCCAGCCTTGTAACCAGGAAAACCTAAGCAAGCCTATGGTTTGAGACGTCGACATTGCACATTGACAGTGAAGTCTAGTTCCAATAGATTGACCCTCGGTCAAACGCAATTCACTAGTAAAGGAGCTTTAATTATGTGTGATCATCAACCTAATAGCGGGGATGCGGTACGTGCAGAGTTTGTGCGAGTTGGCGTATATTCTGCATCCGGCGATAAACGCCAGACAGTAGCCCAACGTAGCGATCGTTCTGCTGCTTATTGGGTTAAATATCGCTGGCAGGGTCAAAAGTTCTGGGAGTTACATTTGCACCATAATGCACGAGGCTCTATAAATTGGGATCACACCAAGCTTAAGTGTCGCAGCTGTCAGGCATACGTAGCAATCCCTTCAAACCCAGATTCGAATCGAGCCATCCAAACCGCAAGACGAGGCGAACCTGCCGGCTGGACAAACTACTCAGACTAACCCGCTTCGGCTAACTGCTTGCTGATCACTGCCGGCAATTGTTTGGGCGCCTTGATTCGTAGTTGTTTATTGATATTAAAACGCCCAAACACCACCTCAATATCGCCGGTTGTCACCCCAAACTCTTTTGCCAGAAAGCGCACCATGTGATCGGTAGCCTTACCGCCGACCGGTGTGGCGGTAACGCTGATTTTGAGTTGATGGCCTTTAGACTTGCCGATCTTATCCAACTTTGCAGAAGGCGTACCAAGAACATTCAACACCAACACATCACCATCCCAGGTACAGAAAGCATTCATCGCCGCGCCTTTACCCGTTTTCTTAGTGTCTTCTTTCAGTTTGGTTTTTTTCACTTTTGCCATATAGATGGATATTTAACAGCCTGAAATTAAAAAAAATCACCGTAAGCACAAAAAACCTACCCACCCTACCCGACATATTCCGGCCTACATGATTAAACGCCAACCCGCCCCGGTTTATTGTGGAGGGAATAAAGACCCCTGGATTAGATACGGATCGTCCTCAGGCATACCGGCTTCAGCATTGATTACCTTGAACAACACGGAATAGGACACTTTCCAAACCTCGGTTTTGCAATCCAGCGTCACCGTTTTCGGATTCAAACGTAAAACTTTGCCGTAGCGTTCCAGTCCATCCCGGCTGGCCACAAAGCCCAAAATATCGCCAACCCCAATTTCATGGCGTTGCAAACCTTTACCTCTACTGGTATCGATTACGGTTTCCGTTTGCTCGACATTCAACCAATAATAAGGCAGATTCCAGCGTTTACCATCGGCGAGATTTTGCACCAGCACCCGGGTTTTATTGCACTCCAGCAATCGAGCTTTAACCGGCGCGTTTTGTTTGGAATCAAAATACTCGATTTCCTGACCGACACGCAGATTGCGTTTCACGGCCAACATGCGCTTAGGATCGTCCAGCATATGCTGAATCGCCACGGTTACACGATAAAGATCGAACGCTGATGCGTTTTCAAGCAGTTTTACAACTTCGGCAAAATTGACAGACATCGCTGACCTCTCCTGATTTACTTCATCATTTCCACGTTCCAGAGTTTACTTTCAGAGACGCTGGAGCGACAGGTACTGCGTTACCACGCGGAG
>NZ_LUUI01000157.1 GCF_001644015.1 Methylomonas lenta
TTAACTTAATGGCAGTGCTGTAGTTGCTAGGGATTTGGTTATAAATAACTTCCCACTATCCAAGCGCGTCATGCCGGCATCCAAGTAACATGGATGTGTAAGGCCTACAGTCATTCATGACATCGTCGTTCCGGCAATCCCTGCCGGAACGACGATGTTTTGCATGGGGGTTTCAATTCGGGAAGATATGCCAAACCAAACCCTAGGCTCTTTATTCAGCCTCTAATTATTCAACATCCTGGCAGCCAAAATGATATTCATAATCTGCCATGGCACGATTAATGACTTCATGCGCCTCTTCACGACCATATACGTTTGTGATTTCACAAATGTTTTTTTCGTGCGGAAGGTGTTTGTAGGTCAGAAAGTAATGCTTTAAACGATTGATATATGAGTCCGGGCAGTCGGAGACATCATTCCATTGACGGTAAAATTCATCACCTTTCATAACCGCAATGATTTTGTCATCAGCCTCTCCGCCATCTAACAAACGAAATCCCCCGATTGGGATGGCCTGTAACAGAATGTCGCCATGCGTCACGCTGCGTTCACTCAGGACGCAGATATCCAATGGATCGCCATCACCTTTGCTGACAGTTTTGCCGGACATGGTTTGTGCATATTCGGCAATTTTTTCAGCACAATAGGTACGGGGGATAAAGCCGTACAAGGTTGGAATCATGTTAGAAAACTTTTGTGGACGGTCTATTTTTAAGTAGCCACTGGCTTTGTCAATTTCGTATTTGACGGTGTCTGAAGGTACAATTTCGATAAATGCGGTGACAATTTCAGGCACATTGTCGCCGGGTGGAATGCCATGCCAGGGGTGTGCTTTATGTGCAATAATCATTTCAAAACGTGGTGGTGGAATTATGGTAAGCAATCTACCATGATTTCGTGACTAGTGGGGATGCGATTTTAAATCTGAAAACAAGCTCGATTGTATGAGCCTATGGCGGATGAATGTGGTTCCTGTCGTTATATTGGATATTGATGTTACACTTTTAGCATAACTTAAAGGTAAATTTATGCAGCTTGCAATCACTGTATTAGGTAATAAAACCGATGGATTTATCGCTGAAATGCTATCGGCGATCAGTGCTTGTCACTGTAGTGTTCTGGAGTTTCGCACTTCTAATCTGACTGAAATCACCTCGGCTTATGCTGTGATTGATGGCAACTGGAATCATGTGGCAAAACTAGAGGGCTTACTGGAAATTATGCGCACTCGGTTCCAGGTGCAAATCATTTTTTTCCGCCCACAGGAATCGCCTCCGGTTTCTATGCCCAATGAGGGGGTGCCATATACCCTGGAAACCATCTCAATGGAAAAAAAGGATTTGTTGTTTGCCCTGACCTCTTTTTTATTGGATCGCGGTATCTTTATCGACGAAATCAACGCTAATCTGCATCCTGCAATGTTGTTTGATAATCAGATTTTTTCTTCTCGATTTACCTTGTTGGTACCGCCGGATGTGAGGATTTTGTCGTTACGGGAGGAATTTATGGATTTCTGTGACAATCTGAATATTGACGCAATTCTTGAGCCTATTAAGCGATAATTTTATGACAACAATCACTATTGGTCAGTCCGTTCCTGATTTTCAATTGTCATCAACCGGTGACAAAACGCTTTCACTTGCAGATTTTAAAGGCAAAAAGCTGGTGTTGTATTTTTATCCCAAAGACAACACGCCTGGTTGCACATTGGAAGGTCAGGCTTTCAGAGATCATATTCAGCAATTTGACAGTTTAAATGCCACCGTTGTGGGTGTTTCCAGAGATAGTGTGAAGGTGCATGAAGGTTTTAAATGCAAGCAAAATTTTCCGTTCGATTTGCTCTCAGATCCGGATGAAACCTTGTGCCAGTTGTTTGATGTTATCAAAATGAAAAACATGTATGGCAAACAAGTACGCGGCATTGAGCGCAGTACATTTTTAATTGATGAAAATGCTGTGTTGATCCACGAATGGCGCAAAGTAAAAGTCAAAACCCATATTGAAGAGGTGCTGCAATTTTTACAGCAAATCTAAAAAACTGATTACTAACGTCCGCAGCAGTGTTTGAATTTTTTGCCACTGCCGCAAATACATGGCGAATTTCTGCCGGCTGATGAGCTAAGCTCAACTTTTCCAGTCGCTTTAATGACGCCGTCCAGGTAAAGCCAGTTTTGGCCTGTTTTTATAAACCGGCTGATTTCGTGCATAAAATAATCAATTCCATCCTGACGATAAAACGCTTTGAATTCTACGATGCCTTTATTGTCCTTGGCCCCGCCTTTTTTACTGCTGACGATTTGTAGCTTTTGCCATTCAGCCGTTTCTTTGGAAAAGTCTATGCTTGCAGGGCGGTTTTTCGGGTCCCATGTCGCCAGCAGATAATCGACATTTCGTTGTGTATAAGCAGTAAAGCGGGAACGCATCAGTTGCTCGGCAGTGGTAGGGCGCTGCACTTTGCTAAGCAAAAGGCCGCAACAGTTTTTATACGTTAGTTCGGAGCCGCAGGGGCAGGTGATGTTTTCATCAATTATTGTCATGCTAGGATTTTACAGAAATATGCCGGTGCGAAGTCAAATAACATCGGTATGATGTCAGTCTGTATTGATATTGCAACCCTTAGGAGGCTGTCGTGCGAATTTCTTTGAATACGCAAATTTTTCTCAGTGCAGTGCTGGGCATAGCGCTGGGTTTGCTGTTTGCGAAAATGGGGACGCAGACAAATGGAGTCAAGCAGGGTATTTATCTATGCAGTCTGCTGGGTACTTTGTTTATAGATTTACTAAAAATGGTGTTAGTGCCGCTGGTGTTTACCTCGATTGCGGTGGGCGTGGCTAATTTGCGGCAGCATAGTCAGTTACATCGCGTGTGGATTTCCACCTTGGGTTTTTTCATGCTCTCAATGGCCCTGGCTATCGTGTTGGCGCTGATTGCATCCAATTGGTTTCAGCCGGGTAAAGGGTTAAGTCTTGATTTATTTCAGGGGGCCAATCAAGACATCGCCGCTAAACAAATGAGTTTTGCCGAGTTCATCGCTGGTTTCTTGCATGGTTTATTTATCAATCCTTTTACTGCACTAGCTCAGAGTAATGTGTTGGCCATTGTGATGTTTGCCTTATTGTTAGGTATTGCGCTAGTGATGGGTGGCGATCGATATCGCAATATTCTGGTGCTGTTGCAGGAAGGGCTGGAATTGATGCTACGTATGGTCGGCTGGATTATGCGTCTGGCACCTTTGGGAATTTTAGCGCTGTTGGCACAGTTGCTGGCAAGCCAAAATATGGCGGTTTTAGGCAGTTTGGCTCAATTTGTGGCCGTGGTGCTGGGCACAACTTTGTTGCATGGTTTTGTGGTATTGCCGCTGCTGTTGTTTTTGATTGCTAAAGTGTCGCCGTTACGGTTTTTTAAAGGTGCGCGTGAGGCTTTGATTACCGCATTTGCGACCAGTTCTAGTTCGGCGACATTGCCGGTGACGCTGAGATGCGCGGAACAGCATTTACACGTCAATCCTAGTATTGCTGGTTTTGTAATTCCGCTAGGTGCAACGGCCAATATGGATGGCACTGCGTTGTACGAAGCATCTGCTGCTTTGTTTGTAGCCAATCTGGCGGGTATTGAGCTCGATTTGGGGCAGCAGCTAATTGTATTTTTTACCACTATGATGGCTGCTATTGGCGCGCCAGGTATTCCCAGTGCGGGAATGGTGACCATGGTCATGGTGCTGCAATCAGTGGGGTTGCCTGCCGAAGCGGTGGCGATATTACTGCCTATTGATCGCTTATTGGATACTTTTAGGACTATGGTCAATGTTGAAGGTGATATGGTCGGTAGTTTGATAGTGCAAAGACTGGTTAAAGAAAAATAGAGAGGCGTAGGGAATGGGAGTGTCAATAAACACCGCCCACGCCCTACATTCAACAGTAAAAATTAGCTATTCAGGTTTTTGATGATGTCCAGAACGGCCTGAGCATGCCCCTCATGGTTAACACCGTACATTGCATCAATTAACATGCCGTCTTTACCGATAATAAAAGTGGATCGGACGATTTTCCATTTTTTCACGCCTTCTTTTTCCACTTCTTGCCAGACGCCGTAACTTTCGCAAAGTTCGCCAGAGGTATCAGCTAGCAGCTGTACGTTGAGCCCATATTTGCTAATAAAATCTCGATGGCTGCCACAATCGTCCTTGCTGACGCCAATGATGATGGTATCCAATGCATCAAACTCCGCAGCCAGTGCAGTAAAATCGTTGGCTTCTATCGTACAACCTGGCGTGTCGTCTTTGGGGTAAAAGTATAACACTACATTTTTTTCGCCTTTGTAATCAGACAAATAGATCATCTTGTTGTCTTGATTGACAGAGCGAAAAAAAGGCGCTTCCTGGTCTTTTTCTAATACTTGTGACATGGGTTTCTCCAATTGAAAGTTGTTCATATAACAGTCAGCAATGTTGGTTTATTTTGTAGCTGACAACGGTAATCAGGCGCTGTGACTTCCTGCTTTTAATTTAGTAAGCAGGTCTTCATCGTAGCAGGATTAAAAGTAGTTTAAATTCAGCGACATCACCAGGGCTTAGGATAATCCGGCTAGAAGATCAATGCCAGGAAAAACATGTTTTGGGTTAAACAAAAAGTTGCGTAACCCTAGGTTTTAATAGCGCGTGAGACCCGAGATAATTGGATTCGTTAGCAATAGCCTGAGAGTTTGGCTGATTAAAGAAATAAGCCAGGTTTTCTTTGAAGGGATCATCTCAGTCGTTGGTAAGCAAAATAGCCGCCAATAGCTAACATCAACCAGCAAGCCACTAACGGTCCGACGACACCATCATAGCTGCTAACTAGATCAATATATTGCGAGCTAAAATCCGTGTTAAGTAATTTTTTGCTCATCTTAATTTGCCATACCCAACAGGTATGGCAGCCGATACATAGACCTAGGCTAGCTTTTGTCTGCGTTCTGAGCACGCCTAAAAAAATACCCACCATCAATAAGGCTAAAAATGCCGATATGATTTCGGTATTCCATAAATTACTAAAGGCTTCAGCCAGTAATTCAAAGCCACTCAATAATGTAATATCCTGTAGTGGTATATCGGTTTTGCTGCTAAAAAAATGTAGTCCGGCATAATAGGTTGAGCTGATGATAATGGCGGCCGCTGTGGATAACTTCTTGCTTAAACTGGTTAGCAATATGCCTCTAAATAGCGGTTCTTCAATCGATGAAATTAATAGTGCTATTAGCAGATTGATTATAATTTGTTTTGCTAAAAATTCTGTCGTCCATAATTGCTCTTCATCAATTACATTGACGCCGAGTATATACAAGACTATAAAAACAGGCATTAAGGTTACAAATCCTAGTAGAAAGCCTTGTAATAATTGCTTTAAAAACATAGGCCTTGGGGCAAAACCCAATTCGGTTTTATCGATTTTCAAATAAGCCATAGCTGGAAAAATGCTTAACACTAAAAATAGCTGTGCCAACCGGTTTATTATTTGTCGGAAAGATATAAGATCCCCTAAAAGCTGCACGATAAAATAACCCACGATACAGGCCAAGGAAAGTGCAGCTAGTAAAACAATCGAAGGCATACTTGTGTAGTAAAGATAGCGCGTCATCGATTTTTTCAAAATCATAAGAGATATCATAGAATTATTTTTTAAATAAGTAGGTTATTTAATTGAAGATTTAATGTGTTATATAAGGTGTAATTCATGAGAGAAGATCCATTATTAAAGATGAATTACAAATATTACAGGTTGAAATTAGCCAATAATTATAATTAATATCATTCAATTGTGAGTGCTATTTTCTCACTTTATCGAATCTGTGGCTGTTGCTAATCTAAATATTTTTTACAGCTTGGTTAAAAAGGCAAGTTTTTGAAAATCCCAGGACTGGATAGGCTAAAATGCCCAAATTGTAACTCTTAAAAACTTTTCTGCAATTTCCATAAATGTCAGAACTTGCTGACCCTGCAAAATTTTACCGTCATTACCTATGCTTCCTTTTTCGCCTCAAATGAGCAACACCACCCGCAAGACTAATACCTGGTTTGTGGTGTTTGCGTTTATAGTCTGCGCTTATATGTTGTTTGGTCGTCTTGGCGGATGGCCGCTTATTGCTCCGGATGAAGGGCGTAATGCTGAGGTGGCAAGGGAAATGAGCCAGTCTCACTCCTGGTTGGTGCCAACTTATGACGGCTTAACTTATCTAGATAAGCCGGCCTTTTACTTCAAAACCATCGCGCTGTCATTTTCATTATTTGGTGAATCTGAGGGCATTGCAAGGCTGTCATCTGCTTTGTTTGGCTTTTCATTGCTGGTGATGGTGTTCTTGTTTTGCCAGAGAATGTACGATCAGCGTACAGCAACTCTAGCGATACTGGTCATAGCTACAACGCCGCTTTTCATGGCATTTTCGCGGATAGTGATTTTTGATATGTCATTAGCCTTTTTTGTCTGTGCCAGCATATTGGCGTGTTTTTTGGCGGAGGAGTCTTCAGAAAAGCATAGGGCGGTTTGGTATCTGGCTGCTGCTGCAGCGGCCGGAATTGCCACACTGATTAAAGGTCCGGTGGGATTTATTGTTCCCACTCTGGTGATGGTGATTTTTAATGCTGTTGAGGGTCGCTTGACTGTAATGAAGCGTGCTTTCGCCGTGCGCAATTGGGTTGTTTTTTTCGCTATTGTGCTGCCGTGGTTTATCGGCTTGTCGTTGCTTCGCCCAGACTTTCCCTACTATGGCATTATGAGAGAGTCGGTTGCCCGTTTTACCACCACAGAATTCCATCGTACGGCACCTTTTTATTATTATGCCCCTATCATTGCCGGAACTTTTTTTGCCTGGAGTCTTTTGCTGCCTGAATCCATAGTGGCAGCCTGGCGGGGGAGAAAAGGCTGGTCGCGGACAGACCGACTATTTATTGTTTGGGCCGTCGTGGTGGTGATCTTTTTTTCTATTTCCCAGTCCAAATTGCCTGGTTACATTCTTACAGCTATCGTTGCATTGGGCGTCTTGACCGCCCGTATGTTTGCACTGGCTTTAAATAAAAGCACTGGGCGCGCGGCTCGAATTGTCTGGCATGGAACAATACCTTTGCTCGTGTTTAGTATGGTACTGGCTTGCTTGCTGGGTATGATTGCGTCCAATCCTGAAATACTGATTAGCAGGTTTCCGCGTAAGCAGGATCTTGTCGAACTGTTTATGCCAACTATTCTGCCTATGGCATTGTCGTTTGCGCTTGTTGCATTGCTTTCGGTAATTGCGCTATGGACTCGTAACACCAAACTGGTTTTTGTTGCTTTTATAAGTTTTCCGCTGCTATTAATCACCGTCAATTATGATCTGTTGGCGGTTTATGCCGAAAGCCGCTCTTCGCGTGAGTTAGCCGAACGCATTTCACCAACACTTGAGCCTACGACTGAGTTGGTCTGCCTGGAGTGCCTGCCGAATGGTCTGTCGTTTTATCTGAAGCGTTTCGTCACAGTAATAACCCGTAATGGTAGCGAACTAACCAGTAATTATGTGATATTTACACTAAATTCCGCTAAGCCCTGGCCACAAGGTGTGGTACCCATAGAACAATACCAGCAGTGGCTAATAGCCCGTACTCACCCCATCTATCTGATTGCTGAGAAAAACCATTTAGCACAACTTGAAGATATTGCACAGAAACAAGGTGCTGAAGTCGTTGACTTAAGTTCCAAATATTCGGCCGTTTTATTACCATTCCCAGCTGGGAAATAATATGTGTGGTATTTGTGGTTTAGTTGTTCCGAATGGACCGGTGATGGGGGATGCTGCTTCCTTACGAATTAATCAGATGGTCGATGCGTTAATGCATCGAGGCCCCGATGATACCGGCATAGACGGCGATCATTCGGCAGTATTCGGCATGACACGACTAGCCATTCGAGGATTAAGCGACGGCAAACAACCGATCATTGATCATGCAAGTGGTGTCATGGTGGCCTGCAATGGTGAAATTGACAATCATCTGGAGTTACGCGACTGGTTGCTTGAGCAGGGAAGAACTGTTACACAATCCACCGATGTTGCAGTGATTCCGGCTATGTATCTGGAGTTGGGTGATGCCTTTGTGGATCGTCTCAGAGGGGCTTTTGCCATTGCGATCTGGGATCCACGCGAGAACAAATTATTACTGGTTCGCGATCGGGCCGGTGAACGGCCACTGTTTTACTCGATCAACGACGGCAGCATAGCTTTTGCCTCGCTGATATCAGCATTGGTTTCGCCGGAGTCAAGTACCTTGAGCATCAACACAAATGCCATTCACAGTTACTTGCAATCCGGTTTTTTTGTCGCGCCTGAAAGCCCTTTTAAAGAAATTCAAAAAGTGTTGCCAGGTGAGATGGTAACGATAGACGGCGATGGTATTCAACGCAGACGATACTGGCGTTGGAATGCGTTACAAACTCATAAGCAGCCAGGTTCTTTGGATAAGTTCGACGAAATTTTTCGCGAGTCGGTACGTCAGCAAAGCGAGGTTGATGTCGATTTTGGCTTGTTTTTAAGTGGCGGCCTCGATTCTTCATTAATTACGGCCGTTACCCGCGATATTAGGCCGGACAAAACCCTGAAAGCCTATAGTCTTCGCTTCAGTGAAGCTTCTTATGACGAAGGTCATTTTGCCGAGCAAGTGGCCAACACCCTGGGTGTTGAATTTGTACCGGTCTGGGTGCGTCCGGAAGATTTTCCTCCAACGATCGCCAAACTGGTTAGGCAAGTTGGCGAGCCGTTGGCCGATCCGGCCTGGGTGCCAAGTGCTCTACTGGCCAGGCGTGCAGCTCAAGATGTGCGTGTTGCTCTGGTCGGAGAAGGCGCGGATGAGCTGTTTGCAGGCTATCCAACCTATTTTGGTGCTGAACTTGCCGGGTATTATGCGCGACTGCCCAATCCAGTCAGAGCATCGATCCGGCGTGCGGTAGAAAGTTGGCCGGCTAGTGATAAGAAAGTAACCATCAACTTTCTGCTTAAGCGGTTTATTCTGGGAGATGAGCTGGATTATCTGGGGCGTCATATTCTCTGGACGTCTTGTATTTCGCCAGCAACTTTGACTCGCCTTGGTGTAACACCGCCTTTGTCACCGCGGCCCAACTATTCAAAGGCCGAAATGCTGGATCGGCTTCAACAGCAGGATCTGGAGACATCACTGGCGGAGGGCTTGTTGACCAAAGCAGATCGTGCCAGTATGAAATCTGCATTAGAACTCCGTGCACCTTTTCTTGGTCAGGAAGTGATGGCATTCGCAGCTTCACTCCCCGAAAAGGAACGTATCCATCATTTTCAAACCAAAGTTTTTTTGAAACGCTATGCTTTACGCTACCTTCCTAAGGAAATTGTTCATCGCAAAAAACGTGGACTGTCAGTACCACTGAGCAGTTGGTTACGAGAGCCATTGTATGACTGGGCGAAATCGAGATTATCCTCGCCCTTGTTGGAGCGCGCGGGGGTTAATCGTTACGTGGCTGAGGAATTATTGCAAGAACACATGCAGCGAAAAGCGGATCATGCTCGAGCAATCTGGACGCTAATAGTTTTGAGCGAATGGCTGGAGTGGGTATCGGAAGCAGGGCTAGGTTAGTTCAAATGATTTTAGGGCACTTTACCTTAACTTATGCTGAGGTTTTTGCTGCGTCTTTGCACTAGAGTCCACTTTACTGTCAGGCTCAATAATAAGAAAGCAACAGCAGCAATACCTAGATATTGTGCGACCTGAGTAATATCGGCTTGTATGGCGCCTGCGCCAACTAGGGTTGCCGTTACGCCAAGCGGGAGAAAGCCTAAGGCGGTTCCGATCCAAAAATCACAGTGGCTAACCGTGCTTATTCCCAACAGAATGTCATTATAAAGACCGCTAATTGGCAATTGCCGCATGAATAGCACAGACCGCCAGCCACTGGCGTGAGTGGACTTAGACAGGGCGACAATCTTTGGGAATTTTTGCTGGACATACTCGCGACCAGTCCAACGAGCAAATATGAATGTGCCATAAGCGCCAAGTACTGTAGCAAAGTGACTCAAAACAAAACCCCAAGTAAAGCCGAATACTAATCCTGCCAATGAACATAACAGCAGACGAGGCATACCGATAACGGTAAGTAAGGCGGCTAACAAAACAAACACAGCTGGGGCTGCATAGCCCGTCAATGCAAGCCAGGATTTAATCTGATTGCTCTGGTTCAGTAGCTCTTTTATTGGCATGGAGTAGATTAAAAGACTACAGCCGATGACAGCGATAAATAGAGAGCCTATCGCAATTGTTTTGGAAAGCTTTTTTGTTAATTCAGCCATTAGTTGCCAGGAATATAATCAAACGTGTGTGATTCAGTGTATAGCGCGGAACAAAAAGACGTTTTCAATTTCATAAACCAAACGCCAATTTCAGCAGTAACTATTATAAGCATTATGGCGTAATTTTTTGAAAAGCAGCCAAAAAATAAAATTAACAGATACTAACTCTTTGTTTATAACAGAGATTGACAGCAATGTCTCACGCCGGATACCAAGGTTTAAAGGTTTACGCGATACAATGGATTGGCCTGTTAAGGAGTTGGTTACTAGATTGAATCTTACTGACAGCCAGGCTCAAAACAAAACAAATATTATATAGACAGCTACTTCGAACACTACCGACTATGGTGCTGATCGTTATTTAAAAGAATTGACTGTCCAAATCAATAAGCTAGTTTGATCAACAACAAAAATAGATAGCAAATCAATGACTCAGGAAGATCGAATTTTTCAAGACACAAATCGGGCAAAAGACTTTAGTTTCGATGAGCGGGTAGCCAGTGTGTTTGATGACATGATATCCAGAAGCGTACCTTTTTATAGCGAAGTTCAGCGAATACAATCGGATTTGATCGTTGAATTTTTGCCGGAAATTGACGGGGTGGTGTGTGATTTAGGCTGTTCAACAGGGACAACTATCGAACATATCTTGAAACATCCAAAATGTCCTAAAACCGCAAAGTTTATCGGCTTTGATAATTCATCCTCGATGCTGGATAAAGCATCTGCAAAATTATCACCTGCAGTTGCAGAAGACCGGGTCTCGCTGCAGATTGCCGATTTGAGTGATCTGCCGGTATTACCGGCCAGTAATGTGGTGATTTTGAACTGGACTTTGCAGTTCGTCCGTCCGATAGGCCGCGAACAGTTGCTTAAAAGTATTTACGATGCATTGTTACCGGGTGGCGTAGTCTTTTTATCGGAAAAGATTTTAAGTGACGATCCATCCTTGAATCGTATTTATATCGATCATTACCTGGACTTTAAAAAATCACAAAGCGGCTATACCGATACAGAAAACCAACGCAAACGTGAAGCACTAGAAAATGTGTTGGTTCCCTATAGACTCGATGAAAACTACCTTTTGTTGAACCGAGCTGGTTTTACCCGTATCGATACTTTTTTTCGCTGGTTTAACTTTGCTTGTCTGATTGCTATTAAGTAAATATTTAGTTGAAGTGATTGTCAGCCAGTTTATCAACAGGATTTTGAGCTAAAGCGAAGCTTATTAGTTAAATCCATTTTTCCTCAATTGCGCCATTTTGCCCGCAAAATACAGCAGTCGTCAGATTGGCGAAGATGCCATGCTCGACGATACCGGGAATGGCGTTGAGTGTGTCATTCAGGGATTTTCCGTCAACATCGGCAGCAAAAACGCTGTCCAACACCAGGCTGCCATGAGACGTTACAAACAAACCATCGCCGTTACTACGGAGTGTGCCCGTGCCGCCTAGGTTGGTCAGGCTTTGATTAACCAATTGCCAGGCAAACGGTATCACTTCGATTGGAATGGGGAAGTTTTGGCCGATACGCTGTACCTGTTTGCTTTCATCGATCAACACCCAAAATGCTTTACTGGCTTTAGCCAATAATTTTTCCCGCACCAAATCTGAGCCGCGACCTTTTAACAGTGTTAGATCAGGCGCGACCTCGTCGGCACCATCAACATACACATCAAGCTGGGCGATATGCTCCATACTACGCAGCTGCAAGCCTAATTGCAGGGCTTTGATACTGCTCACTATTGAGCTGGCAACTACCTCGATTTGCAAGCCTTCTTCTTGCTGGCGACGAGCAAGGGCTTCGATAAAATAATTTGCGGTGGAGCCGGTTCCCAAGCCCACTAACATACCGTTTTTGATCTGTTGGGCGGCGTGTTCTGCAACGCGTTGTTTGTCGTTCATGAGCGGCTCCGGTAGTAGGAAAGCTTATTCTTCCAGTTTGGTGAGTCGGCTTTCGAATGTTTTAATTTTTTGCAGCAGTTCAGGTAATTTAGCCAGTGCAGCCAGTTCGCGCCAGGCGACTTTTCTGTCTTTCGCAGGGCTACCCCAGACCTGCGTGCCTGGCGCTACATCCTGCGAAATACCGCTACGGGCCATGACTACTGCGCGGGTGCCGATTTTTATGTGATCGGCTACCCCAACACTGCCGGCCAGGACGGCGCCGTCTTCTATGGTACAGGAGCCGGATATGCCGGATTGGCCGCAAATAATGACGTGGCGACCAACGTTATTATTGTGGCCCAGCTGCACCAGATTGTCGATCTTGCTGCCCAGACCAATGCGGGTTGATCCTAAGGCGCCGCGATCGATGCAGGTATTGGCGCCGATTTCCACGTTGTCCTCGATCACCACATTACCGACATGCGGCACTTTGATGTGCTGGTTGTTGCGGAATTTATAACCAAACCCATCGGCACCAATAATGGCGCCGGAATGAATGATGACGTTGTTGCCGATCACGCAGTTGTCGTAAATCACCGCATTAGGATGAATCCGGCAGTTTTTGCCGATAACCACATGATTACCAATATGCACGCTGGCTTCGATAGTACTGCTGTCACCAACGCTGCTGTGCGGACCAATCGTGGTGAAGGGGCCAATATGGATGTCATCACCCAAAGTTGTGGTATCGGCTAACACGGCATGCGCCGAAACCTGTCTTTTTAATGGTGTTTCAGGATGCAAAGCTTTGACAGCATTCAAAAAACTGATTTCCGGATCTTTGCACAGCAATAAAGTCAAACCGGGGGGAATGTCATTATCCAGCAGTTGTTCAGAAATAAAGCAGGCTGAGGCTTGGCAGTCTTTTAGATGTTTTTTATATTTGCCATCACTCAGCACCGTGACCTGATGGCTTTGAGCCGTCATGATATCAGCAGCGGATTTAATTTCGACTGCAGGGTGTTCACCCTGAGGCTGGGCGTCGCAAAGTTGGGCAAGTTCCGTAATTAGCATGTTGTTTCCTATTTCCAGATTCCTATGATATTAGTAAAGTCGTCTGTCCAGGGTTTTAAGTCAAAAGTCAACGGCAATTTCTGCCAATGTCCAAGACGACTTTGTCGCAAACGCTCAAGACGTTGCGGGTCTTTGGCCATTACCACCCAATCGGTGGCAACCACCAAAGGGGCCGCTGCTTCCGGATTAAATTCCTGCAACAAGCCCGAAAGTTGCAAACTGTTGACATGATCGGCCAGGACTTTTTTCAGGGCTAAATGGCGGTTGGTGATATGAAACGCCAATAAACCGTCGTCTTTTAGTTTACTAAAGTATAGCTGCATGGCTTCACGTGTCAGCAAATGCGTGGGCACCGCATCCGAACTGAAAGCATCCATAATTAATAAATCAAAACTTTGATCGGGTTCTTTGATGAGCGACAAGCGGGCATCGCCAATAATCATGGCCGCCTGTTTGTTGCAACGCTCAAGATAATGAAACCAGGTCGGGTCTTGCGCTACTTTGACCACCAAGGGGTCGATTTCGTAAAAACGCCAGTCTTGTCCAGGTTTGTTATAGCAAGCCAGCGCGCCGGCGCCCAAGCCGACTGAGCCGATGCGCCAGTTTTGATTTTCGGCATCGAATTCGGCAAATAGCTGGCCGATAGGGCCGGGGCGGCTGTAATAGGTCAGTGGCGTGGTAATGTTAGCGGCAGTGAGACGCTCGGCGCCATGTTTGGTGGTGCCATGATAAAGTTCGTGTACTTTTTCCGGACGTTGGTTCTCATCGGCGATCACGGTTTCTCGTACCGATAATACGCCAAAAAAGCTGCGTTCCTGATAAAGCGTGCTGGATGCCAGGCTATGCAAGCCCAAGCTAAATATCAGTATGACTGCCGTTAACAAGCCTAGTCCTAAGGGGCTATTTCGCACCGAATAGGTCAGACCAGCCAGCAAAATCAATGCGCCGCCAATGATGTCCAGATAATCCCATAGGTTATCGCTACTGAGATAAATGCCCAGGCCGAGCAATAAAACCAGACCTGGAAATAGGGGTTGTAAAAACCAGCGACCATTGAAAAAGCCCGGACGCAGCAATAGAGCTGCGACTATCATGATCGGGTATTCGTACACCGCGTTGAATACAAACGGTGCGACAAAAGTATTGAATAAACCGCCCAGCATGCCGGCAAAGGACATGACCAAATAAAATCGCGTCAGATATCGTGGATGCGGACGATGTTTAGCCAGTTCGCCATGACAGACCATAATAGCCAGGAAAAACGCCAGACAGTGCAAGATTAAATCCAGCCAGTAAGGCAATACAGCTGGATTGATGAAAGAATAAGCAATAAATACCAGTAATACGGC
This sequence comes from Methylomonas lenta, assembly GCF_001644015.1. GTDB lineage: Bacteria > Pseudomonadota > Gammaproteobacteria > Methylococcales > Methylomonadaceae > Methylomonas > Methylomonas lenta. The sequence goes on from NZ_LUUI01000157.1 coordinate 14,621, forward strand.
CGGTTGCAGCGACACCATTAGCGGGTGTATGCGGTCGGCCCATTTGGAAAAAACCAAAATGAACGACAGCAAGTATATCGTCAGTGGCAGTATCCACAACAAAGGTACGGCGGCGATGTCGGTACTGATGTATTGGGTTAATCCCAGTAATAAGCTGGAGGGAACAAAAGCCAGTGCCATCCAGTGCAACTGTTGTTTCAGGCTAGGCGCTTCGATTTCGTCGGCTTGGTTGTCCCGCGAGTCGTCGGCATCAAACTCAGGCTGACTTCGCCAAAACGCTATCGCACAGACAATTATCAAAACGCACAGCAAGCCATAACCTACACTCCAGAACAAGCGTTGATTAACTAAGCCAATATTGGGTTCGAGCAAAAATGGATAACTTAACAGGGCTAACAGGCTGCCGGCATTACTGGCCGCATACAGATAATAAGGGTCGCCACTGCTGCGATGACCCAGTTGTGAGAACCATTTTTGCAGCAGCGGGGCAGTAGCCGATACGACAAAAAACGGTAGGCCTATAGCCAGAAATAAAGTCCAAATCAGCCAGAAGGTCGGGTTGCCTTCACTGGGCGGGTTAGCATCAAGCGGCAGTGCGACGGGCAGTGCAAATAGACTAAAGATCATCAATGCCGTATGTATTTGAATTTGCCGATGATTGCCGGAGCGAGTTGTTAGCCAATGGGCGTACAAATAGCCGCCGAATAACAAGGTTTGATAAAACACCATACAGGTGTTCCAAACTGCGGGGGTGCCGCCTAATAATGGCAACAATAGCTTGCCGAACATCGGTTGCAGCACAAACATCAGCATGGCACTAATGAACAAGGTGCCGGCAAATAATATAACCGGTGATATCAAAGGTTTTTTGGTAGATTGCAAAGGTGTGTTCATTATTATTATGATTATTTGTGGCTTAGCTAAAGCTAATTGAATCTAAGATTTTTTCCAGCGTCCGGCGACATATTCCAATGCCTCCTGAATATTCAAATCACGGGTACCGCCGCCAGTGCGGACGAAAAATTTGGGGGCATTGCCTTGCGTCAAAAATACGGGTCTTATCGCGGGAGAAATAATAACCCGGCAAACGTCTTTACTGTTAATGGCATGAAACAATATATGCACATTTGGGCAGAGATCGGTGCCTAAATTGTTGGAGATAGTCGTCATTAAGGCTTGTTCGAAACCATCCTGATCAGGTCTTTTCAAGGTTTGATAATCTTTTTCCAGGCCGATAACCTCGCCGTCATCCTGGACGCCAATCAACAAAGTGCCACCAATATGGCTGTTCATAAAACCAGCCAGGGTTTTTAGCACTACACCTTCCAGATTACGGTTGACGCGTTCCTCCTGCATATCCCAGCGCAAGGAAGACTTGAATTCTAATATCGGGCCTTCGCCTTGTCGAATAATGGAGGGTAAATCTTTGTCCAGCTCTGCTTTTAAGGCATCCAAATCCATCAGTCGACTGTGTAGCATCTTGTAAAGAATCAACGACAATAAACCCAATACCGCCCCGATTTCAGCGTAAAAAATGATAATGTTGTTTTGGTTGATTTGCCCTGTCATCACCTCTTTAAATTGCATGAATACAAATTCAATAGAAGACAGCGGATCAGCGTTACGTTCTCTGGAGCTGATATAGTCGTAACTAGGTGCCAGCAAAAAAATACCGATACCTGCGCCTACCCACGCTGCTAAAACGTAGAGCTTAAGTTGTTGTTTCCAGATGGCAATCAGTTGGAGGAGGAAGCGTTTCATGGGTAATGGGTAGGTAGTCGCATTATTTTCTCGATTGCCAATAATTTGGCTGTTTGCATAGGTACATGACAGCGATGATTTCTATCTTGGCCGAGATTTGTTTGAAAATGGGTAAGGAAAATGCAACAACCTACGCTTTCTAGCTTCTTTATCTAATTTTCGATAAAGAAACGGGTTGCAGTAAATGCGATTAACCACGTTATCTAGCACTGCAATAAAACGCTTTTGTATAATTACTTGTTGCGATGGATTAAACAAAATAGCTTGGTCTGTTCCTCTGTAGCGTGAGTAGGTAGCGCTGTTTCAATTCTGCAATAAATTTTTCCCCATCAATTAGTACTGCAGGATTGGCATCAATTTCTTTACAGCGTTTCTGTATCAGTTGTCGCCATGTTTCAGATACTGAAATGTCCTCTTCATAGTCCATACTGTCCAACAAAATTTCAGCGAGATATGCATTGGATGTTGGGTCGAGATTTAGGGCTTGTTCGGTAATGGTTTCTATATTCATCAATTACCTACCGTTTTGTGTGGGTTGGGGTTAGAGCATTTTTCAGTAGTATGTCAGCTCATCTCGGTTACGCGTAATTAACGATAATTCAGTGATTTATTTGATTCTTGTCAGCCAATAATCCGGTCGGCGTCTATGGTGTGCAAATGCTGTAATCAGGATATGGTCGGCTGATATTCTATAAAACACTGAATAAGGAAATCTATCGAGACTAATTCGACGAATTCCGCTAGGGTGAACAAGGCGATAAATTTCCGGTTTCTTTACTATCAGAACCATGGCTCGCTCGAATTCGTGGATTAGCGATGCTCCAAGGTTTAATTGCTGCTGTTCGTAAAATCTAATTGCCTCAAGATATTCGGTTTCCGCATCGACCAGGAAGCTATATTTCACCGCAATAAAGCACGTGCTTTTTTAGCAACCTCTTGACCTGGAATGGCTTGAGTCATTCCTAGGTCCAATTCTGCGGCTCGACGGGCCGACTCCTCGCCCCACAAAGTCTCGAATTCCGCATCTGATACTTCTTCCAAACTTAATAACAAACGTTTTGCCAATGCAGCCCTGTCCTGAATGGGTAGGGCGAAGACTTCGGATTCAAGTTGAGCGAGGTTCATGGTTTGTACTCCAATGTTGTTGGGTTACGCTAGCGTTAACCCTGCCTACATGTCAATCCAAATTATCCGTCACAGCACCTTTAGAAGCCGAACTCACTAGCTTGGCATATTTAGCCAACACGCCACGGGTATAACGTGGTGCAGGTTGCTGCCATTTTTCCAGGCGGCGGGTAATTTCGTGCTGATTGACGTGCAAGGTTAATTGTTTGGTTTCGGCGTCGATAGTGATTTCGTCTCCGTTTTGCACAACCGCTAACGCACCACCAACATGGGCTTCGGGTGAAATGTGACCAACCACGAATCCGTGTGTGCCGCCGGAGAAACGGCCATCGGTGATCAATGCCACCTCTTTGCCCAGACCTTTACCCATAATGGCGGAGGTAGGAGAGAGCATCTCGCGCATGCCGGGGCCGCCTTTGGGGCCTTCGTAGCGGATCACGATGACATCGCCTTTGACGATGCTGCCGTCCAAAATCGCTTTCAGAGCTTGTTCTTCGGCGTCAAAGACTTTGGCTTTGCCGGTAAATACCAAGCCTTCCTTGCCGGTGATCTTGGCGACTGAGCCTTCTGTAGCCAGATTGCCGTATAAAATCGCCAAGTGGCTGTCTTTTTTGATCGGATTGCTCAGCGGATGGATGATGTCCTGGTCGGCTGGGTAAGCTTGGACATCAGCCAAATTTTCGGCCAGCGTTTTACCGGTAACGGTCAGGCAGTCGCCGTGCAGTAGACCGATGTTCAACAATACTTTCATCAATGGCTGGATGCCGCCGATTTCGACCAGTTCCGCCATTGAATATTTGCCGCTAGGTTTCAGGTCGGCCAGCATGGGCACTTTTTCGCCGATGCGGGTAAAGTCGTCCAGGCTCAGGTCGACGCCGGTAGCGTTGGCCATCGCCAGCAAATGTAACACGGCATTGGTCGAGCCGCCGAGGGCGATGATTACGGTTATGGCATTTTCAAACGCCGGCTTGGTCATGATGTCGCGTGGCTTGATGTCATTTTTCAATAACTCCAACACAGCAGCTCCCGCGCGTTCACAGTCCAGACGTTTGTCTTTGGAAATTGCGGTTTGCGCGGAACTGTTAGGCAAGCTCATGCCCATGGCTTCGATAGCAGAAGCCATGGTGTTGGCGGTATACATGCCGCCGCAAGAACCGGCGCCGGGAATGGCTTTGGCTTCGATTGCTGCCAGTTCGGCATCATCGATTTTGTTGTTGGCACGGGCACCAACGGCTTCAAACACCGAAACTACGTCCAGTTTTTTATTGTTATGACAACCAGACAAAATGGTGCCGCCGTAAACGAATATCGCTGGACGATTCAATCTGGACAAGGCAATCATGCAGCCTGGCATATTCTTATCACAACCGCCGATAGCGACAACGCCGTCGAAACCTTGGCAACCGACTACGGTTTCGATGGAGTCGGCAATCACTTCCCGCGATACCAGCGAGTACTTCATGCCTTCTGTACCCATCGAGATGCCATCAGAGATGGTGATGGTATTGAAGATCACCGCTTTACCATTGGCGTTATCGACACCGCGTGCCGCATCGTCCGCTAGATGATTGATATGCATGTTGCACGGCGTGACCATGCTCCAGGTCGAGGCAATGCCGATTTGGGGTTTTTTGAAGTCTTCGTTTTTAAAGCCCACGGCATGCAGCATGGCGCGACTCGGAGCGCGTTCCATGCCGTCGACAACGAGTGAGGAAAAATGGCGAGTTTTATCGTTTGATTGGGACATGGGTTATGTTTCCAAAAATTATAATGGGCTATAGAAGAAAGCAGGATGGGTTTTCTTTAAAAAGTGTCCCAAGTACTGGTGCGTCGGCGCCAGCTAAGTTTAGGTAGGAGAAAACCGAGTAGCACGCCTAGTAGGGCTAGGCTGCCTCCGTATACGAACCAGTCTTGATTGGTGTTGTCAGTGAGGGCCTGATTTTCCCGCTTCAAATGTTCTAACTCTCTTTCTGCACTAATCACGCGTTCTTGTAGTTGATCACGTTCTTGTTTGAGTTGAATTGCATTAGTCGAGGTATGTTTTAATTCGCTCAGTTCAGTGCTGAGGCTGTCTCGTTCTTTGATGGCGTTTTCGCCATTGCCGGCGGATTCTTTCAGTCGTTGATTCTCTTCTTGTAGTGTTGCCAATTTAGCATTAACCGCCTCCAGTTGTGTGCGACTAATGGGGGTGCTGCTTAGATAGCGAGTCAGAATGAAACCTTCCGCACCATTCTCGGCTCGCACATAGGTATAGCCATTTTCTGTATTATCACCCAGTAGGGTGAGCGCCATCCCATTTGGGAGCATTTTGACAATTTTGCTGCGTTCACTTTCGCTGCTGCGCAACGGTAAATCTACGCTATCGGTTACATAAGCGGTTCTGGCTTGTACAACTGAGCTACTAGCGAGTAAAACAAGAATACTGACGATGACTTTATTCACGATGTTAATCTTATCGGCTGACTTAAAATAAAAGATTCTAGCGAAATTATTGGCAGATGAGAAACTCTAGCAGGGCTTTTTGTGCGTGGAGACGATTTTCTGCTTCCGTAAACACGACACTTTGTGGACCATCCATAACATCAGCAGTCACTTCTTCGCCTCTGTGTGCAGGCAGGCAATGCATGAATAAAGCATCTGGATTGGCTGCTTGCATGACTGTTGAGTTTACTTGAAAGTCTTTAAAGACACATTCACGCTTTTTTTGTTCTTCTTCCTGGCCCATGCTGGCCCAGACATCGGTGACGATTAAGTCAGCATTTTTGGCGGCAAGCTCCGGCGTGTTAAAAAATGCCACTCTATTGGACGCTGGATCAACAATGCTTTGCAGTGGTCGGTAATCAAATGGACAGGCGATGTTCAATTTAAAATCAAATTGGCGAGCGGCATTGATATAAGAGTGGCACATATTATTGCCATCGCCGATCCAGGCTACCGTTTTGCCGGCAATGTCGCCCCGTAATTCGAAATAGGTTTGCATGTCTGCCAGTAATTGGCAGGGATGTAATAAATCAGTCAAACCGTTGATGACCGGTACCCTGGAATAACGAGAAAACGTAGTGACGGTTTCATGTTCATGCGTGCGCAGCATAATACAATCAACCATGCTGGAAATGACTTTAGCGCTGTCTTCCAGGGGTTCGCCTCGACCAAGCTGAGTATCACGTGGCGACAAAAATATTGCGCTGCCACCAAACTGCACCATACCCGCTTCAAAAGAAATCCGTGTGCGCGTGGATGATTTTTCAAACACCATTGCTAGTACTTTGCCTTTCAGGGGCTGAAAGTCGGCGTTTCTATGGGTTTTAAGTTCAATTGCCCGATGAATGAGCTTGCGCAATTCGCTGCTGCTGAGGTCTAGCAGGCTGGTGAAGTGTCTGGGTTGCATAAAATTCTAATGGGTGTGTGCTTGTATAAGTGCAGATAATGTTTCGCTTAAAAGCAAAATTTGTTCGTCATTGATCAGCAGTGGCGGTAATAAGCGAATGGTGTTGTCAGCAGTGACATTGATTAGCAGGCCTTTTTCCAGGGCCTTACCGACCAACTCGCTACAGGGTGTGCTCAGTTCGATTCCTATCATCAGGCCTTGATGACGAATGGAAACAATTTGTTGATTGCCGCTGGTGTTCTGGGTAATGGCATCACAAATACGTTTGCCTTTATCGTTCGCCTCAGTAATTAGATTTGTGCTGGTTAAGGTGTCGATAACTGCCAGTGCCGCGCTGCAGGCCAACGGGTTGCCGCCAAAGGTAGAGCCATGATTACCGGCTGTTAAAATAGCGGCCGCTTTTCCGCGGGCCATACAGGCTCCGATCGGTAAGCCGTTGCCCAAGGCTTTGGCCAGGGTACAAACATCCGGCAAAATCTCGTTATGCTGATAAGCCAGGAACCGACCGGTGCGACCAATACCGGTTTGAATTTCATCCAGCATCATGAGTAATTTATGTTCGTCGCATAGGGCACGAATCTGGTTTAAATAGTTTGCATCAGGAATGTTGACGCCGCCTTCACCTTGAATAGGCTCAACCAAAATGGCGACAATGTTTTTGTCTGCCGCAATGGCTTTACTGATGGCCGCTATATCGTTATAGGGTACATGTATAAAACCCGGCAAAAGTGGTGCAAAGCCTTGTTTAACTTTGATGTTGCCGGTTGCACTAAGGGCTCCCATGGTGCGTCCATGAAAACTTTTATCCATGGTAATAATGACAGGCTGATCTAAGCCTTTTTCATGCCCATATTTGCGAGCAATTTTGATGGCCGCTTCATTAGCCTCAGTACCGGAATTGCAAAAAAACACATTGTCCATCCCACTAAGATGACAGAGCTTATCAGCCAATTCTTCCTGTAATTTGACGCCGTATAAGTTGGATGTGTGAATGAGTTTTTGGCTTTGCAGGCAAATAGCTTCATGCACAGCAGGATGGGCGTGACCGAGATTACATACTGCAATACCCGATAAAGCATCCAGATAGCGTTTGCCTTGGCTATCCCAAAGCCACGCGCCTTCACCGCGTTCAAAAGTCACTGTCTGGCGAGCATAAGTGGGCATGATGTGGCTGGTCATTGGAATCTATAAATTTATTAATGAAGGAAGGGCAGTGTTTAAAAAAAAGCCGCGATTATATTTTTTTGAGACATCAGAAGCAATACATTGTTGTGGTTGGGTGCGGTAAATGGTCGCAGTTTTGGCAAGCAAGAAGTATTTTTCACCTTAACTGTGATAATGTAACTATAAGAAAAATTGGCATTATTTAAAAAATCTGAACTTAAATTGAAGGTGCATGGTTGCTTTTAATTTAAGTTGAAATTTTATAGGAGCACTATGTTACAACGAATTTTAGAAAATAGAACCAGTGACGACAGCGACATTGTTATGTCAAGACGTCGATTTGTGGGCCACCTAGTCTGCGGGTCATTATTGACTTTAGGCAGCCCTGTGATTGCAGAGGCCGCAAAAGCTCGCTTTCCTATACATAAAACACTGGCGTTCGACAATCTAAATACCGGCGATAAACTCAAGCTGACATATTATGAAAAAGGCCGTTATATCAGTTCCGCATTGCGTGAGATTGACTACTTGTTAAGAGATTATCGTACCGGGGACGTGCATCGGATTGATCCTGCTTTGCTGGATCAATTGCACGAGCTGAAAATGATAATGGGGGTGAATCGGCCGTTTGAGATTATTAGTGGTTACCGTTCACCTCACACGAACGCCAAGCTGCGTAATCACAGCTCCGGGGTCGCTAATAACAGTTTGCATATGCAGGGCAGGGCGATTGATATTCGTTTGGAAGGTCTTGACACCCGTCATTTGCGTAACGCTGCACTTTCTATGCATCGCGGCGGCGTAGGCTATTATGCAAAATCCGATTTTGTGCATCTTGATACCGGCAATTTTAGAACCTGGTAAGTGTCTTTATATTTCCTGGTTAACCTGATGTAGTGGTTTTAGCCGTAACAAGGCTGCTATTGTCTGGAAAAGGCATTCTTCCTAATGCTTTTTCCAGAACTTCATCCTGGTTATAGATGTCGCGGTAAAAATGGATTTGGTTATCCTGATCGACAAATGTAGTAGTGTAAAAAAACAATACCGGAATCGGATTACTTAATGATACCCGGCGGGTTTTAGAGCCGGACATAGCTTGTTGTATGGCTGCCAAATCCCAGTTGGTTTCTGGTTGGTTGCCCAACACAAACTCAGCCAATTTTTCAGCCTCAGCAACTCTGACGCAACCATGACTTAAATCACGCTGATTGCGGTTAAACAAACTAGGTGATGAGGTGTCATGTAAGTAAACATCTTCTTTGTTTGGGAAAATGAATTTCACTTTACCCAGAGGGTTCTTTTTGCCGGGTCGCTGTCTGGCACGAACACGACCGTGTTTTATGTCGTCAAAAACGCTGTACCAGCCTGAGTCTTGTTTAGAGTAGAGCTGCACTAGTTCTATATCCTGGCTTTGTAGATAGCCAAGATTGTTATACATTTTGGGTAAAATCTCCTTTTTCATGATGCTGCTAGGAATATTCCAGTACGGCATGAATTCCAGGTATTTCATGTCTTCTAAAAGAACAGGCGTCTGGTTTTTCTCCGCTTTTCCGACGATGACTTTCATGCTCAATATGTCTGCTTCATTGACGGAATTGAATGCCCGCAACTGAAACGCTGGAATATTCACAATAATTACCGGACCAGTGATATCGTCGGGCAACCAGCGCAGTCTTTCCATGGCAAGTTCGATTTGCAGGATTTTTTGCTCAAGTGACTGATTTAGTTTTGCGGCAGTTTCTTTGCCAATAATGCCGTCTGCTTGTAAATTGTTTTGACGTTGAAATTCTTTTACGCCGGCCTGTAATTTTTTTGAATAAAATTTTTCAGGTTGCAAGTCTGCCGTTTCCGGAGTCATCGCATTTAGGGTGATAAGTCTTTGACGTAGTTCATCAAGTTGAGGGTGGTGCTCGCCAGGGCGTAGTGCTTTTTCAAAAATCAATGGCTCGAAATTGCCATCTGCTGGCGCTTTACGGTAGTCGGCTAGAATCTGCTTTAGTTGTTGGTATTGTTTATATTTTGGTTGCGCAGCTTCAGGTAATTGGGCCACAGAGTGTTGATCAATCGCCTGTTTGATCAGATGGGCAGCCTCTATAAACTGTTTGGAGCCAAATGGGCTGGGGTAGTTAAGTTGCTGAGGATTGACTCGGCCATGATGTAAATCATTCACAAAACGCAATAAGGCTATCGATAAAGCGGTGTCGAATTTAGCCAGTTCGTTAATTGCGCTGGGAGGTATTGCGGTTGCAAGTTCGAAGGTTTGCTTTAGGACATCGGCATCGTAATCTCTTGGATCCAGTCCATCGGCACCCGCATTAGTTAAAATGGCTAAGGCTGCGTCTATGTTTGTTTGTGATTGGGAGTCGCCCAACCACAAAAACTGGTTGTTAGCTAATTGATAAAGACTAAGTAGTTGGTCGGCTTGTTTTGAAAAGTCGGGTTTTATCAATAAAGAATTTTGTTTTTCAGCTATCAGTGTCGAAATGGCTGCGGCTGGGGTATTGTTTGGCTGTACCTCGTCAGCGGATGTTGGTTGCGAGGGGGAAAACAAAACCAAAATAACGGGCAATAGTTTGCCGGTATTGAATGCCAGTTTTTTTAAGCCAATGTTATGTAAAAAATTTAATCGAGTAGTCACGGTGCACCAAACTATGCTTAGGCTAACGCAAGTGGTATGTGTTTGCGTTTCGGGTAATACACACTTTATACAACAAATTCCCTGAAAATGATTATCTTAACGGCAAAAAATTAATATAAATGATAGGTTTTTGAGGTTGTCAGCTGTGTTTTAGAGCTGGATTGATGTTTTTTATGCAAATTAGGTTAACTAAACCTATTTTTCGATGCAGTCATTAATTAGAAGAAAGATGGTTAAGGTTGTGTCCGCAATATTTGCAATAGTGGGCATCATCGTCATGGCCAATTGCACCACAATTGGGACAGGCATCATTGCTAATGTTAGATTTTTTCACTGTTTTCATTAATTCCGAGCCGTAAATCCCTGTCGGCACGGCGAGGATGCCATAACCCATAATCATGATGATAGAAGCTGTAATTTGCCCTAGTGTGGTAATGGGAGCAATGTCGCCATAACCGACAGTGGTGAGCGTCACTATGGCCCAGTACATGCTTCGTGGGATCGAGGTAAAACCCGCATCCGAGCCTTCAATGACATACATTAAAGCCCCAAAAATGACTACCAGTGTCAAAACAGCGTATAAAAACACCAAGATTTTTGTGCGCGAATTGATTAATGCCGTCATTAGCATATTGGCTTCGCTGAGATAAACCGATAGCTTCATTACCCGAAAAATACGTAGCAAACGTAAAATGCGCACCACCATGGTGTATTGGGTTCCAGGCAAAAATAAGCCAATATAGTTTGGCAATATGGATACCAAGTCCACAATGCCATAAAAGCTGCGCATATATAGCCAGGGGTTTCGAACGCACAGTAGGCGTAGCAGATATTCCACGCTGAACAAGATTGTAAAAGTCCACTCTAGAGTTGCCAATAAATCAGCATTATGATTATGAAAATCCTCAACGCTATCTACCATTACTACAACAGCACTCAGTGCGATCATAACGATTAAGATGACATCAAAGCGTCTTCCTGTCTTGGTTTCAGAGCCAAAAATCACTTCGTTAAGCTTCTCTCGCCATGGTGAAAGCCTGGTCTGTTCGGTGATATCCGATTTGCGATAAATGGTTTTCATAATGTTAAGTGGTTAAGTAAAAACTCATCAGGTGCTTATTTTCCAGCGCCGGTAAAGCAGTTGCATGACAAAGCCTGTTTGAAGTAAAGCGCAGATTAAAGCGCCTGTAGCCGAGTCAGCCAATAGCGGGAAAAATAATGAGGCTAGCCCGGTTTGACCGAGAGCTTTGAATATTCCCGGAATAATTCCGTACAGCAATACGCCTGTTAACAAGCTTAAAGTGAGTGCTCGCTGTGGATTTTTGCCGTAACAAAAGTAAACATACAATGCGCAATCACGCAGTAAAATTAAAGCCAAAGCCAGTGGATAAAAATGAAATGCCGAGCTAAATTCGATGAGTGGGTGGCTAGAAAGGCTTAATTGTAATGCTGCTGGTAGCGTCAAAATAAAACTTAGCCACCAGATAGGCAATTCTTCTAAGCCACGCTGCCAATTGCCTTGTGAAAAATACATCAGCAGACGCTTAACGCGCATGGCATCGTTACGTTCGACCAAAACGCCGAGGTAAGTCAAACCCGAGCAAACTAAAAAAGCCGCTAGCGAAAATGTATAAAAGATGCTGGGTATAAATCCACCGAAATACACCGTCATAAATACACTGAACCCCAGCCAAACCCAGGGCCTAGTGCGTATCCCCAGTTCTTGCATCATCAGACGATAATTGCCTAGGCCGCACCAGAATATAGCCAGCAACAAGCTCACTTGATGAAACAATTGGCTGTCAATGGCGCTGGTATACCAATTAGTGTTAGCTAAAGGCCGGTTAAGGGGGGATGGGCTGGCTAATTCAGTTAACCAAGGGGCGATGGCTAAAAATCCCACGATAGCAACCAAAAAAATAGAGCTGTTTTTGCTTTGTCCGCGCTGCACAGCCAGCAATCCGAGTAATAAGCCGCCGTTTTGGACGAGTAGCCCAGCGCAAATGCTATAAAACAACAAAAGGGGCAGGGTGGCTTGGTTATCGGTAGACAGGCTGTACACTAGTAAACATATCGTTGCGGCGTACCAGACCATTACAGTGCTGCCGAAAAGTTTGCCCCAAGTCATGCTCCAAGGACCCAGGGCTGATAAGCGTTGTGTATCCCAAGTCCTATCCCGATACTCTTCAACGATGCTATCAATAGATTGCCGGGCACCCCACAATAGTGTGATGAGCATAAAAAGTATTAAGGCAGTTTGTGTTGTGGCACTGCCTAAGTGATATCCATCGATAAAATAACTTAAGGTAAAGATACAGCCCAGCACTAAAGGAATGCCAACTAAACGGGCTTGTGAGCACTCTAAATACAGTTGGCGTTGAAATTCCGGATTCAGATTCATGACGAATGCCTGATGGTTTGCAGATAAGTATCTTGAAGATTGCTGGTGGCGGGCGCAAATTCGCAGACAGGCAGGTTTAATGCTAGCAATGCTTTTAAAGTAGCATGCTGTAGCTGTGAATCATCAGCTATTTGCAGTAGCGCCAATTTATTGTGTTCAATATTCAATACAATAATGTCCGGCAGCGATTGAAGTAAGGCGGCCAGATTGTCAACCGCATGTGCGAGTAGTAATTTGAAAGGCTTGTTAATAGTTGAGTTTTTAACACCCACTTGCTCAACTATTCGTCCTTTGCGCATGACCAGCATTTCCGTGCAATAGGCTTCCAATTCGGCCAGAATATGGGATGACACTAATAATGTCATGCCCTGGTGCTGTAGCTCCAAAAACAGCTCCGCCAGTTCGTGTCTGGCTTCCGGATCCAGCCCTGAGGCCGGTTCGTCCAGTAGAACCAGTTTGGGTTTGTGAATAATGGCCTGGGCGATAGCCACGCGTTGCCGTAAGCCGCGAGAGAGTTCGTTAGGCCGCATATTCAGACGGTCATCGATAGATAAACGATGGCTCACATCAACAATAGCAGCCTCGCAATCCTGATCAGGAATACCTTGGGCACGAGCCACAAAATGCAAACATTGCCGAACCGTTAGGCGTTGATAAAGTCCGAAGAAGTCAGATAAATAACCAATCATACGATGGCAATCCCTTGGCTGTTCCAAGACATCAATGCCAGCAATGTGTATAGAGCCACTGACAGGTTGATCCAATGCCGCCATGCAACGTAGCAAGGTGGTTTTGCCGGCGCCATTGGGGCCCACCAGTGCTGTAATACTGCCTTGATTGATGCGAAATGACACCTCATCCAGCGCCCTTAAGCCAGGATACTCAAAAATCAGCTTATCAACTGTAATCATCTGTGATTGCTCTGTGTATGGAGTGAGTATTGTAGCCTTCAAATATAATTTGCGGATATTTCGCACCATCTGCACACCACATTAGTCCAAGTTGGTGCAAATATTTCGCTTAAGGGTTAGCGAATCGGCGTTGCTGGGCTGTTGTTGGAAATTTTTGGAACGGTATGCATTTTGCATGCTTATCCATCTGTCGATAGCTTTTTCTATGCTAGGATTTTTGTGGATCGGAGTCGCTTGGCTGCCTGCAGATCAGGAAACTGTTATCATTTAACTTTTAAAAATACCCAGGAGAGAGTGAATGCACAACGTCACGTTGATTAAAGGTGATGGTATTGGTCCTTCGATTATGGATGCCGCAGTGGCGGTCATCAATGCAAGCGGCGCAAAAATAAACTGGTTGGAAGCCGAAGCCGGCATGTCTGCTTATGAAAAGACTGGGAACCCTTTGCCGGATGCCACCATGCAATCAATTGACGCAACACGAGTCGCTTTTAAAGGTCCGTTAACTACTATGGTTGGCGAAGGTTTTAGAAGCATCAACGTCGAGCTGCGCAAAAAATACGATCTTTACGCCAATGTACGTCCAGCCAAAAGCTGGCCAGGTGTTAAAACCCGTTACGAAAACGTAGATATTGTGATCGTGCGTGAAAACACCCAGGGTTTGTATGCGGGACTGGAACATTTTTTAACACCGCAAAAAGACATTGCCGAGAGTTTGGCTGTGGTGACTAAAGATAGTTCGGAGCGCATCGTTGAATATGCTTTTAAATATGCCATCGATAACGGTCGCAACAAAGTCACGGTCTGCCATAAAGCCAATATTCTTAAATTCACTCAAGGTCTGTTTTTAAATGCCGCGCGTGAAGTAGCCAAAAAATATCCACAGATTGAATTCGACGAAAAAATTATCGATGCCGCTTGTATGCACATGGTAATGAAGCCGGAGCAATTCGACGTGGTGGTGACCACCAACATGTTTGGTGACATTTTGTCTGATTTGACAGCCGGCCTGGTCGGCGGCTTAGGCTTGATTCCGGGTGCCAACATCGGCGCCGATGCAGCCCTTTTTGAAGCCGTACATGGCAGCGCACCCGATATCGCCGGCAAAAATATCGCCAATCCAACTGCGGTGATGATGGCCGGTGTCATGATGTTGAATCATCTGGGTGAACATGAAGCGGCAACCCGCATGCTGAATGCGATCGAAAAAGTGGTCAACGAAGGTGTATATGTGACGCCGGATCTGAATCCAAATAGCAGCTGCGGTACCAAGGAAATGGGCCAGGCTATTGTTGATGCTATGGTTTAACTTAAAAACCAATACTGATTTTAGGGTGGATGGTGTTTAAATCCACCCGACACTATTTTCCAAATTCCTCTGGGTTATTCTTATGTTAGAACAATACCGTAAACATGTTGCCGAACGCGCTGCTGAAGGCATCGTTCCTAAGCCACTGGATGCCGAACAAGTTGCGGCGCTGGTGGAATTATTGAAACAGCCGCCGGCTGCCGAAGCAGCCTTTATTCTGGATTTGTTGACCAATCGAGTGCCTGCCGGTGTTGATGAAGCGGCTTATGTTAAAGCCGCATTTTTAGCTGATGTCGCTAAAGGTGTGGCTGTATCGCCTATTGTTTCGCCGCAAAAAGCCACCGAATTATTAGGCACCATGTTGGGTGGCTACAACATCGCTCCGTTGGTCGAGTTGCTGGATCATGCCGATTTGGCGCCGATTGCGGCCAAGGCCTTGTCACATATCCTGCTGATTTTCGATGCCTTTCACGACGTGCAGGAAAAAGCCGAAGCGGGTAATGTGTTTGCCAAACAGGTGCTGCAATCCTGGGCGGATGCCGAATGGTTTACCGCCAAACCGGAAGTGCCGGAAAAATTGACGGTTGCGGTTTTCAAAGTCAGCGGCGAAACCAATACCGACGATTTATCACCGGCACCGGATGCCTGGTCGCGGCCGGATATCCCGTTGCACGCCAAAGCCATGCTGAAAATGCCGCGCGAAGGCATTACCAACGCCGAACAACAAATCGACGATCTGAAAACCACAGGCTTTCCGGTGGCTTACGTCGGCGATGTGGTCGGTACCGGTTCCTCGCGTAAATCCGCCACCAACTCGGTGTTGTGGTTTATGGGCGATGATATTCCGTATATTCCCAACAAACGCGCCGGTGGTGTTTGTATTGGTAGCAAAATTGCGCCGATATTTTTTAACACCATGGAAGATTCCGGCGCCTTGCCTATCGAGTGTGATGTCAGCGCCATGCAAATGGGCGATGTGATCGACATTTATCCCTATCAAGGCGTAGTCAAGCGTCACGGCAGCGACGAGGTGGTGTGCGAATTTCAACTAAAAACCGAAGTCATACTGGATGAAGTGCGCGCCGGCGGTCGGATTCCGTTGATCATCGGTCGCGGCCTGACCGATAGGGCGCGCAAAGCTTTGGGTCTGCCGGTGTCGACCGTGTTTCGCATCCTGGCGGCGGTGGCCGACAGCGACAAAGGTTTTACTTTGGCGCAAAAAATGGTCGGCAAGGCTTGCGGTTTGCCGGGCGTGCGTCCGGGCAGTTATTGCGAGCCCCGCATGACTACGGTTGGCTCGCAAGATACCACCGGCCCGATGACCCGCGATGAACTGAAAGATTTGGCCTGCTTGGGTTTTTCTGCGGATTTGGTGATGCAGTCCTTTTGCCACACCGCAGCCTACCCGAAACCGGTCGATGTCACCATGCAACACACCTTGCCGGATTTCATCATGACTCGTGGCGGCGTATCGCTGCGTCCCGGCGATGGCATCATTCATTCCTGGCTAAACCGCATGCTGTTGCCGGATACGGTGGGCACCGGCGGCGATTCGCATACCCGCTTTCCGATCGGGATTTCCTTTCCAGCCGGTTCCGGCTTGGTGGCCTTTGCCGCCGCCACCGGCGTGATGCCGTTGGATATGCCGGAATCAGTTTTGGTGCGTTTTAAAGGAACTATGCAGCCCGGTATTACCTTGCGCGATTTGGTTAATGCAATTCCGTATGCAGCGATTCAGCGCGGTTTATTAACGGTTGCAAAACAGGGTAAGAAGAACGTGTTCTCCGGACGGATTTTGGAAATCGAAGGACTGCCGGATCTAAAAGTGGAGCAAGCGTTTGAGCTTTCAGATGCTTCCGCTGAACGTTCTGCCGGCGGTTGTACTATCAAGCTCAACGAGGCACCGATTCGCGAATACCTTAATTCCAACATTACCTTGTTGAAATGGATGATTGCCGAAGGTTACGGCGATGTGCGCACCATTCAGCGTCGCATCAAAGCCATGCAAGAGTGGCTGGAAACGCCAGTGTTGATGCAGGCCGATGCCGATGCCGAATACGCGGAAATCATTGAAATAGACATGGATCAGATCACCGAGCCGCTGATGGCTTGTCCGAACGATCCGGATGACATAAAACCCTTGTCTGAACTGGCCAATACCAAAATCGATGAAGTGTTTATCGGTTCCTGTATGACTAATGTCGGTCATTTCCGTGCTGCCGGCAAACTACTGGAAAAAGCAAATGCTTTACCAACCCGTTTATGGGTGGCGCCACCGACCAAAATGGACCAGGCGCAGTTGGTGGAAGAGGGCTACTACAGCACCTTTGGTAAAGTGGGTGCGCGTACCGAAATGCCGGGTTGTTCCTTGTGCATGGGTAATCAGGCGCGGGTGGCGGAAGGTTCGACCGTAGTGTCCACCTCGACCCGCAATTTCCCAAACCGTTTAGGCAATGGCGCCAATGTCTATCTGGCCTCGGCGGAACTGGCTGCGGTATGTTCGTTGTTGGGTAAAATCCCTACGGTAGAAGAATACATGCAGTATGCGGCGACGATAGATGAAACCAGTGCCGATACCTATCGCTATCTAAATTTCAATCAGTTGCAAAGCTATCAAGACAAGGCAGATCTAGTCTCATAAACAACAAGCTCCGATTCCCGTTGGCTGGCGGGAATCGGACAATTTTCGAGAATACTGCTAATCTTATCCAACCTGCAATTTGCACTGAGATTGATCTTGGAAAAAGATATTACAACCGAGCTCTATGTTTTAGAAAACTATCTGGATGGTATGCTGGACCGTGTTCAACACAACAGCCTAACGCTAAAACGGCTACAGTCTTTTGAAATGCGTTTATTGGGTTTGGACACGTTGGCTGAAATTATCGAATATATTTTGAGTGAAACTAAGACGTTGTTCGCTCTGGATATCGTTAGTTTGTGTCTGCAGGATGCCAAAGACGAAATAGCCGATTATTTAACCAGTGACCATTACCCCTATGAAACTCGGGAAGGTCTGCTATTGACCAAAGATGACAGTGTGTTCAAGCGGGTATTTGATTTTAATCAGCGACCCTTGTTAGGAATTTATAAGGCTGAAATCTATTCTGCATTTTTCCCTACCGAATCTCTAAGTCCTTCCTCAGTGATATTGGCCCCTTTAATTAGACAAGGTAGATATTTAGGCTCTTTGAATTTAGGCAGCTATCGGTCAGATCGGTTTATACGCAATATGGCCACTGATTTTATTGAGCATTTGGCATCCGTGATGAGTGTTTGCCTGGAAAATACCCTGATTATAGAAACCATTCGTCGCACCAGCCTGATTGATCCATTAACAGGTGTCAATAATCGGCGATTTCTGGAACAACGAATAGAAGAAGAGTTAGCTCGTTGCATGCGTACCAGGTTGCCATTGTCTTGTTTATTTCTGGATATCGATTTTTTTAAACGTATTAACGATAATTTTGGACATCAAGCCGGTGATCATGTACTGGCTTTAATCGCTGCCTCGATTAAAAAACAACTGCGAAATAATGATGTGTTATCACGTTTTGGTGGAGAGGAGTTCGTGGTTTTGCTTGCGGAAAGCGACGAAAAAAATGCAGGAGAAATTGCCGAACGGATACGCAGCAACATTGCGGCTTTGGCCGTTGAAATTAATGGTCAAGCTATGCCGGTAACAATTTCAATTGGAACGTCTACCTTTGATCCCTGTCAAGCCAGCACAAGTCCTGTTTTGGCAAAAGCCAATGCGTTAATTCAATCTGCTGATGCGGCTTTATACGAAGCTAAGCGCGAGGGTAGAAATCGGGTGAAAAATAGTGGGGTGGTTTTAGATAATTTGTTGAAGCAAGCCTGACAGGCCGGAAGCTGCAGGGTGCAGCTTCATTGGCCCTCTTTTTTTCGGATAGAATCGATTATGTCGCTATGCTGACCGTTGATGAAATTAATGATTTCACGGCGGCCTATCTCAGTTGTGATGCCTTGTTTCTGTAAAATATTCAATAACTTATCAAACTGTAGGCGCCTTTTTTGGCCCTGGCTGGAATTATCCCGACGCGAATTAAACTCATCCATCAGCGTTGATCCGCACGCGCAGTTTCTGAAAACCTCAACAATGGCGGTGCCATTGTCTTCTATTGCTTCTTTCAGTGAGCTGCGGCCGTTGGGCATGTTTTGGGTTTCAGATAAAAATTGATCACTGTTTTTGTACACTTTGCCGCAAACTGAGCATTTTTTGGGAAAAGAAGATTCAAATAAAGCGCTAAGTCCTTGAAAATATTCGTCTGTATTATGCATACGCTTAGTTCTCTAATGATAGAAGGCTGTTTAATTCGTCAATAACAGAGCTGGCTCTGATGTTGGTTAAGCAATCAGTATGACCTAAGGGGCAAACCCTTTTAAAACAAGGTGAACAGCTTAAGCCGGCATACAGGATTTTGGCTTTATCATTTAATGGTGGGGTAAACGTGGGGTCGGAAGAGCCATAAATAGCGATTAGATTTTTGCTTAAAGCGCTGGCAACATGCATTAATCCCGAGTCATTACTGACAACAGCATCAACTAGCGATAATAAGTCTACAGCTTCGCCAAGACTGGTTTTTCCAGCGAAATCGATACAAGCGTTGTTGGTCAGTTGGTTGATTTCTTCAGTAACGGTTTGGTCTTTGGCCGAGCCTAAGAGCCAGACTTGCCAGCCCAATTTAATTTGTTGTCTGGCAACTTCAGCGAAGTGCCCCGCAGGCCAGCGTTTTGCTTCACCATATTCGGCACCTGGGCATAAAGCCAAAATTTTCCGATTTTCAGATAATTTATATTTTTCTAAGACCTGTTTCTGGCGTTCAGGGTTAATTTTGAAAGCAGGTTTAGGGAAATCTGTCAGCTTGTTTGTGTTTGATTGAGGTGCTAAAGCGACAAAACGTTGCACTGTTTTGGTCAGTTTGGTTTTATCCAGGCGGTGCGCATCATTTAGCAAACCCCAGCGAAATTCGCCTACGTAGCCCGTTCTTAAAGGTATGTTGGCGAAAAAAGGCGTCAGCGCAGATTTCCAGGTGTTAGGTAGCAGTATGGCTTGGTCATAATGATGTTTTTGTAAGTCCTGACCTAATTTTATGCGGGTTAACAGTCCTAATTTACCGCGTTTGACTGGCATTTCAAAAGCTAATGTAACTTCGGGCATATAGCTTAATAATGCCAGTGTTCCTGGCGGTGCAATCACATCAATTTGACAGTCCGGGTGTTGCTGTTTTAAACGGATGAACAGGCTTTGCGCCATCACCATATCACCCACCCAGGACGGTGCTACGACTAGAAATCGCATGTGTTATTTGGCCGCAAAATTAAAGCTATCATCCACCGGTTCGATTTGAAATACTCGATTAGGCATGTGGGTGTTGTGGGTTTTTTCTCGGCCGTCTTTGTCGCGCTCGCGCAAATTAAAGGTATTACAGTCGGCGATAAGATGGGTGCCGAACGGGGTTTCGATTGCGTCTTGAACCCATTTAACCGGGAAATAGCGATTGGTTCCGGGGATGGTTTGAGTCAGTTTAAAGTTTTTATCAAACAACAGCACTTCACCCTTACGTGAATTAGAAAGCATATAACCACCGGAATGTGGCCGGATGTGATGTGCGCCGTTTAAATCGTTGATGACAACTTCATGGGTTAAGGTTGCTCTGTCAATACGGATGACTTTGCCTTGATAGAACAAAATAGTGAGTATTTTGTTGCTGTCGTAAGGGTCGACAATGGCTGAATTTAAGTGGGTCGTTTGTAAACGGCCGGGGTAGTTTTTTAAACGATGATCCATTTGCTTGTCGATGACGCGTTGGCCGCCGCCATAAGCTTGGTCATAGCCATGTTCAGTTGCCCACCATGACCAAATCAACTCACCCGACAAGTCAAATTCTAATAAAGCGTCTACACCGCTAGCTGTGACCAATAGTCCGCGTTCGGTCCGACGCAACGAACGGACTTGTGTCATTAAAGGGCTGCGGATTTCCAGGTCGATTTCACCCTTGTCGTTCATTCTGGCGATATGTTCATCACCGGAAACGCCATCTGCGCTACAAGGTAAGCCTGTTATGAAATACAGGCCTTCACCTGTTACATATTGCAGTCCAAAAGGTTTAACCGGATTTATTTCGCCCAGTGATTTAATGCCACCCAATGCACCGTTATGTTCGAATAACTCTAATTTTCCGCCAGGCAAGCCTCTAAACACATCATTGGACTTGTCTTTGCCTCTGATGATGCGGTTTAACCTAAACTTGACATAATCCCAGTTGGTTTGCGGGTAAGAAACGACAAATTTCATGCTGTGTGCTCTCAAGGTTTATTGTTTTTATGGGAGGGAATGGTGTTGGATAGTCATTTGCATGAATTTATGCATCTTTTGGGGCTGCAAAAATTAAGGCTAACGAAAATATTCACTACCCGGCTGATTGTTGTAGTCTGTAATTATTCACAAAATAGCGGCTTCTGCAATTGGCTTGTAACATTTTGCTGGGTTTTAGCTGGATGATTGTGGCTTGATACACGTCGTTTTAGCACTCAGGCTATAAAGCTAGGTGGGATGAATCAAACCAGGAGACGGAGTAGTATGCCGCCTTGAGGTCACTCACCTAGCCAGGTCCTAAGACTTGGCTAGGTGAGTTTGTTCTGGCAATGAATGCTGGCAAATATTAGGCGTAAACTGAATTAACCTCAGCCAAACACCCAGTTACTTTCCAAACAGAAATTGTAAGGTAAGGTTTGCCGACCACTCGGGACTGTTTTGATCAGGTCGAATCGGGTTGTAATAGGCTTCTAGTTTTGTGTTGAGGGCATGTTTACCGATTGGTAATACTTTGCCGAAACCACCACCCACGGGTACTGTCCAGTGTTGATTAGTCTGGCTACCCCAATTGGCAATCATGTCCATGTCAGAAGTCAAATACCAGCCGTCAGACAGGTTGTAGTTAACAAAAGGCTCCAAAATCATTTGGCTTACGCTATGACGGCTATCGTTGCCGAAGACTGACCAGATTTGTTTGATACTAACGCCGGCTGTCCAAGGTCTGGGTTGGGTTACAAATGTTAGCGCAGGGCCAACGCTGAATTTACCGCTACCGAGTTCTCGCGATCTGCGATCTTCAGTGTCACTCATCAATGTATCGGTTGGAAACACAAAAGTCGGTCCGAAGCCTATCATAAAACTATCGGATATGGGGGCAGTAAAAAGTGAGGTTAATGTTGTATCACCTAAACCGGCTACGCCATTGCCCGGATAAGGTTCCGGTAATTCGGCAATACCGTTTACAGCACCCGGCGTGCCAATAAAATTCAAGGATAACTGATTAATCATATGCCAATCGTTACCCAGCGCGACTGGAATGATAGGTTTGATGCTGCCGATAGATACATCTCCATTATCAGCACCCCCGTGTTGAGTGTATTCTAAAGGAATGCTATAGGTTGGGCTTAAAGGATTTTGTGCTTTGTAGGCAAATCGTTCGGCTTGTTTGTCAGCTTGATAGCCGGTCTCTTCTGCAGATAGAGGGTAAGAACTAAGTCCAAGCAATAAGCCAGCTAAAGCAGGTAGTTGGTGCAATATTTTGTGTTTTTGGGTCATTTTATCTCCATTATTTAAGCTGAGAGCCCTCTATTCAGAATAAGTATAGTTAGCGATAAGGCTTATGTGGACTAATTTCACTGCTATCGATAATACCGTACCATTTTAGTGCAAAATTATGTTTTGATGAAGTGGATTTTAGCGGTACAGGTATTTTTTTTAGTTTTTTAACTGGCATCGCTAAAATGGTTAATATTGCCTGTTTCTGATCAACGCAGCCCTTTGTAATAATTTGTTATCTTCTATAAATTAAGATGATTAAACACATTGTCCTCTATGCTATACGCCCACGTTTTAAAAAACATCCGCTTTGATGCGCTTTTTACTTTATTCTGAGCGGCATTATTTGCGCCCATAATCTATTGGGTTAACTATTACTTTATCTGTCGCCATTCCCATAAATGAGCAAAAAAACTGATTTTTCCAATTTCGATTTTGTTAGAGATTTTTTTCATCGTTTTTTACCTAATTCGCAGGTTGTGTCGCTGGCAATCAGTCTGATTGTCGGATCGTTGTTGATTTATAGCCTGCTAGGTTTATTGATGCCGGTTTTTGCAGCCATCGTATTGGCATATTTGCTGGAAGGCTTGGTGCATAAAGTCGAACGTTTGCCTACACCCAGGGTTTTAGCGGTTCATTTAGTGTTTTTCGCCTTTTTAACTGCGCTGGGATTTGTATTGTTTGTGCTGTTACCTATGGTTTCGGAGCAGACTGTGCAATTGGTGCAACGTATTCCGGAGATGGTATACAGTGCGCAAATTCAGATTATGCGATTGCCTGAAATGTATCCCGAGATTATTACTCAGGCTAGAATTCGAGAAATTATGTTTTCCATCCAGCAGGATTTGTTGAAGTATGGCCAAGATCTAATATCCGGTTCCGCGCAATCATTTGCCGGCTTGTTGGCAGCTGTGATTTATCTGTTTTTAGTGCCAATGATGGTGTTTTTCTTTATGAAAGACAAAGATATGTTAATCGGCTGGTTTGCACAGTTTTCTCCTCAAGATATGACATTGACACAGCGGGTTTGGCAGGAAGTGGATATACAAATTGCTAACTATGTCAGAGGTAAATTCGTCGAGGTTTTTATCCTGTGGGCGGCCAGTTATATAACCTTTAGTTTGTTGAAATTAAACTATGCCATGTTGTTGGCGGTATTAATGGGATTGTCGGTAGTGATTCCCTATGTAGGGGCTACCCTAGTGACTTTTCCTGTGTTAGGCGTGGCTTATGTCCAATGGGGTATGAGTGATGGTAATGAATTCATGTACATATTAATAGCCTATTGCATTATTCAAGCCATGGATGGAGTGGTATTAGTGCCATTACTATTTTCCGAGGCGGTTAATCTGCATCCGATTGCTATTATTGTGGCCATTTTATTTTTTGGTGGTACCTGGGGGTTTTGGGGGGTGTTTTTCGCCATCCCGTTGGCTACCTTGGTTAAAGCAGTGTTAACAGCATGGCCGCAGTCGGGGCAAATGCCTGATCTCAGTGTTAATCAGCAGGAACGCGAAGTTCAAGGCTGAATTTCAAAGGGGGTAATCTTTAGTGGTTTATCCATAAAGGGTTTAGGCATGTTTGAGTCGGCACCCAAACCCTTTGTGTATTGCCTTAACAACTGTCTTGTTACCTTTTGCGCTGGCTTATAAGTTGTCTGATGCGTAATCAGCCAGACGTGAACGTTCACCGCGTTTTAATGTGATGTGAGCACTATTTTCCCAGCCTTTAAAACGGTCGACGACATAGGTTAAACCGGAACTAGTAGCCGTCAGATAAGGGGTGTCAATTTGCGACAAATTACCAATGCAGATGATTTTGGTGCCCGGCCCGGCCCGGGTAATCAGGGTTTTCATCTGTTTGGGGGTCAGGTTTTGCGCCTCGTCGATTATCAAATAGCGATTTAAAAAAGTACGTCCACGCATAAAGTTTAAAGAACGGATTTTTACCCGATTCATCATCACGTTATGGGATGCGCCTTGTTCCCAGTCGGTGCTGCCGGAGCGGCTACCGAGTAATTCCAGATTGTCCATCAAAGCACCCATCCATGGCGCCATTTTTTCTTCTTCGGAGCCGGGTAAAAATCCGATATCTTCACCTACCGGCATGGTTTCTCGCGTCATGATGATCTCAATATACGCTTTTCGTTCTAATGTTAGGGTTAGGCCGGCGGCCAGAGCCAGCAGGGTTTTGCCGGTGCCGGCTGCGCCCAAAAGGGTGACGAAGTCGACGTTGGGGTCGAGCAGGGCATTCAAGGCAAAGTTTTGTTCACGGTTTTTTGCGTTGATACCCCAGATGTTGTGATGCTTGTTGCGATAGTCCAAGGCTAATTGTAAGACAGCGGTTTCGCCATCGCAGGATTTAACAATGGCTTCAAAGCCGGATTCGTCATCTATATACAGAAATTGATTTGGATACCAGTCGGCCACATGCGGGCCATGAATCCGGTAAAACGTTTGATTGTTTTCTTGCCAGGATTCCATTTTACTGCCGTGCTCTTCCCAGAAATCAGCCTCTAATGCCATAGAGCCACTGTAGAGTAAATCGATGTCTTCAATGGTTTGGTCGTTATGGTAATCCTCGGCATTAATTTGTAATGCAGCAGCTTTAATGCGCATATTGATGTCTTTAGATACCAGTATGACATTGACTTCGGGATATTCTTTAGTTAAGGCCAGTACTATGCTGAGGATGGAGTTATCGGCAATTTGTCCTGGCAAATCGTCTGGTAGTAAATGTTTCAGTTGCCGGGTTTGAAAAAACAGCCGGCCAGGTTGCTCGATATTGTTGCCAGCGGGGCCGTGTTCGATAAGTGATAATGGCAAACCATCATTGATGGTTTGTTGGTCTGCATCCTGAATCAGCTCATCCAAAAAGCGGCTGACTTGCCGCACGTTACGAGAAACGTCGGATAGGCCTTTTTTGGCGTGATCCAGTTCTTCCAAAACCACCATCGGAATAAATAGATTGTGTTCCTGGAAGCGAAAAATAGATGCAGGATCGTGCATCAATACGTTGGTGTCGAGTACAAATAGTTTTTTGCTGGTGGATTGAATGTTCATGGTTGCCCTGTGAATTTATGAATTATTATTCTCTGTCACTTTTAGTGTTTTTACTCTAACTGTAGACTAGGCGTCAAATCAAGCTGATGCACGCTAGGTGATGGTTCACAACATTAGATTGAGTGGTTTGTGTTGCTTGTTCAATTACACTAGAATGTAGAGCTGATGAAGGTTTCTTATTGATTTCTAGTTTACATTCGGTGTATGGATGTTTATGCATGTCATCTTTAGAATCAAAGCAACCGAATCTAGATTGGAGTCATTTTAAAGAAATTGTGCAATTGCTGACTGTCTCTGTGGCGCAAGTTGAGGCTGGTCTGAAATTGGCTAGTAAATCTGTCGGCGTATTGGGCGAGTCTTTTACGAGTATGGCTGAAGACATCAATGCTATCCAGGTGATTTTGACAAGCTCGAATTCTTTTAATTCTTAATATATCCTAAATAATTGATGAAAAACAAAGTCTTATTGGTCTTTTTGCCTATAATGTTGTCGCTTGCGGCTTGTACGACAGTCAATGAGAAGCCACCCAAGTCCGTTGCCAAAGTCGTTAAGCCCAAAAAGCCATTACCAGCTCAACCGACTGCTAAAAATACCAAGCCCATTGTGCCAAAAAAGCCGACGCCAGGTAGTGGTACAGCAACCTACGCCATCGATAATGGTAAGAATAATTTCAAGGTTGAGTCCAGTATGCCAGCCATGCAAGAGGAATCTTTGCTGTCGCCAACGGGGTTGCCTTCGGCAACTGGTCAATCAGCACAACCAGTACAAGCGATTCCGGCGTTTCAGGTTGAAGATGCTCGCATACCGGCAGGTACCTCTCCCGCAGTGGTCGCCTTGTTGACTGACGCAGAGCGCAATCGGGCTTCGGGCGATTTGGATGCCGCAGTGGTTTCCACCGAACGTGCCTTGCGCATAGATTCGCGCAATCCTACTTTGACTTATAAATTAGCTCAGCTAAGAATCAAGCAAAACAAACCGCAGATGGCAGAAGAGTTAGCCGGCAAAGCAGCTTTACTGGCGGGTGGCGATTTGGATTTAAAACGCAAAAGCTGGTTGTTGATTGCCGAGGCCAGGCGCATGCAGCAAAACTACTCGGGTGCTAAAGAAGCCAAAGCTAAGGCAGACAGTTTTTTCGGTCATTGATGTTTAAGGTTTACATTCAGTGACTGATTTAGCCGAGATATTTGGCAGCGATGGTGCGTTAGCTGAGGTCATTACCGGCTATTCACCCCGGGCCGGGCAAATCGAAATGGCACAGACTATTGCCGATGCCATTGATAAACAGCAACACCTGATTGCCGAGGCCGGCACCGGCACCGGCAAAACCTTTGCCTATCTGATACCGGCAATTTTATCGCGCAAAAAAGTCATTGTTTCCACCGGCACCAAGAATTTGCAGGATCAGCTGTTCAGTAAAGACTTGCCGCTGATCCGCAAAGTGTTATCCCGTATCCCATTTAAAGCCAGCTTGTTAAAAGGCCGGGCTAATTATTTGTGTACCTATCGGCTGGAGCTGGCTTTAAATACTGCCTTTGGTTATAGCAAAGAAGAGGCTGCCGCATTAGCGCAAATCAAAGCCTGGTCTAAACGCACCAAAGCAGGCGATATCTCTGAAGTCGCCGATGTGCATGACGGTGATCCGGTTTGGTTTCATGCGACCTCCACTATTGACAATTGCCTGGGGCAAGACTGCCCGGATTATGCAGACTGTTTTCTCACCAAAGCCCGCAAACAAGCGCAGGAAGCCGATGTTGTAGTAGTGAATCATCATTTGTTGTGCGCGGATTGGTCGATTCGGGAAATCGGTTTTGGCGAGTTATTGCCGGATGCGGAAGTCGTTATCATCGACGAAGCACATCAATTGGCGGATACCGCATCCAATTTTTTGGGTGTCAATCTGAGTGGTAAGCAGCTTACCGATCTGGCCGATGACACCTTGGCCGAATATCATACCGATGCCAAAGATATGCCAGATTTGCGCAGCGCCTGCGAAGACTTGCAATTAGAAGTCAAGGATATGCGGCTGGCGTTTGGCTTGGAATTACGCCGCGGCGACTGGCTGGATATTGAAACCAATCCCAAAATTGCCGGTGCACTGGAGTCGTTACAAAAACAACTCGCTCGGCTGACCGATCAATTAGAACGTGCTTCGGTACGTAGTAAAGGTCTGGAATCCTGTTTCGATCGAGCTGAAACGCTGGATATGCATTTAGAAACCCTGATTAAGGATAAAGACGGTCAGTGGATTAAATGGTACGAAACCTATAGTAAATCCTTTACCCTCAGCCGCACGCCGCTGGATATTGCCAAAGAATTTCGTGGTTTTATGGCGCGACATAAAGCCAGTTGGATTTTTACCTCGGCTACCCTTAGTGTGGCTAATAATTTTGTGCATTTTGCCAAAAACTTAGGTCTCAGTAGTGCGCTAAGTCAAAGCTGGGAAAGTCCATTTGATTATCCCAATCAAGCTTTGTTTTATCATCCAAAAGGTTTGCCGCAACCCAGTGATCCTGAATTTACCGATAAAATTGTCGAATTTGCCCTGCCGGTACTGGAAGCTAGTCGGGGCAGGGCGTTTTTTCTGTTTACCAGTCACAGAGCTTTGCAAAGAGCCGCGCAATTGCTCGAAGGCAAAATCGATCACCCGATACTGGTACAAGGCAGTCGTTCCAAAGGCGTATTGTTGGATCAATTTAAGGAATTGGGTAATGCGGTGTTGCTGGCTACCGCCAGTTTTTGGGAAGGCGTGGATGTGCGCGGCGATGCCTTATCTTGCGTCATTATCGACAAGCTGCCGTTTGCCTCGCCAGGTGATCCTGTTCTGAAAGCTCGTATGAATGCCTTGGAAAAACAGGGGCGCAATCCATTTTTTGAACATCAATTACCCAGCGCTATCATCATGCTTAGGCAAGGGGTAGGGCGTTTGATACGCGATGTGAACGATAGAGGCGTGCTGATGGTTTGCGACCCGCGCTTATTAAAAAAATCTTACGGGCAGATGTTTCTCGATAGCGTACCGGCCATGAAGCGTAGCCGAGATATTGAAGATGTGCGGCAGTTTTTTGCAACAGAGGATCAGCAGTGAAATTATTAGCAGTAGAAACCTCTACCGATGCCTGTTCGGCAGCATTATTTATAGACGGTGAAATCAGGGAAAAATTTGAACTAGCTCCGCGCGAACATACCAAGCTGCTTTTGCCGATGATCGATGCCTTGATGGCTGATGCGGCGTTGAAGCCGCAGCAATTGGATGCTGTGGCGTTGAGTCGGGGGCCAGGCTCGTTTACCGGTGTGCGTATCGCTACCGGCGTTGCGCATGGGATTGCTTTTGGCGCTGATATTCCGGTGGTGTTGGTGTCGACGCTGGCTGCTATTGCTCAGGGTTTTTTCAATCAACAAGATGTTGATCTGTCTTTCACGGCGATGGATGCCCGCATGAATGAAATCTTTTGGGGTGTATACCAACGCAATGCGATAGGCCTTGCAGAGCTGTTGGGTGATGAGTTGGTTACGCCGGCAGCTGATGTAGTGTTTCCTGAACGTTTCGGTTTTGGGGTGGGTTCAGGTTGGGCGGTACAGGGTGATGTTTTGCGGGCTAGACTCGGCGATAAACTACAAGGCATTGTCAGTGTAGCCTGGCCACATGCTGCCTGCATTGCCCAATTGGCTGCGTATGATTTTGCCAACGGTTTAGCCGTGCCGGTCGAACAAGCCATGCCGGTCTACTTAAGAGATAAAGTCGCTAAAAAGCAGTCTGAAAGATAAGGTACAATGGCTGTTTTATTCAAGCCGTGAAACCTTCCAAATGGCCGAGTTCCTCGAAATTCACCCGCAAAACCCGCAGCCACGTCTGATTCAACAGGCGGTTAAAATTATTCGTAATGGCGGTGTCATCGTTTATCCAACAGATGCCTCCTATGCAATCGGTGCGCAAATCGGCGACAAGCAGGCCGCTGACACTATTCGCCGTATTCGCCGATTGAATGATGATCATGACTTTACCTTGTTATGTAATGAGTTATCGCAGGTGTCGACCTTTACCAAAATGGGCAACGATACCCATCGTTTGATTAAAACACTGACACCCGGCCCGTTTACCTTTTTATTGGATGCCACCCGTGAAGTGCCGCGTCGGCTGCAACATCCGAAAAAGAAAACCATTGGTGTCAGGATAACCGACAATCGCATTGCCCGGGCCTTGCTGGAAGAGCTCGGCGAACCGTTGTTGACCACGACGCTGATTTTGCCCGGCGAGGAACATGCGTTGGCCGATCCTTATGACATCAGACAAAAGCTGGATCGCGAACTGGATTTGATTATTGACGGTGGCATTATCGATTATCAACCGACCACCGTGATTGCCTGTATCGATGATGTTATCGAAATCGTCAGGCAGGGCATAGGTCATGCGCCTATGCTGGAGAATTGAACATGATGGACGAACTCACGCTGATACAGCGTATCGTAGTGTGGATTTTGCCGGTGATTTTTGCCATTACCGTGCATGAAGTGGCGCACGGCTGGATGGCTAAAAAATTCGGCGACAATACCGCTGATCAACAAGGACGGTTGACACTGAATCCATTGAAGCATATTGATCCGGTTGGCACTATCATTGTGCCCGGTTTGTTGTTGATTACTTTTACCGGTTTTATTTTTGGCTGGGCAAAGCCGGTGCCGGTGGATGCGCGTAATTTTAAAAACCCCAAAAAAGCCATGATGATGGTAGCACTAGCTGGGCCCTTAGCAAATTTGTTAATGGCCATCGGTTGGGCGGTTATAGCACGCATAGGCATCACTATCGAAGTGGAGTCTATCTCCATGCCATTGATCTATAGCGGAGTGGCCGGCATAACCATTAATCTGGTTTTGGCGCTGATCAACTTATTGCCGATCCCGCCGCTGGATGGTAGTCGGGTTTTGTCCGGCTTATTACCGGATTATTGGGCTTGGCAGTATAACAAATTGGAACGCTGGGGCTTTTTGATTCTGTTGTTGTTACTTGCAACCAATGTGTTGGGCCTGATCTTGGCTTATCCCATGTATTACGCTCAGCAGCTGTTTTTCAGCTTGGCCGGCATGTGAGTTTGCCTGTTCTGCTACAATAATGAGTGCTGTAGATCCACTAGTCGAAATCCTGCATGCGCCTTTTGCTCGCGTACAAGGCCAGCCCTATCAGGACGTGCCGGATGATTTGTACATCCCACCTGATGCCCTGGAAGTATTCCTGGATGCCTTTGAAGGACCACTGGATTTACTGTTGTATTTGATCCGCAAGCAGAATTTGGATATTCTCAATATCCCTATCGCTCAGATTACCCAGCAATACATCGGCTACATCGACATGATGGATAAGATGCGGCTGGAATTGGCGGCGGAATATCTGGTAATGGCGGCGCTGCTGGCGGAAATTAAATCCCGTATGCTGCTACCGCGACAACCGGAGAGCGAAGAGGAAGAAGACGATCCACGTGCCTTTTTGATTCGTAAACTACAAGAATACGAAGCCATTAAAAAAGCTGCGGAAGAAATTGACCTGTTGCCCAGAAACGAGCGCGACACGTTCGACGCGACAGTTGATGTCGCTACGGTAAGTGTGCAACAGGCGTTGCCGGATGTGCAACTCAAGGAATTACTACTGGCGTTTCAAGATGTGTTAAAACGTGTCCAGCAACTCAGTCACCACCAAATAACCAAAGAGCCCTTATCAGTCCGTGAACGAATGGCAGCCATTTTGGAAAAACTTAACCGAACAGATCAACTCCCTTTCGCAGCGTGTTTTACCCGAAGTGAAGGAAAAAACGGAGTGGTTGTCGCGTTTCTTGCCGTCCTTGAGCTCAGCAAAGAAAACATCATCGACATCTTCCAGTCTGCACCCTACGCCGACCTCAGCGTTAGAATCCGCTCTGCCGCCTGAGGTTGTTGTTGAAAAGGTTGTTGAAGAATCCGTTATTGCCGATGTTGTTATCGAAGCCAAGCCTAAACCGCGTAAACCGCGTGTCAAGCCTGAGCCGGTTGTGGTTGTTGTGCAAAGCAAAAGAAAGGTCACGCGCTTTCCTGCTGTTTGGACGGTTGAATTGCGCGCACATAAAACGCAGTCTATTGTCGCAATGCCAGACCGAAAAATCGCCTCGCGCCTGCCGCCTTTATGGGCAGTCGGTTTGCGGCGGAATAATCACCGTTCTAGTCTGATAGAGCGCGAACCCACTTTACCTGAACAGCCCATTGAGTGCGACGTGAATACCAAACGCATCGTAGAAGCCATCCTGTTTGCCGCCAATAAACCGATGACGATAAAGCAGATTCAAGCAGCCTTTCCCGAGTTGGAGCGGCCGGATACGCTGGAAATCCAAGTGGCGCTTGAAGCGATAGCCCAGGATTATCTAATTCGCCCCATTGGCCTGAAACAACTTGCTAGCGGTTATCGCTTTCAAGTCAAGGAAGGTATGGCGCCATGGGTAACGCGTTTGTTTGAAGAAAAACCCGCACGCTATTCCAGAGCCTTGTTAGAAACCTTGTCCATCATCGCCTACCGTCAGCCGGCCACCCGCGGTGAAATCGAAGATATACGCGGTGTTGGGGTTAGCTCCAGTATTATCCATACCTTGCTGGAGCGGGAATGGATACGCGTGATCGCCCACAAAGAAGTACCTGGGCGTCCAGCCCTGTACGGCACCACCAAACAATTTCTAGATTATTTCAACCTAACCTCTTTAAGCCAATTACCTACACTGGACGAAATCGCCGATTTTGATTTCAGTCACGAACAACCACAGGAACACCGTGAAAGATCGCAAACCGAACTCACCGAAACAGTACAAACCGAATTCCGATCCGCAGAGCAGGAAACCGAAGCCGATTCGCCAGCCGAAGCCGACAGTGGCGCCGAAAACCGAACACTTCACTAAAGCGGCCAGTGAAGGCGGTGAACGCATTCAGAAGTTACTAGCCAGGGCAGGGGTCGGCTCACGAAGGGAAATCGAGCGCTGGATGGAAGAAGGCAAGCTCACGGTCAACAATAATCAGGTTCAGCCCGGTTATCATCTAAAGCCCGGCGATTTCCTGCAAATTAATGGTCGGGTGGTGAAATGGGAGAAATACGCCGAGCAGCCTACTAGGGTATTGGTGTATCACAAGCCTGTGGGTGAATTAGTCACTCGTCGCGACCCGGAAGGTAGACCGGTGATTTTTACCCAACTGCCACGGTTGTCAGTCGGGCGTTGGATAGCTGTCGGTCGCTTGGATATCAATACCTCCGGTTTAATACTGGTGACCAATAATGGTGAACTTGCCAATCGCTTGATGCATCCATCTCGCGAGGTCGAACGTGAATATGCAGTGCGTATTTTGGGCGAAGTGGACGAAGCCATGATGGAACGCTTACGCAATGATGTAGAGCTGGAAGACGGCCCGGCGCATTTCGATGCGGTACGATTTTATGCCGGAGAAGGGGCCAATAAATGGTTTTACGTTACCGTCAAACAAGGTCGTAATAGGCTGGTCAGGCGCTTGTGGGAATCTCAGGGCGTCAAAGTCAGTCGTTTGATTCGTGTGCGTTACGGCGACATTACTTTGCCGGAACGGGTCAGGTCGCATTCATTTTACGAGCTGGAGCATAAAGAGCTTGCGGCTTTGATCGAGTTTGTCGGCTTATAGTTTTTACCCGGGAAAATCAAGCACTAACAGCTGGATAAGGTGAGCGTCCGGGCTGACTAAGTTAGCCTGGACTTTTAAGGTGGAAGTGTCTGCTAAAAGGATTATTTAACGCTATATCCGCGGGCTTCCAGGCAAGCGGCTTCAGCACGGTTAAAGTTGGATGAAGCCGTATTTTTGTTACTGTCGTATTTATTAATTCCGCGTTTTAATGCGCCACCTGTTGCACCGATGGCGGCACCTTTACCTGCATTTCCGGCAATGGCACCGATGGCTGCGCCCGCGGCGGCTCCTCTAAATCCGCCGCGCAAACCTTCTTTGGCGGCGCTGCCATTATTGGATTGATTGGCACTGGAGCTGGCTTGTTGATTGGCCCAGTTACTACACTCATAACGGTCTCTGGACATCTGATCCTGGCTCTGTCCTTTTGCAGGGTAAACAATGGGTGCACCGTTGCTCCAGGCGTCTTGGGCTGAGACCAGTGCTGGAAAACTGGCAGTGGCAAGCAGAATAAGGAGTGACTTTGAGTGTTGGTTAATGCGTATCTTCATGTTTTACCTTATGTGTTGTTATAGCTAAAGAGGGTTGGTTTTGCTATACGGTTAGGAATATGCATGGAATATCATATGCAAGAATCCTGTGTAGGTGCGGAT
>NZ_LUUI01000158.1 GCF_001644015.1 Methylomonas lenta
ATTCTTGCATATGATATTCCAAGCATATTCCTTATCTGATTCCCCCTGATTTCCATACGTTAATGCCTCGCTATGAAATATAAAGATTTAAGAGACTTCATTCAGCAACTTGAAAAGCAAGGCGAGCTGAAACGTATCCGAACCGAGGTCGATCCCTACCTGGAAATGACCGTCATCTGCGACCGCATGTTAAAGCAGGGCGGCCCGGCTTTATTGTTTGAAAATCCAAAGGGTTACAATATTGCCGTATTGGGCAACCTTTTTGGTACACCCAAGCGAGTGGCAATGGGCATGGGCGCCAAAGATGTATCAGAACTACGAGGCATTGGTGAATTACTGGCTTATTTAAAGGAGCCCGAACCACCGAAAGGCTTCAGAGATGCCATGGAAAAATTACCGACCTTTAAGCAGGTACTGAACATGGCGCCCAAAATAATCAGTTCGCCAGCTTGCCAGGAAGTAATACGAATTGGTGACGAGGTAGATTTGGGCGTCTATCCAATTCAACACTGCTGGCCGGAAGACGCCGCCCCGCTTATCACCTGGCCATTGGTGATTACTAAAGGCCCTAATAAAGATCGGCAGAATCTGGGTATTTATCGGCTACAAGTGATAGGTAAAAACAAAGTCATCATGCGCTGGCTTGCCCATCGAGGCGGTGCGCTGGACTTTAAAGAATGGCAAGAAAAATATCCTGATAAACCCTTTCCTGTGGCGGTGGCCTTGGGTGCTGACCCAGCGACTATTCTGGCTGCGGTAACGCCAGTGCCGGATTCTCTGTCTGAATATGCCTTTGCCGGCTTGTTACGCGGCAGTAAAACTGAAGTAGCCAAGTGTTTAAGTAACGATCTACAAGTACCCGCCAGCGCTGAAATTGTATTGGAAGGCTTTATCTATCCCGGTGAAACTGCCCCGGAAGGCCCTTATGGCGATCATACCGGCTATTACAATGAGGTCGATGATTTCCCGGTATTTACTATAGAACGCATTACACAACGCCAGGTGCCGATTTATCACAGCACTTATACCGGTCGTCCACCTGATGAGCCCGCAATTTTGGGCGTGGCGCTGAATGAAGTCTTCGTCCCTATCCTGCAAAAGCAGTTTCCGGAAATAGTCGACTTTTACCTACCGCCCGAGGGTTGTTCGTATCGAATGGCGGTGATCAGCATGAAAAAACAATATGCCGGTCATGCCAAACGGGTGATGCTGGGCACCTGGTCTTATTTGCGCCAGTTCATGTACACCAAATTTGTAATTGTGGTCGATGAGGATGTGGATGTGCGCAATTGGCAGGATGTGATCTGGGCCATCACCACCCGTATGGACCCCGCGCGAGATTTGACGATATTGGAAAACACGCCAATCGATTATTTGGATTTTGCCTCCCCGGTATCCGGACTCGGCTCTAAAGTGGGTTTCGATGCCACCAATAAGTGGCCTGGCGAAACTCAGCGCGAATGGGGACGACCTATCGTAATGCGCGAGGACGTGATAAAAAAAGTCGACGCCATGTGGGATACCTTATTCGATTGAAACGCTTAAACCTAGTATGCACAGAATCACTTTGATTCTGTCGAAAGATATTTAATTCGATAAGGCCAGGTCTTAAGGCTATGCCCGGAAGGCCTAATCGAAACTTAAAGTAAAAATCAGACCGTCAGTTGTTCGGACTGAGTTTCGACCTTGGGAAGCACTTGGTTAGACGCCAGTTTAAGACCGCGCTGGAAATAATCACAGGCTTTTTCTTTATTGCCCTTTTCAAACATCAGTTCGCCCAATAACTGACAAACGCCAACCGAGCTATCGATATTCAGGCTTTTTAACAGATATTGCTCTGCTTTTTCCATTTGGCCTGCTTTTCGCGCTAGCTTACCTAGCACTTTAAGCAAGGCTGGATCATTGGGATAAACCGCCAGCCATTGCTCAGCTGTTTGCAAGTGTCTTTCGTTGTTATCGGATTCGATAGTGGCGTATAGCTCCAGCGTAGCTGTATCCCAATGCTTACCCAGTTGTTTAATAACATCATTTTCAACCGCGTTGCCGGCACCCTTGGCAATCATGGCGGCAAAATAGATATTAGCGATGCCAGGCAGAGCTTTGCTATTTTCTGGAATTTCATCCCAACAGGCTTTGATAGCTTGTACATCTTGTTGTGCTGCGGCTTTTTTCAGCAGACTGCTATAGGCTTTAGTTTGTAGCGGCTTGACTTCGGTTTCCAGCAAAACCTTGTTTTGCTGCAACGATGGCAACAAACGACTCAAGCCTTCCCAATCACCAATTTTCTGGTACGCCTGATACATCATAGTCAACACCCTCGGATGGTTGGGGTTGATTGATTGAAGTTTAACCAGTGTTTCCAGCGCCTGCTCGAACTGCTGCTCGGATAGATATAATTCGGCCTGTGTCAAACCAACGGTCAGATTGTCACTCGAAGATTGTGCTATCGCATTTTTAAGATATTCATCGCGTTTATCCAATGCACCGCGTGATTGAGCGGCCCGGGCAGCTATCAAATAATGCAGTAAAGGCGTGCCACTGCTGGCAGCATGTTTAATCAGAATTTTTTCTGCACTTTCCCAATTTCCGGCGGCAATATCGAATAAACCATTGATCAATGCATCCTGCGAACGATTAAATTTAATATTACGTCGATGCTTGGACATTTTGCCGGGTAAGCGCATCAGCACACCTAGTAGCCGAAAAAAACTATACAGCGCAAAAAAACCAAGCACCAGTCCAACGGTAAAAACAGTCAAAGAAGTCTCTAGTGACCAATGTCCAAAGCCGATCAATACGTAGCCAGGATCATTGTGCTGGGCCAGCCAGTTATGCAAGGCATAAGCCACGCCAACAGCGGACAATAAGGAAGCCAGGAAGTAAAGTAAATTTCTCATGACGCTGCTCACTATTGCTGGCCATTAACAGGCTGCTCTGGGGTGGCAGTCGGGACGGGAGTTGGGGCGGGGGCTACCTCAACAGGCTTTTCGTCGAGAACGGCTTTATCCGTTTCCAAACGCAACTTACCAATGTTTTTCAACATCTTCAAAGAGCCGCTGACATCAGGATACTGCGTTTTCAATTGCACACCAGATAGTTTGTCCAATTCAGCAATGAATTGTGCGGTTTGCAGATTTTCGGCAAAGTTACGTTGCAACCATTCTTTGGCATTGGCAATGCTGCTGACAAACAGCGTGTCATTTTGCTGAACCAAGGCAATTTCGATCATTTCCAATCGAACTTTCAATTGTTGCTTAATGAAATGAGCTTCCTCAGGTGACAAAATTGCATTCACCTGCTGTTCGGTGTGACGCAACACTACGTAGCCTTCCAGCTCTTTAGCCACTTTGTCCAGAATTTCATGACCGTGTTCAGATAGATCCTGCGGTATCGCAGCTTTTTCCGGTTCTTTGTCGGCATGCGGTAAAAACACCGATAAACTTTCAACGGCATCCTGTAAATGCTGAATGCCGGCGTAAATACCGACGATATCCGGCACAACCACACCGTTTAACACTGCAATTTCCTTGGCTATCTGTTCGCGAACCTTAAAAACTGCAGCATCGCCGCTTTCTCTAAGACGCTGATCCGCAGCTTCCAAAGCCTCACGGGTTGTAACTACGTCACCCACTAGATGTAGACGTTGATTGGCTACACTCAGCAGGTATTCGGCATCCGCCAGCAACCAGTCACCGCGAGTTTTACCTAGTTGACGCTGTAACATCAAAATCGAAGCGTCCAGTTCTTTGCGCGACGTACTCAGATGCTCTTCATGCATTTTGGAGAAGTCTGATAACGTCTGCGTAAAATGATTATCTTTACCCGTCATCTCGGCATTAACGTTGGCGATTTGCGATTGAACGTTAGACAATTGTTGTTGCAGTCCATTGATGACCTTATCAATCTCGATCAGCTTTTGGCTATCCTGACTGTTTTCAGTATCCTGACTGATGCGTAATTGCTGCATAAAATAAAACCCGGCAGCCGCCAAACCAATCACCAGGATGATAGCAATAATGCCTATCCATAATCCGGTATGAGACTTTTTCACCACCACTACCGGGGCTTGATTGTCTTGTTGTTCTTGAATTACTTCGGCCACTGTTTTTCCCCGCTCAATAACGTCGTCAATGTCTCTAAAATTGCTGCATCTGTAGGCTGCTTGCTGACTATTACGTAGGCAAAACCCAGTTGCTGCGCCAATTGTTTTAATCTGTCGCTGACCACCACCAGTGGAATTTTTTGCAACAAAACCACCGTCTCTTCATCCAGCATGGTCAGCAAATTCTGCAAGCCTTCAGCACTAGTGACAGTACTTGCTTGCAACTGGCCATCCTGCACATGCTGAATCAATAGGCTGCTATCAACATCAGGCAAGTTGCGACGATAAACTTCCAGGTAATCAACGTCTGCGCCACGACTGTGCAATGTTTGCGCCAGTTTTTCCCGCCCCCCCAAGCCTCGCACTATCATTACTCGCTGACTGCTCACACGATGCATAGCGGACTCGGCTAATAGACCTTCACTACTGAATTCAGTTTCAGGCACACAAGCTACTTTTAAGCCTACTTCTTGCAATGCGTTAGCCGTGGCTTTACCTACTGCGGCTAATTTTAAAGCGTGCAAACGGGTCATTTTGCCACTTAACGCTCTCAGTGCAAAATCCACCGCATTGGTGCTGGTAAAAATCAGCCAGTCACAATGCAGTGCTTTTTCAATTAATTCACCATCAACTTTAAGTGGTTGAATCTCTAAAGTTGGAAACTGCAAAGCCTGACCATTCTGTTGTGTGATCAACTTGCAGAGCTTTTCAGCTTGCGCAACTGGTCGCGTAACCAACACCCATGCGCCATTTAGGCCGGTAGTCACTGATATAACTCGCGCAACACCTTATCCGCACCTTGCGCCAATAAATCATCAGCAATGGCTTGACCTAGCTGTTCAGCCTGATCCAGCGAACTATCCGCTTTTGCACGATACAAAACAGAACCATCCGGACTACCCACCAAACCACGCATGAATAATCTGTCGCCATGAATTTCAGCAAAACCGGCAATCGGTACTTGGCAACCACCATTCAAACGTTCATTCATCGCGCGCTCTGCGCGGACACGGATAGTGGTGGTTTCGTCGTGCAACACTTTTAAATATTCATGTATCTCGGCATCATTGATGCGACACTCGATGCCGATAGCACCTTGCCCCATGGCGGGCAAGCTTTCTTCTGGAGACAACGATGCTGTAATACGCGCCCCCATACCCAGCCGCTTCAAGCCCGCAGAGGCTAAAATGATGGCATCGTATTCGCCGGCATCCAGCTTAGCCAGGCGCGTATTGACATTGCCACGTAAGCTGAGAATTTCTGCCTGCGGAAATTTTTCTTTGATCTGACATTGGCGACGCAAGCTGGAAGTGCCGATGCGGGCATCACTGGGCAATTCGGCCAAGCTACTGTAGCGGTTGGATACAAACGCATCCGTCGGATCCTCTCTATCCAATATCACTGCCAGATGTAAACCTTCCGGAAATTCAACCGGCACGTCTTTCATGGAATGCACCGCAATATCGGCAACGCCATCAAGCATGCCTTGTTCCAGTTCTTTTACAAACAAACCTTTGCCGCCTACTTTAGCCAACGGTGCATCCAATATTTTGTCGCCGCGGGTGACCATTTTTACCAGCTCGGTTTTTAGCCCCGGAAAAGCTTGTTGCAGCCGAGCCGCAACATGTTCAGCTTGCCACAACGCTAGCGGACTTTGCCGGGTTGCGATACGAATTGTTTTGTTAGCCAACATAGCTCCTGCCGATTAAGGAAGAAATAAAATCAGAGCCTATTCCATCAAGCTGCCTGAATATAGCAGCGTATTGTAATCTGATTTGTCGATGAAATTCTTTAGAACCTG
Organism: Methylomonas lenta; assembly: GCF_001644015.1. Taxonomy (GTDB): domain Bacteria; phylum Pseudomonadota; class Gammaproteobacteria; order Methylococcales; family Methylomonadaceae; genus Methylomonas; species Methylomonas lenta. The sequence continues at coordinate 5,904 of NZ_LUUI01000158.1, forward strand.
TTTCTTTTACTTAACGCTTGCATTTGAGATAGCTATTCAGCACTTTGATGCAGCTATAACCCTTTACCTTCAACACTAAGACGGAAGGGTATTGTTATTCACCCGGCTAATTTGTATATTGCCTGCTTACTTGAGAGGAGTATGGCTTTGCAAACGACCAGCAGATTTTTCATTCAATTCATTCGGCTTGCAGGGCCTTTTTGGAATTCAGAGCATAAAACCACCATTCGCGGCTTATCTTTAGCCTTGCTATTGCTGACTGTGTTGCAAATCGCCATTTCAGTCATTATCACGATATGGAGTGCAGATTTGTTTGATGCGCTCGATCAACGATCGATGTCTAGATTTTTTACTCAGATTGGCCTGATCGTCTTGATTTTTATTGCCAACATGGCAATCACTGTTTTACATCTGATGGTCAAACGGCGCATCCAACTAGACTGGCGAGGCTGGCTGACCGATAAACTGATCAGTCAATGGATGAAAGAAGGTCGACATTATTTGGTCACCCATATCCCTGGCGAACACGACAACCCTGACGGCCGTATTGCTGAAGATGTGCGTATTTCCACAGAATATGCTATTGACCTTTTGCATAGCTTGACTTACAGCTTATTAATGCTAATCAGCTTTACCGAAATCCTGTGGGACTTATCCGGCACCATCACTTTAAATTTAGGCTTTACAGAAATACCGATACAAGGTCATTTGGTCTGGATCGCCATGGTCTATGCTGCCAGTGCATCCATGTTGGGCTGGTGGATAGGCCGCCCACTAACTAAAGCGACTGACCACCGCCAAACGGTGGAAGCCAATTTCCGCTTTGCCTTGGTCAAAGCCCGAGAAAACTCACTAGCCATCGCCTTGATCCATGGCGAACGACATGAAAATCCGCATTTTCATAGCCTGTTTGGCAACATTATCAATGCCTGGAACCAGCAAACCAAAGCCTGGGAAAAAATCATGTTGTTTAGCTCTGGATATTCAGTTCTATCCATGGCTTTTCCTATTTTGGTATCAGCACCCCGTTATATACTCGGCAGTATTTCATTAGGCGCTTTAATGCAGGCAGCACAGTCGTTTCAACACATGGTCTCCGCACTGTCCTGGCCGGTGGACAACATGGGGCGAGTTGCTGAATGGCGTGCATCCGTGGAGCGTGTTTTAGGTTTGACTGGCGCACTGGATCAATTAGAGCGGGAAATTGCCAAACCGGATCCTCACCGAATTCACTTGGAGAAAAAAAACCAATCCATTTTGCGTTTTGATAATTTGTGCATATCCAGGCTGGACGGCATTATCTGCATCTCCTGCCTGAACGAAGAAATCAAGCTAGGCGAACGAGTATTAATTGCCGGTAACGCTTTTACCGGCAACAAGCTATTCAAAGCTATCGCCGGCTTGTGGCCTTGGGGAGAAGGCACTATTGAGTTGCCCGATAATGACCCCCTGTTTTTTATGCCGCCACGGCCGTTCTTGCCCAATGGCACCTTACGCGCAGCTATTTGCTATCCATCGCCCAGTGATAACTTCAGTCAAGCCGATCTGGAATATACTTTGGAACTATCCGGCGTAAAAGACTTGATTTCACAACTGGATGAGATAGGAGACTGGGAAAAAAACCTGGAACGTGAGCAGTTACAACGTCTGGGCTTGGTGCGACTGCTATTGCAACGTCCCAAATGGATCATGATGCAGGAAGCCTTTGATTCTCTGGATCCTGATGGTGAGATGGATATGATTCGTATCATCAACCAAAAACTGCCGGACTCGACCTTATTAACCATCACCAAGCAGCCAAACATACAGGCACTGCATAAACGACAAATTATTTTAAGTTAAGGAATATGCATGGAATATCATATGCAAGAATCCTGTGTAGGTGCGAATTTATCCGCACAGTGCGAATAAATTCGCACCCACAGCTGACGAACTTGTTTCATGCGCATTCCTAACTA
>NZ_LUUI01000159.1 GCF_001644015.1 Methylomonas lenta
CATGGTCAACGTGACCAATTGTGCCTACGTTTACGTGCGGTTTTTTTCTTTCAAATTTTTCTTTAGCCATGAGTCAACACCTGATATTTAAAGATTTAAGATACTTTTTTAATGATAGCATCTGCAATATTTGCAGGTGCTTCGCTATATTTTTCAAATTGCATACTGTATGTCGCCCTTCCCTGAGTTGCCGATCTTAAATCGGTTGCATAACCGAACATTTCAGCCAGCGGCACTTCACACTCGATTGTCTTTCCCGCTGGTACATCATCCATGCCGTGGATAATACCTCTACGACGATTGATATCTCCAACAACTTCACCCATATAGTCTTCTGGCGTAACCACTTCAACTTTCATTATGGGCTCCAGCAACACTGGCCTTGCAGTTTCGGCGCCATCCCTAAAAGCAATCGAACCTGCAATCTTGAAAGCCATTTCATTAGAATCAACATCGTGATATGACCCATCGATCAAGCTGACTTTAACATCTACAACCGGGTAGCCAGCTATTATGCCATTTTCCATCTGTTCTTGTATGCCTTTATCTGCAGCTGGAATGAATTCTTTTGGAATTACACCACCAATCACATCATTTACAAACAAATAACCAGAACCCAACTCCCTTGGCTCTAATCGCAAACAGACGTGCCCATATTGGCCTCGCCCACCTGTTTGCCTTATAAATTTACCTTCACACTCGACTGCTTTCCGAATAGTTTCGCGATAGGCAACTTGCGGAGCACCGACATTAGCAACTACATTAAATTCCCTTTTCATTCTATCAACCAGAATCTCGAGATGAAGCTCTCCCATGCCTGATATTATCGTCTGACCGGATTCCGCATCAGTGCTAACTCTAAAAGATGGGTCTTCTTGCGCTAGCCGAGCTAGAGCACTTCCCATTTTATCTTGGTCAGCCTTGCTCTTTGGCTCCACCGCTACCGCTATGACTGGCTCTGGAAATATCATTTTCTCAAGCAAGATCGGAGCATCCATACTACAAAACGTATCCCCGGTTACAACTTCTTTCATGCCTATAACAGCTGCAATATCGCCCGCACGCACTTCACTTACTTCTTCACGGCTATTAGCGTGCATTTGAACTATGCGACCTACCCGCTCTCTTTTACCTTTAATTGCATTTAAAATTGCATCGCCTGACTTAAGCACACCGGAATATACTCTTATAAATGTCAGAATCCCTACAAATGGATCAGAAGCAATTTTAAATGCAAGCGCTGAAAAAGGCTGCTCATCATCTGCTGTCCGCTCAACTTCAGTTTCCTTACCATCAACGAAACCTTTTATTGATGGCTTATCAACAGGAGACGGTAGATAGTCGAGCACACCATCAAGCAAACACTGTACACCCTTATTTTTAAAGGCAGAGCCACAAAAAACAGGTACCAGAGAGCTTTTTAATACCTGCTCTCTTATACCGAATTTGATCTCGTCATCAGATAAAACACCTTCATTAAGATATTTTTCTGTTAATTCTTCCGAGCTATCGGCAGCCACTTCAACGAGTTGCTCGCGATATTTAGAGGCGACGCCCATCATATCAGCAGGAATATCAGACTCTCGATGACTCACACCCAGATCATCCTGATCCCATTGAATAAATTTCATGCGAACCAAGTCTACAACACCAACAAAATTCTCTTCTGCCCCGACTGGCAATTGCATTACAACAACTGAAGCGCCTAACCTTGCTTTCATTTGCTCAACAACACGCAGAAAATTTGCGCCTGTTCTGTCCATCTTGTTGATAAATGCTAAACGCGGAACCTTGTATTTATCTGCTTGTCGCCATACTGCTTCAGATTGTGGCTCCACACCGCCTACAGCACAAAACACTGCACAAGCGCCATCTAAAACTCTGAGAGATCTCTCAACTTCAATTGTGAAATCAACATGCCCCGGAGTATCAATAATATTGATACGATGCCGAGCATAACCTCCATCCATCCCAGACCAGAAACAGGTTGTCGCAGCAGAGGTGATCGTGATACCCCTCTCCTGCTCTTGCTCCATCCAATCCATCGTGGCGGCGCCATCATGCACCTCACCCATCTTGTGAGACACACCGGTATAAAACAAAATGCGCTCGGTTGTTGTTGTCTTGCCCGCATCTATGTGGGCCATAATGCCAATATTACGATACAAATCTATTGGCGTTTTACGTGCCATAACAACAACCCGATTTACTAAACCTTACCAGCGATAATGAGCAAATGCTTTATTAGCTTCAGCCATTTTATGAGTATCTTCACGCTTCTTGGCAGCTGTACCGCGACCTTCCGAAGCATCGAGCAATTCACCGGCTAGTTTAGCGGCCATTGTTCTTTCATTTCGTTTTCTAGCGGCATCAATCAGCCAGCGCATAGATAAAGCAACGCGTCTTGCTGGTCGCACTTCGACAGGAACCTGGTATGTAGCCCCACCCACACGACGAGACTTAACCTCAACGCGAGGCTGAACGTTTTCTAATGCTTTAGCAACCAACTCCAATGCTTCAGCGTGTCCTTTGCTCTCGATTACATCCAAGGCACCATAAACTATGCCTTCAGCAACAGACTTTTTACCATCTTGCATGATCATGTTCATGAACTTAGACAGCATATCACTACCGAAACGTGGATCGGGATTGATTACTCTCTTTGCAGCAACTCTTCTTCTTGACATTTGATATCAGCCCTTATTTTTTAGGTCTTTTCGCGCCATACTTGGAGCGACCGCACTTTCTATCTTTGACGCCGGAAGTATCTAAACTTCCACGCACAACGTGGTAACGCACACCTGGCAAATCTTTTACACGACCACCGCGAATCAACACAACAGAATGTTCTTGTAAATTATGCCCTTCACCACCAATGTAACTACTAACTTCAGCACCATTGGTCAACCTAACCCTTGCTACTTTACGCAAAGCAGAGTTTGGTTTTTTTGGCGTCGTTGTATAGACACGAGTACAAACACCCCTTCTCTGAGGACATGCCTCTAAGGCTGGGACATTGGTTTTTTCAATTCTTTTAGCACGAGGCTTACGGACCAACTGATTGATCGTGGCCATTTTTAACTACTCCGATTTGCAATTTGTAACAAACAAAACCCCGTAAACAAACTAAAAGAAGTCCACGGCTGCCAGACCAAAACATCTTGACTCATGTGAGCAGAGCATAATACCCTCTTAAACTCACACGGTCAAGTTGTTTCAGCATTAATTATTCAATATTTAAAGCCTGTTTCAACGCTTCTTCAACATCAACTGCTTCAACAGGACTAATAGCAGATACATTATCCGCTAAAGCCTCAGCCGATCTACGTTTGCGGCGCTGCTCATGATAGGCCAGACCAGTTCCCGCCGGTATTAATCTACCGACGATTACATTTTCTTTCAAACCATTCAGACCATCGCTAATACCTCTAACAGCTGCATCGGTCAACACGCGTGTTGTTTCCTGGAAAGAAGCAGCAGAAATAAAGGATTCAGTCGCTAAAGAAGCTTTAGTGATACCCAGCAACAGAGATTCGTAACTAGCGGGAATTTTACCCTCTTTCTCTGCCTGCTCGTTGACGGCATTCATCAAGCTACGCTCAACCTGTTCACCCTTAACGAAGTCGGTTTCACCAGCAGCTGTAATTTCAACCTTACGTAACATTTGACGAATAATCGCCTCAATGTGCTTGTCGTTGATTTTCACACCTTGCAAGCGATAAACATCTTGAATTTCTTTGACTAAATAATCAGCCAATTCTTCGATGCCTCGGAGACGCAAAATATCATGCGGAGTTAATTCACCCTCAGCAATCGTTTCACCCTTCTCGACAAATTCACCTTCAAAAACCGTAATATGACGCCACTTTGGAATCAAGGTTTCATATTGCTCACCCTCAGAATCTGTAATGATTACACGCTGCTTACCTTTGGTTTCTTTACCAAAGGCAATCATACCAGTAGCTTCCGCAAGAATAGCCGGATCTTTGGTTTTACGCGCCTCAAACAAATCTGCGACTCGAGGTAAACCACCTGTGATATCACGGGTTTTACTTGATTCTTGTGGAATTCTCGCCAAAATATCACCTACCCGCACTTCAGCCCCATCCCTTACCCCAACAATAGCGCCTGCAGGCAAGAAGTATTGAGCTGGGATATCGGTGCCCGGCAGATTGATCAAGCCACCTTGCTCATCGACCAATCGAACCATTGGTCGCAATTCTTTACCCGCAGCACTTCTTTGCTTTGGATCGGTAACTACGCGAGAGGTTAAACCTGTCACCTCATCAGACTGTTCCTGGACAGTCATACCATCATGAAAATCCTGTAATTGGATAAACCCGCCCACCTCAGTAACAACCGGATGAGTATGTGGATCCCAATTGACAATGATGTCGCCCGCTTTAACCGGCCCACCATCCTCTGTTGAAAGAACCGCACCGTAAGGGATTTTATAGCGTTCACGTTCACGACCATAATCATCCATAACGCCAACTTCGCCCGATCTAGAGACCGCTACCAAGTTATTTTCACGATTTTTGACGGTTTTAAGGTTATTCAGCTTAACCGTACCAGCTGACTTAACCTGCACGCTACTGACAGCGGCAGATCTTGACGCAGCACCACCGATATGGAAAGTACGCATAGTCAACTGTGTACCTGGCTCACCGATAGATTGAGCAGCTACCACCCCTACAGCTTCACCAATATTGACTAAATGACCACGACCCAAATCACGACCATAACAGTTAGCACAAACACCTTGGCGCGATTCACAAGTAATTACTGAACGCACAACCATTTTATCGATGCCATTTTCTTCCAGCACAGAAATCAAATTTTCATCGATCATAGTCCCAGCTGGTATTAATACGGTATCCCCAGCCGGATCGGTGACATCAACTGCCGCTACTCGACCCAAGACCCGCTCTACCAATGGCTCAACTACGTCGCCGCCTTCAATGATTGGCATCATGACCAAACCATTTTGAGTGCCACAATCTGTTGATGAAATAACCAAATCTTGCGCAACATCGACCAAGCGACGAGTCAGGTAACCAGAGTTGGCTGTTTTAAGCGCAGTATCAGCCAAACCTTTCCGAGCACCATGTGTAGAAATAAAGTACTGCAATACGTCAAGACCTTCCCTGAAGTTCGCAGTAATCGGTGTCTCGATAATTGAACCATCCGGTTTGGCCATCAACCCGCGCATACCCGCTAATTGGCGGATCTGTGCAGCAGAACCCCTAGCACCCGATTCTGCCATCATAAAGATGGAGTTAAATGATTTTTGTGCTATCGACTTACCATTTTCATCTTTAAGAACGTCTCCATTTTCATCAAGCACCAAATCCTCGCCCAAACCTTCCATCATCACCTTGGCAACAAGGTCATTGGCCCGCGACCAAATATCGACAACTTTATTGTAACGTTCCCCATCCGTTACCAAACCGGATGAATATTGATTCTGGATTTCTTTCACTTCTGCTTCAGCAGCACGAATAATGTCGGCTTTTTTAGCAGGGATTTCCATATCTTCGATACCAAATGAAACGCCAGACCGGGTAGCATACCTAAAGCCTAAATACATGATTTTATCAGCTAAAACCACTGTTTCTTTGATGCCTAAATAGCGATAACTATAATTGATTAAGCGTGAAATATTTTTCTTGGTCATATCGACATTGACCAATTCATACGGCATGCCATCTGGGACAATTTCCCAAATTATTGCACGACCAACAGTTGTTTTCTTTCTGCTTACAATGGTCTCGACGACGCCATCACTGTTTTTCAGTTTTTCAGTAACTCGAATTTCAATTTTGCTTTGCAGTTCTACCGATTTACTATCCAACGCTTTCATCATTTCAGGCAAATCGGTAAAAATACTACCCTCACCTCTAGCATTGATTTTTTCTCGGCTAATGTAATACAAACCTAATACCACGTCTTGAGACGGGTTGATTACCGGCTCCCCATTTGCAGGCGATAAGATATTGTTTGTAGCCATCATCAAGGTTCGCGCTTCTAACTGAGCCTCGATAGACAGCGGAATATGCACTGCCATCTGGTCACCGTCAAAGTCAGCATTGAATGCGCTGCAAACCAATGGATGCAATTGAATTGCCTTACCTTCAATTAAAGTAGGCTCAAATGCTTGTATACCCAATCTATGCAACGTTGGCGCACGATTTAACAACACCGGGTGTTCGCGGATGACTTCTTCAAGAATATCCCAAACCTCGACACCTTCACGCTCTACCATTTTTTTGGCAGCTTTTATTGTTGTCGCCAACCCGCGCAACTGTAATTTACTGAAAATAAATGGCTTGAATAATTCCAAGGCCATTTTTTTAGGCAAACCACATTGATGCAACCTTAGGGTAGGCCCAACAACGATTACCGAACGCCCGGAATAATCTACTCGTTTACCTAGCAAGTTTTGACGGAAACGACCTTGTTTTCCTTTGATCATGTCTGCTAATGACTTCAAAGGACGTCTATTACTACCAGTAATTGCACGACCACGACGCCCATTATCAAGCAACGCATCTACAGATTCTTGCAGCATACGCTTTTCATTGCGAACAATAATGTCAGGCGCGTTCAAATCAAGCAAACGCGTCAAACGATTGTTTCTATTGATGACACGACGATATAGATCATTCAAATCTGAAGTAGCAAATCGTCCACCATCCAGCGGTACAAGCGGGCGCAACTCAGGCGGCAGCACTGGCAGCACGTGCATAATCATCCATTCAGGACGATTATTAGACGCTAACAGTGAATCTATCACCTTCAATCGCTTGGAAAATTTCTTTATTTTTGTATCTGAACTGGTGGAATTGATTTCTTCACGCAGCACATTGATTTCTTCTTTTAAATCAATCGATTTTAATAAATCATATATGGCCTCTGCGCCCATTTTGGCCACAAAATCATCGCCATGCTCTTCGACCGCATTCAAATATTCTTCATCAGTCAACGACTGACCTTTTTCCAGCGGAGACATGCCGGGATCAGTCACTACAAATGATTCGAAATATAACACCCGCTCAATTGAGCGGAGCGTCATATCCAACAATAATGCAATACGTGAAGGCAATGATTTTAAAAACCAAATGTGTGCCACAGGGCTGGCCAATTCAATATGACCCATGCGCTCCCGTCGAACTTTAGACAGCGTAACTTCAACGCCACATTTTTCACAGATTACGCCGCGATGTTTCAAGCGCTTATACTTACCGCATAAGCATTCGTAATCACTGATTGGACCAAATATTTTGGCACAAAACAAACCATCTCTTTCTGGCTTGAAAGTTCTGTAATTTATGGTCTCTGGTTTTTTGACCTCTCCAAACGACCATGAACGAATCATATCTGGTGAAGCCAAACCAATGCGGATAGTGTCAAAATCATCTGTACGACCTTGACGCTTTAAGAAATTCATTAAATCTTTCAAGAGCTTACCCTCTTTAAATGTGAGCCGTTATTGCATAGAATCCAGCAGTTTCGAATCATGCAGGTTTTAATCCTGCCCTAGTTCGATATTAACTGCTAACGAACGTATTTCTTTTATCAATACGTTAAAGGATTCCGGCATACCGGCTTCCATTGTGTGATTACCATCTACGATATTTTTATACATTCGAGTTCTACCGGTGACATCGTCTGATTTAACTGTCAGCATTTCCTGCAAGGTATATGCAGCACCATAAGCTTCCAGCGCCCAAACTTCCATCTCACCGAAACGTTGCCCACCAAACTGAGCTTTACCACCCAAAGGTTGCTGTGTGACCAGACTGTAAGGACCTGTAGATCGCGCATGCATTTTGTCATCAACCAAATGGTTCAATTTCAGCATATACATGTAACCTACAGTAACTTCACGCTCGAACGGTTCACCTGTTAATCCATCATACAAAACAGTTTGACCATGCTCAGGCAAGTCAGCCAGACGTAACATTTCCCGGATATCATCTTCCGAGGCACCATCGAAAACAGGTGTCGCCATTGGCACACCGCTAACAAGATTAGCTGCCAGCTCTAGAATTTCTTTGTCCGAGAAGGAGACCAGGTCTTCTTTCCGCCCACTACAATTGTATATTTTCTCCAGAAAACCTCTTATTTCTTGAATTTTGGCCTGCATTTCCAGCATTTTGCCAATTTTGATACCAAGACCTTTGGCCGCCCAACCCAAGTGAGTTTCCAATACCTGACCGACATTCATCCGAGAAGGAACCCCAAGTGGGTTCAATAAAATGTCGACAGGATTACCATCAGCAGTGTAAGGCATGTCTTCAATGGGAACGATCATTGAGATAACACCTTTGTTACCATGACGTCCAGCCATTTTATCGCCAGGTTGAATGCGTTTTTTAACAGCTAAATAAACTTTAACCATTTTTAACACACCAGGTGCCAAATCATCACCCATGGTGATTTTCTTCTTCTTCACCTCAAAACGTTCTTCGAATTCTTTACGTTGCTGTTCGATTTGTTCTGTTACAGACTCCAATTGTCTATTGGCTTCTTCGTCTTTAGTTCTAATCTTCAACAATTCAGAATGCGTTAATCCCTTTAAATAGACTTCTGTAATTTCTTCGCCTTTTTTCAGTCCATTCGGACCCTGTTCGGCAACTTTACCCGTCAATAAACTTTTCACCCTAGCCAAAATGTCGTGCTCGACAATTTTTAGCTGGTCGTCCAAATCCTTGCGGTAACGCTTGATTTCGGCTTCTTCGATTTCCAAAGCACGCTGATCTTTTTTGACGCCATCCCGTGTAAATACCTGGACATCGATGACCGTACCACGGACGTTATTTGGTACGCGCAACGAAGTATCTTTAACGTCAGCGGCTTTTTCTCCAAAGATGGCACGTAGTAACTTTTCTTCAGGCGTTAATTGCGTCTCGCCTTTCGGCGTAACTTTGCCCACCAGAATATCGCCGCCCTTGACTTCAGCACCAACATAAACGATGCCTGACTCATCTAATTTTGATAAGGCTTCTTCACTGACATTAGGGATGTCTGCGGTGATTTCTTCAGGACTATGTTTGGTTTCACGCGCAACACAGGTTTTTTCTTCAATGTGAATGGTTGTAAACCTGTCTTCTTTAACGACGCGCTCAGAGACTAAAATAGAATCTTCGAAGTTATAACCATTCCAAGGCATGAAAGCGATCAGCATATTCTGACCTAATGCCAATTCACCCAAATCAGTAGAAGGTCCATCGGCCAGAATATCGCCTTTCGTAACGATATCGCCTAACTTGACCAAGGGCTTCTGATTAATACATGTATTTTGATTAGACCGCGTGTACTTAATCAGGTTATAGATATCCACACCAGGAACACCCGCTATGGTTTCATCATCATTTGCCCTGACTACGATACGACCTGCGTCAACCGCTTCAACTCGACCACCACGCGTTGCCACCACGGTAACGCCTGAGTCCTTCGCAACCACGCGCTCCATACCTGTTCCCACTAAGGGCTTCTCTGCCCGCAAAGTAGGTACAGCTTGCCGCTGCATGTTCGACCCCATTAAGGCGCGGTTAGCATCGTCATGCTCTAAGAACGGAATGATGGATGCCGCAACAGATACAATCTGTTTTGAGGATACATCCATATATTGCACGGTATCCGAATTCGCCAAGGTAAATTCATCTTTGTAGCGACAAGAAACTAATCCTTCGATCAATTTACCGTTTTCATCCATGGCCACGCTGGATTGAGCAATAACGTACTCGCCTTCTTCAATCGCGGAAATGTAATCAACTTGATCGGTAACCTGACCACTAATCACCCTACGATAGGGTGTTTCCAAAAACCCATAATCATTGGTACGTGCATAGACCGACAATGAGTTGATCAAACCAATGTTTGGACCCTCTGGTGTCTCAATTGGACAAACACGACCATAGTGAGTGGTGTGTACGTCACGTACTTCAAAACCTGCTCGTTCACGAGCCAAACCACCAGGACCCAAAGCCGATACACGACGCTTATGCGTAACTTGGGATAATGGATTGTTTTGATCCATAAACTGCGAAAGTTGGCTTGAGCCAAAGAATTCTTTCACTGCAGCCGAAACCGGCTTTGCGTTGATAATTTCTTGCGGCATAAGTCCTTCTGAATCCGCTAGCGTCAAACGTTCTCTTACTGCACGTTCGACGCGTACCAATCCAATCCGGAACTGATTTTCTATCATTTCGCCAACAGATCGCACTCGTCTGTTACCTAAATGATCGATATCGTCAACCACTCCATTGCCGTTTCTGATCTTAATCAATTCTTTCAGAACATCAATGATGTCTTCTTTACTCAGCGTACCCGTACCTTCCGTTTCTTCTCTTCCCAGTCTACGATTAAACTTCATCCTTCCGACGGCTGACAAATCGTAGCGGTCTTCTGTAAAAAACAGATTGGCAAACAGGTTTTCAGCAGAATCGACGGTTGGCGGTTCACCAGGTCGCATCATGCGATAAATCTCCACCAACGCCTCCATACGATTGGTAGTGGTGTCAAGCGTCATGGAATTGGAAATGTATGGACCACGATCCAAATCATTGACATACAGAGTGTTAATTTCGCTAACACCCGCTTCAATCAACTTTTCAAGCAAAGCATCTGTCAATTCATCGTTAACATTGGCAATCAATTCGCCTGTGCTTTTGTCGATAATGTTATGGCCAAGAATCTTGCCAAAAAGATAATCTTTTGGCACTTCAATTTCTGAAACACCTGATTTTTCCAATAAGCGAACATGTTTTGCAGTAATACGCCGTCCTTCTTCAACGATTACGGCGCCGTCATGTTTGATGTCGAAAACCGCCATTTCGCCACGCAACCTATCAGGGATAAGGTGGAACATGACTTTGTCGGCATTCAACGAGAATTTGTTGGTTTCGAAGAAAATGTTAATCATTTCTTCATTGTCATAGCTTAAAGCACGCAGCAATATTGTTGCTGGAATCTTCCGACGTCTATCTATGCGAACATAAACCGCATCTTTATGGTCAAACTCGAAATCCAACCATGATCCACGATAAGGGATTACGCGTGCATTGAATAATAGTTTCCCTGACGAATGGGTCTTGCCTTTATCGTGATCGAAAAACACACCAGGGGATCTGTGTAATTGTGAAACAATGACTCGCTCTGTTCCATTAATCACAAAGGTACCGTTATCTGTCATCAACGGCAGTTCACCCATGTAAACTTCCTGTTCACGGATATCTTTAACAACTTTTGTGCTTCCAGGTGCGTCTTTATCGTATATGACCAATCGCACTAAAACCCTGAGTGGGGCCGAATAAGTTGCACCACGTTGTTGGCACTCTCTTACATCGAAAGCAGGTTCCCCCAAGCGATATTTTACATACTCCAGCACTGCATATCCCGAGTGACTTACTACTGGGAATACGCTGGAAAATGCAGCATGTAAACCTAGATTTCGTCTTTTTTCAGGTTGCATACCTGCTTGCAAAAAACTTGCATACGAATCAATTTGTGTTGCTAAAAGATAAGGCACTTCAAGTACTTCAGTACCTTTGCCAAAATTATTACGGATACGCTTTTTTTCGGTAAAAGAATAGGCCATATTGCTTCTATACCTTCGTCATCAGAGATTATTTACTACTGCTTGCTTTACAAGCAGTAAAAGGCCGACGACAAAATGCCGCCAGCCCGGTTTGATAGGCTTACGCCTGATAAGCAATCAAAGATGCTTATTTGATTTCGCAGGTTGCACCTGCCGCTTCCAACTCAGCTTTAGCTGCGTCAGCATCAGCTTTGTTCACACCTTCTTTCAGAGTAGTTGGCGCACCTTCTACTGCATCTTTTGCTTCTTTCAAGCCCAATCCTGTCATACCGCGAACCGCTTTAATTACAGCGACTTTATTTTCGCCATAACCGGTTAAGATAACATCAAATTCGGTTTGCTCTTCTACAACAGCTGCTGCTGCTACAGGTCCTGCAGCAACTGCTGCTGCAGCAGAAACGCCAAATTTTTCTTCCATCGCTGAAATCAGATCAACGATTTCCATAACAGTCATGTTTGCTACTGCGTCTAGAATATCTTGTTGTGAAATTGCCATTATGTATTCCTCTAAATTTTTTCGTAATAACTAGTTGATTCGAAATTATGCCGCTTCTTTCTCATCTCTGATTGCAGCCAGAGTACGAGCCAGTTTTTCAACCGGTGCTTTCATGACAGACATCAGTATGCTGATACCCTGATCACGAGTCGGCAATTTAGCCAACCGTTCAAGTTCAGAGCCATCAAATACTTGCCCACCAATTGCGACTAATTTAGTAATTAGACTTTTATGCGTTTTGGAAAATTCACTGACTAAGCGAGCAGCACAGCCCGGATCTTCCATTGAAAACGCAAGAATGAGGGGACCAACTAGTCCTTCCTGCATACATTCGAACTCAGTCCCAACGACCGCACGCTTTGCCAGAGTATTTTTTACCACTCGCAAATATACACCCGTTTCTCTCGCGGTTTTACGCAGCTCTGTCAATTCAGTAACTGTCAAACCCCGATATTCTGCTGCAACTGCAGAATGGGCTTTAGCGGCGAATTCAGCAACTTCCTCTACGACAACTTTTTTGCTATCTAAATTGAGTGCCACATCTACCTCCGGTAGTTCCCTGATAAATACCAGGATCTATGAAACGCATCTTACGATGCCCCTTACGGTTTCTTTCCCCAAATCGGATCCAGTTTCCCGTCTGCGTAGGAATATTAAGCCTTAAGCTCCTACGGTCTTTGACGGCTGCCGAGATTCGGCAACCCAAAGTCTTTTTCGTTTTTAGATTTCTAGACTGCTTTGATCAATCCATAGACCTGGGCCCATGGTAGAAGACAGCGATATTTTCTTTAAATAAATACCTTTTGCTGCAGTAGGCTTGGCTTTTTTCAAATCCGCTACCAAAAACTCTAGATTTTGCTTAATAGAGTTTTCATCAAAAGAAACCTTACCAATTGAGCAGTGAATAATGCCTGATTTATCAGTACGATATCTAACCTGACCGGATTTGGCATTTTTCACAGCGGTCACTACGTCAGGGGTAACAGTGCCGACTTTAGGGTTTGGCATCAAGCCTCTTGGACCTAAAATCTGACCTAATTGACCTACAACGCGCATTGCATCGGGCGACGCAATAACCACATCAAAATTCATCTCGCCACGCTTAACCTGCTCAGCCAGATCATCCATACCAACAATATCTGCACCTGCTTCTTTGGCAGCATCCGCATTTGGACCTTGTGTAAATACTGCTACTCGCACAGTTTTACCTGTTCCGTTAGGTAACACTGATGCACCACGTACATTTTGATCTGATTTTCTTGGATCAACACCCAAATTTACACTTACATCTAATGACTCGTCGAACTTGCTATTGGCAAATTCTTTCAGCAAACTCACAGCTTCCGTTACCGTGTATTGTTTTGCGCTGGATACTTTTGTTTTAATTGCTTTTGCTTTTTTGCTGAGCTTAGCCATTACATGCCCTCCACGTTCAGACCCATACTGCGGGCACTTCCCGCAATAATTCGGATGGCTGCATCCATATCAGCAGCATTCAAATCTTCCATTTTAGTTTTTGCTATTTCTTCTAATTGCGCACGCGTTACCGTACCCACTTTGTTTGAGTTAGGTTTGCTGCTGCCACTTTTAATACCAACAGCTTTTTTTAGCAAAATTGAAGCAGGTGGTGTTTTAGTGATGAAGGTAAAGCTTTTATCACTATAAACTGTGATCACAACAGGTAATGGCAAGCCTTTTTCAACTTCCTGTGTGCGTGCATTAAATGCTTTACAGAATTCCATGATGTTTACACCACGTTGACCTAACGCAGGACCAACTGGAGGACTTGGATTTGCCTCACCGGCTTTTACTTGCAACTTGATATACGAATCAATTTTTTTTGCCATTTTTTACTCCTAGACGGGTGCAAACGCGTTTAAGCTCCCCAACAAACAAAAATCCCTGCCATAACAAAATGGCAAGGATTCGTAAAATTCTTACTTAAAGATTTAGGCTTTTTCTACCTGAACAAAACCAAGCTCAACCGGTGTAGAACGACCAAATATCAGAACAGATACCCGCAAACGACTTTTTTCGTAATTAACTTCTTCGATATTACCGTTGAAATCTTTAAATGGGCCATCGATAATCCTAACCACCTCACCCGCCTCAAACAAGACTTTTGGCCTTGGCTTGTTTACGCCTTCTTCAACCCGACTTAGAATAGCCATTGCTTCTTTATCTGAAATTGGAGTTGGTTTATCTGATGCTCCACCAATAAATCCAAGCACCCTTGGCACATTTCTAACTAAATGCCAGGTCTCATCATTCAATTCCATTTGTACAAGCACGTAACCAGGAAAAAACTTTCGTTCACTTTTCCTTTGCTGCCCCATCTTCATCTCGACAACTTCTTCAGTCGGAACAAGGATTTTACCGAAATAGTTTTCTAAGCCGTCGCGCTTTATGCGCTCTTCCATCGCCTGCTTGACTTTATTTTCATAATTAGAATATGCATGCACAACATACCATCTAAGCGACATTATTGAATCCCCTGATTCATTAAAAGCTGAACAGCCCAGAACAGAAACATATCTAACAACCAAAGAATTAAACCAACTATGAACACCATGGCAAACACTAACAAAGTGGTGCGAACTGTTTCATCACGAGTAGGCCAAACCACTCGTTTCATTTCATGTTTGGATTCGAGCATGAACTGCCATAGGGATTGGCCCTTTGCTGTAGTGAAACAGATACCTACAGACAAAGCTACAATGGCAACCAAGCCCAAAACTCTATAAATAAATAGGATGTCAGCGAAATGATAGAACGCAATTACGCCAACAATGATTAAAAACGGGCAAATTACCAGTTTTACAATATCAGCTACTGACGTAGCCTGCTCTGCTTGTGCATTCATTTATTATTCTTGTAAATATTTTGAATTGTTTTCAGAAATGGCAGGCCAGGAGGGACTCGAACCCCCAACTTGCGGTTTTGGAGACCGCTGCTCTACCAATTGAACTACTGACCTATTTCAGAAAACTCTACTTCAAATGTAACTTAATTATTCGATGATTGATGCAACAACACCCGCACCAA
>NZ_LUUI01000160.1 GCF_001644015.1 Methylomonas lenta
GCGCATGAAACAAGTTCGTCAGCTGTGGGTGCGAATTTATTCGCACTTTGCGGATAAATCCGCACCTACACAGGATTCTTGCATATGATATTCCATGCATATTCCTTAGTAATCTGAGCAGAAAAATCACGATGCTATTGAAAATACAGTTGTTGCGTTTCAGCGGGATATTCATGTGCCAGCATCAACGCCTGTTAGGTGTCAAAATTATATAAAGCATAGTTGATTAAAGAGCCAGTAGTATTAGTTTCCATTTCAGACGCCAGAAAAATGATGATCGGGGTATCAGTAATGTATCGCGACGATGTAATAACGCTGTTGTTGATCGCCAAGAGCGATCACCACTTCGTCATCTAGCATTTTTTTTAACAAGGCTCTGGCCATGGGCGAATCCAGGCTGATTAACCCGCCACTGGTATCAATTTCATCAGCTCCGACGATGCGATAGGTAATTTCCTTACCTGCCTCGTCTTCAAGCGTGACCCAGGCACCGAAAAAAACCTGATTCAGGTTGCCAGGTTTTTCTGAAACCACCGTTAAAGAAGGCAAGCGTTTTTGCAGATAATGAATGCGGCGGTCGATTTCGCGCAGTTCTTTTTTTCGGTAAATGTATTCAGCATTTTCCGAGCGATCACCTTCTGCTGCAGCCGCAGTGACAGCGGCGGTGACATGTTTGCGTCTCTCCCACAACTGGTTCATCTCGGTTTCCAGAGTTTTGTAGCCCTCCAGTGTGATATAGGGTGACGATTTAGGGCGGGGTGGTCTCCAGCGTGACATGCGCTTCCGGGATAAGGTTATAATGACAATTTAACTTCTATCAACAAGGCAATTATGCAAATCACTGATAAAACAGCTGTTTCGTTCCATTATACCTTAACCAATGACAGCGGCGAACAGCTGGACAGCTCGCGCGGCGAAGAGCCGTTGTTGTATCTGCATGGTGCAGGCAACATTATTTCTGGTTTAGAAGCGGCACTGGCTGGCAAGTCCGTTGGGGATAGTTTTAAGGTTACCATCCCACCAGTAGATGCCTATGGTGAATTAGCGCCGGATATGGTGCAGGTGGTTTCCAAAAAGATGTTTGATGGGATGGATTTGGAAATTGGCATGCAATTCCATGCCGATGTCAGCCACGGTTCCGGAGTGATTACCATCACCGAAATTAATGGCGATGATGTCACTGTCGATGGTAATCATCCATTGGCGGGCGAAACCTTGACTTTTGATGTTGAAGTCGTCGATGTCAGACCCGCTACCGATGACGAAATGGCGCATGGACATATTCATGGCACCGGTTGTGATCATCATTAACAGGCTCAGCGCTAGAGATATAAAGGGCGCTTTTTTTTCTGAATTGTTATTTTGAGTAGCGAAAGAATCTTGGCTTGAAATTAAATATTCAATACTAAGATATTTTTGTTGGGTCAAAATATAGCAAAACGAGTTTTTGTTAACGTGCAGAATCATCGCTGCTTTTTATATTGCTAGATGGACACAGCTGGAAACCTTGTTGTTCTGGCTGTGTTCAAATCCAGGGGGCATACGTGGACGAATCCAAAACTTTTTTTCAACGATTTCCGGCTTCACTACCGTTATCGCCGCTGAATATTCTATTGGCCATTGTGCTGTTGACTGGATTGAATATGTCGTTTTATACCATCCCAGCCGAATCGGAAGGAGTCGTGCTGCGCTTTGGTGAATATATCGATAAAGTGCCTTCGGGGTTACACGCAAAACTACCGTTTGGTATTGATGAAGTGATTGAAGTACCGACCCAGCGACAACAAAAGCTGGAATTCGGTTTCGCCACCGCCGGTTTTACCAATCCTGCTCAAACCGGCGACGATCCTGCTCTGGAAAAATCCATGGTCACAGGTGATTTGAACTCTGCTTTGGTAGAGTGGATCGTGCAGTATCGCATCACCGATCCGGAAAAATATTTGTTCGATGTGCGCGATCCAGGTATTTCTTTGCGAGATATCTCGGAAGCCGTAATGCGTGAAGTGGTCGGTGACCGAACCGTGGATGAAATCATTACCATCGGCCGGCAGGAAATCGAGGATTCTGTGTTAGCGCGCACCCGGGAGTTAGCTGATCGCTACAATCTGGGCGTCACCATCAATCAAGTACAACTGAAAAACGTCAATCCGCCGGTACCGGTGCAGTCATCTTTTAATGAAGTCAATCGGGCGCAACAGGACCGAGAAAACGTCATCAACATCGCTAACGGCGAATATAACAAAGCCGTACCACGGGCACGCGGCGAAGCCGATCAGAAAATCCGCGCTGCTGAAGGTTACCGCTTTAAACGCATCAACGAAGCCGAGGGTGATGTTGCCGCGTTTAACCAGGTTTTAGAGCAATATTTAAAAGCCCCGGAGGTAACCCGCACCCGTATTTATTTGGAAACCCTGGGTGATGTTTTGCCTCAGGCCAGACAGCAAATTATTGTTGACGACACTGTGCAACAGATTATGCCTATGTTGCCGCTCACTAACAAAATGTTGGAGACTGCGCCATGAAATTATCCATAAAAGCGGGATTATTGTTAGGCACAGTTGCTACGGTTTTAATGCTGTCAGCTTATACGGTGAATCAGGCGGAGCAAGTGATTATTACCCAATTCGGCAGGCCGATTGGCGATCCGGTTACTACGCCCGGTTTGCATTTTAAAATGCCGTTCGTGCAACAGGTCAATAGCTTTGATAAGCGTTATCTGGCTTGGGATGGACCGATGGTGGAAATGTCCACCAAGGATAAAACCTATGTGCAAGTGGATACTTTCGCCCGTTGGCGCATCACCGACCCTATGCGTTATTACTTGCGCTTGCGCGACGAACGTAGTGCTCAATCACGTCTGGAAGACATACTAGGCAGTGAAACCCGCACGGCGATTGCCCGCCATGAACTAATCGAAGTGGTGCGGACCGATAAAGATCGTAAGCCATTTGTCGATGAAACCCTGGGTGATTTGGCCGGTGAAGGCACACTGGGCGTGTTACGGCCAATCCGCGTCGGGCGAGTTGCCATCGAAAAACACGTTTTCGACGCCGCTGCACCCAAGCTGGAAGAATTTGGCATCGAGTTGCTGGACGTGCGTTTTAAACGTATCAATTACAACCAGCAAGTGCTGGAACGCATTTATCAACGCATGATCAGCGAACGCCTGCAGATTGCGCAAAGATTTAGATCGGAAGGCGAGGGTGAAGCGGCGCGCATCAAGGGTAACAAAGAGCGCGACCTCAACGAAATTGAATCTACTGCTTACAAACAGGTGCAGGAAATTCAAGGCCAGGCCGATGCCAAAGCCACCGAAATTTACGCCAAAGCCTATGCGCAAAATCCGGAGGCCATTAAGTTTTATAAATTTGTAAAAACCATGGAAACTTACCGTAAAGTCATCAATAACGATGCCAGTATTGTGTTGTCGACCAACAGCGAATTGTTTGGTTTGTTGAAGCGAGTACAAAAAGGGGAATAAGTAAATTTGCCTTGATGGAACCTTGGGGAATTCAAGTTAATCTGACGTTAAAAGATTTGATTTATCTTTGGTTCATCCATGGCAAAAATGTTTATTCAGTTTGTGTTGTTAAAAAGCCATTATTTACATGCCATTATTTTCCTACAAGGTAGTTAACAATCAAGGCTTGACCGAAGAAGGCACCCGGGAAGCTGTGGACGAGCAGGCTTTATTGCTGGAGTTGCAAAATCAGGGCTTGATTCCAATCCGTATCGAAATCGCCAAAGAAAAGGCTTTTCTGGGATTTAAGCTTAAATCAGCCTCGTTGCGATTGACGAATAAAGAAATCACTACCTTGACCGGAGAATTGGCGACTTTACTGGAGTCCGGTTTGCCACTGGACCGTTCGCTGTCTATTTTGCTGCAGCTGACTGAAGAAAATCCAAAATTAAGTAAGTTGGTGGCTAATGTGCTTGAAAAAGTTAAGGCCGGCAAGGCGTTGGCTGATGCGCTGGAAAGCCAAAGCGGAGTGTTTTCCAAGTTTTATTTGAATATGATACGAGCGGGTGAGATGGGCGGTAATTTGGGCGGTGTGCTGCAGCGTTTAGCCGATTACATGGAGCGCACCCAGGAACTGAAAGACATTGTTAGCACAGCGTTGATTTATCCGGCCATTTTATTAGTGATGTCTGTGGCTTCGTTGTTTGTGATGCTGACATTCGTGGTGCCGCAATTCAAGGAAATGTTTGATAGTGCCGGCCAGGCATTGCCGATTCCGACGCAAATCGTCATTGGCTTGGCAGATTTTTTACAAAGTTACTGGTGGCTTTTACTATTGCTGATACTGGGTAGTACACAGTTTATGAAATCGCAATTGTCTAATCCCATTACTAAAAAAGAATGGGATAGACGTTTTTTGCAACTGCCGTTGTTTGGCGATATTTTGATTAACATGGAAACGGCCAATTTTAGTCGTACCTTTGGCACTTTGCTTGGCAATGGGGTGTCGATTTTAAAATCGCTAGGTATTGTGCGGGAAACCGTTACCAATTCGGTGTTGGCGGATTTTCTGGCGGATGCGGAAGAGCAATTGAAACAAGGCCGTACGATGTCCGAGGCTATGAGTCGGCAAAATCTGTATCCCAAATTAGCGGTGCAAATGATTAAAATGGGTGAGGAAACCGGACGTCTGGAAGAAATGTTGTTAAGGATTGCTGTCATTTACGATAAGCAGCTTAAAACCACCATCCAACGCATGCTGGCCTTGTTGGAGCCTGCGTTAATTATTTCCTTAGGGCTTATGATAGCCGGTATCATTGTGTCTATTTTATTAGCTATTTTAAGTGTCAACGATCTTGCTGTTTAAAGGAGGAGCAAACATGCAACACAATCTTAGCCGCCTGCGCGGTTTTACTTTGCTGGAACTTTTGGTGGTTTTAGGGATTATCGCTTTGCTGGCCGGTATCGTCGGTCCACAGGTTATGAAGCACATGGGGGCTTCCAAAACCAAAGCGGCCAAAGTTCAAATTGAAGATTTGTCTGCAGCACTGGATATGTACAAACTCGATGAAGGCCGTTATCCCACCCAACAACAAGGCTTAAGTGCGCTGGTTATAAAACCTACCGATGCCAAGCGCTGGAATGGACCTTATCTGCGTAAAGAAAAAGTACCGCAAGATCCCTGGATGATCGATTATCACTATGTCTATCCTGGCCAGCACGGCAGTTTCGATGTATTTAGCTATGGCGCCGATGAAACTGAAGGTGGTGAAGGCGAAGATCAGGATATTAATAGCTGGGAATAAGCTGTCGTGCCAACCGCTGCAAAAGCTGCGCAAGGATTTACCCTGCTTGAGTTGATCATTGTTCTACTGATCAGCGTATTGGGCTTTGCAGTCATTGGCAGCAATATTTCCTCAGGTAATCAAACCACTCGCTTACAGGCCGCTGCCCGCGATATTGCTTCGGCTTTGCGCTATGCTCATGGTCAGGCCTTGATGAGTCGGCAACCCGTTAGTGTGGCGGTTAACTTGGCTGAAAACAGTTATCGCATCAGTAATCGTGACAAAATTTATCGTTTAGACGAACGTATCGGTATTTCTCTGATTGTCGCCGAAGAAGAATTTGCCGAGGGTCAAGAGGGGAGTATTAAGTTTTTTGGCGATGGTTCATCGACCGGTGGTCGTATCACACTGGAATGGGGTCCACAATTACGGCGGATTGATGTTAACTGGATGACGGGCGCGGTTGCCATTGCTGATGCGGCCGCCTAAAGGGTTTTCATTGCTGGAAATTCTGGTGGCTTTCTCCATTATGGCGGTGGCCTTGACTATCGTTTTGCGCATTTTTGGTTCCGGCGTGAATGCAGCTGTGGTTTCTGAAGATTACACAATCGCCGTGCAGATCGCAGAGTCTCTGATGGCCCGTACAGGTATTGAAACACCATTACAGGCAGGTGAAATCACAGGTTCGGAAGCAGATAAATATGACTGGCTGATTAGAATCAGCCCGGTTGCCGGGCCAGCCGAAACCATGCCCAGATTTAAATCGCAGCAGCAGGAGTCGTCTGAAACTAATTTGCAATTGATGTTGGTGACAGTGCGAGTTAGTTGGGGAGATGACCAGACAAAGCAGCGTTCGTTTGAGTTGACTAGTTTGCGATTATTTCGGGATGCACCGTTGTGAGGCTAAGCCGCTGCCATGGTTTTACTTTAATCGAAGTATTGATTGCCATGACACTATTAAGTGTCATGGTGGTGTTATTGTTTAGCAGCTTAAAAATTGCTGCGGAGAGTTGGAATGCCGGCGAAAACAAGATCGCCGAAGTAAATCAAAAAGCCGTGGTTTACCAGTTTTTTAAGCGCCATATCATGGCAATTCGGCCCTTACCCCTATTGAGTGATGAACAAGATTTTGCTATTGAAGCGCAGCAGGCCTTTCAGGGTTTTAGCCAAAGTCTGCGTTTTGTGTCGGCATTACCAGCCAGTTCGGCGCGTAAAGGTTTGCAAGTGTTTACCCTGACACTTGACCCGGCCAACAGCAAAAATCTGCTGGTAACCTTAATCCCGTATCGTCCTGAAGCCAGGCTAGAAATGGGAAAGCCGGAAGTGTTGCTAGAGAATATTGCCGAATTGAGGTTTTCTTATTTTGGTAAAACAGAGGATGTTGCAGAGCTGATGTGGCGAGATGAGTGGAGCATTGCCGACCGTCTGCCCAGCTTGATCAAAGTTTCGATTGAGCTTGATGATGGTAGTTACTGGCCTGAGATGGTGTTTGCTTTAAAAATCAGCCAAGCAGTCAGTCCGGAAACTGTTGATGAAGGCAGTGCTGATGGCGATATTCGTTAAACCGCCAATGCCTCAAAACAACCTAAGGCAACAGGGATTGGCTTTGGTGATTGTTATCTGGATTTTGACTTTGTTGACTCTGATGGCGGGTAGTTTTGCCATGAGCATGCGTCGAGATAGCAGTGTCAGTCTGGCGATCAAAAATAATGCGCAAGCCTTGGCGCTAGCCGAAAGCGGTATTATGCGGGCGGTATTTATGCTGAATCAAGCCGATCCTGATATGCGTTGGCAAGCTGATGGGACGGTTTATGAAATAGTCGCTGATGAAAGCAGGATTCGCCTGCGTATTTTTGCAGAATCCGGCAAAGTTGATATCAATGCCTCCAGTGAGGCTCAGATTGGTGCTTTGCTGAAATCGGTTTTACAGGATGACTGGCAACAGCAGCAGCTATTAAATGCACTTTTGGATTGGCGTGATGCAGACGATGATACGCGCACCCAAGGCGCTGAAAGAAGACAATATAAACAGACTGGCTTATTTTATAGCCCCAGCAATGCCGCATTTCAAAGCCTGGAAGAGTTACAATTAGTGCTGGGAATGAATGAAAGAATATTTAGCGCAATTCGGCCATTCATTACCGTCTATTCCGGTGAAACGGAAGTTAATCAACGTTTTGCCTCGCCTGAGATGTTGGCTGTTCTGGCTGAGGATTTAAAGGATCGCAATATTGAAGACGTTGCACTGCAAAAGCGTTTGCAAGCCGAAAATGATCTAATGAGTAATGAACATGATTCGGAACAGGCATTTATCAGCGAAAATCAAACTTATACTATTATTGCTGAAGCCATTGTACAGAACGAAGCCTCAGCTGGATTAGAAGTTGTGGTGAAAAGTCCGGGAAATGATGGTTTTACGCCATTTGAGATAATGGACTGGAAACAAAGTTTACAAGCTTTATCGTCATTCAATGATGAAATGGAATCCCCGATAATTACTATTCAAGATGAATTTAGATACGACGATAGATATTGATCTAAAGGGTTTTTTTAACTGGTGGGGTAGGGAATTGGTATTTTTGGTGCCAAAAGCCCTGCGACAACGCTTACGTGACCGGCATGGTTGCGTGATCCTTACTCCGGAAGTACATGGTTATGCTGCGGTTTTTTTTGATGATGATGGCAAAGTTGTTGTACGTCGACAGTTGGATTTAGCGACAAGTACTGGTTTTCAACAATTAAAAATTCAATATCCTGCCATAGAAAAAGCTGAAATTGTATTGCGGCTAACTGCAGATCAGGCCATACATAAACTGATTTATCTGCCAGCCGCAGCCCATGAAAATCTGCAGCAGGTGGTGGGTTTTGAGCTGGATCGTTACACCCCATTTTCTGTCGAGCAGGTTTATTTCAATGCGATCATGTTGGGCAAGACGGATCATAGTCAACTTGAAGTATTGCTGATTGCAGCACCAAAAGTCAGTTTGGATGAACAATTGCTTCAGGTTGCGGCTTTAGGGGTGCGACCTCACAAAATTGATTATCAGCAAGTATTAGAAGATTTTCCGCAGATAGGACATGCAGTCAACCTACTGCCGGATCGCTATCAACACCAGGGTAGTAAGCTAAGTCAGTCCATGCATTGGATTACCAGCGGTCTGTTGGTGCTGTTGACCCTATGGGTTTTGGTATGGCCAATTTGGATGCAAGGGCAAACCGTTGATAGCCTGAAAACCCGTATCCAACAATTGGAAAAACAAAACCGCATTGTTGATCAACAACAAACAGAACTGGATGCTTTACGCGTTGAAACACAAAAGTTGATTGATATTAAATATCAGTCGCCCGCCCTGCTAGCAGTATTAGGAGAGCTGAGTAATTTGTTAAATGACGATACTTGGCTCACTCACCTGCAATATTCCGATAAACGGATGCAAATCCAGGGTCAATCCCCGGCCGCTTCTGCTTTGATCAGCGTATTGGAACAATCTGAGTTTTTTAGCAATGTCAGTTTTGTTTCGCCATTGACGCAGGATAAAACCACCGGCCGCGAGCGCTTTCAAATTAGCCTGGATGTCAGTATGCCGGTCGATGTAGGCATTAATAATGAGTCGGATGCTGCTGTCGTGGAGCCATCCGATCAAAATAATGTAGATATGCAGAAAATGCTGGAGGAAAACAATAGCGAAGTCACTGAGGAGGTGAAGGGTGATTGAGCGCCGTTTTCAACGCTGGTTTGCCGTCGGCTTGCTGTTGCTGGTGGTGGCTGTTGTGCTATTTGCAGTGCTGCTACCACTGGTTAGCATGAGCTTGGCTTATCATGAAGAAAAAAACGATTTGCTGTTTCGTTTACACAGACAGCAGACTATTGCCGGCAGGGAAACTCAGGTGGCCGAAGGCTTGCTGCTGATCAAGCAACAATTTGAAACGCAGAATTATTTTAGTACCAGTAGTACGGAAGCATTAGTATCCGCCGAGTTACAAAACATCGTTAAAACGGCGGTATCGGATGCCGGTGGGCAACTGACAAGTACTCAGGGTTTACCGGGTAAAATGAATGATGGATTTTTTCGGGTTGCTGTAAAAGTGCGAATGACGGGTACCATGGATACTATGGTGAGCGTTTTGCATAGCATCGAGACGGCAGTACCCATATTGGTCGTGGATCAATTAGATATTAATCCAGTGCGAGGTGTGCGTAATCGGACCACTCACAAAGTTGAGCCTAGCGGGCAGCTTAATATCAGCTTTCAGGTAGTGAGTTTCATGCGGAGCCAGGTGCCATGAAAGGTCGGTTTTTTTCATGGCAAATGCTGACTTCTAGTGGGCTGGGGGTGATTTTGCTTTTTGAGTGGGGTTATAGCGATTACAGTCGTAATCAACTACAGTCTATTATGGATAAGAAAATTCAAGCTGATTATCAGGCAGATGAACTGCCGCAGCTGAGTTTGTCTAAACAAAGCGCAGAGAGTTTTATTAATATCGTTGAGAGACCTTTGTTCATTGAAGGGCGAAAACCCTTGCCAGAAATTGTAGAGACCAGTTCCGAAGCCTCTACTAATGATCAGCTGGATGATTGGTCATTGATTGGTATTTATACCAAAAACAAGCGGCAGGTAGCTCTTTTTCGTAAACAAAATGAAGCTAGAAAGTTTTTAAAACTGAATGAAGACCAAACTATATCCGGATGGCAATTGAAGCAGATACAAGCCGATCGAGTCGTTTTGCAACAAGGCGGTCAGGAAAAGTCCGTCATGCTTCGAAATCCCAGATTGCCTTCTAAAACGCCTCCGCCACCCAAAAAACCGGCAGCACCCAGACAACCCGCAGCACCTGTTGCACCAATTAATAACCCATCTTCTGAGAATGAAAACAATGATAGTTAAATCCAGCAAACCATTGCAAATATTGGCGCTGGCCTTGATGACGGTAGGCTGTGAATTTATCAGCCCGCAACTGCATGACAAAATACCGCTGCCTCAAGCTAAACCATTACCAGAAGATTTGGGAATACCTCTTGAGCCTGAAGTTGACACTAAAACCACCAAGGTTGAAATTTTTCCTAGCGATGAATCCAGTATAAATAATCGAATAAGGCCTACAACTGCAAAAACCAGCGGCGGAAAAGGTGAATATAGTTTAAATTTTGATGATGCAGATCTGGGCGAAGTAGCCAAAGTTATCTTAAGCGATATTCTGGGTAAAAATTACACGCTTAGCCCACAGGTCAGCGGCAAGGTAACTTTGCAGACCACGCAACCATTAAGCAAGGATGATTTGATTCCGACCCTGGAAATGCTATTGAGCGTCAACAATGCGGCTTTGGTGGTCGAATCCGGCTTATATGTCATCAAACCTTCCAACGAAGCGATGTACAGCAGCACATTTAAATCATTCGGTAGTTCGAGTATGCCTTCAGGTTATCAGACGCGAGTGATTCCGGTTAGGAATGTTGCTGCCGGTGAAATTGCTGAAATACTTAAACCCATGTTGCCGGAAAAATCACAATTATCAGTGGATGCAAATCGCAATATTTTGCTGGCGTCAGGCTCTGCTGGCGAATTGAACCGCATCCAGGACTTTATCAATACCTTTGATGTTGATGTGTTAAAAGGGCGCTCGTTTGCCTTGTTTACCCCGGCACATGTGGATGCCTCAAAAATCATTGAAGAGTTGGAGCCGATTTTTAATCGGGTTGCGGAAGGCGATAAAACCGATAAAAATAGTTTTTTCCGCTTTATCGAAATCGAAAGACTGAATGCCATACTGGCAATTACTCATAACCCCAGATATCTAAACGACATAGAAAGTTGGGTGTTGAGACTGGATCGTACTCGGAATGATATCAGTGGTGGTGTGAATGTTTATCGCGCTCAGAATGTTAGCGCAGTGGAATTGGCCAATACCCTGAGCAATATTTTCGGTACTAGCTCCATGAGCAACTCACGCTCGGCTTCAATAGCCTCCGGTCGCCGCTCGATGTCGGTTAGTAATAGTAGCAGCAATAGCAGTAACAGTAGCAGCAACAGTGGCAGTAGTAGTGGTTCATCCGGTTCCAGCACTGGAACTTCCGGGACAGGTGGCATGAACAGCACATTGAGTAACCGTAATCAGCAAACGGGTGGTTCAAACTCGATTAACAGTAATACTTTTGGTAGCGGCGGTGTAAACAATAATTCCGAAATGGCCAAAGTAAAAATCATTCCCGACGAGGGTAATAATGCTTTAGTTATCGTTGCCGATTCTGAAGAATATACCAAAATTCTACATGTCATCAAACAGTTAGACGTACTGCCTTTACAAGTTTTAATTGATGCGACGATAGTCGAGGTGACTCTTAAGGATGAATTACAATATGGCATCCAGTGGTTTTTTAGCCACAATAATGGTGGAGCTAATGAAATATCGGGCGGTGATGGCGGTATTAGTATGAAAGAAATTGGCAAGGGCATCATGACAGGTGGCTTAACTTATGCCTTTGCCAGTGATTCAGGCGATATAAAAGCTTTATTAAGTGCTAACGCGTCTAAAAATAATATCAACGTTATTTCTTCTCCTTCTCTGATGGTTTTAAATAATCAGGAAGCTTCGATCAAAGTGGGTGATTCTGTGCCTATTCGTACCTCGGAATCGACCAATACAAATACTGTGAATAACGTTGATCCTAATGCGGGTGTGGTTGTAACTAGCGGCATTCAAATGGTCGATACCGGGATCAATTTATCCATTAGACCACGGGTTAATTCTGGCGGGTTGGTATTAATGGATATTTTACAAACCGTTAATCAAGCAACTCAGACTACAGCCCTTACCGGCGGTAGTAATATTGACTCCCCAACCATTCAAAAACGCGAGGTAGAAAGCAGCGTTGTGATACAAAGTGGCGAAACCATTGTTTTGGGTGGATTAATAAGGGAAGAAAATACAAATAATAAAAACGGTGTGCCGATACTGTATGACATTCCCTACATAGGGCCTTTGTTCGGCGGCACCACGCGGAATAAAAACAAGAGCGAATTGGTCGTTCTGATAACGCCTCGTGTGGTGAATACGCGGCAGGATGCACAATTAATTACTGATGAATTCAGACGCAAGCTGTCAAGTATTTATGAGATACCGCCGACACCTTCTAATGCGCCTGTTTATTAAGGATTTTGGCCAGGCGTCAGGATAGTATTTTGGGGTGGTTGGCTGTTGTCTAGGTCAGGATGATCTTTGGTAAAGTGTAGCCCCCGACTTTCCTTGCGATGTTGGGCGCTGCGAATGATCAGTTCAGCGACAATCACCAAATTACGCAATTCAAGTAAATCACTGGTGACACGAAATTGACCGTAATATTCGCTGATTTCTTCTTTTAAAAGGACTAAGCGATTCATGGCGCGATCTAAACGCTTGCTAGTGCGGACGATGCCAACGTAGTCCCACATAAAGCGCCTCAGTTCGTCCCAGTTATGCGCGATCACAACTTCTTCGTCTGAGTCGCTGACTTGCGACTCATCCCATGCCGGGATTGCAGGCGGTTCCGGCAGGTTAGCAAATTGACGGCGAATATCTTGATTGGCCTGCTCCGCAAATACCAAACATTCCAATAATGAGTTGCTGGCCATGCGATTGGCGCCGTGCAAACCGGTACAGGCTACTTCACCAATGGCATACAAGCCGGGAATATCGGTTCTGGCGTTGCGATCGGTCAATACGCCACCGCAGGTATAATGCGCAGCAGGGACCACTGGAATCGGTTGCTGGCTAATGTCTATATCCAGTTCCAAACATTGTGAGTAAATGGTGGGGAAATGTTTTTGAATGAATTCACGGGGTTTATGGCTAATATCCAAATAAACACAGTCAATGCCGAGTTTTTTGATTTCACTGTCGATAGCTCTAGCCACGATGTCGCGCGGGGCCAATTCCATCCGCTCATCATAGCGCCGCATAAAACGTTCACCATCCGGTAGAATCAAATGACCACCCTCGCCACGGACAGCCTCGCTGATTAAAAACGATTGTGCAGAAGGGTGATAGAGGCAAGTTGGGTGGAACTGCATGAATTCCATGTTACTGACTCTGCAGCCGGCACGCCAGGCTAACGCAATGCCGTCACCACTGGAAGTATGCGGGTTAGTGGAATATAAATATACTTTGTTTGCGCCACCGGTAGCCAGCACTACAATTTTAGCGGTAATGGTTTTGATGCAGTCGGCTTTATTGTCCAGCACATAGGCACCGCAGATATGCTGGGTAGATAAGCCCAGTTTTTCGGCAGTGATGAGTTCCACTACGTTGTGGTGTTCCAGTAAGTCTATATTAGGGTGTTGCTGGGCGCGCTCGATAAGTGACAGCGATACCGCTTTGCCGGTCGCATCATCGGTATGTACAATGCGACGATGAGAGTGACCGCCTTCACGGTTGAGGTGTAGTTCTTTAATGCCGTTTTTGGTTTTTCGTTCGGTAAAATTTACCCCCTGAGTGCGTAACCATTCGATGCTATTGCGCCCTTGGGAGACCGTAAGCTGTACAATGTCCGGATCGCAAAGACCAGCACCAGCAATCAGCGTGTCATCAATGTGTGATTCTATAGAATCATATTGATCGTCAAAAACGGCCGAAATACCGCCTTGAGCATAATAAGTACTGCATTCAGTCAGAGCGAATTTAGATAGTACCGCAACGCGATAACTGTCAGCCAGGTGCAGCGCTAGACTAAGGCCGGCGCCACCACTACCGGCGATTAGTACGTCATAATTATTTAGGGTATGTGCAGTCAATGTTTTACAAGTACAAAGATTAAAGTTTTGTTACAGTTTTGAAAAATAATAACGTGTTTTAGCTATTGGGTAATTTTTTTTGTATTGCCAGAACTAATGCGGTTTAATTCTGTCTATTTTATCGACAATATAACGTAGTGAACGAATCAACAAAGGTTGCAGAAGATTTAGATCATAATTTGGTGCAAAGAGTCCAACAAGGTGATAAGGCTGCTTTTGATCTTTTGGTTATCAAGTATCAACATAAGATTGTGCATCTGGTAAATCGATATGTTAAAGATCCCAGTGAAGCACAAGATGTGGCGCAAGATACCTTTATCAAAGCCTACAAAGCCTTGGCTGATTTCCGCGGCGAGAGTGCTTTTTATACTTGGCTTTATCGAATTGCGATTAACACTGCCAAAAATTATTTGTTATCGCGTTCCAGACGGCACACTGCTTATGAAGTGGATATGCAGGATGCCGAACAAACCGAAAACGCACCACAGCTTAAAGACATAGAAACGCCAGAGCATCAATTGATGAATGACCAAATTATCAATGTGATCAAATTGGCTATTGAAAACCTACCGGAGGAAATGCGCATCGCTATCACTTTAAGGGAATTTGAAGGTATGAGTTATGAAGAAATTGCCGAAGCCATGGATTGCCCGATTGGTACTGTTCGTTCCCGCATTTTCAGAGCCCGCGAGGCTATTGATGAAAAATTGACCCCATTGCTCGGTTAAAGGTATTCCCATGCAAGCACAACAAAATGAAAAACTGTCATTATTAGTTGACGACGAACTTGACGCTGTTCAAGAATTGTCTTTGTTAAAGACTGTCCAACAAGATTTAGAACTGCAGGCTAAATTGCGACGTTACGCGTTGATTAGTCAGGCCATGAAGACGGAACAATGCTCGGTAGCCAGCCCGGATTTTGCTGCTAAGATTCATCAGCAGTTAAAACAAGAACCCATTTATTTTTTACCGCGCAAGAAAAACGATAAGGTTTTTCACAAAGCTGCGTTAGCGGTTGCCGCTTCGGTGGTTTTAGCCGTCGTCTGGGTATCTGCCAGTAAATGGCAAAAACAGACTCTTCCTTTTGCAGGTGTCAACCAGATAGCACAACGTTCAGTTCAAGCCGATCAGATGAACGCCCATTTCAAAGAATATCTTCAAGCCCATGATAAAGTCTGGCACGTTAACAATGATACCGGTGTGCAATCTTATGCACGACTGGCTAGCTATCAAAAAAAATAAGCTTGCTGATGCGATTTTTACTCTTTTATTTGCTTTTTATATCCAGTACATTTGCTAGCGAAGGTCAAAATTTAACTGGTTCGCAGTGGTTGAGAAATGTCAGTGATGCCATGAAAACCCTTAGTTATCATGGCACTGTTGTGTTCATGAAAAACGGCCAGATCGATACTATGAAATATCAACATTCGGTTGAAAAGGGTATAGAGACAGAGCGACTGATATCGCTTAATACGCCGTTACGTGAAATCACCCGTAATTCTGGGGAAATTAGTTGCTTATATAAAGA
Source organism: Methylomonas lenta (assembly GCF_001644015.1). GTDB lineage: Bacteria > Pseudomonadota > Gammaproteobacteria > Methylococcales > Methylomonadaceae > Methylomonas > Methylomonas lenta. Next base: position 15,538 of record NZ_LUUI01000160.1, read on the forward strand.
AACCAGTCAAAAAGTCGAATCCGATCATCCTGTTGATCGATCCTTTATCGTAAATTTACCTTTGCACGCGGAGCAAATTTCCGAGCAATATCTTTTAGCGGTTGCAGGGCAAGAAATGATTGCCATGAGGCCAGCGCAAATTATTGCGATTTTGCCTAAAGACAATTTGCGTTATGCCCGAAAACTCTGGGTCGACACTGCCACATCACTGCCGCTAAAAGTTGAAGTGTATGGTTTGGATGGTAATGTCCTGGAACAGGTTTTATTTACCGAGCTTGCCATCGATGACAACGGCACTTCATCACAAGCCCAACAAAATGTGCTCAGCCAGCATCTGCATGAATTCAAAGTGGAAACCTTTGGAAATTCAGCTTATCAATTAGAAAGTTTACCAGCCGGATTTGAAAAAATATTTTTCATCCGCACATCTATGCAGCAATCAAATAAACAGGTTGATCATTTACTGATTAGTGATGGTTTTTCCAATATTTCCATCTATTTTGAAGCCAAAGGTAACAACAAGGGTATCGAAGGTCAGCGATCATTGGGGCCTGTGAACTCCTATAGTCGAGTAATGGGTGATGTACAAATCACTGTAATGGGTGAGGTTCCTATGGAAACCATCCAATTAGTCGCTAACAAGGTTGATGTGCGATAGCTTTAAATTCTTTAATAATCATTTTTACATCGTAAGACTGGAGAACAAATGTTCAAAAATTTTGTAAATAGCATCTGGTTTTTTTTGCTATTGACTACCGCAGCCTATGCTCAACTGCCTGATTTTACCGAAATGGTTAAAAACAACGGCGATGCGGTTGTCAATATTAGTACTACGCAAAATGCGCCAGATACAACTCAGCTGGACTCTGAGCAGCAGATGCCGCAGGATGTACCGCCTGAACTGGAAGACTTTTTTCGCCGATACTTTCAAGGACCGGAAGGGCGTGGTTATGTGCCACGAGAAACCAATTCATTGGGTTCCGGGTTTGTTATTTCCAAAGATGGCTACATTTTGACGAATCATCACGTGGTCAATAATGCTTCGGAAATCATTGTCAAACTTAAAGACAGGCGTGAACTGGTTGCAAAATTAGTAGGTTCCGATGAAAGCACCGATGTAGCTTTGATTAAAGTCGAGGCAAATGATTTGCCGGTGGTGACTATTGGTTCACCGGAACAATTACAAGTTGGTGAATGGGTTTTGGCGATAGGCACGCCTTTTGGTTTTGAACAATCCGTCACTGCCGGTATTGTTAGCGCAAAAGGCAGAAGTTTGCCGGATGGTAACTATGTGCCTTTTATCCAGACTGACGTAGCCATTAATCCCGGTAATTCAGGTGGGCCTTTGTTTAATATGCATGGCCAGGTCGTAGGCATCAACTCGCAAATTTATAGCCGCTCAGGTGGGTATATGGGCTTATCTTTTGCAATTCCGATTGATGTGGCGATGAATGTCGCGGAGCAAATAAAAACTAAAGGCAAAGTTTCACGCGGTTGGTTGGGCGTACAAATTCAGGATGTAACCCGTCAGTTGGCAGAGTCTTTTGGTATGGATAGGCCGCATGGGGCATTGGTTGCAAAAGTCATTCCTGGTGGCCCTGCCGAAAAAGCAGGTATTCAGATAGGTGACATCATTGTTGACTTTAATGGACATGTGATCGAAACCTCAGGTGAGTTACCACCTCTCGTCGGTATGTTTGGGGTTAACGAAAACGCCAGTATTAAAATTATTCGGCAGGGAGATAAAGAAGATCTAAATGTTAAAATCGGTCTGCTGCCTCCGCAAGCTAGTAATAACTTAGCACCCAGCGCAGCGCCCGAATTTGCCGTTAACCGTTTAAATTTGGCGGTATCCGATTTAACTGAGGAGCAGCGTCAGCAATTACAAGTGGAAAAAAACGGCGTCCTGGTGCAAAAAGTCAATAAAGGTATTGCCATGGATGCAGGTATTCAGCCAGGTGATGTGATTTTACGCGTCCAAAATTCACCCATAAAAAATGCAGCGGATTTTAATAAAATAATTGCAAACTTACCGTTAAAAAAATCGATAGCCATGTTGATTCAACGCAATGGTAGTCCGGTATTTATAGCCTTTAAAATCGATAAATAAGATCAATACTGCCTAAAGTCGTATTCATCCTATTCAAATAAAAACCGTTGTCGATCACTCGGCAACGGTTTTTTTGTGTCTTAAAGAGTGTAATAGTCACTAAAGTCAGATATTTACCCAGACATGTTTTTCAAATAATTCCGCGTGAAACAAAGTGGGGATTTGTTGGTTGCAGATTGATTGGCTTTGCAGAAAGCGTCTCTGGATGACTGTAATTCAACCGAACGGATTCCTCCTGTTCAGTTAATCATGGAGCTGGAAGGGAGCCTGTGCATTACTTAACTTCCATTCAGTATCCTAAACGTGGGCATGAATATCTCTAATAATGCTGCTCATCATGCCCAATTTAATCTGCACCATCAATTTTAATATCAGAGCTGTTTAAGAGATGTTAAGGCGGATTTTGTTGCAGATAGTCATAGGGAGTACAATAAGTTTCAAATTTACCGAAAAAAATGTGAGCTGCGTCACATTTAACTTGTGCTTTAAATTAAAATGAGCACTATCATTCGTATAAAGACTTTAAATATGTTCGCTTGCAATTTTAATTAAGCGATTTTTCCGTGCCGTCACGCTTAATCAACCCACGACAAGACAATGACTAGACTGATCCTGAAAATTTCCCTGTTTCCGCTTGCCTTACTGTTGTTAAATGCTTGCAGTAGCACCGCCCCGGTAGTCAAACAAGACAAAGCTAGCGTTTTGAAGCAACCCTTTGAAGTGAACAAGAGTTTTACCCCTGCAACCTATTCGGGTGTTTTTCCTAAGCCTGCCCCGTTGGAGCCTGCGGTGGATTTTTGGCGCAAAACCTATGCTGTTTGGCAGCGTTCGCAAGTGGCCTATCATGACAATCGTTATATGGATGTGGTCTATGAGGTGATTACTTTGCCGGGTAACGTTGGTGAAGGTCTGACTAGCGAACAAAAACAAATCATGAGTGCGCGTTGCGACTTTTGGAAAGCGCAGATTTCGAGCTTAGAAAGCAAGCTGCGATACAACGCAGCTTTAAACGCCAATGATCGACAAATAATTGCCAAACTTGAAAGCACGGGCAGACCTTTGAATACTATATTGTCCGGTGCCAGTGAGCGTGTACGAGCGCAACGCGGTACCCGGGAGCGGTTTAAACGTGGGTTGGAAATCAGTGGTCGTTATAACCTGCAATTTCGAAGAATCTTTCGAAATGCCGGCTTACCTGAGGAATTGGCTTATTTGCCGCATGTGGAGTCTTCCTTTCAGCCAGCAGCGCGCTCATCTGCCGGTGCTGTTGGCATGTGGCAGTTCACCAAAGGAGCTGCTCAAACATTCATGCCAGGCAAGAATCAAGTCGATCTGCGCTTGGACCCCTTCGCGTCAGCTAATGGCGCTGCCAATTATTTGACCTACGCCTACAAAAAATTAGGTGATTGGCCCACTGCGTTGACATCCTACAATCATGGTATTGGTGGTATGAAACGGGCGCAAAACCATATGGGGCCTGATTTTGTTCGCATTGTCGATCAATACGATGGCCCAGCATTCGGTTTTGCTTCACGGAATTATTATGCCCAGTTTTTGGCCGCACGTGAAATCGCCAACAATCCAGATCCCTTCTTTCCTGAGGGTATTCGGTACGAAGATGCCATTAATTCAGGGCAATATCTGGCCGCGGATTAATTTGCCGATATGACTGGATTTTTGTAAAAGCCGTGCTTAAGCGGCTTTTCAGGAAGACTCCATTTTGTAACCATAACCGCGCACTGTTTTGAGTAGTTTCAGTTCGTGATCATCATCAATTTTGCGGCGTAACTGGCGGATGTAAACGTCCACCACATTGGTTAAGGGGTCGGCGCTATAGCCCCAGACCTGTTCCAGAATCCGGGTGCGGCTGAGTACCTTATCCGGCATGCGCATAAAGCATTCCAACAAGGCAAATTCTTTCGGTGTCAGGTCGATAATGGTTGTGCCGCGCTTAACCTCGTGAGTATCGACATTCAAAGTCAAATCGGCAATTTGCAATTCCTTTAAATCCAGTTTGACTTCGCTGCTGCGCCGCCGCACTAAAACCTCGATGCGTGCCAGCAATTCTTCAAATGCAAACGGTTTCGTCATGTAATCATCGGCACCTGAGCGCAAGCCGGTTACTTTGTCTTGTACGGTATCGCGGGCTGTCAGCATCAGGATAGGTGTATCGATGCCTTTTTGACGTAAGCGCTCACATACTTCGCGGCCGTTTATATCTGGCAAGCCCAAATCAAGAATAATGGCCTGGAACTGGCTTTCAGCGGCGATAGCAATAGCGTCCAGACCACAGCGGGCAACATCTATTGCATAACCTTCGGTTTTCAGTCCGCGTTCGACAAAATCTACAATGCGTTTGTCGTCTTCCACCAGCAAAATGCGCAAAAAACCAGCGTCGCTGGAATTGTTGGGTTTAAGTTGTTGCTCACTCATAGGAAACATGATCCTCGTTTGCAGAAATTAGGGGAAGACTGATTGTAAATGTAGAGCCAGTATTCTCTGTGCTACTTACGTTAATAAGTCCACCGTGTGCTTTCAAAATCGATCTGGCCAGCGGTAAGCCCAGGCCGGAGCCATCGTCTTGCAATAAGCGGGCATTTTGGCTGCGAAAATGCCGGTCAAAAATCTGTTCAAGATCTTGACTGGGTATGCCAATACCCTGGTCTGCCAGACTGATATGCACGTATTCTGCCTCTAGCCACGAAGTAATACGGATATGTCCGCCTGGTTTTGAATAGCGGCATGCATTATCGCCCAAAATGAACAATACCTGCCTTAATCGTTGTTTATCCCCCTTGACCCAAATCGATTGTTCAAGGCCAGTAAACGATAGGCTGATGTTGTTAACTTCAGCCATGACTTTAAAATCTTCTACACTGCTGCCTATCAGTTCGGTCAAATTCAATTCGTCCCATTCAAATTGTAAATTAGCCGTTTCAGCGCGAGCCAGAAATAGTAAATCGTTGACATATTTTCCTAATTGCATAGAAAGATCAACAATGCGGTGTAAAGTGTCTTTGTACTCCTCGGCATCGCGATTGGGTCCGCGCAAGGTGACTTCGGCCTCGCCGCGAATGACGGTCATAGGTGTACGCAACTCATGGCTGATATCGGCTAAAAACTCGCGTCTTTCGGTATCCATGTGTTTGAGTTCTTGGTTTAATTGATGCAGCTCAAAAGTACGTTCTTCTACGCGATACTCCAGTTCTGCTTGATTTTGTCGTAGCTTTTCTTGCTGTACACCTAATTCGAGCGCCATTTCGTTGAAGTGGCTGGCTAGATAGGCGAATTCGTCGCCAGAATTTAAGGAAATCCGGTAGCTCAGATTGCCTGAGGCAATTTCATCTGTACCTTGCATTAAGGCTTCTATAGGTTTTTTGAGCCGACCTAACATAAAAATGCCGGCTGTCAGACTGAAAATGGCAGCCACAACCGATGCGAATATAGCGGCCAAGCGTGACTGCCTAACCAGATTTTCCAGTTCTTGTTTGGCTTGTGCAGCTTTTTTACGCTCATTATGAATAGCATCATCGATCAGAGGCTGAAATTTGACATCAATTTCCTCATCGGAAAACTTGGATAAAGCCAGTAAAGCTAAGTCACGTTTGCCCTGTTTATATAAGTGTTCAACTTCATTAAAGCGATATTCACTGGCATCCAGAAAGGCCGTCAGATTGGCAACACGCTCCAATTCGGCGGATTTATCTTGATCTTGCCGATCGGTCGGATTAGTCGGCTGTTTAATTGCTTGATCTCTGAGGGCTTGCATAGCCTCCAGCAAACGTTGTTTGGATGTCTCCAACTCGGTTTCCGCGTTTGAGCCGCCGGTAATCAAGCGATCCATCTGCTGTTTGAAGTAACGATAGGCTTCCTGAGACAGGCGTTCATAATGGTCAAAAGCCTTATAAGCGCTCTGGCTACGTTGGAAATGACCAGCAACCTGCTCAGAACCCCAGTACATGCCAGCACCCAACAACAACACAAAGCTAAAGGAAACAGCAATTACCAGTGCTAGTCGAAAACGAAACATAGTGATTAATTGCCGTCTATGCTCTCGTCCATTTGTTTTTCAATCGAGCGAATGGCTTCGAGTTTTTCTCGCAGTAAATTGGTTTCGTTATGTTTAGGTTCGGGGGGGTCTTTTGTTTCAACTACGGCTTTAGATTTTTTAGGTTTTTGTAAGACTACCCGTTGTTTTTTCTCAAGGTTATGCATGCGTATCAAAGTCTGAGTATCAATTGCAATCAATCTTTGCATGCGCTCGTCAGCAGTGTAGCTAGGGCTGAGTGACTTTACACCTTCCAGAATCTTAGTGATATCTCCACAGGCATCTGACAATAAACGGCCGACCATTAGATGCAATTGTACGCCCTCCGAATAAGAGACTTTTTGAGTGCTCTGGAGGGATTTACACAAATCCGCTCTGGCGGTCTCTGACATTGCGGCCATACTGGCACCAAAGGCAAGCAGGTCATCGATACCGGATTGGGCGTATGGGTCGTTATAAGGCGTCGTAGCTATGTTCGGGGTTGAGTTAAACTCGGCGCAACCGGAAAGTATGAAAACTAAAATGATTGATGCACATAAACGCATGTTTAGAGTGGGGAGCATAAACATTCCTAATACTTAATCTTCAATATCCAGCGGTATTTGTACCCTGACTCGGGCCCCTTGCTGATCCTGTCTAGGGTCGATAAATTCGACCTTGCCTTGATGATAGCTAACATATTCCTGAACCATAGCCAGTCCTAAGCCAGGACTTGGGTTGGGTGCTTCAGTTGGGCTAGGAGAACTGCCACGATAAAAGGGTTCGAAAACGTGGCTACGCTCTTCAGAGTCTAAACCAGGGCCATCGTCTTCGATTTCTAATTCCATTTGGTCTCCTGCCTCACGCAACATAAGGCGTATTTCGCCTACGGCGGGTGAGAATTTAATGGCGTTGGAGAGTAATTGTTCAAGCAGGCCGCGTAGTTGCTCTGGAAAACCTTGCATATTAATGGGCTTGATCAGTTTTTTAAGGCTAATTGATTTGGCTGCTAGTGCATCGTGAAAATCATCTATTACCGATTCCAACAGCGCTTGCATGTCCACCTGTTGTTTTTGATCCAGAACTGGTGCGGCGTGTAGTTGGCTGTATTTTGATAGCTGTTCTGAAATGGTTTTCAATTTCTCGATACTGAGGTTCATTTCTTTAGCAATATCCGGCGTAGGGCTTTTAAGCCCTGATGCTGAAGCATTGAACAACCATTCATTGTTATTTTGAAGCGCAAGCAAAGGTTGTTCAATTTCGCGGGCCAGGTTTTGCATCAATTGTTGCTTCGATGTCTCCAAGGCTTTTAAATGTGTGCGTAGCCATTCCAGGCGCTCGCCAAGATAACGCAAATCCGCAGGTCCAGTGACCTCGATAGGTTCTTGCAATTCCCCAGATCCCAGGCGACGAATCGAGCTATCAAGTTGCCGGAATGATCGTGATAATACGGTCAACAAAGCCAGCACGAACAGGCAAGAAATCAATAATAAAATAGCGCCTTTGATCAGTAGTCCTTGTTCCAGCGATTCCGACAATTGGCGCAATTCGTTAAAGGTGTGCTCAACATGATCTTCGAATTCTTTCGATAGTGTATTTGACGATTCGCGAAAGCCCAGAAAAGCTTCGTCGATAGGTAATTCGAAGGCGTTATCAATTTCAGAGCCTATGATTTGTTGATAAATGAGGTTTTCCTTTTCGGAAAGTTCATTTACCAGCAAGGCGATTTTGTTGTCAACATGCAGCTTTAATAAGTCGCTTAGAGCCTGTTTAAAAGAGGTTCTGACTAATTCATAGGATTCTCGCTCATAAGGTTGCCGCAGCGCCGGGTCTGATAACAAAACAAACAGTCGCGCTTTACGTTCAATATCTGAGGCTTTTTGCAAAACCAGATGTATGGTTTTGGTTTGTTCGAACACTTGAGAATTAATGGTTCTACCCAGTGCAGACGTCTCTTGTAGTCCATAGGCGGCATACATCACGCCTAAAAAAAGTGGAATTATGGCAGTTGAAAAACCTAAGACAATCAAAGATTTTAATGATAAAAGATTTTTGAATTTCATCCGCAGGCAATATGTTAATAACCCCTCCATAGTAACGACAAATCCTGTTTTTGTGAAAATAAAACTCAAAAGCCTGCAATGAAGGAATAAGTTTGACTTTTGGTGCTGATTGGTTTTGGAATCAGCGTCTTATGCAGAAAATTTCAGGTTCCAATTATGTGCTTTCCAAGCATTTTCCAGGTTTGGTTTTTATATCGCTATGATACGCTTAATCTCTCACCGCTTTTCAGCGGGCGATAGAAAACGATGAGGCGCAGGTTTTTCATCAGGGCTTTGGCGATTGGCTGGCAAAATTTAAGTTTGAACTTGATCCGGCTATCAACGTGTAGGTGCAGTATCTCAAGGTTTAATGTTAAAGCAGGGGAGAGTGCTGAGCAACCTGCGGGTAATTAACCACTACTAACATAACGCCCTGGGCAAGAGAGTATTACGTTATTACCTGACGGCCACTGGTTGGAAATTACCAATAGTGGCAAGGCAAATGGGGCCAAAGCTTTCGATGCCTTGTTATTGAAAATTCAGGCGCCTGTCGGTGATTGGGTGAGTTTTCTGTTTGCTTAATTATTGAAAAAGTCTATAGTGAAAAATCACTTCATTCTGACACAGGAGGCTATCATGGCTAACAGTGGAATTGATCAAGATGCCGTCATCAAAGTTCTGAATAATATTCTGGAAGCTGAGCTGGCCGGCGTTGTTCGCTACACGCATTACGCACTAATGGTATTTGGCTATAATCGTATTCCCATTGTGTCGTGGATGCGGGCACAAGCCAACGAATCCTTGTTACATGCCAATCAGGCGGGCGAAATGATCACCCATCTGTGCGGTCATCCTTCCTTGGGCATAGGTCCGCTGCTGGAAACCCATCGCCACGACATAGGCGATATTCTGCGGGAATCCTTGGAACATGAAACCCAAGCCTTGGCCGAATACCATCGCTTGCTCGATCTTGTGGATGGCCGTAGCGTCCTGCTGGAAGAATATGCTAGACGCATGTGCGCTTTGGAGGAAACTCATGTGGGCGATGTGCGGAAGATGCTGTTGAAGCCGGGCGAGTAAAACTCGGCACTAAAATGGCGACAGACGAATCTGATGAACAATCTAAGGTTTGATTTCCATACCAAGACCGATGCGTTGGACGTTAGTTAGGTGCCGGTGCCTAAACATTGGCGAATCGTCAAACCTTGTGTAGCGTTGGCCAACGCCGAAGCAGCGCAAAAAGCGATAGACAGTGAATTGGGCGAGTACTTCCCGTTAGTGAGTTGGCAAACCGGTTATGGTACCCATGGCACAATCAATGATGCTGATCACTGCGCTGGTTGTCCGCATCGCGAAGTCGGCCTTAAAGCATCGTAGCAGCCTCCGCGAGGCAGCGGGTTGATGACTACCGAACGCTTCGATACGATAGTCCGACCCGAACAAATTATCTCGACCAGATAACACAATAGGTTTTTATCACCACAGACTCAGGAAAACATCATGCACGTCAGTTACGAACAAGCAGAAATGGCAATTGCCGCAGCAATAGCAGAATCGAAAAAACTGGGTACCCAAATGTGTATTGCCGTGGTTGATTCCGGGGCCGATTTGAAAGCCTTTACCCGCATGAATGGTGCCTGGGTAGGCAGTATCGATATCGCCATCAAAAAAGCTAAAACCGCGGTTTTTTTTGGTATGAATACTGGGCAAATCGGACAATTATCGCAACCCGGCGGGCCGTTGTTTGGCATCGAACATTCCAATCAGGGCCTGATTACTTTTCCCGGCGGCGTGCCGATTGTTGATCAAGACGGGGTTTTGATTGGCGCTATTGGTGTTAGCGGTAGTTCGGTGGAGAACGATCATCAGGTGGCCAAGGCCGCTGTTGCTGTCATTGGCCTATCCGATTTACCGTCTCATCCCTGGCGCACCTAGCTGGATTGTGGATAACGATATTTAGGTTTTACCCATACAGGAGAAAAGATAATGACTATGCAAAATTCCCCTGATGACATGCAGCAGTCAGTTTGCCTGGTCTGTGGATACAACATGATAGGACAGATGCCGGATGTTTGCCCGTTTTGCGGGGCAACGCACGATCAATTCATGCCCTGGGATGCAGCCGAACAAACCTATCGCGTTACCAGTCATCCCATAAATGATTACGTTAGCCAGTTGCTTTCGGTGCCCAAATTGGGGCTGGAGCATGCAGCGTATCGAGTCGAAACTGAAACAGCGGCGGTGTGGATAGATTCGCCGTCAGCATTCAATCGTGATTTGCCACCTGTGCAAACCATTTTGTTTACCCACCACCATTTTTTAGGGGCGTCCAACCAATACCGACGCCTTTGGTATGCTGACGTTTGGTTGCATGAGTTGGATGCCAGACATCGGCTGGTGGCATTGTTTGATATAGACAGTCGCTTTAGCGATGACTTTAACCTGCATGGCATACAGTCTTATCATGTCGGCGGTCACACGCCGGGGTTTAGCTTTTATATTTATCGAGATGTTTTGTTCATCTGCGATTATGTGTTTCTAACCGATACCGGCATGCAATTTAATCCATTCGGCCCTGAGCAGGAAACCCTAAAACAGGCACGACGGATATTAGAAATTGTCAAAGATCTGCCACTCAAAACAGTCTGCGGCTATAACTACGTCGCGCAATTTGCCGACTGGTTGCCGGGATTCGAACGGCTGGTATTAAATAAGTGAATGCGCTATGTCATCAACTGTCGAAAAACCGCCTGAAGACAATAAGCTGATTGTTTATTACGACGGCGCTTGCCCTAAATGCATACGCGACCGAAAAACCTACGAAAAACTCTCGGCGTCATCAGCGGATCAAGTGTGCTGGTTCGACATTACCGGCCAGGATCTGCCATTACGGGAACTGGGCATCGATCCGCAAAAAGCCTTATCCGAATTACATGTCCGCCAGCCAAATGGCCAGATCGTTTCGGAACTGGATGCCTATATCTTATTAATGAACAAAGTGCCGTTGTTAAAGCCCGTCGCCTGGTTGATCGGTCTGCCGTTGATCAGGCCCTTATTGGCCAGATTGTATCATTGGCAGGTAAACCGCCGGTTACGCCGGAGGGAGGTGTAAAACGCTTGCACAGTAATAGTGAGAGCATCAGATCGTACTTGATTGTGAGCTTTCAAAAATATCATTAATGATAGACGGAGAATAATAATGAACCGCATAAAATTAATATCAAAAACAGCTCAAGCAATAATTGCACTACTGGTTTTTGGGAGCGCCGTGTCTGCAGCTTATGCCAAAGATAAAAATAAAGAGTGTTGGGTCGATTTATATCGGGATAGTCAATATTCCGGTAAACATTTACGGCTGGAAGGGCCGGTGCAATTGGAAAACCTCAAAAATGTCCAAGGCGACAATTGGGAGTTATGCATCGACAGCCTTAAAGTGGGTCCAAAAGCAAAAGTGACTGTGTTTGAAAATACCAATTTCAAGCTCACCCTAAAAGCAATGGAAAAATATCCCGATTTATTAAAATCGTTGGGTTTAACGGAACAGGACGCCATGGAAGATAAGGAGCTTATCTTTATTCCCAATACCAAGGTGCATGATCTCAGCGACTTTAATTTTCGCAATAAAATCCGCTCATTGAAAGTTGATTGTGAGAATTAGTAAATCAATTAATAAATTTTTTCCTAAACGGTTTGAGAATCTAGGAGACTGTCCAGCAGCTTGATGAATGTAATTTTCACCACGATATAGAGAGTCTATTTTTGATCAGACAATGATCTCTGCAGTGGTCATTTTTTCAAAGATTGCATACTCGGACAGCCTCCTAGCGCTTCATGCCCAGCAATATTTTCGACCAAAACATTAAATTTCTTTTTGGCCATCCGAAACCAACAGGTTTTCATCAGCATGCTCCAAGTTATCCAAGATTATCTGTTCTTTTAAACTATCGTCGGCTGTCACGTCAGTAATACTGCCGTGACTTTCTTTAGTTAGCGGCGGAGTGGCGGGCGGCTCTCGATATAAGACAGGTGCTTTAGTTAGGTTTACATCAAATGTGGGGTTAGGTACTGAAATTTGAGCTTGATCCAGACATTCTTTAGCTTTCTTGATTGTCTCGCTGCGCACTTTAAGAAAGTCATATTCCGTTTGATTTATCCAGGCGTATATCCGCAATACAATATTCGAATTGCCAATTTCATTCACGATCACTTGCGGTTTGGGTTCTGCTAAAATGCCTTGCATGTCGGTAAGGACATGCAAAATTAATTCTTGCGCATAACCGATATTTTCCGCGTAGCCTATCCCTAGATCAAATTCAAACCGCCGATTTGGATGCCGCGTATAGTTTGTGATGACTGCTTTAAATACGGTTGAATTTGGTATCCGTACATGATTACCATCAAATGACATCAAGATCGTCGCCCGCGAAGTCAGCCTTACTACACTACCCTGAAAGCCTTCGATATCAACAGCATCATTGACTTCAAAGGGATTTCTTATGCTTAACAGCAGACTGGCAATAAAATTTTCGACAGTGTCTCGCACAGCAAAACTGATAGCCAATCCTAAAATACCGGCAGCACCCAAAATTGTACCTAGCAACGCTGTCGCATCCAATAGACTTAAAGCCAACACGATGCCCAGCAGGGTAAACACTAAATGCACGAACTTACCTAACAGGTCGGCGATAAAATAGTTAACGGCTATTTTCCTGAATAGACTTTGCTGCTTGGATAACCACGAACCTACAGCCCAAAATAAGCAAAAAACCACCAATGCCAATAAAAATATGGGTGTTTCGGTGATGAGTTGTTCGATACTGTTTTTTAGCGTAACTTGAAGCGTATTAAGCCGTTTGGTTACATCATGAGTCAGGGTTAATTGATTCTGCACCTCAATCACACCCTGAATATTCCGCGAAAAATCCAGTGCCTTTTGTTCAGCCGCTTTCGAATCTACATTACCTTTTAGCGTCACAACCCCATTGGAGACCGACACCTGCAGCTCTTTTAAACCATCGAGTTCCGAATAAATCTGTGTTAAGCGTTTTTTTATCTGTAAGTCGTTTTGCTTGCTGTGTTCCAGCTCAATGGGTTTATCAAGTTTTGCACCATCGGCTTTAGTACTGCCGGATAAAATTTGATCAATGGCATCTGCATAAGCATTATTAGCTATGCCTGTTTGCGATACCAATAAAATCAGCAGAAGAATATAACTGCGCACGGTAAACCTATTTTTGGTTGAGATTGTTAGCATGGTTAGTTGAACCCTACGCGCTCAGCAGAAGGTTGGCAAGGCAGTAATTTAGCTATTAGCTTTCTCCAAGTGCTTTAACGCTTGTTTGATTTGTTCAAACCGTTGTTGGATCGCTTGCTCATCGGGAGCCAAAAGGTGATGATTTAATGCAGATTCAAATGTTAAGCGGGAGATTCGTTCAATCGCTTGCCGATCGGCCTTACGCTGAGCAAGAGGGGCCAAATGCAAAAACGTCTCAAGCAAATAAATCACCACCGAAGGATTATCACTACACATTTGCCGGATGATGACAAAACTAGCCTCCAACAGGTTTTGGAAAGATATCTCACTCTTTACCAGCAGTAATCGTCCTGCCTCATTTCTAATTTGAAACTCCGGTAATTGCAGTTTGGCAATAGTAGCCAGTCCTGTGGCCAAATAATCGATACAAGTCATTGCGGTAAACGGATCATTAATCCCAGGTGACAGAGCCCGCGCCGCAATTTGGACCAATTGTCTGATGCAGTATTCTAAATCCTGCTCGCCACTGGGTTCTTTGCCCAGCAAAAAACTGCTAGATATGGACTTTTCAATATGCGCTTTTTGATTCAAGGCTGGCCACACATAAGCAATGGGGCTGCCAGGTAAAATGTAGTGTCCCGGCTTAAATAACAGCTTGATGGTGATGGCTTCTTTCTCGGCCAGCGATAATAGTGCCGAATAATTGATGGCTTGAAGATAACCAAATGCATCGGTTTTAATTACACTTTCGCCGACATTCGGTAGCGCAACCTCAGCCGCCAAATTATCTTTTTCGGTATAGGGTTCGGGTAAAACACGGTGTATAGCTTCGAGGAGTTCCTGGCCAATATCATAGGCCATGCGTTCAAAGCGAATAGAGGAGGTTAAATGATGAATGAAGCCAATAAACAACAGTGCATTGATCAACACTAGAATAATTGCCAGACTGATGGACATGCTGGGTATCCGGTTATCGGCAACCACCATGCCACGCATAATCAGCAAACAATACACAAAGTTGGCAATAAACGCACCGAAGATAAATTGATTAAAAGGATCCCGTAAAAAATTCCGCAGCAGGCGAGGTCCGAACTGTGAACTGGTCAGACTCAGCGTGACCATCGTCACCGAAAAGGTCAAGGTAGCAGCGGCAAATGTCGAGCTTGCGATAGTTGACAGCACGGCCTGAGCACCCGCTGAACTGGTAAAAACCAGCCAGCGAAGTCCGCTAAAATGCAATAAATTGATATGCGCATCAGCCACTAGCATGCTATAGGCCAAACCTATTGAGGTAAAAAGCATAATGGCAGGAATTAACCAGTAGCTATTGCGTAGATATTCCCAAAAATGAATCAGCCAGGTTCTCATTGCCTTGTCAGTCGATTATTGGTTAATAACTCTAACTTAATCCTAACTTCGGATTTGACAGTTTCGAGGGTTACAGTAAAAAGAAAGCATCTAAATTATAAACCCTGATACTGTATGACTACCTTAACATCATCAAACCCAAATCGGGTTTTTAAAGTTCCGGCCATTGCATAGTTGTCGCCATGACCTTTGTACTGACAACTGAAACAAACACCTAATGTTGTGAACGAAATGTTCAGAGATAGACAATCTGACACAGGAGACGCTAACACGAATCGTTGGCTAAAAAGACCGTTCAACGTCAACCCGCACTGATTCTCCTTTTTAGTGCAGAAAACAAGCCCGCAGTTGGTCAGCCAACGCTTAAAAACCTGCACCTAAGGAATATGTATGACAACTGAACTCGAAACGCTGTTGAATAAAATGAAAGCGTTGGAAAATGAGTTACTCGAAGAATTGCAAAAGCAACAAGAAACGTTTGCTTACGAAATCCGCAAACGCAAAGTCTATTTTGAACAAAACGCTATTATTCGGAATAAGGCTTATATCAAGTCGCTATACCTTTATTTAAAAGATGCTCCGCTTAAACATATCATCAGTGCACCATTAATCTGGATGTGTATTTTTCCCGCTTTGTTGATGGATGCGACCTGTAGTCTGTATCAATGGGTTTGTTTTCCTATTTACGGCATTCCAAGGGTGAAACGGCAAGATTATTTCAACTTCGACCGGGCGTATTTAGATTATTTGAATATCATAGAAAAAATTAATTGCGCCTACTGTAGCTATTTTAATGGCCTGGTGGCTTACTTGCAGGAAATAGCCGCCCGTACTGAACAGTTCTGGTGCCCTATAAAGCATGCCGGACGTTTGAAAAACCTACACAGCCGATATCATAAATTCATTGCTTATGGTCATGCGGCCAAATACCGCTCGGATGTGCAATTAACCCGACATGATTTTAAAGATTTGGAGTAAAGCAACTCTAAGAGTAAACCTGTGTTCAACGCATTCAAGACTACCGTTGTCGTCGCTCAGACTGAACGGATTGATAAACTTTAGCAAGCTCAAGCACACTATTAACGTTCATCTTTTGCATTAACCGGGAGCGATGCAATTCCACTGTGCGATGGCTAATACCCAGTAGACGCGCGACCTCTTTGTTAGATTGTTCCTTAATGACTAATGCCATTATCTCCTGTTCTCGGCTGGTCAAAGTATTCAAGCGCGCCTGAATTGCTTGACGCTGTTCAAGCTCGGTATGCCACCGTTGGGATATTTGTAACGCCTGCCGAACACATTTCAAAAGATTTTGCTTTGTGATAGGTTTAGTCAAAAAGTCGATGGCCCCGGCTTTGATGGCTTTAACGCTCGTGGGGATGTCGCCAAATCCGGTCAAAAAGATAATCGGTATCAAAATACTTCGTTCGATGAGCGCCTGCTGTAGTTGAAGTCCTGTCATATTCGGCATGCGGATATCGACAATGGCGCAACAGTTGACGCAAGTGTAGGGGCCTGCCGCCAGAAATGCTTCGGCACCGTCGAAGCTCTGAACTGAGTAACCTTCCAATTCGAGCATTAGCGATAATGAATCCCTAATGGCCACATCGTCATCGATAATGTATATGGCTGTCTCTGGTTGAATTTTGCTATTCATGCGATGGTGCAAATGGCAGCGTGAAATGAAAGATAGCGCCCTGATCTACATTCGGCTCCATCCAAAGTTGGCCGCCGTTAGCTTCGATCAGTGAACGACTGATTGCCAGCCCTAGTCCGCTGCCGTTGAGTTTAGTGGTAAAAAAGGGCTCAAAAATGCGTTTCGCAGTATCGGCATCTATTCCAGGCCCACTGTCTTGCACCGTGACCTGAGCCATGTTCCACTCAGCCCGAGTAGAAACGCTAATTAAAATATCATCGATTTTAAAACCAGTGCCTTCCATGGCATCAAGACTATTACACAACAAATTCTGCAACACTTTTCTGGCTTGTAGCGGGTTGGCTATGACTGCTGGTAAATTCGAGTCGAGTCTGATTTCCGGCTTAAAATCACGACATCTATCATGTTGAATAATTGTCAGCACATCTTGGATTAGTAAGTTCAGATTAAAAGGCTCTGTTACCAGTTCACGCTTTTGCAAAAAACCAAGCAGTTCGTGCAAACATAGGCCGGCGCGTTGCGCTTGTTCTACGCAACCTTTCAGCGCCCGTTGCAATGGGGCAGCAGAAATGACCTCCTTATGCAGATAAGCCAGCGCAGCTTCACTAAATGCTGAAATCGCCGCCAGCGGCTGATTAAGATCATGTGCGATGGCGGCGGCGGTTTGTATCGCTACCTGCTGCTTAACCAGTAATTCCAATTCACTACGTTGTTGTTGTAATTGCCGCTCTAAAGAATTCCGGCTGGATATATCGGTCAAGATTGTACGAATTTGCAGAGGGCATACTTCCTCACTACTACTCACTCGACTTTCCATCTGGACGTCCAGCAAGCTGCCATCCGGGCGCAGGATATTCAGTTCGATAACGACATTGTTGGCATAGTTAAAAACTTGATCCAGATAGTGCTTGAACAATTTCTGGTTTTCGATGTAAGTGGTTATCAGCGAACCGATAATGTCTGCTCGCTCGACTCCCAGTATGGCGGCAGCGGTTAAATTGATTTCTATAATCCGACCTTGGTTATTTAAAGTGAGGTAACCGACTGGCGCAAAGTCAAACAACTCGGTATAGCGATCCAATGCAGCATAAGATTGAGCCTGCGTGGATAATATTTCCTCATTCTGCATTTCCAGTTCTAGGGTATAGACCTGTAATTCGTGCATGAGCTTGCAGGTATCTGCCTCCTTATCACAGTGGCCTGCAACAGGCTGTTCCTGCAAACATTGCTCCGCTTTGCTACGCAATTCGTCGGCATGAGCCTGCTTGGACTTGGCTGATCTTGGCATGTTGCACCTTCAGCGGCATATTCATATAAAAATCCAACACCATGCCAATCATCAAACGCCAGAGAGAGTGGCTAGAGCGTTAAGGGTGTTAGTCTATGCTGACAGTATTGAGTTATTTCGGTATATACTCTTGCTCAGCCTGAAGCCAGTCATCCAGTTCGTAACCGGGTACAAAACCTCTTTTTTCAGCCTTAAAATAAGCCAGCCTAGAAATGCCATCGTCAAAATAGGGCATTTGTATAATAACGATATTCTCAGGGTTTATAGCGTATTTTTTGGTTTCTTTAGTCTTGGATATTTTCATTTTACACACCCTTTTTGATTAAATAATTTAATTGACTATTAGTGTAAAGCTAAAAATTTTGCAGATTCAGAACAGGTCATGCATCCATGTCATCCAACAACTATGGGTGTAAAACTTAAAAATTGACCTAGATGGCTGTGGCTTCTTCAAATAAAACCTGATCCGATGATTCGGCATAACAATGATAATAGGTAATAGGCCTGATTGTTTCGGGCTCAAACAATGCTTGTTTAACCAGATTAGTGTGAAAATATTCAGGAATATGCAGCTCATGTTGACTGGCAACATGGCGACCATGTTCCAGTATTTCGATAATATCTTCGTATTCGATGATTTTTTTGTCATCCGCTAAAATGGCCTCAGCCAAGGCTGTAATAGCCAACCAATTAGATTGATTGCTGATAAAGTCATATGCAGCCTTGAATAAATAAGATATTTTATTTTTTCTTAAATTATCGTCTTCAATATAGCAGTCAACATATTCGTTAATCATCTCAAGATCGGATGATCCACCATAGAAATGCAATGAATCTATATTCACCAAACCAAAGTTTATCGCCTCGTCATCGCGTAGCGACACATACTTGGCTTCAGCCAATGGACCTATTAGCATATTAAAAATATCAGCCTCAAATGCCTGTTCGAAAGCACGCTTTTGAGCCGTCGAAAAGTCTTTAGTTGCTTCGCTAAAAGAATAAGGTAGCGTGTGGATTAAGCGCCCACCCTCGATTTTTGCAACATACTGATGGCTATCTCGTCCTTTCAAACCTAGGTTGTTATGTAAGCTGTTTTTTAATGGGTTAATATAAATTTGAAAAAAAACGACGGGCAATCCCTGTTTCTTATTGCCTAAATAAATTGCCGCAGCGTGTCCTGCTTCGTGTATGGCTATTTCCCGCTTAATTTCTTTATATCCTGGTTCGCATTTTCTATTAAAACTCTGAGAACGCTTCATATTATTTTCCTTAAAAACTATCAAAGTTGCTCAACAGAAGAGAATTTGTCAGCCTATGATATGAGTATTAATTATTTTAATCTATTTTACGATTAATTTATTATTGTAAGTCAAGCTAGATTAACGCTAATGATTGATAAAATACTGCTCATTTATTGGATATTATTTTTCAAAATATATTCTATAACAGCGAAATTTCTTTTTCTGCCTCAAGCCAATCCTGCAATTCATAGCCAGGTTCAAATCCCCGACATTCAGCTTTGTAATAGGCCAATTCAGCAATGCGTTCGTCTATCTCAGGCTCCGGTATGACTTCGGCAGTTTCTACAGAAGATGTATGTAGTTTTTGTGTTGATGGGTTAGCTTTAGTACTCATGCTATTCTCCTCTTAAATGCTCAGTAACCCATGAATTAAAGTTAAAAACTGGCATCAAAATAGGTGTAATCATGGAATGCTTTATAGGCTAACAATTATTTAATTCGATTAAAATACGTGCAAATACGTATACAAATATCACTTACCGAACTATGGGTTTTGTGCGAGACTGCCAAATAATCTTCAGCGAGCTGATTAAACGGATGCCTGAGAGGGAATAACATCGACAGATTGTCTAAAACCGAGTCATGAAAACACCTAAGTAGTATGCCAATATCTAAAACCCAAACACCGGATACTCTGATTACGCAAAAGTCGACTAAAAAGCCTCCGCGTAATCGCGCTAGCGGTATCCCCAGAATCGTGGGTATCGGCGCGTCTGCTGGTGGCCTGGAAGCACTGGAAGCCTTTTTATCTCATATGCCTGCCGATAGTGGCTTGGCTTTCGTCATCATTCAGCATCTTGATCCCGTACATAAAGGAGTTATGCCGGAGTTGTTGCAACGCATTACCCCCATGCGAGTCACTCAGGCTGGCAATCGCATGAAGGTAAAAGCCAATTGCGTGTATGTGATACCGCCAAATAAGGACCTCTCCGTTCTGCATGGCAGTCTGTATTTACTGGATCCAGTTGCTGCGCGCGGCCTGCGTCTATCGATAGATTTCTTTTTTCGTTCATTGGCCGAAGATCAACACGAACGTGCGATTGGGGTGATTTTGTCCGGCATGGGCAGTGATGGTACCTTGGGGTTACGTGCCATCAAAGAAAATGCTGGACTGTCGTTGGTGCAAGACCCGGAAACCGCTAAATTTGATGCCATGCCGCGTAGCGTTATTCAGGCCGGACTGGCTGATATTGTGGCGCCGGCGCAAGAATTGCCAACACATATCATCAACTATCTCAATCATAGTCATCATGTTGCCGATAGCAGCATTGTCGGCTCAGAACCGATTTTGCCACTTAAATCGCAAAATAGCCTGGAGCAGATCATCATTCTGTTACGCGAACGTACCAGCCATGATTTCTCACTGTATAAAAAAAACACGATTTATCGGCGTATAGAGCGTCGCATGGGTTTACATAAAATTGATGCGATTGCCAGTTATGTGCGGTATTTGCGCGAAAATCCTCATGAGCTGGACTTGCTGTTTAAAGAACTTTTAATTGGCGTGACTAATTTTTTTCGAGACCCTGCTGTATGGGAACAGCTTAAAACCGTTGCTCTGCCAGCATTATTGGATAACTATCTTATGGGCAAGCCTCTGCGTGCGTGGGTGCCGGCCTGCAGTACCGGAGAAGAAGCGTACTCACTGGCCATGGTCTTTAACGAAGTGTTGAATCAACGTCAATCTCAAACAGGATTTTCGCTGCAAATCTTTGCTACCGATTTGGATGACGACGCGATTGAGAAAGCCAGGCAAGGTTTTTACCGGGCTAATATTAGTGAGGATGTGTCCACCGAACGGCTTAAGCGTTTTTTTATCCAGGAAGAAAACGGCTATAGGATAAGTAAAACCATACGCGAGATGGTGATTTTTGCCCCGCAAAATATCATCATGGACCCACCGTTTACCAAGCTGGACATCATCAGTTGCCGAAACCTAATGATCTATCTTGATCAACAGCTACAGAATAAATTAATTCCGTTATTCCACTACGCCTTGACCGCTCATGGTCTGTTAATGCTGGGTAATGCCGAAACGATTGGTAGTCAGATTAGCTTGTTTAAGCCGATTGATAAAAACGCACGTCTCTATCAGCGCATTGATAATATTTTACCAATGACTTCCTCGCTAGAGTTTCCGATCAAATATTTCCCAGTGTCTGTTTTAGCAGAAAAAGAGCCCAGGAGTACTCAATCTATGACCGGCCAGCCCGCAAATCTTGAAACGCTAACAGAACAATTTTTGCTTAGGCACTTCACCCCAGCGGCCGTGTTGGTGAATACAGATGGCGACATTGTTTATATTTCAGGTCGCACCGGCAAATATCTGGAACCGGCGGCCGGCAAGGCTAATTGGAATATCTATGCCATGGCGCGTGAAGGGTTGCGTAATGAACTGGCGCTGGCGTTAAAGAAGGCACAGCGACAACCAGAAGCCGTTTTCGTACCGGATTTAACTCTAGACATGAATGGCATACCTCATTCGATCAACCTGACTGTGCAAGCCCTTACGTCACCCGATCTACTGTGCAATAAATTAATTGTCGTTTTTAACGATATCGCCCCGCCTTTAAGCGGCAAGTTGCGACGCCGCAAACCCGGCGCTATACAGAAACTTTTAGAAACTCAATTACAGCAGGCTTTGGAAGATTTACAGACTACCCGCGAGGAAATGCAAAGCTCTCAGGAAGAACTCAAATCCGCCAACGAAGAACTGCAGTCATCCAACGAAGAATTACAATCCACCAACGAAGAACTCAACACCTCAAAAGAAGAAATGCAGTCTTTGAACGAAGAATTGCAAACGGTGAATGCAGAGCTGCAATCAAAAGTTGAAGACCTGACCTGGGTGAACAACGATATGAAAAACTTGCTTGATAGCATGGAAATCGCCACGGTTTTTCTGGACAATCAACTCAAGATCAGACGTTTCACCAGTTACGCCACTCATTTATTCAAACTGATACCCGGCGATTTGGGGCGGCAATTGTCTGATATCGTTACCGACCTGGATTACCCGCAATTCATGGCGGATATCCAAAAAGTGGCGCAGACTCTGGCCTTTATCGACCAACAGATTAAAACCTTCGATAATCGCTGGTTTAAAGTGCGCATCATGCCTTACCGAACGCAGGATAATGTGATTGACGGTGTGGTGATTACCTTTGTCGATATTTGTGAGATCAAACAGCTGGAGGCTGAGTTACGAGACAAAATCGAATGAAAAAATCAGACAACCACCTGGATGATGAGGACAAACAGCCAACCTTAACCCAGCAGCCACTCTTAGTAAAATCGGACAAGCAACCCAGCCATTCATGGAGTAACGCAAAATTAGTCCACGAATTACAAGTACATCAGCTCGAACTGGAAATGCAAAATCAGCAATTGCAAATCCATCAAATTGAGCTGGAAAATCAGAATAATGTGCTCCGCAGGACGCAAGTAGAATTGGACGGCGCCCGGGAGCGCTACACCCATCTGTATGACTTTGCACCTATGGCTTATTTTACCTTGGACAGCCAGAGTCATATTATTCAGGCCAATCATGCTGCAGCCAAATTACTCGACATACCCCGCGCCAGATTATGTCAACAACGTTTTATGGCCCTGGTGAGTGACCACGCACGATCCAGTTTTATCGCTTTTTTAGCAAAAGCCCTGAGCTCTAACCAGCGCGAATCGGCTGAGTTTGAGCTGCAACTTAAAAACCGGTCCATTATTGTTGCGATCGAGGCCCATACAGAACCCTATCAGCCACACTGTCTGGTTATTGTGAGCGATATTACCGAACGTAAACAACACGATCGTGAATTACAACTGGCGGCTATGGTGTATATGGCCATCGGCGAAGCCATCATGGTCCTGGATCCAAATAACCAGATTATTGCTATTAACCCAGCGTTTACAGCGTTAACCGGCTATACAGAGCAAGAAGCCTTAGGTCAATATAGTGATCTGCTGAATTCCGGTCGGCATGATAGAGACTTTTACAGCAACCTGTGGGCCGTGTTACTGAAAACAGGCCATTGGCAAGGCGAAATCTGGGATAAGCGTAAAAACGGTGATTACTTCCCGACCTGGATGACTATTCATACCAGTTACGATGCCGAAGGTGAAGTGCGGCAACGGGTGGTGACGTTTTCTGATATGACCGAACAGAAAAAGAACGAAGCCTTGATCTGGAAACAAGCCAACTTTGATCCACTCACCGGTTTACCCAACCGCAGCATGTTTCACGAGCGGCTGCAATTAGCCATCAAACAGACGCATCGCGATCATAAGTCGCTGGCACTGCTGTTTCTCGATCTGGACCGCTTTAAGGATGTTAATGACACTCTGGGACATGAAGTCGGCGATCAGTTACTGATAGAGGTGGCGAATAGGCTTAAAAGCTGTGTGCGCGAGGTTGATACCGTAGCCCGGTTGGGTGGTGATGAATTTACCATCATCCTGGGTGAGCTGGAGGATTTGAGCAGTATCGATCGGGTCGCTGATGCGCTGCTTCAGTGCTTGAGCGAACCCTATGAGATACAGAACGAAACAGTCTATATCTCCGTCAGCATTGGTATTACGCTTTGTCCCAACGATGCGGAAGAACTGGGAGCACTGGTAAAAAATGCCGACCAAGCCATGTATGCGGCTAAAGAAGCCGGGCGCAATCATTTTTGTTATTTCACGCCGGCCATGCAGGAATCTGCCGAGAATAGAATCTACCTGGCCAACGATTTACGCGGCGCACTCGCTGCTCATCAATTCTTACTTTATTATCAACCTATCGTCGACTTGAAGATGAGGGAAATGCATAAAGCAGAGGTGCTGATACGCTGGTTGCATCCGCAAAGAGGTTTGGTCAATCCTGCTGAATTTATCAATATTGCCGAGGAAACCGGGTTTATTATCGAAATGGGAAATTGGGTTTTTAATGAAGCCGTCAAACAGGTCAAACTCTGGCGGGCAAAATTCGATCCGCAATTTCAAATTAGTGTGAACAAATCACCGATTCAATTTCGTCAGCGTATGGGTAATCAAGATTGGCTAGAACGTATGCTGGAAATTGGTATGCCCAAGGGCAGCATTGTGGTTGAAATTACTGAAAGTCTGCTGATGGATGTTTCCAGCGACGTGTCAGACAAATTATTATCTTTTCGCGATGCCGGTTTTCAGGTCTCTCTGGACGATTTTGGCACCGGTTATTCATCATTGTCTTACTTGAATAAATACCATATCGATTATTTGAAAATCGATCAGTCGTTTGTGCGAAATCTTACCTCAGGCATCAGTGATTTGGCATTGTGTAAAGCCATGATCGTCATGGCGCACGAACTGGGCATGAAGGTCATTGCAGAAGGCATAGAGTCTGAGTTGCAACGTGAACTTTTGTTAGCCGCAGGTTGCGACTTTGGGCAAGGCTACCTGTTCTCCAAGCCGATCAATGCGGATGATTTTGAAAAATTGTTTCAACCTAAGGTGTTTAATTGGCCAGAATTAACTCGTTGTTATTAAACTGAGTCGCTCCAGCCAACTGCGCCAAACCCTTTTAGGTTACGGGTTATAAAAAGGCTTAATCGGTATTACTGCTATCGCCACATAATATTTCAGTAGGGTGCAAAACTTATGTCATTAGATGATCTTGATGCCTGGATGTGGGCAGAAGCCTGTGCCATGCTGAATCGAGCAGATCGATTGCATAGACAATTTTTTAGACCGGCCGATTTGCATGCCAGACCACCCACTTGGGAGCCACTGGTCGACATTTACGAAACGCGGCAAGAATTTAAAATCATGATGGCGCTGCCCGGTGTTGCACCAGAGCATCTACAAGTGATATTGGAAGGCACGCATCTGATGGTTAGCGGCAAACGCCATTTGCCAGTCAGTCCGGAAGCCGAAATCAAACGACTTGAAATACCCTATGGACGTTTTGAACGGCGTCTTGAACTCCCGGTAGGTGATTATGAATTGGGTGGCCGTGAGCTTGCAAACGGTTGTTTGATCCTTACGCTAAAAAAACATACAGGCTCCCATGGACATTAAGGATCTGAAAAAGCTATTCCAAGCGGATGAGCACAACGCGGAGAAATCACTTACCGAACTAAGCAGTGAAAATAAATCATCTTCGCTAACAGTGCCGGAGGACGCACTGATCGTTATACCTATGCTGGAAACTGTATTGTTTCCACAAGTGTTGCATCCGTTAGTCATCGGCCGTAAAAAATCGATTGCCGCTTTGCAACAAGCCATACGTTCGGAAAAGCCCGTTGGCTTGTTGATGCAAAAATATGAGACTGATGCCGATCCGGAACCGGACGATCTTTACGACATTGGTACCGTAGCCGAGGTTTTACGCTATATCACCACACCTGACGGCACACATCATGTGGTCTGCCAGGGTGTGAAACGCTTTCGTGTCATAACATTTTTACCGGATTACCCTTATCTGGTGGCCCGCGTGGAATTGATTACCGAACCTGACTCTGATTCCAAGGATATTGAGGCGCGGATGATCACGGTTAAGCAAAAGGCCATGGAGGTGCTTAGTTTGACAGGACAACCGCCGACAGAAGTGGTTAATGCCATTCAATCGGTCACTGCACCTGCCTTATTGGCTGATTTGATTGCCAGTTATCTGATTACAAAACCCGAGGAAAAACAGCAATTACTGGCGTTGTTTGATATTCAGGCGCGTTTCGACAAAGTGCTTGAACTCCTCAATTATAAGATTGAAGTCTTAAAGCTTTCCAATCAGATCAACGAACAAACCCAGGAAAGTATGGGGCAGCATCAGCGGGAATATGTCCTGCGCGAACAACTTAAAGCCATTCAGAAAGAATTGGGCGAAACCGAAGGCAATCTGGCTGAAATTGAAGAGCTTAGAAAAGCCATTAATGACGCGAAGATGCCTGATGAAGTAGAAAAACAGGCGCTTAAGGAACTGAGTCGTTTGCAGCATATGCCTGATGCCAGCGGTGAATATTCCATGATACGCACCTATTTGGATTGGTTAACCGAACTGCCGTGGTCAAAAGCCAGCCCAGGCGTGATTGATATTGGCCAAGCCAGGCAAATCCTGGATGAGGATCATTACGGCCTGGATAAAGTTAAGCAGCGCATTTTGGAGTTTTTGGCTGTGCGCAAGTTAAATCCGCATGGCAAAAGTCCGATTTTGTGTTTTGTCGGCCCGCCAGGTGTCGGCAAAACCTCGCTGGGACGCAGTATTGCCCGTGCCAGTGGGCGAGAATTTGTGCGCATTAGTCTGGGTGGCACACATGATGAAGCCGAGATTCGTGGGCATCGACGCACCTATATCGGCGCGCTGCCCGGAAACATCATCCAATCAATACGCAAGGCAGGCACTCATAATCCGGTATTTATGCTGGATGAAATGGATAAACTGAGCGCCAGTTTTCAGGGCGACCCATCCTCCGCATTGTTGGAAGTATTGGACCCGGAACAAAATTCAAGCTTTCGCGACAATTATCTGGGTGTGGCGTTTGATTTAAGCCATGTCATGTTTATTGGTACGGCTAATGTGCTGGATAGCATACCGATGCCGCTGAGAGATCGCATGGAAGTGATAGAACTCACCGGTTACACCCTGGATGAAAAAGCCCAGATAGCCAGGCGTTATCTGATTGGTCGTCAGTTAGAAACCAACGGTTTGACGCCAGAGCAATGCAGCATCACGGATGAAGCCATACAAACCATTATTCAGGACTATACCCGCGAGGCGGGCTGTCGAAATCTGGAACGCGAAATTGGTTCAGTATTTCGCCGCGTAGCCATGCAAATTGCTGAAGACCAACTACTGAGTCGAAAAATTGAAGTTGCACATATTCCGGAAATTCTTGGACCCAGAAAATTTGAAAGCGAAGTATTGATGCGCACTAGCGTGCCGGGCGTGGCGACCGGTTTGGCGTGGACACCGGTTGGCGGAGATATTCTATTTATTGAAGCTGCCAAAGTGGCGGGCAGCGGTCAGTTGATACTAACCGGGCAGCTCGGCGATGTGATGAAAGAAAGCGCCCAAGCGGCATTGAGTCTGGTGAAATCACACGCGACTGCCTTATCTTTGGACCCCCATATATTCAAAAAACACGACATTCATGTGCATGTGCCCGCTGGGGCTATCCCCAAAGACGGCCCCAGTGCCGGCGTTGCCATGTTCACTGCCTTATATTCAGCATTTTCAGAGCGTACGGTTAAAAGCGACATCGCCATGACAGGCGAAATTAGCCTGCGCGGCATGGTGCTACCCGTGGGTGGCATAAAGGAAAAAGTAATTGCTGCGGCGCGTGCCGGCATAACAACCGTCATGCTGCCAGCCAGGAATCAACGCGACTTTGAAGAAATTCCTGAAGCCGTCAGAAAACAACTTAACTTTGTCTGGCTGGAACGTGTTGAAGACGCTTTACAAAGTATAGAAATATAGTCCGTACATCCCAGAAAGCCTGCTTTAATTTATTGCTCTAAACCGCCGATGCGGCAAATCAATTTGTGCAATGCAGATTGCATAGGTATTTATACTTATATCCATTTTTTTAATGGGAATGCATTATTTATAAAGGGAGATACGTTACGTGCTTAGGATTTCGCCAAAATTAACTTCCTCCTATGGTTCCCATGCTCCGCGTCAATGCCATTAAG
>NZ_LUUI01000161.1 GCF_001644015.1 Methylomonas lenta
AACCCGTCAACTGTTTTTTTCGATTCAAGTTACTATCTTTTAATTCTGCCTGAAGAAACACACCCAAACATATTATAACCTTATGATTTTATAAGCCATTAACACCGACTAACTTTATTTCGACATCCCTTGCTCATCACAATAAAATCTTCTCTCATCAATAACTTCAGTTGATCATGCACCGTTAGCCGCCTCTCATTACCGCATTAAGACAACCAGCCTTTTACCTGAAGCAAATCAGAGTCAACCAACCGCATCTTTATTCAAAGCAGCCTATTTTGAGTTACATCCTGAGACCTATCTATAAGCATAAAGTACACAGCAATGAATGAGACATCCCGTGCTGACCGGCATCAGCTCTTTCGAGACTTTATTGCAATGGCAATGTCGACTGTTGGCGCCAACACATCAACCGATAAACAACTTAATGACCTCAGGCAATCATTAAGGAAATCACTACTGAAAGACCTAACATTTTAACTTTATTCGGCAAGCATACTTAATCCGACTCTTGCTCAGACCGTATTCGAAGACCGAAGCACTGAATGATTTAACCATCTAATCATCCAGCAGGCGCCCCAACTCTCTTATTAATGATACATAGGCTAATAAATTTACAGGCTTGATTTTTTGATTTTCCAGATAAATATTTCTATAGCGCTTTATTTTATATTTTTCTAGATGCATATCAATATACTCCGAACAGCTTTTTTGCTGACTACGCAAAATTTTCTTAATTAACTGCGCTGTAAACTGCAGTATATCCGCTTGTAAAGCATTACAGACGCTTTGTACCCAGTAATCTCGCCGAGGTATCTTGATCAGCTGCTGATTAATTTCATGCAAGCCGAGGGTTTTATTTACATCATTCAATAGCGTTAATATTAAATTGAAATCCTGTTGCGTCTCGGTCGCCAATAAAACCATAAAAGGGAAGTCTTGTAGAGCCGCTATAAAAAATAATTTTTCTGCCAATTCTTCTGGCAAACCTGCTTGGAGAATAATCTCAGCACCTGCTTGTCTACCCAATTGATTACTTTTCTTTAAATAGTTCTTATACTCGATTAAGTAACGCCTATAACAGTTAATCGTATCAATATCAGGGCTTATACTTTTATTATTTAATACTGACCAGTGACAAAAACCAGCCAGAACCCGTTCGAGTTGTAGCAATAATTCATATTGCTGATCCGTCGACACTATATTATCCAAAGCAAAAACTTCCTGCCTCAACGCCTCAGCTTGCAAGACTTTGTCAAACACTAAATAACTATTAATATAAGACAGGCTATTACCATTCTCACTGCCGTTATCCTGATTTAAAAAACTACAGCCGGCTTGATTAATGATTTTGTTACTTATAATCGTTGCTTTTATTTCATTGGCCAATGGGTGGCTAGCCAAATGTGATTTATACATTTCACAGAATTCTGCCGGAAAATAGGCTTGCAAATAATCATCATAATATGACGCCTGTAACAGAACAGCTTGACTTTGTAACTGTTGAGTCAGATACATTTTACTGGCGGACATCAATACAGCCAGCTCTGGACGCGAAACAACCAGCCCTGGTCGAGATTGAATTTCCTTAGTTGTAGGAAAGGATTCAACAGCTCGATCTAAAAGCCCGACAGCCTCCAATCGTTCTGCTACTTGCATAAATATGGTCGTGTTTTCTTTACACCTGCGTTGCTCTAAAGATAAACATAAGCTTTGATTATAGTTATCTGCTAATACCAATTGACAAACAGCTTCTGTCATGCCAACAAACAAACTTTGATAATCTGCAATAATCTGCTTATTGTGCAATCCTCTGAGCAATATCTTTAAATTAACTTCGTGATCTGATATATCAACACCGGCTGAATTATCCACCGCATCAGTATTAATTCGACCACCGCGCAAACTATATTCAGTGCGCGCATTTTGGGTAAAACCTAAATTTGCCCCCTCGCCCACCACCATGGCGCCCAAATCACAAGCATCCACACGCACATTATCATTGCTTCGATCGCCAACTTCTTCGGATTTTTCTGTACTTGCTTTAACATAAGTACCAATACCACCTAGCCATAATAATTCGACAGGTGTTTTTAATAAATATTGAATTAGTGATTCACCATCAATAGATTTATAGCGAATACCTAACCATTTTTTTATTTCCGCAGAAACCGGAATGTCTTTATCTGCCCGGGAAAATACTCCTCCTCCAGAAGAAATTAGACTCCGATCATAATCATTCCAGGTTGAACCAGGCAGTTCAAATAAGCGTTGTCGTTCTTTAAATGCTTCGTCAGATGCTGTTGGTTTTGGGTCAATAAATATATGTTGCCCACTGAATGCTGCCAACAGCCTAATACAAGGTGACAGCAACATACCATTGCCAAACACATCACCATCCATACTGCCAACACCTATAACGGTAAACGCCTGTTTTTGAATGTCTTTACCTATTTCACGAAAATGGCGCTGCACACATTTCCAGGCGCCACGTGCCGTGATACCTAAGACTTTATGGTCATAACCACGAGAACCGCCACTGGCAAAAGCATCGGACAACCAAAATTGATACTCCGCAGCAACCGCATTGGCAACATCAGAAAACTTGGCGGTACCTTTATCTGCAGCAACCACTAAATAAGGGTCAGGGTCGTCATGTACCACGGTACCTACTGGATTAACAATCGTCTCATCATGATAGTTGTCGGTTAAATCCAGCAACCCCCTGATTAATCTAATGTAAGCTTTTTTGCCCGCCTCTCTGAAATCTTGTTCTAATCCATTCTTTTTTACAACAAAACCGCCTTTAGCGCCGGTAGGAATAATTAAGGCATTTTTACTAATCTGCGTTTGCATTAAATCCAATATTTCTGTTCTGAAGTCATCAATCCGATCAGACCAACGAATGCCGCCACGAGATACTTTACCACCACGTAAATGTATACCTTCCATGTCGACACCATGCACATAAATTTCATACTGTGGTTTAGGTGCGGGCATATCAATAACACCCAGGCTATTTACTTTAATCGCAATAAAATAGTCATTCTGCAGACAGCGTTGATGAAAATTACTCCTGACTGTTGCATCGATAAGATTAAACATAATGCGCAAAATCCTATCATCATTAATATTTACAACCGAGGCCATATTTTCTAGTATCTTCAAACGCAAAGGAAATAAGACTTGCTCTTCTCTGACCATAGAATCTTGCCAATCGGGATTGGGCCTAAACCGTGCTTCAAAATAATAATATAAGCCTTGCGCGACTAAAGGATTATTAATCAGAGCATGGTGAACACTGGCTTTTGTGGTTCTATGCTCTAGTTGTAAATAGTAGTTTCGGTAAGTACGTAAGACATCACAAGCTTGCCAGTTAATACCCGTTATAATAACCAACTTATTGAGCGCATCATTTTCAACTCGCTCTTCCATAATGACTTGAATAGTTTCCAACAGCAGACTTTTTAACTTACTAAAAGGCGCGGATTGACTGGTTGCTGCTTTGATAGTAAAACTTTTAATGCTTGCTGAAACACCCTCTATTAAAAAGTTATATTGAACCTGATCTATAACCCGCAAATTCAAGTTTTCTAATACGGGAATATATTCATCAAGGTAACGCTCTTCTAGGGTATAAAAATGCAGTCTATAGTGTATATTATTTGCGTAGGGCTTAATTAGACAGACACCTTGATTATTAGATACAAGCAAGCGCTCTAATTGTAAAATATCATTAAGTGCGTAACGAGGTGAAATTAAAGATTTATAGTATGATGGGAATAAACTATTATACTTTTCCCATAAGGGTAATCCAGATTGATTTCCTAGTGATTTTTCAATTATAACTTTAAGCGTTTCCAACCATGATTTAGACCGATTATGCATATAATTATCCGCAATTGAATTCCCAGAATGCTTGAAAGTTTTCCTGCCATAAACTAATTGATATATTTAATAACTTCCAAAACATTACAATCACCCTCTCGGGTATAAGTGACTGCATCCATCATGGATCGTATAAAAAAAAGTCCCATACCACTTTCTTCCGGATGATCAAAATCAGGTGTCGGTACGCTATCCAGATCAAAACCCTGACCATGATCATAAATTTTTATATTTAACAATCCATCCTGTAGGTGAATAGATATCCTAACAGTGTCTTTATGGTTACTATCATTAGCATGCTTGATCACATTAGCCGTTGCTTCAGTTAATACCAGATTTAACTGATAGGCTAAAGCCTCTCTATCACCTGAGAAGTTTTCTAGCTCTTTTACAACACTCTCACCTAGACTGCCGATTAAATCTAAATATTTTGTATGCGTAGGGACAATAACGTCCACTTGTATATCTGAAGAACACATAGATAATCTCTAAAGTTAAGGTGATTTACTGCGACCACCTAATTAGTAATAACTTCGCTTATATCAGTATAAATTTCAAACACTCGGGTAAGCCTGGTTAGTTCAAACATTGACAAGACTTGTTGCTGTATATTGGCTAATGCGAATTGCCCGGATTTAGCAACCATGTGCTTATGCCCGAACAATAAAGCCCCTAGACCAGAACTATCAATAAATCGAACATGTTCTAATTGAATGATGATATGACTTTCTCCGCCTTCAATCATCTGTAAAATATATTCTTTTAATTCTGCAGAATTATGTGCATCTATTCTTTCATCATGAATAGTCAACACACTAAACTCATTAATTTTTTCCAGATTCAAATTCATTTATTTACTAGGCAATAAAAATGTTTAAAACAATTGCAATCAAATCTTAACATCAACTCAAGAAAAAAATTGCATTAATTCACGCTACGTTAATGCATATGAAATCACTTGCTCATTAACAGCGCAAAGATGTATTGTTAAAGCTGTACTCTTGGTTTGCTTAAATTGACTACTAACAACGTTGGGAACCTATGTATTCGCACTGATTTAAGGTTTTCTATCAGGCCTTTCGTCTTTAATGCTGTTAAGTTCGATGCTATTAGGCAAGAAACAACAGCGCAGCGCCGAAGGCCGCACCCAATCTTTTTCCAACACTTAATTCATGCAAAATTTAATCGATAACTTCAGATTCTATATGCTGATCATCAGAACCAAGCTTGCTGATGATACACCACCCTCTGCATGCATCATCCATGCAAATCGTTCTGCAGAAAATCTACTTGGCTATCACCAAAAAGATCTAATAGATCGACCACTTGACTCAGTTATTACACTAAAAGAAATATCTGTTTGGGAAGAAGCTTTAGCAAGCACTGAGCACGGAGACGCAGACAACTGTTTTGAAGCTGAAATAATCACCCAAAATCAACATAGAATCCAGGCCTTACTTTCCCTATCCCCTCTACCCAAGCAAAACACAGCTTACACAGACAGTGTTTTGCTGATCCAAGCCATCAAGCCAGGCAATGATCTCTTGGTAATGCGTCGGGTGGTGGAACAAAGTGCCAGCGCAATGATGTTGACTAATTACACTGGCAACATCGAATATATTAATCCAAAATTCACTGAACTCACCGGCTATACAGCTAAAGAATTACTTGGTCAAAACCCCAAAATCCTCCAATCAGGCAATACATCCTTGGAGCACTATCAAAACATGTGGTCTGCCCTGATTAAATATGGCGAGTGGCAAGGCGAAGTTCAGAACAAACACAAAAACGGCAGTGATTACTGGGTGCTTGAAAGTGTCAGCACCATAAAAAATAGCGAAGGTGAGATCACCCATTTCCTAGCCGTTGAAGAAGACATTACCCACCGCAAGGCTGTTGAATCAGCATTGACTGAAAGCGAGGAGCGCTTCCGTCAAATGGCGGATTTATCCGGCGAATGGCTATGGGAACAAGACCCCGATGGCTATTACTTATATAGCAGTAGTGCTGTAAAACAAATTTTGGGTTTCAGTGAAGCGCAAATCATTGGGAAACACTACACAACACTTTTAACCCCGCAAGACCAAGAATCCCAAACAGCCTTTTCGACTAACCACCACGCCTTTAATGCCTTGGTCAATCACTATCAACATAGAGATGGTCATCAAATTCTGACAGAATCAACCGGCTTACCGATCACCGATCCCAACGGAACCTTAATAAAATGGCGAGGTATAGATAGGGACATCACTGCCAAAATGAATTTTCAGGCGGCACTGATCGAATCTGAAAAACGCACCCGCATGATTATTGACAGTTCAATGAATGCCATCATTATCATGGATTCTTCCGGCCTGATTACCGATTGGAATCACAGCGCGGAGAGAATGTTTGGTTGGTCGGCTGATGAAGCGACTAGCCAACGTTTGGACAAGTTGATTATTCCTGAGCGTTTTCATCAAGCACACCAGGCAGGTTTAATCACTTATTTAGGCTCCGGTACTTGGCCTTTATTAAATCAGCAAACAGAACAAGTGGCCAAAAGACGAGATGGTACTGAATTTCCAATCGAACTTTGTGTTTCACCTTTGAAAATTGGCAACGACTATATTTTTAGCAACTTTATTCATGATATTTCCGGCAGAAAATCGGCGGAAAAACAAATTCGTCAGTCCCAAGTCAACTTGGCGATTGCTCAGAATGAAATCAAAATTGCTCAAGAAATTCAAGCCACTTTATCGCCTTCCACCCCCATCAAATTGGCTGCTTTCGAAATAACCGGTTTTTGTGTTCCCGCCGACAAAGTGGGCGGAGATTATTATGATTATTTTTTTCGTAATGACAGTCACCTGGATATTGTCATAGCCGATGTTTCCGGGCATTCGATTGGTCCCGCATTATTTATGGTAGAAACGCGTAGCGCATTACGCGCCCAAAACAATCCATCCGTCACCCCGGCAGAAACATTAGGGCTTTTAAACAACTTTCTGTTTATTGATTTAAATAATTCTGATTACTTCATTACCCTGTTTTACATGCAAGTAGACCTTGACCGGCAGCAGCTAAGTTATGCAAATGCAGGACATCCGCCCCCACTATTATTTAATCGAATTCAAAATAAATTTATGGAATTAGATGCCGATGGCCTGATTGTTGGCATTAAACAAGACGTTTTTTTTGAAGAGAAATCAATGTCACTTTGCGAGGGCGATGTAATCCTTTTTTATACTGATGGATTAATCGAAGCTGAAAATGCCAAGCAAGAATTTTTTGGCCTAGAGCGGGTTAAAGCTATTTTTTGTCAAAATTCCCACCTAACACCTCAAGCAATAATTGATACTTTATTTACGACTTTACAAGATTTTTGCCAAAGAACTCTTTTTGATGATGATATTACATTAATGGTTTTTAAATGGCACTGAGACGCCAGCAAGGTTTCAGCCGCTTGTTTTCAGAGGACGCCAGTTAAAATGCCGATTTCAGATCAGCTAAAGATGCATCAGCTGTAGCCAGTCAAAAAACTATTAAGCTTAACCGGCCTCTTCGCACCAAAACAACTCGCTAAAACAAATATTTGCACCAAACAAGTGCGTAAGTTATTTTAACCCGTCACCATGCGGCGGTCTCAAGCATTTAATTTGATTGGCGCACAAATTGCTTTATAACGGCTAACAACTAGCAACACCTATCAAACTGTGCATAAAAAAATACTCGATCACATCAATGAAGCAATCCTGCTATTTGATAAGGATTTGCGCTTAACCTACATCAATCCCGCCGGGGAAATTCTGTTAGCGGATAGCGCTAAACATTTGATCGGCAACCTTGCGCAAACTTTGTTTAAAACGGCACACAACAGTCTGTTTACAGATTTACTACAGCGCCTGCACCAAAATGAGCCGCTGGTTGACAGAGAATTGATACTGGAAGGCTTGCATCAATCCTTTACCGTTAACCTTAGCGCAACCCCAATGCTGGAAGATGGCGTATTATCAGAAATACTGATCGAGTTACAGCAGGTTGATCGACATTTACGCATTACCAAGGAAGAGCAATTACTGGCGCAACAAAATACCAGTCGTATGCTGGTGCGCGGTTTGGCACACGAAATCAAAAACCCTTTGGGCGGCTTGCGAGGCGCAGCCCAATTACTCGATCTTGAGCTGCAAGATCCGGAGTTAAAAGAATACACGCAAATCATCATCGCCGAATCCGATCGTTTACAGGAATTGATGGACAAAATGCTGGGGCCTAACAAACCGGCAAACAAGAGTCCTTTAAATATTCATGAAGTACTGGAACGCGTCAGACAACTGGTTACAGTCGAAACTGGCAGCAATATCACATTAAAAACGGATTACGATCCCAGCATTCCGGAACTGTTCGCTGACAAAAACCAAATGATACAAGCACTTTTGAACATTGTGCGCAATGCAATTCAGGCCATTCAAAATACCGGCAACATCATCATTAAAACCCGAATTCAACGCCACATGACCTTAGGACGCAAACTATACAAACTAGTAGCCAAGATTGACATAATTGACAATGGCCCGGGCATTCAACCCGGCTTGATGGGGCAAATATTCTACCCCATGATCACTGGTCGTCCTGAAGGTACAGGCCTGGGGCTTTCAATCGCCCAATCTCTAATCAACCAGCATAATGGATTGATTGAATGTGAAAGCGAGCCAGGCCACACTGTGTTTTCTATATTTTTGCCTATCATGAATCCAGCCCAAAATATGGGTAAGTTTCGCTAAAACGATGCAAGTTTTATGATGTTGCCCACCTCAAATTCTGGAGCCCATAATGCCACTACCCGATAAAGTCTGGGTTGTCGACGACGACAAATCAATACGCTGGGTGCTGGATAAAGCCTTGCAAAAAGCCAGCATCAATACCCGCTGTTTTTCTAATGCCAACGACTTACTGGAAGCGCTATCCCATGATTTACCTCATGTTCTGATTACTGACATTCGCATGCCAGGCATGGATGGCTTGGAATTGTTAAAAAAAATTCAACAAGACTATCCATCACTGCCTGTGATCATCATGACTGCGCATTCAGATCTGGAAAGTGCGGTATCTGCCTTTCACGGCGGCGCTTTTGAATATTTACCCAAACCCTTCGACATTAATGTCGTGGTAGATACTGTAAAGCGCGCCTGTCAGCATAGTAAACAACAAAACGATAGCCAAGCCAAACCGGAAGACATGGACAATACGCCGGAAATTATCGGTGAGGCGCCCGCTATGCAAGAAGTTTTTCGCGCCATTGGTCGCCTGGCACGCTCTCATATTACGGTTTTGATTAACGGTGAATCCGGCACAGGCAAAGAGTTAGTCGCAAAAGCATTGCACCGGCACAGTCCGCGAGCTCAGCAAACATTTGTTGCACTCAATATGGCTGCAATCCCGCGAGATTTAATGGAGTCCGAATTATTTGGACATGAAAAAGGCGCTTTTACCGGTGCTCAAGCCCGCCGTATTGGCCGATTTGAACAAGCCAATAATGGCACTTTATTTCTGGATGAAATCGGCGACATGCCAGCCGAACTGCAAACCCGTCTTTTGCGGGTACTTTCAGATAATGAATTTTATCCGGTAGGGGCTCATGCGCCCATTAAAGTGAATGTCCGCATCATTGCGGCCACTCATCAAAATCTGGAGATCTTAGTTGCACAAGGCCGTTTTCGGGAAGATTTATTCCATCGCTTAAACGTTATTCGCATTCATATACCACCACTACGCGAACGCCAACAAGACATTGGTTTATTAATGCGTTACTTTTTGCATCAGAGCGCCAGAGAACTGGGTACAGAAGTCAAAGTCTTAAAACCTGAGGCGGAGGCTTTTTTAAGCAGCTTGAAATGGCCTGGTAATGTCCGACAACTTGAAAACACCTGTCGCTGGTTAACGGTGATGGCTTCCGGTCGAGAAATTCATCTTGAAGACTTACCGCCCGAATTAAGCACGCCCCCAATCGACAGCAACAGCGAATCACCAGTCGATAACTGGGAAAGTCTTTTACAAAACTGGATCAGGCAACAGCTGGTATCAGGCAAGCACGATATTGCCAAACATGCGATCAATAATGTCGAAACATTATTGATTCAAACTGCGCTAAATCATACCCACGGAAAAAAACACGAGGCAGCATTATTACTAGGCTATGGCCGCAACACGCTAACTCGAAAACTGAAAGAACTGGCTATTGAGGAATAACCCGGCTTGATTTAGAATTTATTCTGCTTAAAACATCGGTGTATACTCTTAAGCAAAACAACTTCTAACAGGCTAGGGTTTCATTCTCATGGCAGATAA
This sequence comes from Methylomonas lenta, assembly GCF_001644015.1. Taxonomy (GTDB): domain Bacteria; phylum Pseudomonadota; class Gammaproteobacteria; order Methylococcales; family Methylomonadaceae; genus Methylomonas; species Methylomonas lenta. Next base: position 10,216 of record NZ_LUUI01000161.1, read on the forward strand.
AACGGTAAGTAAACACCTCATAAATATAGAAAAACAATTTGCCAGCACTGACCCTGTGTTACAGAAAGCAGTAAAAGTGTTCCAGGACCTGGATGAAATGGAATTTGAAATGGGCTTGATAGAAAACGATGAAACCACCGCCCGTAAAAGCTCATGGTGGCCGCTTATCAGCTTGGTAGGTGGTTATTCGCCAGCAAAATCCGATTTTCTCAATCGGTTTTTAGAGGCAAATTTACATACCACCCGACATAAATTCACTGTTTTGCAATACACCCCGCAGGCCACTAGCGCCACCCTGCCTGGCACCGCATTGGACGCAGATCACCGTTTGCCGTTTTATCAAATCAGCCAAACTATCGAGCAGTCAATTCCGGGTGAAGGCGCTAAAGTCAATAGTTACCTGGAGTTGGTTACTGTCAACAGCGGCAAGTTAAAAAACAAATTAGTGATCGATACCGCTGTACTCAATCCTTCTGCAGAAAATGCCGCAAACACCCTGTTACGGCAGCATGTGATTGCTATTTCCGATTTGGTTTTGGTGTTTACCGACTTGTTTGAAGCCGATTCTGATTTAAATAAAGACTCTGTTGCCAGTATCGTCAAATACCAGGACACCAACAAATTTTTGTTTGTTATCGATCATTCTGAAATTGGCCTGGACGAGAATAAAACGCAAGAGATCATCACCTCCTGGCAAAGACGCTTAGCAGAGTTTGGTATTTTTACCGGCCAATATGTCGTACTATCGCAAAACAGCAGCGACTCTCAAATCGAGCAGCGGGTAAACAACCTGAACAACGATCGCTCCTACCGCGTACTGGGCGCGCTCGAAAACAGCATTCGAGCCATTGATGATGTCATTATGCCTGAGGTTGAAAGCGCTCTGACCACCTGGAAAGAACGTTGCAATGCTTCAACACTGATTATCCTTTCATTCATAATCATGTTGATTTTGTTTGCGGAAATCGCAGTCGGTGTGCTTGATCTGTTTTTTGACCCTATCATTGGTCCACTTTTCATTGTTACTTTAATCGCCTTCCTGACACCTATACATATTGTTGTCAGCCGAGTACATGCCAAATTCATCATCAATCATTTGCACAAACGCCAAAAACAACTCAATCTCAGTGAAGACTTAGCCGGTTTATTTGAAAAAAGCCTGAGTTTCTGGCGTATTTTATTACCTATGACCCAACCGGTGGGTAAAACCAAGAAAAATCGCAAAAAATTAAACCTCTTGTTAGAACAAGCTAAAGACTTGATTCAAGCGCTCAATGACCAATTCAGTCGCAGCCAATATCAAGAATATCACCCGCCTTATGATGCGCAAACGGGCGAGGAATATTGATTTTTAAAATAAAGACGCGTCATGAACTTAATCAAGCAATATTTAGCCCTTTGCTGGTTTAAAGTTTCGCCTCTGGATCTACCCAGGTCGACACTCTTTTTTAGACTCAACCTGGTTTTTAATTTTTTTATCTATTTTTTCATCCATTTCAATATGACGGATGAAATTGAATCGATCACGGAAGTGATCATTGAAACCCTATTAACCCTTGGATTTATTGCCTTCACGCTTGCGTTACACCGCACCATGTACACCTACATACAAGTGTGTTCTGCTGTTTTTTTCTGTGAAAATGTAATCGCTGTTTTGCTGATACCGATTATGTTTTGGGCCACGATTGCTGAAGATTGGCTGAGTTATGGTGTTTTGCTACTCATCCTGCTGTGGAACTGGGCCATGATTGCCGGTATTTTCAAAAAAATCATGAATATCAATATACTAGCAGGGATGGTGATGTCACTGTTTTACATTCTGTTTAGCTTTGGTGGCGGCTTTGCAATCAACAGCCTGATCAGCGGCTGATAATATCAATTGTTTGGCTTGACGCCATAATAATTAGATAATATCCGGTAAGCACCCTGCATGCCTTCCATCGCTGCTGCTTTTAACGGCAAACATTCATTGCTCCATTGTTGAATTTTACTATCAAAGTAAAAAGCCCATTCACCTTGCCAGCACTGATCTTTCCTAACCAATCGCCCTGCCATCATTGCCGGCACTTCGTACCTCGCCGATGCAGCTAATAGGTTTCTGGAATCTGCGCTCAATACATCACTCACCGAAATTCGTTGCTGCTCCTCTAAATCCAATATAGGAAACATAATTGGCACGCCCTTTACTTTAGAGGCCAACGACAAGGCGCTTTCAATATCCGGCAGCATATCGGGGTTATACAATTGACGTTTACCATCTTCCTCTACAACCAGCCAGATTAAGGTTTCCGGCCTAATCTCACTCCAGACACCGACCTGACTTGTGCGAATAACTTCTAGCAGTTGATCTTGGTCAAACTCCACTCTAATCAATCGGGCATCACTCTCAGAATAGGCGTCAGCCGGAATCAACGAATATTGGAATTGCTTGACGTAATGCTGAGCACCTTGTAACAACTGCTGGACAGCTGGCAGCTTTGAAATGTCATCCGATACCAGCACTCGGCTTAGCACCCCATATAGCGCTTGTTTTACAGCTTGCTCTCTATCGGCCGCAGATTCGCTATTCGCAATCAACTCAATTTCGTATAACCCCTTAACTTCGACAGCCTGCAACAGGTTAACAGGCAAAAAAACCAGCACTAATAAACTCCATAAACGCACTTGATTTCCCTTATTAATTATCATCGCTTGCGGCCTACCCTGAGGGTGTATGAAATGGAACTATAGTACAATATCGGTTGTTTCAACCTTAACTTTAGTAAGAGGCCCCCATTGAGCGCAAAACAGCACGATAGCCTGAATTATAAGAGTGCGGGCGTTGACATTGAAGCCGGTAATGCTTTAGTCGACCGCATCAAACCCATCGCGGCTAAAACCCGCAATGCCGGCGTTATGGCCGGACTTGGCGGCTTCGGTTCGCTGTTTGAATTACCGCTAGATCGCTATAAAAATCCGGTTTTAGTGTCGGGCACCGATGGAGTCGGCACTAAATTAAAACTGGCCTTGGACATGAAATTGCATAACACGGTAGGCATAGACTTAGTTGCCATGTGCGTCAACGACATCATCGTACAAGGTGCAGAGCCACTGTTCTTTTTAGATTATTTCGCTACCGGCAAACTGGATGTTGACACTGCCGCAGCGGTTATAGAAGGCATAGGTCAGGGCTGCGAACAGTCTGGTGCCGCGCTGGTGGGCGGAGAAACCGCAGAAATGCCCGGCATGTATAGTGATGGCGACTATGATCTTGCTGGTTTTTGTGTCGGCATCGTGGAAAAAGACCGTATCATCGACGGCAGCAAAGTCAAAGCAGGTGACAAACTCATCGGTCTTGCCTCTTCCGGCCCGCATTCTAATGGCTATTCTCTAATTCGAAAAATCATTGAGCGCAGCGGTTTAGCCTTAACCGATGACGTCAATGGAGTATCGCTCGGCAAAACCCTGCTGGAACCAACCCGCATCTACGTTAAACCCCTGCTCGAACTAATCAAACAAGTAGACATACATGCTCTGGCCCATATTACGGGCGGTGGTATTACCGAAAATCTGCCCCGAGTATTGCCGGACGACTTATGCGCCAAAATCGATTTATCTGCTTGGCAATTACCGGATATTTTCGTTTGGTTGCAACAACAAGGTAATGTGGAGCTGGCAGACATGCTGGTAACTTTTAATTGTGGCATTGGCATGATCATCTGCGTAGATGCAGCGGACGAAACCACTACTCTAGACCTACTCACACAATTGGGCGAGACTGCATTTAGTCTGGGTGACATCACCCCTGCCACAGACGACAAACGCGTCAAATATTACTAAGCCAATTGACTAAATCACCCAACATCAAGAGTTTGTTGGGTGATTTAGTCCAAAAACTTCTCGCATAAAAAAACCGCCTTTTCTCAACGAAAGAGGCGGTTTTATTTATTGGCGTCCCCACGGGGGTTCGAACCCCGGTTACCGCCGTGAAAGGGCGGTGTCCTAGGCCACTAGACGATGGGGACTAAGACTAATACTGCATATTTTTTAAAGCTTGCCAAAAAGTGGCGTCCCCACGGGGGTTCGAACCCCGGTTACCGCCGTGAAAGGGCGGTGTCCTAGGCCACTAGACGATGGGGACCAAGAACTTTTAAACAATTAACTACTTTGGTGGAGCCAAGCGGGATCGAACCGCTGACCTCTTGCATGCCATGCAAGCGCTCTCCCAGCTGAGCTATGGCCCCGTAGTTGAGACCGCGCATTATACGGGTATTTTAAGTCTTGTCTAGTTGTTTTTGATAAATTCAATCGCCCGCGCTATCCGAGACAAGGTTTTTTCCTTACCCAACAAGCACAGCGTCACGTCAATGGCAGGCGAAACTCCACAGCCACACACAGCCACACGTAAAGGCTGGGCCACCTTACCTAAACCTAATTGCAACTGTTCGGCACTATCCATCACCACCTGATGCAAAACTTCTGCCTGCCACTGGTCTAGCGCATCAAATTGATTTAACAGATGCTGCAGCACCTCTTCTGCGCCTGCTTTAAAGCTTTTCTTCACGGCTTTTTCATCATAGGCATCAAATTCACGATAGAAATATAGGCTTTCGTCAGCCATTTCCACCAATGTTTTGCAGCGCTCGCGTTGCGCCATGACGACATCAGCCAAAGCCGGTCCATTTGCAGGATCAATACCACGCTCACCCAAATGCCAGCTCAAATGATGTGCAACATGCGTTGGGTCACTAGTCATCAGGTATTGATGATTCAGCCATATCAATTTTTCAGTATTAAAAGTAGAAGCAGAGACGTTCACCTTTTCCAATTCAAACAACTGAATCATTTCATCAAGACTGAACAACTCCTGATCGCCGTGAGACCAACCCAGTCGCACCAGATAATTCAACAATGCTTCGGGCAAATAGCCTTCATTACGATACTGCATCACACTGACCGCACCATGACGCTTAGACAAGCGCGCACCATCCGACCCCAGAATCATCGGTACATGTGCATACACGGGCAACTGAGCTTTCAATGCCTGCAGAATATTAATCTGGCGTGGCGTATTATTAACATGGTCGTCGCCGCGTATCACATGCGTCACCCCCATATCCATATCATCCACAACTACGGTCAGATTATAGGTTGGTGTGCCATCAGAACGCGCAATGATCAAATCATCCAATTCTTTATTTGCAACAACGATGCGACCTTTTACCAAATCATCAATCACCACCTCGCCCTGCTCGGGATTTTTAAAGCGCACTACCCGCTCGCCTGTAGCGTTAGACCCTGACCGACACTTGCCGTTGTAACGCGGCTTTTCCTTATTAGCCATTTGCTGCTCACGCAAAGCATCCAGCTCTTCACGACTGCAATAGCAATAATAGGCATCCCCCTGATCCAGTAATTGCTGGATAACCTCTTTATAGCGATCAAATCGATGGGTTTGATAAAATGGACCTTCATCATACTCCAGCCCCAACCAAGTCATGCCTTCCAAAATGGCGTTTACCGACTCCTGACTAGAACGCTCAAGATCGGTATCTTCAATCCTTAAAATAAATTTTCCACCATGCTTGCGGGCATATAACCAAGAAAACAAGGCTGTTCTAGCACCTCCTACATGAAGATAACCTGTGGGACTGGGGGCAAAGCGGGTTCTTATACTCATATTCAATTACTTACCTGTTAAAAATCTTTTTGCATATTTTGCAAGGATAGAGCATGTAACATTCAATTGCACACTGCCTTTAGCGACTTGGGGGTTTACCTGGCATAGCCAGCGACCTCTAGCGAGCTGTTTGTTCCTGCATTTAGTCGCCTATTCACAACCATCCTGAGCGACGAGCGCTATAATGCGCTCATTACCCTCATGCACATTTTAATAACCCTGATGGTCGGTAATTTTGCCAGCCATGCAACTGCCGACTGTTGCCTGATTTTATTCATACACTCGAACCTGCACAAACTGGCGCATAAAAACAACAAACAAACCCCTACCATCCAAGGCAAAAATTACGCCGCTACCCTCACCACCAGTAAAAACAAAGGTTATTATTTCACGCTTGCCAGTTTTAAGTGAATGCAACTATTAAAATACAAGCATATTAGTGCTAGACTTACAGTCAGGCTGCAGGTTTGCCGAAATCTCAAAAACCTTTTAGGAGAAAACCCTATGCAAAAGATGCTCACACTCACCGCAGCACTGACAGGCTTGGTCTTGTCGGGTTGCGCAACACAATCCAGCAACAGCTTTCAGGCATTCCAGGCTGATGACTTAAATGCTCAAGTTAAATCAGGTCTTTTAGTGCAAAAAACCAACAGTTTTTTTGTTCTAAACGACTCATCTTCCTCGATGAGCAAAACCTATTTAAATTCAGCTGACTACAGCGGCACTAAACTGGATGTAGAAAAAAACCTGCTGAACAAGTTTAACCACACCATCCCTGACATTACTTTGTCATCGGGCTTACGTAGTTTTGGTTACGGTCCTTGCACCGACTGGAGCACCTCACACCTGAATCAACCGCTGCAAAGTTATTCAACTAGCGGCTTCGAAAGCGCCATCACTTCCCTAGAATGCTCTAGCGGCGGCACGCCGCTGGCTGAAGCAGTGGAAGCAGCCAAAGGTGATATAGCCAGCGCGCCTGGCAATATTGCCTTAGTCGTATTCAGCGACGGCATGGATGAAACCTCACCTGTCCCTGCTGCTGAGGCTCTGAAAGCTCAATACGGTGACAGACTATGCATTTACACCGTCTGGGTAGGTAATGAAGCTGATACTGCTGGCCAAGAAAATCTGCAATCCATTGTAGACACTGCAGGTTGTGGCATGGCAACCGATGTGAATGCAATTTCCAGCGCTGCCGGCATGAGCAACTTTGTCAAACAAGTGCTGTTTAAACCCGGCAATCCTGTTCCAGATTGCTCGCAACTGGATGAGGACCACGACGGCGTCAACAACTGTTTAGACAAATGTCCTGACACACCAACAGGCGCCATGGTTGACAATCATGGATGCTGGTCATATCACGGTGTATTCTTCGATTTTGATAGTGATAAAATCAAAGACAAGTTTCATCCTCTGTTAAAAAATGCAGTGGAAGTCATGAAACTCAACCCAAGCTTAACAGTTGAAATTCAAGGCCATACCGATAGCGTTGGCTCAGTCGGCTACAACTTGGGCCTGTCAGAGCGTCGCGCAAATGCAGTAGAAAACTCATTGATTCAAAATGGCGTTGATGACCGTCGCATGACCACTATTGGTTTTGGCAAATCTCACCCCGCCGAATCAAACGCTACCGAAGAAGGTCGTGCTTATAATCGTCGCGTAGAATTCATACGTACCGATAGATAGAGTCCAAATACGCTTTTAAAGTACAGAGGGAGGCTACGGCCTCCCTTTTTTTGCCTGACATTCCGATCAACATCCTGCCATTACGAGAAACTTACTCTAGTTGATCATGCTTGAGTATTAAATCAGCGGGATGACGTAGATTTAAGACATACCGATCTTTATTTTTGCTTACCCATCCTCTGGCTTCAATGTTTTTTCCCACATACCCTTGCAAAGTCGGAAATAAATCCAGTGTTTTCCGATCGATACGTAGAGAAACACTATCGGAAAACTGTAAATAAATGTATTTTTTTGCGCCCTTCAGTGCTTGTATCTGCCCGGTTATACGCTTCCATCCCTTATAGTTTTTGTTATTTAGAGATTGAAATGCTTGCGGCGCATAATCCGGATAAGCCCATATACCCAACCGCTCTTGCTCTGCCAAATGTTGCGCCATCGACAAAGCCTCAATATATTTCAGATTGGGTGGGTAAATATTCACAGTCGCCAAACCCTGTCGTACCAACTCCAAATTGACATGCTGCTTATCTTCGGTGAACACATGCGCCAAAGTGCGCTGATACTTATCCTGTTGTTCGACATCCACCTCCAATCTTACTTTTTTGTGCTGTAGAAGCTGCTGTAGCCACGCCTTTGCTTCTTCGCCACCTTGCTCAGCATCATTGTGTCGCCCAGCCACCTCAGGCGTATTAACACCCAAAAACCGCACTTTTTGCCCATTCTTCAATAAAATAGTGTCACCGTCGTAGACCTTTTCTACTGCATAATAAGTAAGCCCCACATCAACCGCTAAAATCCGGGCATTATCTTGCTGATGGCGATCGGAATAATGATGCTTACCCTGCGCATCAATCCACTGATAAACCTCAGCAGCGACTACTGCAGGCAACAGCGCTAACACGCAAACCAAGCTGACTTTATATTTATTCAATACTTTATGATTAAACAACACATCATTCACGCGACCCAAACCTGGTTAAAGTCCTTTATTATTGCTTTTAACATTTGCCCGTTTGCCCGCAGGGAGCACGAAAGAAACACTATCCGTTACCAGGTGGCTGACACTGAAAACATTGAAAAACAACTAGGTGCTTTAATTCAAGAATGCGAATATCTTGACACTCACACAGAAACGGAAACCACACTGTTAATTTTACCGACCGGTTTGAACGATTTCGACGATTACCTGGATTTGGTGGCGATTGCAGAACAATTATTAATCGAACAAAACTATGAAGGAGTCTATCAACTTGCTAGCTTCCATCCAGCGTATCGCTTTGAAAACGATTTAGATGACCAGGAAGATCCCAGCAACTACACCAATCGCTCACCTTACCCTATGCTGCATATCATCCGAGAAACCAGCATCGATCGCGCCGTGGCGAATCATCCTGATCCCGAAAGCATCCCAGTCCGCAATATCAAACTAACCCGCGAACTGGGTTTGGCCAAACTTCATGCTTTATTGGCTAGCTGTTATGAGTAATAATCAAAGTCTTCTGTTTTTTTCAGCTTAAATGAGGACTTATCAACCACTACCTCTGCATTGTTTAATTTTTCTCGCACTGGTTCAGGTTGGGCTTGCACATCTGCTATAAACTCTTTAAACCATTCCGCTTGCTTAACCTTATCCATATCCGGATCACCCTGAATATTATCCAGATTCGGCAAACTGCCAAATTCTCTAGCCTGCTGCAAAGCCTGCTGACAAGCTGGTTCATCGTTCCGCAAAGCATAAATGCAAGCTAAGTTATAGGCAGCACTGCCTTTTTGGATGTTATTGGCTTTTTCAAAAAAATCTTCCGCCAAGCCATACAGCCCAGCTTTACTGCCTTCGGGACTTATTCGCCCCAACTCCATAAATGCCACACCACCATCGATTGCCGCACCCAAATAGTTCGGCGCCATTAATAAACAAAATGAGAATTTAGAGATCGCATCTTCATAAATTTCGATAGCCTCCACCTCTGGCTTGCCATTTGCTTCGTGTAACAGGGCAAATCCCCAGTGATACAACGCATCAGACATCATTAAGTTATCAGAAATCACACTGGCAAAACCTTGATAAGCACCTTTATACAATTGCTCGGCTTTTCCAGCTTCACTGTTACGGGCTTGCGCGACTTGTTTAATTGCAGCATCCAGAGTTGAACGCTTTTTTAATGAACTCAAAAATGACATGTTTGATTCCTTACGGGTCTGTTTTGATACTAGTTGCGATAAAATAACTTTGAAGTCTACAACATCCCCACCCTCAAACGGTACATAAAATGACAGATTGTCCAATCGAACTGGAAAAAGCCAAAGTAAACTTAGAAACCTCTCAAATCCCCTGGCTGGATTTGCAACGTTTTTTTGCTGCCGGTCTGGCTATTGCTGTGGATGACAGTTTAGATTTGGTGGAAGTGGCTTATCAATTTTCCATCGACAATAAATCTTTAGTAGAAGACTGGCTAAACAAGCAACAACTAGCACCAGTCTCCGACCGGCAAGCAGAAAAGTGGTTCAACAATAAAATAGATGTGTGGGCGGTTGTAGTAAAACCCTGGATACTGGTGCAAGAACCAGCCACCAATAAAACTTAATCATTAATTACCGGCATGCTTACAACCCAATAAAACCATGAAAAGCAAACTTGCCTCTCTGTTTGCCGAGATCCCGCAAACATTACCGGAAGAATTATGTCAAACCTTGTTTCAAAGTTCCACCGTACGCATAGAGCGCATTCTGTCGCAGGGCCAGCATAGCGCAGAAAACACTTGGTACGATCAGGAACAAACAGAATGGGTGTTATTACTGCAAGGCAAAGCTCGACTGAGCTTTATCGATGCAGAGCCGGTCGAGTTAAATCCTGGCGATTACCTGCTATTGCCCGCGCATTGCAAGCACCGGGTAGATAGCACTGCCAGCGACCAGATCAGTATCTGGTTAGCAGTGCATGTTTACGATCCAGAGTCCTAGCGATTTCCAGAACGCTGGCGATTAACCGGCTTGCGCTCCGTATCCGGTTTACGCGACGAACCCGATTTTACCGATGGTCGCGACGAACGTCCGGTGGTTGCTCTTGGCGCGGGCTTAGCATTTTGCGGTGATTTTGACTTGGCAGCATTAAGATTTAGCGATACTTTTTCATACCCAGTATCGGCAACTTGTGGAATTTCCCGCTTCAATAACTTTTCGATTGCCGCCAGCAAATAAGCCTCCTCCTGATCGACCAGCGAAATCGCCTGACCTTCAGCCCCTGCCCGGCCAGTTCGACCGATACGATGCACATAATCTTCCGCAACTTGTGGCAAATCAAAATTAACTACATGCGGCAGTTGATCGATATCCAGCCCGCGAGCGGCAATATCGGTGGCAATCAGTGCAGTGATAGAGCCTTTCTTAAAGTCTTCCAGGGCACGAACGCGTGCACCCTGACTTTTATCGCCGTGCAGCGCCGCGCAACGTATGCCATCTTTGATCAATTGCTTGGCCAATCGATCGGCACCATGTTTGGTGCGGACAAACACCAGCACTTGCTGCCAATTACCATTTCCGATTAAAAATGACAACAGATCACGTTTTTGCTCACGTTTAATTGGATAAACCAGCTGTGTCACGGTATCAGCTGCTGCATTTTTTTTGGCTACCGAAATTTCCACCGGATCATGCAAAATCTGTTCGGCCAGTGCGCTAATTTCCGGTGCATAGGTCGCTGAAAACAACAGGTTTTGCCGCTTGGCTGGCAGTAAGGTAATAATTTTTCGTATGTCGCGGATAAAGCCCATATCCAGCATGCGATCAGCTTCATCCAAAACAAAATGCTCTATGTGGGATAAATCCACATGCTTTTGTTGAATTAAATCCAGCAATCGCCCCGGCGTAGCCACAACAATATCGACGCCGCGCTGCATTTTTTGAATCTGCGGATTAATGCTAACACCACCAAAAATGGCTTCGGCAATAAAAGGCAGATGCTTACCATAAGTTCTGACACTCTCGAATACTTGCATCGCCAACTCACGCGTAGGCGTTAGAATCAGCACTCGCAGAGGGCGCGGTTTTTGCGGGATAGGCTGATCTTGCAAGATCTTTAGTAATGGCAAGGTAAACCCGGCGGTTTTTCCTGTGCCCGTTTGCGCACCAGCCAACACATCACGCCCCTGCAAAATAACCGGAATGGCCTGCGCCTGAATCGGTGTTGGGGTTTGATAACCTTGATCGGCGACGGCTTGAAGCAACTGCTCCGATAACTCTAATTCTGTAAACAACATTAAATAACCTTGGTTGAGAGCTGCTTTTCGCAGCAAATAAAGTCCGCTTGCAACTGGCATTTTTATAAAAACGCTATACAATTCAATCGGGAAATAAAAAAAACAAGCTTGGGCAGGCAAGAACATTTACTAGAGGGAGAATGTCGCATGAAGTCAGAGAAACGCAATCACAAACGTATCAAACCAAAAGGCATGCTGGCCGGCATAATTTTCAATACCGAAAACCAGGAAATGACCCTGGATGCCGATATTTTGGATATTAGTTACAGCGGCATTCGGGTCAAATTAAAAGAACCTATTGCTTCTGACATGGTCGGCAAGATAAAAATCAATATGATACTACCGGAATCGAATACACCTTTTTGTGTTCACGGCATATTAATGCATCAAGCTTCAGACGACGTGTGCGGCATACACTATATTGATCACGTACATGGTTCCATCGATGACCTGATGTTCGAATGCGTTGAACTCGATGAAACCACTGTTTTTATCAAAACCCTCTGATAACAGCTTAACCCAATCAGGCAAGCATTAAAATACTGGTCTGGCGGCTAACTGGTTATAACAAACCTCAAAGCGTCTAAACGTAATTGTGCCGCCTGAATGCATTCGTGCGCCAGCATGGTCATTTCCTTTAGTTGCTGAATTTCCTGATCCTTGATCCCTGGGTTAATTTTTTTCAACCTGACCATCCGTTTGATTTCCGCTGTAAATGCAGCGATCATGCCATTACTACTCTCGGCAATCAAAGCATTCATCTGCGCCTGGGCATTCTGTTCTCCAGCTTTGATCATATCCTGTATGTGCTGACGCTGGCTACTCAGAAACTGACTGACTTGCTCTTTATCGATACTATCTAGGGTGTCCTGCATGGAATCATGTGAAACAGCTACTGTTAAATCTTTTTTGTTCTGATCGATCAACACCCTCAATGGGGTATGCGGCAAAAATCGACCAATTTGCAACTCTGCAGGTGCGCTACATTCCACTACAAACACTAATTCCAGCAAAAACTGACCAGCCTTAAGTTTTGCTTGCTTAATAATGCTGACTGATGCATTACCGGTCTCGCTAGACAATACCAGATCCATTGCAGCCAGCACCATCGGGTGCTCCTGGGTCAAAAACTGCATATCCTCGCGCGCCAAGGCAACATCTCTATCGACGGTGACCGTCAACCCATCATCTTGCAGCATAGGAAAATGTCCAATTCGCAAGTTTTCACTGGGCCACAGAATATGACAATTTTTAGAATGATATTCCACATCCACACCATAGCAGTCAAATAGTGCTTCCATATACGGCCACAAACTGCCCTCAACTTCAATATCATTCAGCTGTTTAATTAAGCCTGCTGCTTCAGTTGGCCGGCAGGAATTTAATTCCAGTAGTTGATCACGGCCATTTTGTAGCTCTGCTTCTATTTCCTGCGCCATCATTTGCGTGGCGACAATAAAAGCATCGATTTCAGCCTGATTCTGACACACCAGTACTTTTGTCAACTCGGCATGCAACTGCTTGGCAACCTGGCCGGCTGCCGAACAATTATGCCTCAGTGCATCCAGGCCTTCGTCATACCAACGAAATAGCACATGTTGTGGGCTATTGATTAGATACGGTATATGGATCTGAATCACCTGTTTTTGCCCGATTCTATCCAGACGCCCAATACGCTGCTGCAAAAGATCAGGGTTATCCGGCAAATCGAACAAAATCAAATGTCGCACAAACTGAAAATTCCGTCCTTCGCTACCGATTTCCGAGCATAACAATACTTGGGCACGGCTTTCGTCGTCGGCAAAAAACGCTGCCGCCCGATCACGCTCAACGATACTCATACCTTCATGAAAAACCGCCGCCGTATGACCAACTTGTTGCCGCAGCAACTGCTCAAGCTGGATAACTGTTTCTGCTCGCCGGCAAATCAACAAGGCTTTTTCGTCGCCCAAGGCTTTCAGTTTGTCTATCAGCCACAGAAAATAGGCACTGCTGGCTAGCTCAGTTTCGGCATTACCCTGCAAGGGATAGCCGTAACGCTGACGATCCGGAAAACCCTTTACGGTATGCCGAGAGTTTCTAAATAAAATCCGCCCGGTTCCATGGTGATCCAACAATAACTTAATCAACTCCTCACGCACACCGGCATTGTGCTGATCGCTACTCAGCTGTTGCAACAGCTTATCCACATTGTCATGTTGCAGTAGGCTTTTAAGCCGAATTTGCTGTTCTGTATTTAAAGGCTGATCAGATATCAGCTGATTGGCCAGCTCAGCCACCGGGGCGAACTGGCTTTCTTCTTTCACAAATTGCTGAAAGCTATAAAACCGATCGGGGTCGAGCAAACGTAAGCGGGCAAAGTGGCTTTCTTTGCCCAACTGTTCGGGTGTCGCTGTCAGCAAAATCAAACCTTCCACACTATTCGCCAATTGCTCGACAAATAAGTAATCGGCGCTGGGTGCTTGCTCGCTCCATTCCAGATGATGCGCTTCATCCACCACCACCATATCCCAGCCCGCATCAAGCGCTTGCGTTTGACGCTCTGGAAAATCGGCAAAAAACTGCTGACTGCAAAGTACTAATTGCTCAGTAGAAAATGGATTATCCTCCAGGCAGGCCATGCAGCGAGTTTCGTCTAATAAACTAAAGCGCAAATTAAAGCGCCGCAACATTTCAACTAGCCATTGGTACATCAAAGCTTCCGGCACCAGAATCAATACCCGTTGGCTCAAGCTGTTTATCAAACGATGCTGCAAAATCAAACCGGCTTCAATGGTCTTACCCAAGCCCACCTCATCGGCCAGCATAATCCGCGGCGCGATGCGATTAGCTGCCTGATGAGCAATGTACAATTGGTGCGGTATCAATGCTGCTCGCGCACCCTGCAAACCTTTCACAGCAGACTGCTGATGTTGCTGCTGACGGCGCCAGGTTTCAAAACGCAAACTAAACCAGGCACTAGGATCGAATTGCCCGGTAAACAACCTATCTTGAGGTTTATTGAATTGAATGTGGTGATTAAGCTCCATCTCATCAATTTGCTGAAACTGACCGTCTTCATCCAGGCCAAAATAGCTCAATAAACCATTTTGCTGTTGAATTTGTTGCACGGTAATTTTGCAATAATCGGTCGATTCAATCACATCGCCTTCGGCAAATTGAACCCGCGTCAAAGGCGCATTGTCACGGGCATAAACCCGCTTGTCGCCGGTAGCAAGAAACAACACCGTTACACGGTTTAACTCCGCATCTAAAATCATGCCTAAGCCTAGTTCAGACTCGGTATTACTAATCCAGCGCTGGCCGGGGATAAAATTGTTCATATGCTACTTAAATACTCTGAATGATTTATGCGGTCTTTTGCAGCCGAAAATGGCAAAAATAACTAACACGCAAAACAAAAATGTCAATCGTGGCGCGTCAAACGGACTATCGACATAACCGATAATCAAAAACCCTGTAAATGATGCCAGCAAAATCGGAGCGTAAATATCTTGCCGCAAAGATTTTATTAAGCGGTAATAGACATAAAGTATCAGCGATATAAAAGCAACTAAACCTAACCACCCCATATCAAACAATACATGTACCCATATATTGAAAATATGCCAGGGATTATGTTTCTCCGTTGAGAAATACCAGTGATCAAGGCCCGCAGAAAAATCACCGTTGCTAATTAATTTTTGACCCTTTGCATCCAGCAATTGCAGGTTATCAACTTCGACAATCACACCCGTATCACCGCCGGCATAAAGCGCCAACTGCACCGGCCTAGCCAACCAACCGCCAGCAATATCGTCTGAAACAGCGCCTACACCACCAATTTGAATGTCTTTTTCGATTTTTTGCCATTGAGCTGAAGGCACGTAGACTTCAGTAACGACGCATCTAAATGAATATTGTAAGGATTTTTCGCAAATTGGAATAGAGAGCCACACATTTTGTTGCAAACTGCGTACCTCTATGGACAGTTTTATACTCTGATGTGGTTGTAGACTTACGTATTGTCCCATAAATAAAGCATCACCTCCCTGCAAAGCCAAATATTGATTGCCCTTTTCAGACCCAATCCGATACGTCGCAGGGTGAGCATTTTCCTGATTTGACCAAAAGAATGTACGTGGAAAACTGCCCAAGCCCATACCAAACAATTGTGTTAAGACATCCCCATCCATCGCATCGACGGCCGCACTCCAATGTCGATGGCGAGTTTCACTATCTTTCCCTGCCACGCTAAGCCGATTTTTCATTAAATCACCTTCAAATACAGGTAAAGACAATGTCGCGACCACTACCAGCAATAACGCAACCAAGCCTGCTGACTGTTTGAGTTTAATCTTACTTTGGCTGGCAAAATGCACATACAACCCAATTAATAACACGAAGCAAGAGACCGACAGCCCAATTGCACCTCCACGGGAGAAAGTCATTAATAGCGCATATAAACTCAACACAAACAACAATACTCCACCAACACGTGCGGCCATAAGGTGCTTCTCAGCCAAAAATAATGTCGCCACAAAAGGCATGCTCAAGGCAAGATATGACTCGATATGTCCACCGCCATTGTGCATGCTGGCAAATAATGCATTGATTCGGTAATCAGTAGAAAAATCGAACAGTCCTGGAAACACCCAACGCTCAAAAATTGAAAATATTGCCACAGCAGCCAAACCGCTGATTAACCCGGCAGAAAAATAGCTCTGACCAGATCTTTCTCGTAAAAAGTGAATTAAATAGGGACTGAGCAGTAATCCCCAAAAAAAACCTTTTACTATCCGTAATGCGTTGTAATTACTGTAATAGTTACTAAATGAATTAGCATCAATCTCCGGCAAAGGCATTAAACCAATGACTAAACTGACCCCTAACAAAAGCAAAAACAAACCGATATAGAACATATCGGAAATTCGGAAATTTGGAAATCCACCTGACTTACCTGATGGGAGAAGCATCATCACCATCAAAGTCGACAAAACCATCAAGTCAAACTCGTCGAAGAAAAAACGTCCTGTCCAAGGCGCAAAATCCATGATGGGCAATAAAGCTGGCAACACGAATAAGCCAATTAAAGGCTTACGAACCAAGCCATAGCAATACCCGATGACGCATAGCGCCAGTAAAGCCGGCTTAAGCGGATATTGGATAATTTGATACAGAACTAATAGGCAAATGAAACCAGCAGGCAACAGCCATTTTTTTTGCACTGGGACCAAGTCGGAAGCAGAAGCGTCAGCCGCAATCGAATCGACAATTTCTTCCCGGCTTTTCAAATGAGCATGGCCTTTCAAACCTGCACGACCTGATTGACTCATCATCTTTTGAATGCTATTTAAAGCCGCATAGGTAACCGCTCCGGAAACAAATGCAATTAATACATCAGTCGGATCGACATGTTTGGCTTGTAAAAAAAGTTTGCCCGTTTCTATAATCACTGCAAACACTGCCGCTGACAGCCCTACCCAAAACCCATGGATTTTTTGCTGATCAGGACTTCTTAAACTCATGATCCAAAACAAAAATCCCACCGGCATATAAGTACCGATATTGCTTAACAAGCTCACCAACGCCACAGTTTCGGTGGTGTAATAAAAATAATAAAACGGTAAAAACTGTGTTTCATTAAGTTTTTGCTGTGCCGCAGCGATAGAAAGCCAACCACCCTCCAGCCAGCCATTAATAGCGGCTACTGCTAAAATGTAAGGTAGCAAAGCCAACCAGACAAATCGACCCAACCATGGCCGCAATGTTTGCAAATCGCGTCCGGCAAAAAAAACATAGGCCTGAACCCCAACTGCCATACCCAACATACGGGTAATAATGGAAAAACCCTGTCCGCTGCCTGAATAAATAAAAACCTGGGTCAATTCAATAAAAACGCCCAACAAAAAACCCACTACAACAGCCAGACTTTTCTTATTTGGCGTATAAGGCAACGCCGCAAAAAGCGCACCAAGAGGCACTAAAATCAAAATTTCCACCATCCATTTCACAATGCAACGAAACGGAGCTGTTCGACAAGCGTCAATATCGATGAAAAATGTATCGTGACCGCCTGCTAACTTATTATCCATTTCGCCCATTGATGTGACGAAATCGAATGGAAATAAACTCAGGAAAATATAACCCGGTAAAAAAAGCAGGATGGCTGACTTGATAGACAACCAATCTCCTTGGCCAATTTGGTTGAAATAGCCTAGGAATTTTTCCCCCATACCAAACCAGAAAACGATACCGAGCACAGTCCCTAACGTTTCAGCGATCAAGTCATTTAGCGATACGGTACGGGGCGGGAAAAACTGCTGGGCAAATTCGACACTGATTGCCGTTGCCAAGCAAAACAAGAAAACCAAAACTGTGGAAAAGACTATATATAACCAGCCTTTTTTAAGAGAAATTCGAAAGGTACCGAGCGCAAGAAAAGAGAGAGGGATATATAGCAGGATGTTGGCGATCCAGTCGGCTCTGGATTCTATGCCCAACGACAGATACTTGATATTCTTGAATCTTTCGAAGGCAATGCTGAAATCAAGAGCCTTATACTCTAATGGTACAAGGCTCCCATAAATAACAAACAAAAAACATGCAATAAAGGCAACTAAATACGTCTTCCTCATATGTTTGCTAAAAACTTAACAACCAGAACCTGCTGCTACAAAAGTGACATCCTGCTTCCTGCCAGCACTATTTACAAAATAAATACTGTCATTACTACGGCGACAATATAGCGTGACATACTCCGTCCCACCATAGTTATAAGTAAATTGATTCCCGGCATTAGTCCATGTACCTACGGGCTCAGACTTATTAGCAGGATCATTACCTCCTTTAAAATCCCACAGCTCACCTCCAACGACATGATACTCTTGACCTTCCCAGCCACTACCCGAAGCCACACAGACTGTAGCAGCTATTACTTCACTTGCAGGAACAGGCGTAGCGGTATCATTTGGATCGCAAGCAAGCTGATCTGGTTCCTGAGCAATTGCTTGCGTAAAACCACCGACTAATAACAAAGCACTAGCAAAAACTATAGTTCTCATTTAAAACTCCTAAAATAATTTGAATAATATTTCTATACAAAAAACACATAGCTATAACTTTATTAAATATACCTATTACTAATTGCTAAGATAAGTCGCTGCAATTCAATATGTTCTAGGCAATTAACACCAGCCGCCGCCTTTCTGCCGCCGCCACCAGAAAATTGCGCACAAACCTCATCCGCTCCGGTTTTGTTATTCAAAGGCGCTCTTACACTCACGGTATAGCCGCCCCCTTGGTTATGCGTCAACACCGCATGCGCTCGATCAGGATACTGATTGGCCAAATCATTACTCCAAACACCACTTACCCGACGTGCCCATTTTGCATCTGGCAGGATAAAAACTGCAACTTTATCGGTTAAATATTCGGCTGAGGTTTGGCTGGCTTGCGCCATATCGCTGTCGTATCCATCTTGTAATTTCTGGAAAACATCTGCTCGCTCGGCAATAAAATCCAGTGGCGACTCATACCCATATAGCAATCGATACAACTTGTCTGGGGCAAAATGTAAGTCTTCAACATTCGAGCCATAGCCATTGTAATTAATGTATATGCCCAACCGCCGCAACGACTCAAGTTGCTCAGTCGTTAAGCATAGGCTTTGAGCTGCATTCATCGCGCTGACTTCTAAATTATCCCCAAAAGCCGCTGTAACTGCCCATGCGCTAAAGCGGCGATTGAGATATTGATCCACCAGTAAACTGGTACAAACATTGGCATCAGTATCGATCAACGCCTGAAATTTTGCATGCACCGGTATTTCACCGGCCTGATGATGATCCACATAAAAAACATCGACTTGCCTATCGAGTAAATCCAATAAAGGCTGGCGATTTTTATCCAGAGAAATATCCAGCACAGTTACCCGATCACCAGCAGTTGCATGGACTCGGTTTAGTAAACTAATGTCACGTTTTACGCCGGTAACCAGGTTAGAATCGAGCGGCTCTGCCAAACGCAATTGCAACAAGGCACAAATACCATCCGCATCACCGTTAAACACATCAAAATTCATGACTACACCTGGATTTAAGCGACTTTTACGATGCCGCGCTCTTGCAATAAAGCCAAAACCATATTCACACACTCTTCCAGGCTATGTTTATCGGTATCAATGCTCAACTCGGGCTTTTCCGGCGCTTCGTAGGGCGAGGAAATACCGGTAAAGTGTTTGATATCACCTTGCCGGGCTTTTTTATATAAGCCCTTTACATCACGCTGCTCGCAGACAGCTAATTCGCATCTGCAATAAATTTCAATAAAATCTCCATGCGGCACCAAATTTCTTGCCAGGTTACGTTCAGATTGAAAGGGGGAAATAAAGGCTGTCAAGGCTATGGTGCCAGATTCCAGCATAAGTTTGGCCAACTCTGCAATGCGACGGATATTTTCCTGCCTATCTTGATCAGTAAAACCCAAATCGCCACACAAACCGTGGCGGACATTATCACCGTCCAGTACGTATGTTCTGCAGCCTAGCTGATATAAACGCTCTTCAACCGCATGCGCCAAAGTCGATTTACCCGCACCCGATAAGCCAGTAAACCAAAGAATGGCGGATTTATGTCCATTCTGTTGCTCACGCCTAACTCGCGTAACTGTTGCATGATGCCATACGGTATTACTGCTTTGTTTTATCATAGGAATTAATTATGAATAATTATTAAAAATGCTCGGAATCAGAACGAGGGAAATCAATGTCCATAATCCAGACTTTGAATATCCTTTAAAATGCCATTTTCAAAATATAGAAACTGTTTGAATTTTCGGCGACCAAAATTGTAAACCCATTCATCGATAACAACTTGTTCGTATTGGTCTATCTCAAGCGCACCATAGGGGTGTCGCAATCGACTGCCGCGCACTCCCATTCGTTGGTCGGCCCATTCCGGCTCACCGCATTTTTCCAACACATCCAGTTTATGATCCCCGACTTGAACTAGTTGTCGACCACAACGAAAAGCCAGCGCATCTGTCGCCACCAATAATAGGCTCAACAAAAGCACTGACTTTTTCATCTGAATCGATTATGGCGTAACCGTATACTGCTGAGAATAATGTTCGCCCGGCTTACAAACAGCGCGACTGGTTGGAGATTCACAGGAAATATCGCTAAAATTGGCCTTCAATTCACCAGGCTTATCGGGAACAAAATAAAACCGAAAGTTAGGATCTGCACTGATAGCAATATCGATTTTGGCATTTAATACTGGCTTATCATTAAAAGTGACATGCAATTGATCGATAAAATGCGACTTTCTAACGAATCGTGTCATTTGATCCATTTGCATGCCGGTAATATTGGGATGACTGATCATTAACTGGGCTTGAGTCGGTTGCCCGACTTGCATACCATCATCCAGTCGAAACTTGACTTTACCCAATCGCTTCATGGCTTCATCCAAATCAGCACCAATGGGCGCAGAACATCCGCCGCTAGCTTTAACAAATTTTTTGCTCATGGTGAATTTGCCATCGTTAGTCTCGGCAATTGCACGGATATTACTATAGGTATTAACGCGCACCCGCATGGCTAAATCGGCTTTACCGCTTTCCGGAAAGAATTCGAACTCGCCTACAAACGGAAACGGATTTTTATCCACAAACACCCAGATTTTCTTGATGTATTTATCTTGAGTCTGCGGCATTTTACTGACCACTTTTACCGGCACGATGGCAGGGTCTTCCGCCCGATACGGTGCTTCAAGTTCAATCACCGCATTGGATTCCTCAATGGTTTTACCGGCAAAAAACTGATTTTTCAAGCTGTTATTCCAGGTAATATCATCACCTTCTGCCAAGGCAATCGCTGGCAAAATCATTAACAAATAAGCGATTTTTTGCAATTTAGACATAGTCCATCTCTCCAATGTTGAAATTCTCAATCTTCCCATTCCAATTCAGCATAAGCAATTGTGATGTTTTTACGATGAAATTGTTCAAATAATTGCCAATGCTGTTTTGTCGATAAGCCGACATGGTCAACGGCATACTCCAAAGTCTTACCTTGCTTGATCATGGCTCTAATTTCACTGGCCAATTGCGTCAAATAGGCTTTTTGCGGCTGCAGGCTTACCGGCCAATCTCTCACCAATGGCCCGTGACCCGGAATGACCAGCTTGTAATGATTTTTCTCAAGACGCGCCAATTCATTCAACCAGCCTTTAATGCTGCCATCGATGACCGGAATATGTTCTAAAAACAACAGATCCGCCAACCACATGGTATTGGTTTTTTTATCATAAACACTGAGATCATTATCTGTATGTGCGGTGGGGTGTGCTGTTAAGACTAATTCTCGGTTACCCAAATTAAGCGTCATACTGTCTTTAACTGGCAAATCAGGCGGTATGATATTGCTGGCTGTGACGCGAAGATCCAAAAGCTCGTCTGCTTTGCTCAGATAGTGCGGCCCGCGCGTGGCCATGGCCCTCTCTAATTTGTGATGCCCGACAAATTGAACAGCTTTTTCTTTAAACGCACGATTACCATAGATGTGATCCGGGTGCACATGGGTATTGATGACATAACATATCGGCTTAGTAGTAGCCTTTTTAATGGCTTTGTGTAGCGCAATGCCTTGCTGAGGACTACCACCACTGTCAACCACCGCCACGCAGTCATCGCCGACAATAAAACCAATATTAGCGATTTCACCATGATTATCCCGATCCGGCCAATGATGTTCGGATACATGTACAAAAATCCCTGGCATTACTTCAGTCACTGGCAAAGCGGGCAAGGCCTGACTGGCGTGGCTGACTAAAATCCCTAATAAAACTAAAATGAAACGCATATCCTGTTCCTTAAGCTGCTATTCGTTTGAAAAATTCAGTTTCGGCAACAATATCCCGATTGGTTTCCACTCTATCCAGATACACCAAACCCTGCAAATGATCAAACTCATGCTGAAACACTCGCGCCGGAAAATCCTGCAACTGCATCTGACAGGCAACTCCCTGAGGATTTTGATAACTGACGTGTAAGGCGCGATATCGCGGCACCAAAGCTCGAATGCCCGGCACGCTCAAACAACCTTCCCAGTCTTTAATTAAGCTTTCATCCAAAATCTTATAGTGCGGATTGACCATCACAACGGGGGGCATTTCTACTGCCTGCGGATA
Organism: Methylomonas lenta; assembly: GCF_001644015.1. GTDB lineage: Bacteria > Pseudomonadota > Gammaproteobacteria > Methylococcales > Methylomonadaceae > Methylomonas > Methylomonas lenta. The sequence goes on from NZ_LUUI01000161.1 coordinate 32,988, forward strand.
TCGTAGAGTAGGACGTGAGGCGACAATTATGATTTGCCAGGAGGCGCCTAATTGCGGGGCTGCAATGCCGACACCATTGCTTTCCAGCATGATGCTGCTCAGGGTAGCAATCAGTTGATGGAACTTGACGCAGTTAAAATCGTCAACACGACGTGCCTGTTGACGTAACGCATCGGCACCTAATTGCAAAATTTCGGTTTTTTCAGTCATGCTGGATTCTAAGTTTTTTTGCAGAAATCATATTACCGCGTAGCAGTATACTATGCTGTTTAAAGACTTACTCACCTTTACTTTAAGCAGCATTTTTGTGATAGTGCGCAAGAATATTAACCGCTATAACAAGCACTAAGCTGCTTGTATGCATCAACAACCACCACCAGGAGACATTATGAAAAAAATCCAAAAAACACCTTTTGCCTTAGCAATCAGTGCTTCTTTGTTACCTTTTGCCGCCAATGCCGTGCAAACTGACAGCAATCCATTTTCTTTGTCAGATTTGAGCTCAGGTTATATGCAAACTGCCGAAGCGGAAAAGGATGGCGCATCAAAAATGAAAGACGGTGCCTGCGGTGAAGGCAAATGCGGCGGCCAAATGATGGACAAAACCGTTGATACCAAAGCAGTCGAAGCGGTTTGCGCCGGCAAAAAGAATGCCCCAGCACCCGCACCGGCAAAACCTAGCGAAGACAAAAAAATGGAGGGTAACTGCGGCGCTAATATGAAAATGAAGTAATGTTAGCCAACACCGGTTTTAGCAAACTAAAGCCGGTGTTATTTGCCAGTTAAACGCTAAAACTTTCCCCGCAACCGCACATGCCTTTTACGTTAGGGTTGTTAAATTTAAAGGCCTCGTTAAAACCTTCTTTGGCATAATCCAGTTCAATATCTTTTAATTTATCTAAATCCGCCTGCTTAACCAGTACTTTGACATCGTGCTGATCAAACACAAGCTCATCCTCAGCCTGTTCGTCGGCATAATCCAGCACATAGGCATAACCCGAACACCCTGAAGGCTTCACTCCAAGACGTAAACCCAAACCAGAACCCCGTTTTTCCAGTTGTTTTTGAATTTGCTTTGCTGCTCTTTCTGTCACATTAATACTCATACTCACTTCTCCTAATGCCTTGCAAGCAGTGTCTTTAAGACACTGACAAATTGATCAATTTCACTTTCAGTATTATCTTTACCCAGGCTGACGCGAATCGCCGATTTTGCTAACCCTCTATCCACCCCCATAGCCGCTAAAACAGGACTAATATGCTCGGAACCGGCAGAGCAGGCTGAGCCGGTAGAAACCGCTATACCCTTCTGATCCAGCTGCATCAATAGCATTTCACCATTTACATCCGGAATACCAAACTGCAAGGTATTGGGCAATCTTTCCACCGCTTCGGCAAAAATCACCAATCCTGAAATGCCTTTTAGTTGTTGCTCTAACCGATTTCTTAGTGCAGACATCAGACTGGCACGCTGATCAAATTCAAGCCGCGCCAACTCGGCAGCTTTACCAAAACCGACAATGGCCGCCACATTTTCAGTACCTGGGCGCAACCCTTGCTCCTGCTCACCACCAAACATGATAGGTCGCAAAGGAACGCCTGCTTGTCGCACCAAAGCACCACAACCTTTGGGGCCATAAATCTTGTGGCTGGACAAACTCATCAACTGCACACCCAATTGCCTAAAACTCAAAGGAATTTTACCCAAAGCTTGAACGGCATCGGTATGCATGATGACACCTAGCCCCTTGAGTTGCTCGACAAACGCCAAGACATCCTGAATCGCTCCCATCTCGTTATTCGCCAACATCAACGAAACAAAATCACCCGCTTGAAACTTTATACCTTCAATGCCCTGCGTTAACACTTTTCCTGAGGAATCGGCAACCAGTATATTGATTTCTAAATAGCGCTCAGGTTGTTTTGAAGCATTTTCAAAAACGGCCGGATGCTCAATAGCCGAAACCCACAAACGCCTATTCTGCGCACGAGCCAACGCTAGAGCATTGGCTTCAGTACCACTACTAGTGAATAGGATTTGCGATGCAGGCGCATCGATTAAGGCTGCCACTTGCTCACGAGCACAATCCACGGCGCTTCGCGCGACCCGGCCTAACCGATATAAACTGGAAGGATTACCGTAAAGACCTTGCAAGTACGGCATCATGGCTTCTAATACACGCCCATCAATCGGTGTGGTGGCGTTGTGATCTAAATAGATCATGAGTTTTTGGCAAGATTTAAGCCGATTTTCTTTCCTGAATAGTCTTAATATCAATCACTTGTTCAACCTGCTGACTTTGTCTTTTCGCAACTTCGCTTACCATCTCTCTTTCCAGAAGCTGGCCCAGTGTGATCTGCTTCAGATACTCACGAATCTGGTCACTCAAACCCATCCATAAATCATGTGTAATACAAGGCTGATCATTATGACAATTGGACTTGCCGCCACATTTGGTGGAATCAACGGTTTCATCAACTGCTTCAATAATGTCAGCAATATTAATTTCCCGCGCGTTGCGGCTGAGAGTGTATCCACCACCCGGCCCTCTGACACCTTTAACCATCCCGGCTTTACGCAAGCGCGCGAAAAGCTGCTCCAGATAAGACAAAGAGATAGTTTGACGAGTTGCGATGTCGGTTAGTGTAATCGGATGTTTTTGACTGTGGTAAGCCAAATCCAACATCGCTGTAACTGCGTAACGCCCTTTGGTGGTGAGTCGCATATAACCCCCTTAATTAAACTTAGTGATAGTAAGGGCACTATAAATAAACCAAGTATTTTAGTCAAGTATTATGGCGCCAGCCATTCAACCTTTGTCCTTGATTTGATAATCATCCAACAGTGGACTGTTTTGCTCACCACACTGAATCCCGGCATCGTTCAATTTACGGCACATAGTTTCCAGCTGTTTATCCATTTGATGAATATGATCCAACATCAAATTGATGGCATTGGCAATCGGATCAGGCATATCGCCGGCTGCACCATAGGCATCAAAGCCAATTTTTTGCGCCATAGCGTCCCGTCTGGCTTTATCCTTTTTGCTATTAGCATCGATAATATGCGCTGGAATCCCAACCACAGTCATTCCATCCGGCACTGGTTTAACAACGACCGAGTTAGACCCCACTCGTGCGCCCTCACCGATTTCAATCGGGCCCAACACTTTGGCACCTGCACCAATCACCACCCCATTTTTCAAAGTAGGATGCCGTTTACCCTTATTCCAACTGGTACCGCCCAGAGTAACACCGTGATACAACGTACAATCGTCGCCAATCACTGCCGTTTCACCGATCACCACCCCCATACCATGATCGATAAAAAACCGTCTGCCGATTTTAGCCCCCGGATGAATTTCAATTCCGGTCAACCAACGTCCCAAAAACGAGATATAGCGTGCAGGCCAGTTAAATCCTCGTCGCCACAACCCGTGACTGCAACGATGAATCAAAACCGCATGAAACCCGGGATAGGTAGTAATCACTTCAAACGCTGATTGCGCAGCAGGATCACGTGCAAAAATGCACTGAATATCTTCTTTAATTTGGCTGAACATGTCGCTTACTTCAGGTTGTGATTTTGTGAGAAGCGCAAAATACCACGCAGTATGTCCAGCTCTTTAGTATCAAGCCAGGCGCGATTAAACACTCGCCGCAAACGCCGCATGATGGATTTCGAGCGCTCCGGTTGCAAAAAACCAATATCAGCCATGGTCTGTTGTAAATGCAGGTAAAAGCCCTCCATCTGCTCCGCAGTTGCCAAAGACTCTTCCCCGCGGTCACCGATAGAGCTTGCGTATTGCCGACCGCTGGCAACGAATAACTCATAACACACCACTTGTACTGCCGCCGCCAAATTCAAAGAACTGTACTCAGCGTTACACGGAATGCGCAGCAAATATTGGCACAAATCCAGTTCATGATTTTTTAAACCCGAGTTTTCCCGGCCAAAAACCAAGGCAATATTGGCTCCACCGGCCACATCAACCCATTTTTCCGCACATTCGCGCGCAGTCACAGAAGGCCAACTAATAGTTCTATCCCGAGCACTGGCACCCAGTACGATCTGACAATCGGCGATAGCTTCGGATAATGAGTCATGAATACTCGCTATCTTCAACACATCATCTGCTCCGGATGCACGAGCAGTGGCATCGGCATGTGGAAAATATTTTGGCGTCACTAGCCGCAATTGATTCATGCCCATGTTTTTCATGGCCCTGGCAACAGCGCCAATATTGCCGGGATGTGAGGTTTCCACCAGAACGACTTTAAAATTGGATAACAATGAGAGTTCTCAATGACTAAAAAACCGCCGATTTTAACAAAAGATTTGCTATGCTATCGGAGTTTTCTAACTGCTCATTATCAATTTGATCTATGCATCCTATGCTTAATATAGCCGTGCGCGCAGCGCGCAATGCCGGCGACCTCATTCAACGTTCCTCGCAAAATATCGAGAAACTCACCATCGACCAAAAAAGCCTTAACGACTACGCCACCGAAGTCGATCGCAAGGCAGAGCAAGAAATTATCAAAATTATCCGTGCCTCTTTTCCAGACCATGCGATTTTGGCAGAAGAAAGCGGTGAATACCCTGGAAATGATTACGTCTGGATTATCGACCCGCTGGATGGCACCACCAATTTTTTGCATGGCTTTCCGCAATATGCCGTCTCAATAGCGTTAAAGCATAAAAACAAACTTGAAGTTGGCGTCATTTATGATCCAGTGCGTGATGAACTTTTCACAGCCGAACGTGGCGGCGGCGCCATGCTGAATAACCGCCGGATTCGGGTCACCAAACAAAACAGTATGCGCGGCGCTTTGATCGGCACAGGCTTTCCGTTTAAAACCATGGAGCACATCGAGCCCTATTTAGGTATGTTCCGCGCCATTACAGCTGATACCGCAGGTATTCGCCGTGCGGGTGCCGCTGCATTGGATGTGGCTTATGTTGCCTGCGGCCGATTGGATGCTTTTTGGGAAATCGGCGTCAAAGAATGGGATATTGCGGCCGGTGTACTGATGGTTCAGGAAGCGGGCGGCGTTGCTACCGACTTTTCATTTAATGATAAATATTTGCAATCCGGCAATATCATCGTTGGCAATCCCAGAATGCATCAGTTGATGTACCATGCCATCCAGCCACATGTCACCGACAAATTAAAATAAGCCTTTAAGCTAGCATAATTTGCGACCCAGCCTAAAATTGTTAACGACTCGCCTTTTCTTTTATACTTGGCGGCTAATCAAAATTTAAGAGACGATCATGGAAAAACCTTTCATCCTACACATGCTGACTACAGCTAAAAACTTAAGCCCTTTCGATGTCAACATGGCAATGGATGCCGGCTGGATTTCAGCCGTTCCTTACATCAACGTCGAGCCCAGTGAAGTACGAGGCTTGGTGCAAGACGCTATTTTTTCTCGCAGCCCCAAAGGCTTGAAACGCACAGCGATTTTCATCGGTGGCCGCGAAACCAAACAAGCCATGGACATGCTGAAATTGGCTAAAAATTCTATGGTTCCGCCTTTTGAAGTATCCGTATTTGCCGATCCTAGCGGCGCATTTACCACCGCGGCTGGCATGGTGGCTGCCGTTGAAAAAGAACTGGCAGATAAATTCAACACCACCTTGGAAGGCAAAAATATTTTAGCTTTAGGTGGCACAGGCCCTGTTGGACAAGCTGCCGCCGTGATTGCCGCTCAAGCCGGTGCCCATGTCAGAATTATCGGCAGACAGCTGGACAAAGCCCAACGCACCGCCGAGTTGTGCAGCCAAGAATTCGGGGATGGTAAAATCTCTGTATCTGCCGGAGCCGATAGTGATAAAGCCGAATACATGCAAACTACTGACATCGTATTTGCTACCGGCGCTGCCGGCATCGAATTATTGAGTGCCGACTTAATCGCTGCGGCTCCACAACTGAAAGTAGCCGCAGATGTCAACGCCGTGCCACCCGCCGGCATTGCAGGAGTCGATGCATTTGACAGTGGCAAAGCCATTGCCGGATCAAAAAGCGGCGCCGTAGGTATTGGCGCACTGGCAATCGGCAATATTAAATATCAAGCCCAGAGCCGACTATTAAAACGCATGCTGGAAAGTGACCAAGCGCTGTACCTGCATTTTGAACACGCATTTGAAGTCGCGCGTGAATTTATTAAGTCAACTCATTAACGCCTTTTGCAAGCGCCAATGTCCGTCAACTAACGAGGTTAAGATCAAAATGCCAAAACGCAGCATACTTCACATGTTCGACCCGATGCCAAACAACAGTCCGTTTGACATCAACATGGCGCTTGATGCCGGCTTTGACGTCCTCATGCCATATTCCAATGTCAAGTTAGAAAACATCCCAAACCTGACGCAGGATGCAATTTTTTCGCGCAGTCCGAGCGGCATCAAAAAAACCGGCATTTTTATCGGTGGGCGTGACATAGGCTTGGCCATTGACATGTTGGAGGCTACCCAGCCAGCCATGGTGCCGCCGTTTGAAATATCTGTATTTGCCGACCCTAGCGGTGCCTACACCACGGCGGCGGCACTGGTTGCCTGTGTAGAAAAAGCCTTGCAACAAACCCACCACAAACAGCTAAAAGACTGCAAGGCTTTGGTATTTGGCGGCACCGGCCCCGTCGGCATTGCCACAGGTATCATTGCCTCATTACAGGGCGCAAAAACTATATTAGTTGACCACCTATCTGTCGACACCGCCAACGACGCAGCCAAACAATACAACCGCCGCTTTAATGCCAGCATGACCGGCGCCGTAGCAAAAACCGACGCTGACAAGATCGCCTTACTTGCAGATGCCGATATTGTATTTTGTACAGCTAAAGCCGGGATTCGGGTGTTAAACGCTACTGTATTGGCACAAACTCAACAATTAAAAGTGGCTGGCGATGTTAACGCAGTACCTCCGGCCGGCATTGAAGGTATCGAGTCTAACGACATGGCAACGCCTATGATACATGCCTCTCAAGCACAAAACGCCGTTGGCGTGGGCGCGCTGGCCGTGGGGAATGTGAAATATAAATTACAGCATGAATTGTTAAAATCCATGTTGGCTAGTGAAAAACCGGTGTTTATCGACTTCAGGGAAGCTTTCAGTAAAGCACAAAAGCTGGTTTGAGCTTAACAATAGCGGATTAGCAAACTTCTTCAGCTAATCTACCCTCACTTCCTATAAATCGTCATTTCGGCAGGGAATGCCGAAATCCAGACTGCATGGATAGCGCTATGCTTGCCATGCATGGTACTGGATGCCCGCCTCCCGGCGAGCATGACGAACTTCTTGGGTATAGCTAAAGATACTTACTAATCAGGTAACAATTTGCCCAATTATTGCTGGGCAAATATCGCTGGACATGCAAAGTTAAAGGGAGAAGCTTTGATCGACACATCCCCTTCAAATCAAATGCCGATAATCACAACAAGCCGGCACAGCTAGTTTTTCCTGGGCTTTCGACCTTCCAGCAAGTCAATTTCCTTAGTCAGAAATTCGACCATGCGATCTCGAAAGATACGAACTCTTGCAGTTGTGCGTAAATCGACATGACTGAGAACCCAAACGTCACACCCGGACTCTTCATGCTCTAAAGGCACTCGCACCAACTCAGCCGCCTCATCGGCCAAGGAACAGGGCAGTAAAGCCAATCCCAGGCCTTCTCTGCACATTTCAAACATCGCTACGCTGGAATTTGTCCGGTAAGCCCGCTTGAGTTTGGGAAAGTTTTTTTTGATCCAACCCGGCATGGTGACCCCGTCACCTATCCAGGTAATACAGGACGGCGTTTCTGACGCAAGATTCTGCAATAATTCCTGACGGCCATAAACATGATAGGCAAGCCGGCAGATGCGTTTGCCCACCACATTCGGCGGTGGCTCGATAATGGCTTGAATTGCAATGTCGGCTTCCCTGCCCGCCAGATTTAACACTTCTTCAGCAGCGATCAACTCAAAATCGACATCGGGATGGCCTCGTTTGAAATCGCGGATTACCGGCAGCACAAAACGTTTGAAGCAAACATCGGAAGCCGTCACTTTGATTAACCCCGAAACGTCCTCGGAGTCACTCTCGATTTTTCGATGAATGGCATTGGCTTGGTTGGCCATTTCTTCGGCAAGCATGACGATCTTTTCCCCGGCAGGCGTGATTACCCAGCCTTTCGCAGTGCGGTCGAATAAGGCTTTCCCCAATTGGTGTTCCAGCTGAGCAATTCGACGGCTCACTGTTGATTGATTAACGCCGAGTCGCGAACCTGCTTCCGTCACATTTCCCGTTCGAACGACTTCGACGAAATAACGTAGATCGTCCCAGTTTAGATCATGCATATTTGCAAACACCTCATGCCAATTTCGACGTTAATTATGCATTTTAATGACTAACCATATCGCTTACAATGTTTAGACAGGTTTAAACACCCAGAAATGCCAATCCATTCAACATAATGCTTGGTCAGTTGTTAAGGTTGGCAGTCATTCAAACTTAATCTAAGGTGACGCTATGGCTGGCTATGTAGACGATGTCGTTATTCCGTATGATCGCGATCTTGGGCCGGTACTATTCGAGCACTACGGTGCCGATACCGCAAGACGCGTCGCCGAACAATCGCCGATGGATGTACTGGAAATTGCCGCCGGCACCGGCATCGTGACTCGGCATTTGCGTAATTTACTTTCTAAACAAGCTCGCCTGACTGCGATCGACATCAGCGATTCCATGATGGATCTCGCTCGCTCAAAGTTTCTTCCCGATGAACAAGTCACATTCCAAAACGTCGATGCTACCGCGCTGCCATTCGATGATGAAGCCTTCGATGCTGTGGTCTGCCAATTCGGCATCATGTTTTTCGACCGGGACAAGGGCTTTCGTGAGGTTTACCGAACCTTGAAGCCGGGCGGCCGTTACTTGTTCCGCGTCTGGGACTCTGAACGCTACAACCCGTTTGCCAGCTTGAGCTTCGAAGTCCTCAAGCAATACTTTCCATCCGACACCCCTCAGTTTCTATTCGACCCGGTGTCCTGCCATCAAATCGATCCGCTCAAGGAACAGTTGATCCACATCGGCTTTGATCCTGTAGTCATTTCCGTGCAACGTCACGAATACAATATTCTCGATGTGACGGCGTTTGCGCGAGCTTTGGTATACACGCCGGTGATCTTCGAAATCAGGGATCGCGGCGGCGTTGATCCAGAGGAAATCGTCAAAGAACTGGCAGCGGCATTCAAAAAAGAGTTTGGCGCCAGCCCGATGCGCTATCCGATGCAAGCGATATTGTTTGAGACGGAAAAGCCCTTGCTTCGAAGCTAAGGACATGGTCATAAATAACTTTCCAGAATTCGATTTGTTCCGAATCACGCGTTTACGGCGCCCCTCTTTTTCAAAGGGAGAAGTTATTTGTAACGAAATCCTAACACTAATCGAAACTGCACATAGGATTCGAAAAGGAATGCCTAATAAACAGTATAAATAGGTATTTAATCTTTGCGGCACCCCCGCAATCCCACTATTAGCAAAAGATTTCTGGCAAAGATCTTACCAACAGGAAGCACAAGAAATGGCAATACGCTTAACAGATATTAACGAGAGCAAACTGGAACAGTTGCAGGGAAAAGTGATGGGTGATGTAGCCGGCTCTTTGGGCTTGCTGATAGCCTATATAGGCGACAAACTTGACCTTTATAGCGCTTTGGCTGAAATCAGTCCTGCAACCAGTCAGGAACTGGCCGATAGCACCGGAATGGATGAACGCTATCTTCGGGAGTGGCTGTCTGCCAATGCGGCGGCCGGGTATGTGAATTACGATCCAACTGCCGGCAAATTTTCATTGTCGCCCGAGCAAGCCGTCATTTTTGCTGCCGAAGGTCATCCGGCTTGCATGCAAGGCTTCTTCCAGGCAGTCATGTCTGCTTATGTCGATGAACCCAAACTGACTGAAGTTTTCCGCTCCGGTAAAGGCCTGCCCTGGAGCGATCATAGTCCTTGTTTGTTCTGCGGTACCGAACGCTTCTTCCGGCCCATGTATGCGATGAATCTGGTCGATGCATGGATACCGTCGCTTGAGGGCGTCCGGGAAAAACTGCAAGCTGGCGCCAAAGTTGCCGATATCGGCTGCGGGCATGGATCTTCCACTATCCTGATGGCCAAGGCATTCCCTAACTCGACCTTTCATGGCTTTGATTTTCACGAGCCATCGATTGAACACGCACGTGAGCGGGCTAGAGCCGAAGGCGTCGCCAGCAATACGATTTTCGAAGTCGTGACAGCGAAAGAATATCCCGGAAAAAACTACGATCTTGTCACGATGTTCGATGCGCTGCACGACATGGGTGATCCCGTTGGTGCAGCCAAGCATATTGCAAACACCTTGTCTGACAGTGGGACATTTATGCTGGTCGAGCCCTTTGCAGGCGATAAGCTGGAAGAAAACCTGCATCCTTTGGGCCAGATTTATTATTCCTTTTCCACGATGGTCTGCGTACCCGCCTCCAAGTCTCAGGAGGTCGGTCTTGGCTTAGGCGCTCAGGCCGGCCAAAAAAGGCTCACCGAAGTGCTCAATGCAGGAGGCTTCAGCCAAGTAAGGCGCGCGGCAACGACACCAACCAATTTAGTGCTTGAGGCAAAACTTTAGATGTCTGCCGATAGCACAGGATCGAAACCCCATAAGGTTTATCGCAATAAGTTTGCTGGCTCTGTGGCACTAGTACTCATGTTGGGGCACGGAGCTGCTAACGCGATGCCCGGCATGGACATGCCTGATAGCGGGAGTGCTAAAGCGATTCCACCAATATCGAAGAGCATGGGCGAGCCGCTCAACTCAGCAGGTTCGGACTTCGAAATCACTTACAGCGCCGATGGCAAAACCGCCATCTTCACCTCGACCCGCCCGGGCAGCATAGAATCACCCGGCCCCTACAACTTCGACATCTGGATGTCCCGTTATGTGAATGGAGCCTGGCAGACTCCCGTTCATTTGGGACCGGACATCGACCCTTCTGCGGGACCGAACATTAACACAGCGGCCTGGGAGCTGGAGGCCAGCCTTTCCGATGACGGCAATGCCATTTACTTCACCAGGTACGAGCCCGGCAATCTGTCTACCGGCGACCTCTATGTCACTCAGAAAGTTAATGGCGTCTGGCAGCCAGCCAAAAATTGGAACGACGTGCCGGGGCTGCCGCACCTCAATACACCGACCGGCGAGGAGCACTGCCCGATCATCGCCTCCGACAGCCTGATTTACTTCAGCTACCAGCAACCGGGAGTCACGCAGGACAGCGACATCTGGAAGGTTGAGAAAAAGGACGGCATCTGGCAGAAACCGCAGAGCCTGGGTCAAAGAATCAATTCGCCGCACCGCGACCATCTGCACTGGACCGGACTGTCAAAGGATGGCAAGAGCATCATCGTGACCAGCACACGGCCCGATCTCGGTTCGCGAGGCGGACATGACGAGTGGATCGCCTATCAGAATCCCAAGGGCGAATGGCAGGAGCCATTAAACCTTGGTGATACCATCAATACCGCTGGCGAAGACATGTGCTGGGCATTCACGCCTGATGGCAAGAAATTCACTGGCGGCTGGGGACAACCAGGCACCTACGACCTCGACATCAGGTGGGTCAATAAGGATGATATTCCCCTGCTGAAGCACTTCGAGCCGATCGGCCCACCGCCCAACTTACTTGCCAAAAACAAGGCAAGAAGCAACAGCAATTAGCTACAAAAAACACTTTTACAATTGGGAGTTCTGGCCTAAAACAGGCCGGAACTTGTGACTGTTTTAGGTTTAATTGCTGCCTTCAATTAGGCCAACGCGATGACAGTATAGAGACGAGAATTGCCTGACAATGCATTAAAACCAAGCAAATTCAGATACCAGGTCTATGGTATTTGAATACTAAATTTCGAATGTCCATATTTAAAACGTATCAAAAAAATTATACTTCGCCGCCAAGCGGGTTAACTCTACGTCGTTTTTTATTTTCAATTTAGCATACAAGCGATAGCGATAAGTATTGACGGTTTTATCGCTAATCGTCAAAGCTTCGGCAATCTCCTGAATGCCCTTACTTTTTAAAATCATCTGTGCCACTTCGGACTCACGTTGTGACAAATTCAAAAATGGAGAGGCTTCATCAGTTGCTATAGATTCAAACGCCAAATTACTGGCTACATCCTTGCATAAATAACGCGTACCAGACATAACCGTCCTGATAGCTTCCACCATTTCACTTAAGGGCGAAGCTTTGGATACAAAGCCTTCTACCCCCAACTTCAACAATTGCTGAGGTATTGGGCCGCCATTATGTACAGAAAGCCCAATCACTTTAACCGTCGGAAAGCCTTGCAAAATCCGCCGGCAAGCCTCAAAGCCTCCCATGCCGGGCATATTCACATCCATTAGAACCACATCTGGCAAGTCTATCGCTATCAATTGCAAAGCCTTTTCTCCGCAATCACAAACCGCGACCACATCAAGGCCCTCAACTGAATTCAACAAGGCTTCGATCCCACTCCTTACCAATTCATGATCATCAACCAGCATAACCTTAACCATAATTTCATCCATACATATTCTCAATGTGAGTTTCCCAAATTTAACTCAATTAAGCAATATCTAGCCTGCGCTGAGACTTATTTATTAAAAAATCTTATCGTTAAAATTCTCAGCCCGCAGCTTAACCGGTAAAATAAGGTTTTATCTATAAATCGACTCTCATCAACATGCGTACATCACAATTCCCATTAAGCACAGTAAAAGAAACGCCTGCCGACGCCGAAATCGCCAGCCACAAATTGATGATCCGCGCTGGCCTGATTCGCAAAATCGCGGCTGGCATATATACCTGGCTACCTCTGGGGTTACGCGTGCTGCGTAAGGTGGAACAAATTACCCGCGAAGAAATGAACAAAGCAGGCGCTCTTGAAGTCTTGATGCCTGCGCTGCAACCTGCAGAACTCTGGCAGGAAACCGGACGCTGGGAAAAATACGGCCCGGAATTAGCTCGTATGCAGGATAGACATGCGCGTGACTTTTGCTTAGGTCCGACTCACGAAGAAATCATTACTGACTTAGCCCGCAACGAACTAAAAAGTTACAAACAACTGCCCATTACCTATTTTCAAATTCAAACAAAATTTCGCGACGAAATACGCCCACGTTTTGGTGTCATGCGTTCACGCGAGTTTGTGATGAAAGATGCTTACTCTTTTCATCTCGATCAGGAATCATTGCAGGAAACTTACGATTTGATGTATCAGGCTTACAGCAATATTTTTAATCGGTTTGGCTTGAAGTTTCGCGCTGTTATTGCCGACTCCGGCTCTATTGGCGGCGCCGTATCGCATGAGTTTCATGTGCTGGCAGATTCCGGCGAGGATGCGATTGCTTTTTCCAATGCCAGCGACTATGCCGCCAACGTTGAAAAAGCCGAAGCACTCATGCCATTAGGCCAACGTCCTGAACCGACACAAGACATGAGCTTGATCGACACCCCCAATCAGCACAGCATAGAAGAAGTCAGCCAGTTTTTTAGCGTCGACGCCGCAAGCTGTTTAAAAACCCTGATTGTGAAAGCCGAAGATAATACCTTGGTTGCTTTGCTACTCCGTGGCGACCATGAATTGAACCCAATCAAAGCCGAAAAAATAGCTGGCGTGCTCTCGCCTCTGCAATTTGCCAGCGACGAAGAAATCATCGTAGCCTGTGGATGCAAACCCGGCTCTATCGGCCCAATCGGACTAAAGATGCCTATCATCGCTGATCGAAGCAGCACTTTAATGGCAGACTTTATCTGCGGTGCCAATCAAGATGGTAAACATTACAGTGGCACCAACTGGCTGCGCGATCTACCTTTGCCTGAGCAGATTGCTGACTTGCGCATGGTGATAGAAGGCGACCCCAGTCCTGACGGCAACGGACAAATCACTATCGCTCGCGGTATCGAAGTCGGCCATATCTTTCAGCTTGGCAACAAATATAGCGAAGCCATGAATGCCGCTATCATCAACGAAGCCGGTAAAAATCAAATCATGCTGATGGGCTGCTACGGTATCGGCATTTCCCGCATCGTTGCAGCCGCCATCGAGCAAGGTCATGATGAGCGCGGCATCATCTGGCCCAACGAGTTGGCACCGTTCCAGGTGGCAATCTGCCCGATGAATATGCACAAATCTCACCGTCTTGCCGACACAGTGGAAAAGATTTATGGCGAATTATCCGATGCTGGCATTGATGTTTTACTGGACGACAGAAAAGTACGTGCCGGTTTTATGTTCTCAGACATGGAACTGATCGGGATTCCACACCGTATTGTATTGGGTGATCGTGGACTGGACACTGACACGGTGGAATATCAAGGCAGGACTGATAAAGAAAGCCAGGAAGTGGCCTTTGCAGACATTGTTAGCTTTATTAAAAGCAAGCTTTCCTAACTTGCTCAAAAAAGGGCGCACTGCGCCCTTTTCTTTTTGCTCAACCCTGTTTTAGGGATTAGCGCATCAAGTTGAACATGGATTTAATAGCACCACATTTTGGACAACCCCAATCTTCTGGCACATCTTCCCATAGAGTCCCTGGAGCCACGCCATTTTTGGGGTCGCCTAACTGCTCATCGTAAATGTGTCCACAGGTTTTGCATTTGTATTTTCTAAAATCTGCCATTTTTTTCTCCATAGATAGGATGGTTTTAAAACGATATGATTGTAACTCAAGCAAATATCATAAAAAACCACGAAAATTTAGGCTAAAACCAAACACGCCTTGAAGTCAAAAAAAGCCTGGTAAGCCAATCAACACAAAAAGATCCGGCAAATGCAGCGGACGGACAAATACAGCGCTATCTTATGCATACAAGAAATCCCTGATAGACTCTAAATCTTGCCTTTAACGCCCTCTTCCTGCCCGGCCGCATAAGTCAATAGAGCCACGTTTTCTCGGGTAAAGAACCCCTGAAAATCGCCAAAACGTTGAACATATTCGATGATCAACGAAGAAAAATCAGACGCCGAGGAGAAGATCTGTTTCAAGCCTTCTTCGCGTGAACCGACGGTGTCTAATAAAAAGCCTTTGCCTTGAGCTGCGATAGCTTCAACGATGTAATCGATATTTTCCCGGCCGTTGATTTGACCATCCTTCACTTCCACCGCAATGTGATGTAAGCGCGGGCCGTAATTACGCACAAAGGTTTCTGTAGGGCTAGGTAATTTATCCAGATGACCTACACAATAAGGATGATTGTTAGCAGTAAACACTTTGGCCGGGCTCATTGATTCAGGGTGTTGACGGACGTTTTTAGTCACATTGGTCGAGGAGTTTTGGTCCTTGATATCGTAACTACCCCAATAGTAATAACTGGATAAAGCCATATATTCCAGCAATGCCGGTTCTCGATTCTGACTGTAAACCCGGGTTGCAAGATGATCGATGGGCTTGACTAAATCCGCTATCCCCATACGCTCCTGCATTTCCTTGCCTCTATCGTTAGCTGCTTGCGCGGCAGGTAGAATTAGACACTCGCCATGTTGATAGACCCGAATTCCGTCGACCGGACGCTCCATGTAACCAACCATATTTTGCGTATACGGTGAAGGTTTAGACAAACTGATATTCAAGGGTAAATCCATTTCGGCCAATTGCCCCACCGAAAAAAACCGGAATTCCCGCTGCTGTTGCTCGGCCACCACAGCATGCCTATCGTTGGCCAGCAAAATCTCACCCAAATAACGACTATGCGGACGCATAGCGCCCACCGGATACATATTATTGAGGCTGCGAAAAATGTCGCTTTGATCCGGGCTTTTTATCTCACGTAATAGAATGTCCGGCGACTTCATATCAATGCGCAGCACATGAGTCATATGTTTGTCGCTATCGAGTGTTACCAGATATTGATACGGCGTCATTAAAGCCAGCTCAGCAATGTATTCGACTGAATTGCCGGGTTCGACGCTGATCATCAGTGCTTCGATACCGCCTATCATGTCGGTCAAGCCGCTACGATCACGCTCCTCCAGTAATCGTTGCAGATAATCTTCAAAAAAATCCGAGTTTTGTTTATCGCCAAAGCGTGGCAGGTTGGTTGAACAGAGCATATGGAACTCCTAGAAAATTCTAAACTTTAGTTATTTAGGCTGCCAGCGTAAATCCAACGTCATCGGAAAGCGTGGATTAATGGCTTCCTCTTTGACCTGCATGCTGCCAGCGCTGTGACCATGATCCCAAAAACGTGCCCGACGACGAGCTTCGGCTTCGTTGGCATTAACTGGAAACGTGTCGTAATTACGGCCACCGGGATGACTGACATGATAAGTACAGCCGCCAATAGATCGTCCATTCCAACCATCCAGCAAATCAAATACCAACGGCGCATGCTCGCCAATACTTGGATGCAATGCGGACGGCGGCGCCCAGGCTTTAAAGCGTACAGCAGCGACAAATTCACCCGGTACGCCGGTAGGATGCAATGGCACAACACGACCGTTGCACACCACTTGATGTCGATTACCTATCATGCCGGTAACTTTCACCTGCATGCGCTCCACCGAAGAGTCGACATAGCGAGCCGTGCCGGAACCGCTAACTTCTTCACCCAGCACGTGCCAGGGCTCGATAGCTTGACGCAATTCCATCTGCACGCCTTCATAGACCACGCTGCCGTAATGCGGAAATCTAAATTCAAAAAATGGCGCAAACCAGGCATCGTCAATCGCATAACCCGCACTGCGTAAATCACGGCAAATATCGCGCATATCCTGCTCGATAAAATGCGGCAACATGAATCTATCGTGCAAAGCAGTATCCCAATAAACCAGTTTGCCGCGATGCGGATTTTTCCAGAACCTAGCCACCAATGCCCGCAGCAACAATGATTGCAACAAACTCATGCGGTAATGGGGTGGCATTTCAAATGCGCGCAGTTCCAGCAAACCCAGTCTGCCGGTCGCCGTGTCCGGTGAATATAATTTATCGATGCAAAATTCGGCTCTATGCGTGTTACCGGTTAAATCGATCAACAAATTGCGTAGCAATCTATCCACCAACCAAGGTTGGGCACTTTCTTCACCTATGTTGAGTTTTTCTTCAATTTGCTGAAAAGCAATTTCCAGCTCGTACAAATTGTCGTCGCGGGCTTCATCGACACGCGGCGCCTGGCTGGTTGGGCCAATAAACTGGCCGGAAAACAAATAAGATAAAGCAGGATGTTGCTGCCAATAACTGATTAAGCTTTTCAGCAAATCCGGTCTGCGCAGAAAGGGACTTTCGACTGCCGTTGCGCCACCTAATGTAATATGATTGCCGCCGCCAGTACCGGTATGCCGGCCATCCAGCATAAATTTTTCAGTCGCCAATCGCGTTAGACGAGCCTCTTCATACAAAGCCTGCGTACGACTTTCTAACTCATCCCAACTAGCGGAAGGATGAATATTGACTTCAATCACGCCAGGATCAGGCGTCACGGATAAAGACAACAACCTGGGATCGCGCGGTGGTGCATAGCCCTCCAGACGCAGCGGTTGCTTCAGTTTGGCGGCACATTCTTCCACCGCAGTCAGCAACTCCAGCCAGGCTTCCAGACTGGTAACCGGCGGCATGAACACATACAGCATGCCATCCCGCACTTCCAGTGCTAATGCAGTATGAATCACTTCCTTCGCAGCTGGATCTTGGTTGATCGGCTCTGGTGTGCGTGCTTGTTTAGTACGCGGGTATTCGCTTAATTTTTCACGCGGAGCAAACGGGTCAGCCGGTAATTCCACTTCAAAATCATCAGATGCCACCCAAGGCAAACTACTCAGCGGTAAACGCAAACCCAATGGCGAATCACCGGGCAATAGATACAGCCTTTCATGCTTCAACGGCCACAAACTGGATTGCCAGACTATGTCTTTATCATCATTGGCTTTCAGTGGCAGCACAAAACCTTTGACGGCTGCCAGACCAGAACGCAACTGTTTTGCCAGCGCACCACGTACGTTTTTTTGTTGCAAATCGACCGCATAGGGATCGATATTAGTCGGCATGCGACTTTCTTCGTCCAGCACTAACCAGGGATCTTCATAAGCCGGAATCAGGTAGCCGGAATTGACATTCAGTTGTTCAGCCAATGCTTCGGCATAACGTTGCAAGCCCGAAGCATCGATTTCGGCTGCTTGCTCAGCAATCAGGCTTAAATCACGCCAAACCGGCACACCGTCTGTTCGCCAATACACACTCAAGGCCCAACGCGGCAACGGTTCACCTGGGTACCATTTGCCTTGGCCAAAATGTAAAACACCACCAGGGGCAAATCGCGCCTGTATTCGGCGCAACAAATCATTGGCTAACTGCCATTTTTCTGGTCCCAGCGCCGCAATATTCCATTCCTCCCCGTCCATGTTATCTACCGAGACAAAAGTCGGCTCACCACCTTGGGTTAGCCGTACATCGGCAGATTTCAATTCCTGATCGATACTCTGGCCTAAGGCGCGAATAATCTGCCATTGCTCTTCGGTATACGGTTTGGTCACGCGTGGATCTTCGTGGATGCGGGTGACGACCATTTCCACATTCAATTGCGCCTGGCAAATACTGGTTAAACCACTAACCGGCGCTGCGGAGGCCGGTGAAGCACTGACCGCCAAAGGAATATGACCTTCTCCGGCCAGTAAACCAGAAGTCGCATCCAAACCGACCCAACCTGCCCCCGGAATATAGGCTTCACACCAGGCATGTAAATCGGTGAAATCCTCCGTAGGCCCGGCGGGACCATCCAGGGGTTTTTCATCAGCCACCAGCTGAATTAAATAGCCGGAAACAAAGCGGGCAGCAATCCCCAGATTGCGCAGCATTTGCACCAATAACCAGGCACTGTCCCGGCAGGAACCGGATCTGTTCTGCAAAGTTTCTTCACAACTTTGCACCCCAGCTTCCATCCGGATCAGATAGGAAATATCATCATGCAACTTATGATTCAGACTAACCAGAAAATTAGTCGTTGTGATCTGTTGTGGAATCTGCGGCTTAAATGCATTCATCCAAGCGGTTAATTGCGGGCCTGGGGTTTCGGTTTCCAGAAACGGCGCCAGCTCGTCTTGCAAGATCGTCGGGTATTTAAACGGAAACTGCTCCGCCCATTCTTCGACGAAAAAATCGAACGGGTTGATAACCGTCATATCAGCCAGTAGATCAACGGTGATATCGATTTCCTGGGTCGGCTCCGGAAAGGTAATCCGCGCGACAAAGTTACCGTAGGCATCCTGCTGCCAGTGGATGAAGTGTTTTTCCGGCTTTACTTTTAATGAATATCCGGACACTGGCGTGCGACTGTGCGCGGCCGGCCGCAAACGAATTTCATGCGGTGAAGCGACCACAGCTCGGTCGAAAACATAATGTGATTTATGATGCAGAGCTACACGTATAGTCATGGGTTAGCCATTTTTTTCAATATTCATGAATTGCAATCCATCCCGACAAATTAGCGGCCGATGAATGGTTTCATTCCCATCTGCCACGCGAAACACGCAGGCAGTCAGAAATTTTTAATCTTAAATTTAGCCCTAAGGATTAGCTTGATAACTATTTGTTGAGGACAGGTAAACTTTTGCCGTTCTTCTTACCTCAAGTAGCTCATGCTTAGCCCAACCTGACCATACAAAATCAAATCATGGACTCCACTGCATGCAGTCCAAACTAAATTTTATGTTGTATCTAATCGCTATTCACGCTATTCAGAAGAGTCACTGTTTATATCAATATCCGTCAACCACTCCGGGTTAGGCAGTGATGCAAACACACCTTTTAAACCATCACTCCAACGCCGACTAATCTGGGAAAAATAAGGGTCATCCTGGGTAATGTGTTGCTGAAAACCCAGTTGCAGACTGGATGCGGTATAACAGGCCAAATCGATAGGCAATCCCACCGATAAGTTACTGCGCATGGTGGAATCAAACGATACCAATACACATTTCACGGCATCGCTAAGCGGCGTTTCCGGCGTAATGACCCGGTCAATGATGGGCTTACCATATTTGGTTTCACCAATCTGAAAAAACGGCGTTTCTTCGCCAGCCTCGATGAAATTACCCTCGGCATAGACCATGAAAAGACGCATATCCTCGCCTTTAATCTGCCCACCGACAATAAAATTGGCACCGGAATCAACATTACTCTGAGCCAGAAAAACACTGTCGTGCTTGCGCACTTCACGCAATGACTCACCCAGCAATTGCGCGACATCGAACATGGTTTCAGCATTCCAGATATTACGGCGTTCTGCGTGGCGACCATGCTGTTCCAATAAATTAATGGCATTTTGAGTAATTGACAGATTACCGGAACTCAAAATCACAATCACCCGATCATCCGCATTGACAAAACTGCGCATTTTTTTAAAACAGGCAATCTGATCTACGCCGGCATTGGTGCGCGAATCAGAGGCAAACACCAAGCCGGCATTTAATTTCAAAGCAACACAATAAGTCATTTCTCTATTTTATTTTGCAAGTTCATTGCATTTGTGCAGAAGTTCTCCGCAAACTAGTGGGCACTATTTGGTCACGCCGAGATAGATAGGAGGAACGAATTTCACGCCCCAATACAGCTGTGCTGGCTAGAAAATCTGTGAGGTATTCATGCAAGCCTTGGGAAAACACGTCTTTAATTAAACCAAAATGCAGGGCTGCGTGTTGCTCGCCAGCAAGCCTACGTGCTTCGCGCCCCGAACTCCCATTAATGTCCAGTAATGCGGCTTCCACTTCGTTCATGCAGGCATGTAAAGAGCGCGGCATATCCTCTCGTAACACCAGTAACTCGGCAACCCGCATCGGCGAAAGCACATCGCGATAGATCTTACGGTAGGCTTCAAAGGCACTGACCGACCGAAGTAATGAACCCCATTGATAATAATCCGCCGCGCCGCCGACATCATGCACGCTCGGTAACAAGATGTGATATTTCACATCGAGTATGCGGGCGGTATTATCGGCCCGCTCCAAAAAAGTGCCCAGTTTTATAAAACTCAGCGCCATATCTTTTAAAATCGTACCCAAAGTAACACCACGAAACAAATGGGAGCGATCTTTGACCCAGTCAAAAAAATCATGATACTTATCGGAGTCCATATTCCAGGTCATCCGATTAAGCTCCAGCCAGGTAGAGTTAATCACTTCCCACATTTCCGAGGTGATCGCACCCCGCACAGAACGGGCATTTTCCCTGGCTAATTTCAAGCAACTGTAAATACTGCCTGGGTTCTCAGGGTCTAACGCCATAAAATGAGTCACATTATCAGCCTGAGCCAAGCCATATTTTTCTTCATAACTCGCAGCACAACCGGTAATATTTAAAGGTGCGTACCACAGATAGGCTTCAGCACCTTCGATATCCAAAGGCAATAAGGCTGAGCGATGCGCCACATCCAACACCCGTGCTGTATTTTCAGCCCGTTCGATGTGGCGCGCCATCCAAAATAAGTTTTCAGCAGTACGAGCTAACATGATTTAGTCCTCCAAAACCCAAGTGTCTTTGGTGCCACCACCTTGCGATGAGTTAACCACCAGCGAACCATCCTGTAACGCTACCCGAGTTAATCCACCCGGCACCAAACGTATCTCTTTACCAGAAAGGACAAACGGGCGTAAATCAACATGCCGGGGCGCTACGCCGGATTCGACCATGGTTGGGCAAGTTGACAATGCCAGTGTCGGCTGGGCAATAAAATTTGCCGGGTCGAGCAAAATACGTTGTTTGTAAGCTTCTATTTCGTCTTTTGAACTGGTCGGCCCCACCAACATACCGTAACCACCCGATCCTTGTACCTCCTTAACTACCAATTCCGGCAAATGTGCCATCACGTATTTCAAATCTTCAGTTTCACTTAAACGCCAAGTGGGTACATTAGAGAGTAAAGGTGTTTCACCCAGGTAAAAGCGGATCATTTCCGGCACGTACAGATAGGTGGATTTATCATCTGCTACACCCGTACCCACGCCATTAGCCAGAGTAACATTGCCACTACGATAAGCATCCAGCAAACCCGGCACACCCAAAGCAGAATCAGGGCGAAAAGCCAGTGGATCGAGAAAATCATCATCCACTCGGCGATAAATCACATGAACTTGCTGTGGCCCTTCGGTGGTGTACATGTAAACTTTTTGCCGGTGTACGAATAAATCCTGCCCTTCGACCAATTCCACCCCCATTTGACTGGCAAGGAAGGCGTGTTCAAAATAAGCGCTGTTGTAAGATCCGGGCGTCATCACTGCGATGGTTGGGTCCGACACATTCAAGGGTGCAGACTCGCGTAAAGTATCTAATAGCATTTGCGGATAATGTTCCACCGGTTCCACTAAATGACTAGCAAACAATTCCGGGAACAAACGCATCATGGTGTTACGGTTTTCCAGCATATAGGAAACCCCGGATGGTGTGCGCAAGTTATCTTCTAACACATAAAAGTCATTCTCAGCCACCCGCACCAAATCAACACCGGCAATATGCGCATAGACCTGATTGGGTAGATCGACACCCTGCATGTACTTGCAATACAGCGCATTATCCAAAATCTGGTGTGCATCCATCACCCCGGCCTTAATAATTTCCTGGTCGTGATAGATATCGTGCAAAAAGGCATTTAATGCTCGTACTCGCTGTTTAATACCCATTTCCAGGCGAGCCCATTCTTTGGCGCCAAAAATACGCGGCACAATATCGAATGGAATCAGTCGCTCAGAGCCGGCTGTCTCCCCGTACACGGCAAAAGTAATCCCCAGACGCCTAAACAGCAATTCAGCTTCTGCACTTTTGCGCTCCATGGTGCCTTCTGACAATTTTGCCAGCCAATGCGCATAACGTTGATAAATGTCACGCACCGCGCCATTGTCGTGATGCATTTCGTTAAAGTAGTTTTGGTTAGGCTTCGTATTCATATCATATTAATAAGCAATTGATATGCCACTGCAAAATTACAGTGGCTTAGTCTTCAAAATGGGCAACAAGACTTATAGGCTGCACCAAATAGGAGAATTAGTTTGTGCATCCGCACCAAATCGGTGAGCCTACTAAAAACCATGCACTGATCAGCAACAGAGCCGATCAGTACAACTTATTGATAAGGACTAGGAAAGGGCTGCGCGTCGCAGCTATTGAGTTGCGGCATGGCAGCAAACCCTTCGGAGAGCTTTTCCTGCCAAATACGGCGCATTTGGATCAGATATTGATCGTCTTCCTCAAATCTGTAATATTCGTTCAGCACGAAACTATCCTTGCGGTATTCCAGCAGATCCACCGGCGGCCCGACGCCGGCATTGCTACGCATGGTTGAATCCATTGAAATCAAACAGCAACGCGCCACTTCATCCAGCGAAGTATCAATTTTCAAAAATCGATCCAGTACTGGTTTTCCATATTTGTTTTCACCAATTTGTAAATAGGGAGTTTGCTTGGATGAGGTGATGTAATTGCCTTCTGGATAAACCAAATAAATCCCATGAGGCTCATTTTCGATTTGCCCGGCTAACAAAAAAGTCGCTGAAGGGTAAAAGCTATTCTGACCAGTGCTCGCGTGGCGATGTTGTTTTGCCACACTCACATGCCCCAAATACTCAGCAGCCTCGGAAAGATACTTTACATTGTTGAGATTAGTTTCACTATTATCTTTAATATCGCGCCGTAACTGATCCAGCACAGCCTGTGTAGTGGCGAGATTACCAGCGCTTAGCAGTATGATTTTTCGATCATCAATGGTCGGCAGCATATGCATTTTACAGTGCACACTTACATTGTCGATGCCTGCATTGGTTCTTGAATCCGAAGTCAGTACCAATCCATCGTTGACCGATACTGCGATACAATAAGTCATGGTCAATCTCTATATAACTATATTAATAACAACCGGCAGTTTACTAAACTTCACTGGCAAAGACCTAACAACATATTCAAATAATCCTGTCATATGGCAATAAAATGATCAACTTGCAAAGCGCTTTTCCAACTCATAACGAATATGACTATCGTAATGTCGCTGCAACACAGAATCACTAGGCCGAGGTGACATTCCATTCTGAATTTCTGTTTTTATTTGCTGGATAAAATGCCGTTTAAGCACTGAATCTTCAGGCACGCTTGCTGTGCCGCTGACAACAAATTGATCAATTGCCGTCGCTTTTGTAGCAGTTGTTTGAGTTTGTTTGATAACAGCTTGTTCGATTGCGCTCTTAATAGACGAGCAACTGTCTTCGGCAAGCGATTCTTGCACAACTGGCGATACATTGGAAACAGCCATTACTTTGTGCAAAGCATCATAATGACGTCTCAAAATAGAATCTTGCGGGACTTCACTAGACGGCAGGTTGCTAACCACAAACTGAACTTTGGCTTCAGCCTCTAAGCTGTCTAACGGGTTAATTTCAGCCTCAATTTGCGGGTCCGGTGCGGGTTTTAGCGCCGAACCAACCGATTGATCTTGACTTGGTTTTTCATCCGGAAGTGGCGACAAAGACTCGAATGTAGGCGCAGTTCTTTGCGATTCACGCCCCTGGGGACTATTTTTATTGTCACCTCGCTTGATCGCACTAAAAATCAGTAGTATCAGAATCACGCCCACCAGCAATAACACCATGGCAATTTCGCTAGACTCCATGGTTTTCATCACATTCATTAGTTCTTCAAATTTTGCCATCTCAGCCTCCTGTACTTTTTTTATGAGTTTGATTCAACAGCTTGTCGTATCATTTATCGGCCACGGATACGATGATTGTTTTGTTTTTACTACAAAATTCGCGGCAAAGATACCCCTTATTGCAAAATCGTATTTCGTAGAATTTATCCATTCAATACTATGGCTTTGCTGAAAACAGCCGGTAAAAAAACACCTAAAAGTTTATTGTTTTCCGACCATCATTAACCGCTTAAAATCAAATCAAACAGCTAAAAAAGGAGTACACCTCATGACCTATGAATCCTGCACCTATGTAATTTTCGGTGCAACCGGGAATCTGGCTCGACTCAAACTGATGCCCGGGTTTTATCACCTGGACATGGAAAATAAACTCCCGGAAGGCACCCGCATCGTCGCCGTAGGCCGCAGACCATGGGATAGAGAAAAATGGCTAAGTGAAGTACGCACGATGCTGGTGGAAAAATTCGGCGGTAAATTAGATGAAACCGTATTTAGCCGCTTTAGTGAGCGTTTGTTTTATCACCGCGGTGATCTGGATGATGCGCAATGCTATCAACAATTGGCAACCACGCTAAATAACGAGGCCGAACATTTTCCTAGAAATATTGCCTTTTATTTGGCCATCGGCCCCGATGATTTCGGTCATGTCATCGAATCGCTCAGCGAAGTTGCTCTATTATCGGAAGAATACGGCTGGCGCCGAGTGGTAATTGAAAAACCTTTTGGTTATGACTTAGAAAGCGCTCAAGCTCTGCAAAAACGCCTGGAACGCTATTTAACAGAAGATCAGATTTACCGCATCGACCATTATTTAGGCAAAGGCATGGTGCAAAACGTGCTGGTATTTCGCTTTGCCAATATCATGCTGGAACCAATATGGAATCGCAATTACATTGACCACATCCAGATTACCCATGCCGAAGACATGGGTATCAGTACCCGCGGCGGTTATTATGATACGGCCGGCGCCATGCGCGACATGTTGCAAAGCCATTTACTACAATTGCTAACGTTGGTTGCCATGGAGCCGCCAATAGCCATGGATGCCGAAGCCCTGCGGGATGAAAAAGTTAAAGTCCTGAAATCCATACGCCCCATTCCTAAATCCGCAGTCCATGCGCATGCCTTCCGTGGTCAATATGCCAAAGGCAACATCAACGGTAAAAAAGTTAACGCTTATCTGGAAGAAGACAATATCCCAGCTGATAGCACCACCGAGACTTACGCAGCACTGAAACTGAATATCGATAACTGGCGCTGGCGCGGTGTGCCTTTTTATCTGCGTACCGGTAAGCGCATGGCGGCAGGACAATCCAGTATCTCTATTTGCTTCCGCCACCCACCGTTACAGTTTTTTCAAGGCACCCACATTAGCTGCATGAACCCCAACTGGGTCATCTTAGGCATCCAACCGGAAGAGTGCATTCGCATTGAAATGATCGTCAAAGACGCCGGCCTGGAAATGCGCACACACACCGCCAGTCTGGATACCGAGTTTCGCCAACCCGACCAACGCCACGTAGATGCATATGAGGATTTATTACTGGATGTAATACAAGGTGACCGTTCACTGTTTTTACGCTTCGATGAAGTTGAAGCCGCCTGGCGCATTATCGACCCCATTCTGCAAACTTGGGCTACCGAACGCGATTACATCCCGACTTATCAGGCCGGCACCTGGGGACCAGTGGAAAGCCGCCGATTATTTGAAAAAGAAGGCCAATTCTGGCGCAGTTCATTAATGCCAGAATGCGAAATATGATTAAAGTTTGCTAAAAAAAGGGCGCAACGTACAGCGTTGCGCCCTTTTTAGCTTTAAGCCTTAGTTAGGCCGCGTCTTCTTTACCTAAAAAACGATATACATAAGCGCCAATCACAGCACCTAAAATGGGTGCAACCCAAAACAACCACAATTGGCCCAAAGCCCAGTCGCCCACAAAAATAGCTGTTGCCGTGCTACGCGCAGGGTTGACCGAGGTATTGGTGACAGGAATACTAATCAGATGAATCAAAGTCAAACACAATCCGATCGCGATGGGCGCAAAACCCTGCGGTGCACGAGGATCGGTAGCGCCAAAAATCACTAGCAAAAACATCATCGTCATCACGACCTCGGAAACCAAAGCCGATAACAGCGAATAACCACCTGGCGAGTGCTCGCCATAACCATTGGAAGCAAATCCGGCAGACACATCAAACCCGGCTTTACCACTGGCAATTAAATACAACACACCGCCCGCCACAATACCACCCAGTACTTGCGCAGCAATATAAGGGGCCAGCTTATTAGCCGGAAAGCGTCCACCGACCCACAATCCAATCGAAATTGCTGGATTTAAATGACAACCCGAAATATGTCCAATCGCAAATGCCATGGTCAATACGGTTAGACCAAAAGCGCACGCCACACCTAACAAGCCAATACCAACTTCCGGAAAAGCCGCCGATATAACCGCGCTACCGCAACCACCCAAGACCAACCAAAAAGTTCCAAAAAACTCAGCACCATACTGTTTCATGTGATTCCCCTTATTATTTTATTATTTGAAAAATCATCCATAATCAGCCGAGTCATCCGCAATTAACGATCAAACCACCCAGTTTCCGTTGCAAAAAGTCTAACGATAAACCAGGATAAGTCAAAGAAAACATTAGCCTACCGCCCAACTCAATCGCCAGGAAAGCGACTGTGTTAATGCCAACCACCATATTGCGTGGTCGGATCACCCCGGAAGCCGGCAGTGGTTTTATTGCTGGCTGGCACGGTACCGGACTCTTCCGCTGCTCGCACCAAGTTTTTATGCGTATAACCGCCAAAGGCTTTAGCTTGTTCTGCGATGCGGGTACTCAATTGATTAATGTCGAATTTGCTAGCCCCGGCATGCACCACCGCCGAGATCATTAGCGGATTGTCACTGGCGTCAGCAGTTGGGTAATACCCTAAAACGATAGGCAATACGGTCCCTGCCGGCACATCCAGACTATATTGCGAACTACCATCTAATTGTGTTTGAGACAATTCCTGTCCTGATTCAGTGAGTGCTTTGATAATCCCGGTTTTGATCGGTCCATCATCATTTGTCACCAAGCCATGCAAAGTCTTAACTTTTTCATACTTTTGCACACTGACCATAGTACCGCTAGACGATTTTGGCTTAGAATCACACCCGGTCAGCAGCCCGCCACTGAACAGCAAAATACAAGTAAGACCTAAGCTTTGTTTTAATATACGTTTCATGATTTTCTCCCCACCTGTTACTAAAATACGACCAAATCAGTGTAACCTAATCGGCTTCAGAATGCCGCTTAGCAGAATAGAGGTTGAATTCAGCCCGTATCACCATTATAGTGAGCCGCCCTTTTCCACTTACAAATCAAGACCATGCCCTCTTTCGATATCGTCTCCGAACTGGACAGTCACGAAGTGTCCAATGCCATTGACCAGGCTAACAAAGAAGTCACCACCCGCTTTGATTTCAAAGGCAGTAACGCCAGCTTCGAGAAGCAGGATGACAACATCATCATGAAAGCCGAATCAACCTTCCAACTGCAGCAAATGCTGCCGATTCTATATGCCAAAATGGGTAAGCGCGGCATCGACCTTGCCAGCCTGGAGAGCGGTAAAATCCAGGACACCGGTAAAACCGCCCAACAATCTATTGCCTTAAAGCAAGGCATAGAAAGCGATATGGCTAAAAAAATCGTCAAACTGATTAAAGACAAAAAAATGAAGGTGCAAGCGGCCATCAATGGCGACAAATTGCGCGTCACAGGCAAAAAGCGTGATGACCTACAAGAAGTGATACAAATGCTGCGTAGCGAAGATGTAGGCCAACCCCTGCAATTCAACAATTTCCGCGACTGATTTCATCCAACTCAACTAATAACCGCTGCTGCAATTTACTGCGCCAGCGGTTTTATTTTTATACGGTATTCTTTCCTGCATGACAGTTTTCGATAATCACTTAGGCCTTCAACGTGCCGAACAACTCAATCAGGATTGTCATTGCGTATCACTCAATCGGCAGCAGCTGCGAAAAGAATTATTGGCACAACCGGATGGTGAAGTCCTTTATCAAATGGTTGTTGAGGATAGACCGCATTTTATTTCTGATGTGGCAGTGTTTGTAGCCGAAAGCAGCCTGCAAAAACAGCGCGA
The DNA here is from genome assembly GCF_001644015.1 of Methylomonas lenta. GTDB lineage: Bacteria > Pseudomonadota > Gammaproteobacteria > Methylococcales > Methylomonadaceae > Methylomonas > Methylomonas lenta. The sequence continues at coordinate 61,823 of NZ_LUUI01000161.1, forward strand.
CATCATAGCGGCCATAGAACGCGTCATCGCCATGCCAACCTATCAGCAACGCGTATTGGCTTACGCGCCAAAATCGGCCCGGTTTCACCCCAAGGCCCGCGGGGTGTTTTTGGGCTACGATTTTCACCTGGACGAAAGCGGCCCACGCCTGATCGAAATCAACAGCAATGCCGGTGGTGCTTTGATCAATCTATTGCTTAGCAAGGCCCACAACACCTGCGACAACTGCCCTTGCCAACTGAACTTTCCAAGCTCTACCTCCACGGTAGAACAGACTTTTATCAACATGTTTCAGGCTGAATGGCGATTGGAAGGTCATTTACAAGCTTTGAGAACCATCGCCATTGTCGACGAACAGCCACAACAGCAATACATGCTGCCTGAATTTCTGTTGTTTCAAAACCTGTTCGCCAAACATCAAATCAATGCAGTGATTTGCGATCCCGCCGAGCTGACTTATCGGGAGGGAAAGCTATGGCATGGCGAAACCGTTATCGACCTGGTGTATAACCGCCTGACTGATTTTGCCCTGGAGCAGCCGCAGCAGCAAACCTTGCTGGACGCCTATCTGGCCGGCGCGGTTACCGTCACCCCGCACCCGCAAAATCACGCTTTGTATGCCGACAAACGCAATCTAGCCCTTTTGACCGACCCCGAAGCCTTACAAGCCATCGGCGTCGATACCGCGACGCAAGCCATTTTGTTAGACGGCATTGCCAAAACCATTCTCGTGAATCAAGACGACGCCGAAAGCCTCTGGCAACAACGTAAACAGCTATTTTTTAAACCGGCCAAAGGCTACGGAAGTAAAGCGGCTTATCGCGGCGACAAATTAACCAAACGTGTGTTTAACGAAATACTGCAAAAAGATTACGTGGCGCAAACCCTGGTACAACCCAGTGAACGCCAATTGCAACTGGGAAATCAAGCTATCGAACTGAAACTGGATTTGCGCAATTACGTATACCACGGCCAAATCCAGTCCACCTGTGCCCGGCTTTACCAAGGCCAAACCACCAACTTCCGTACCCCCGGCGGTGGCTTTGCTCAGGTGATTGTGGTGCCAGAAACCATTGAACCCACAAAAGCCATGTTCACGGAAAATAGCCACAAATTTTGCTAGAGACAGCAACGCTTATCTGTACAGCACTCGGTTAATTCCAGTTCATCAGCGAGGGACAAAAAGCGCACCCAACCTAGTTGGCTGCATTCGGTTAAAATGGTTGTTTAAATCATTATCTGGATGGAGTAGGTGAGTGGATCTAAAAGACATTAACCAAATCGCGGATGCCAGTTTTACCTCGAGAAAAGAAATTTTCAGGGTAGGCTTGTCGCTGATCTTTATCATTTCAGTATTATTATATGTCGCGGCAAGCACACAAGCTTTCGAAGGCCATTATTTACTGACTGCGGCGGCCGTATTTGGTGGTTATATGGCGCTTAACATTGGCGCCAACGATGTAGCTAATAATGTGGGCCCAGCCGTAGGTTCCAAAGCTTTGTCGATGGCCGGTGCGATTGTCATTGCCGCCATATTCGAAGCCTCGGGCGCCTTGCTCGCCGGCGGAGACGTGGTTAGCACGATCAAAAGCGACATCATCAAAATCGATATGCTTGGCAACTCCGATACCTTTATTTGGCTGATGATGGCTGCACTGTTAGCGGCTGCGATTTGGTTGAATATTGCCACCTATTTGAATGCACCGGTTTCCACTACGCACTCCATTGTCGGTGGCGTACTGGGTGCGGGCTTGGCTGCCGGTGGCTTACATATCGCCAATTGGCCGGTGATGGGCAAGATCGCAGCCAGCTGGGTCATTTCTCCACTGTTGGGCGGTATATTCGCCGCGCTTTTTCTTTTCATCATCAAACGCAAAATCACCTATCAGCAAGATATGCTGGCTGCCGCAACGCGGGTGGTTCCAGTTTTGATTGCAATCATGAGCTGGGCTTTTTCGGTCTATATCCTGTTAAAAGGCGTCACCCATGTCTGGAAAATCGATACCACGACGGCGACCATCATCGGCTTAGCAATTGCAACTACCATCTATTTCATTGTTAAAAACAACATCGGACGCCGTTCTATGCAAATGGCCGATAACAAGGAAAGCGTCAATACCCTGTTCACGTTGCCATTAATTTGTTCGGCAGCTTTGTTGAGTTTCGCACATGGTGCTAACGACGTCGCCAATGCGGTAGGGCCGCTTGCTGCGATCAATGACGCGGTGCTTCAACACGGTATCGCTAGCAAAGCGCCAATACCTTTATGGGTAATGCTGGTCGGTGCGACGGGCATCTCTATCGGTTTGGCTTTATACGGCCCGAAATTGATTAAAACCGTTGGCAGCGAAATTACCGAATTGGACAAAATGCGCGCGTTTTGCATCGCGTTATCGGCGGCGATCACCGTTATCTTTGCCAGCCAATTGGGTTTACCGGTAAGTTCAACTCATACGGCTGTCGGCGCGGTGTTTGGTGTTGGCTTCTTAAGGGAATATTTGAAACACAGTAACGCAAAGCGGATGGAAGAAATCAGTCTTCATCATGAAAACAGCGATCCCGAACAAGTTGAAGCTTTTTTAAAAGCGTTCAGAAATGCTTCGATCGATGAAAAAGGTTTGATGCTTAAATCGTTGAAACAACAGGCGAAGCTGCAAGAAGCCAGCTTGTTGACCAGGCAGGAGCGGAAAAGCCTGCAAAAAGTCTACCGCCAACAATTGGTAAAGCGCTCACATCTGTATCGAATCGCTGCCGCATGGCTGATAACAGTCCCACTATCGGGCGTCATGGCGGGTCTGATTTATTTTGCGATTCGCGGCATGCTGTTGCCTTGAGCGCACCAATAAGGATAACCCATAACCGTCGTCTGTTTCATATAAGAGGCTCTTATCGTATCGCGTCAGCAGCCAATTTATGGGCTTTTTGACCACCCGCTTCCGTAAGGTCAATGCACGCGTGGTCTTTCTTAGTTGTAAGCCATGGCGCGGTCAATTGGATCCTGCAAGTTAAGGAAACATCAGATGATTAAAAACAGCCTGTTTTTTTTGCTTCTCGGCTTGTTGGCGCTTGGTTTCTGGCTAAGCGCGGACTTTAAAACCATAGTTGCCGGTATTGCGATTTTTTTGTTCGGCATGCTGTCTTTGCAACAGGGTTTTAAGGCTTTTACCGGTGGCACGCTAGAACGCATACTTCGTAATACTACTGACAGCACCATTAAACGCTTGCTGTTTGGTATAACCACTACCACTTTGATGCAGTCCAGTTCTTTATTGTCGGTGCTAGTTATCTCATTTATCAGTGCTGGCTTACTGGATTTAGCCGCGGGCATAGGCATTATATTTGGTGCAAATCTTGGCACTACGACTGGAGCATGGTTAGTAGCCGGCTTTGGCCTCAAGGTCGATATTGCTGGCTATGCCATGCCGCTATTGGTATTTGGCGTCATATTGCAATTAACCAAACAGAAAAATCTGCAAGGCATAGGTCAAATCCTGCTGGGCCTAGGCTTTTTGTTTCTTGGCATCCAATACATGAAAGACGGTTTTGATGCCTTCAAGGGGAATATAGACCTAAGCCAATATGCCATGATCGGCATGCGCGGCTTGTTGACTTATGTCCTGGTTGGAATTGTCATCACTGTGATCATTCAAGCCAGCGGTGCAACGATGGTATTGATTATTGCAGCACTTGCTAGTCAACAGATTAGCTATGAAAATGCACTGGCGCTGGCGATAGGCTCCAATATAGGCACTACAATTACCGCAATTTTGGGTGCCTTAGGTGCCAATATCAAGGGTAAGCGTTTGGCCGGGGCCCATGTGCTGTTCAATGTATTTACCGGGGTACTGGCGATCGTTTTGTTAGACCAGTTCGTTTGGTTGGTTGATGTTCTTTGTCACTATGCCGGTATCGCCACAGATGATTACACTTTGAAGTTAGCCATGTTTCATACCGTATTCAATCTGGTAGGCGTCATCATAATGTTACCAGTGTGTGAGCCAATGGCTCGATTTCTTGAAAAAGTGATGCAGGAAAAAAAGGCCACTGTCGATCTTCCGCGCTTTCTGACAGTATCCGCTCTGCAGTATCCCGATACGGCAGTTGAGTCGGTATATCAAGAAACCAGGCATTTATATGAGAATGCCAGCCATATCATTCTGAAAGCTATCGGCCTGCATAGGCGTGATGTATATTCCGAGCAAGACCTCGATGAAGTGATCAACAAATATCCAGTAATTAAGGATTACGATATAGATGAGGCTTATGAACGCAATATCAAAGGTTTGTACAGTGCAATTATCGAATTTGTAAGCCAAGCGCGATTTACCTGGGAAATGCAACAATCAGGCCGCTTACACTGGTTACGCGACGCCAACCTGCAATTGGTGGAAGCCGTAAAAGGCGTGAAGCATTTGCAGAAAAACCTGTTAAAGCAAAATCGCTCTTACAACCATTATTTGGTTGATGAATATCATCGTATACGGTACCAGGTGGCGATGGTCATCCGCGAGTTAGGGAAAATAAAAAACAGCGAAGTTGTCGATGAATTACCGTTGTTGTCGATGGATATGCTTAAGGGGCGCATCAAGGAACAACGCCAGACTGCTATCGAAATTATAGAAAACCTGATCCGGGAACACAAAATAAGCGCCGAAGCGGGCACATCTTTACTGAACGATAATGCCTATGTCTATGACATCCAGAGCAATCTGCTTAGCATGGCAGAAACCGTATTCATTAACTATGCTACTGATTCAGTGAAGGCAGAGAAGGAATTAGCCTTGACCGATCACGAACTTCTAGAAGTCTTAAATCCAAGCCGGCACTAGACTATGAATAAAATTAAATTATTAAGTCGATTACAAGATTTTTTTAATGCCGATAAAAAGAAAAAAAAGAAGCGGTTTGAGGAGATTGAAGGTGTTATCAAAAAGTTGAAAGTCAAAGAAAACAAAATAAAAAAAATGTTAAACGCCTGCCAGGATGTGGAGATGAAAAAAGCCTTGCAATTGGAGGTAAATATCATCCAAGCACAAATTGATAAAGGCAAGACGGTCCTGAAAGATCTTTAGAAGTCGACTTTTTGCGTCGTTATTAATTGGACTATTTTTCTCTTCAGGCTGCTTAATTTAAACACTTCAACACTACCAGCCTATGCCTATGCCATGTTTTGAGCTGAATCGTGTGCAAACGGCTAAACCTGAAAGTACGGTTTTTCCATAGAGTCCGCTTAGCTTCCGCAATCGGTGGTATGTCTTAAACCTGAATCAGGTAGGAGCTAGACTGTCTCCATGATGCCAATACGGTGCAAGCATGGTATGGTTTGCATTGTTTATTTTATTGGTTTTTAGGAAAATCATCATGACAGAGCCGCTCGTTATCGCCCAATCAGCAGCAGACCAACTCTGCATTTTACCCGCCATGGCGAATCGTCACGGCCTGATTGCCGGCGCGACAGGCACCGGCAAAACCATTACCCTACAAACCCTGGCGGAAAGCTTTTCCAACATCGGCGTGCCGGTGTTCATGGCTGACGTGAAAGGTGATTTATCCGGCATCTGCCGGGCGGGCGGCGGCAACAGTAAAGTGGAAGCCCGAGTCAAGGAATTGGGCCTTGCCGATTTTAATTACCACGCAGCACCTACCGTGTTTTGGGATGTGTTCGGCGAGAAAGGCCATCCCCTGCGTTCCACCATTTCAGAGATGGGGCCGTTACTACTGGCCCGAATGCTGAATCTAAACGATACCCAGGCAGGCGTATTGACTGCCGCCTTTAAAATTGCCGATGACAACGGCTGGCTATTATTGGATTTGAAAGACTTGCGGGCCATGCTGCAATTTGCTGCGGATAATTCATCTGAACTACGTAGCGAGTACGGCAGCATTTCCGCCGCCAGTGTCGGCGCCATTCAGCGCGGTTTGTTGCAACTGGAACACGAGGGCGGCGAAAAACTGTTCGGCGAGCCAGCGCTGGATTTTAACGACTTGCTGCAAACCGAAGATGGTCGCGGGGTGATTAACATTTTGGCCGCCGACACGCTATACAACTCGCCGCGCGTCTACGCCACCTTGTTGCTTTGGCTGCTGTCCGAGCTGTTCGAAAATCTGCCGGAAGCCGGCGATCTGGACAAACCCAAACTGGTATTTTTCTTCGACGAAGCCCATTTACTGTTTAACGATGCGCCACCGGCCTTGTTGCAAAAAATCGAACAAGTGGTGCGGCTGATTCGCTCCAAAGCCGTTGGCGTATATTTCGTCAGCCAAAACCCGCTGGATATTCCGGATGTAATTCTGGGACAACTCGGCAACCGGGTGCAACATGCTTTGCGCGCGTTTACCCCAAGAGATCAAAAAGCCGTCAAAGCCGCCGCAGAAACCTTTAGAAGCAACCCTGGACTGGATGTGGAAACCGCCATTACCGAACTGGGCGTCGGCGAGGCGCTGGTGTCGTTTCTGGATGAAAAAGGCATACCGCAACCCGTCGAGCGGGCATTGATCAAGCCGCCCTGTTCCGGCATCGGCCCGGCCAGTGACAGCGAACGCCGGCAAGCGATTGAAAACTCGGTGATTTACGGCCATTACGAAAAACAGATCAATCGTGAATCTGCGTACGAGATTTTGAAAGGCCGCGCCGCACAAGCAACCCAGCAAGCTCAATCTGTAACGGCCAAGCAACAAACCACAGACAGCGGCTTTGATCTGGCAGAGATTTTGTTGGGCAGTACCGGCCCACGCGGCGGTAAGCGGCAAGGCGTACTCGAATCCGCCGCCAATAGCGCCGCCCGCAGCATAGGCAGCGAAGTGGGTAGACAGTTGATTCGTGGCATTTTGGGTTCGTTACTCGGCGGCGGCCGTAAACGTTAATGATTTGACCGCTAATAACTTCCCGGAATTCGGATTGTGCAGAGTTAGACAACTATTCACCCCTCGTTTGTAAAGGGGGCACATGTTTAGCGCAATCCTGCTACCCGTTTTGATAGCCAACTGTCGAATTTTTTTACATTACGAATCTTGCCATAAAAACCTCCCGAGTATCTGATGGTACATCAATACCAAACAACACGGCGTAATACGTAGTATCCGCTTCGACTCCGTTTAGCGAGCATCAGTCGCCGAAAAACAACCGAAACCAGCCCAGACCGGCAAATAAAGGCGGATAAAAATCGTTAGATAGTGGCTTGAGCAATTCTGACGACAGCACTTGCTAGTTTTTAGCTAAATGCCATCCTAAGCAGCTATTACTCTAACGCCCAAACAGACTGTCAGGATTTTTTACACTTTATCAGCGTTAACTGCTTAAATTTAGCATGGCAACAAAATAACAGCATGATCATAAAGGAATTATATTCATTGGCCTATTTTTTGCTATTTTCGCTTGCCTGACTTTTGGCTTGGTAAGTCCGGCTATTTCTTATAGCCTCACAATCTAAAGAGAGATATTCCAACCAAGTATTTTTATGGAGCTTCAACACATGAGTGTTTTTTCGAAAAAAATTCTCTTAGCCGCATTAACAACCGCCCTGGCCGGCAGCGCACAAACTGCAACTGCATCGTCTTCCGCCTCGGCGCATATCGACTGGGACAGTTTGACGATTCAATATTTTGACATGTCTTTCAATACCAACGCACCCAATCTGCTTTGGACTCAGGAATACGATGGCGTATCCTCCACTGCTTACACGGCTGACCCTTACGATTCGCAGTATGACTATCAAACTGCATCCGACTTTAGCAGCACTCTTTCGACCAACACTTCGACCCTATATGCGCAAAGTAGCAGCCTGAGAGATAGTGACGATTTGAATGCGTATGCCGCCAGCCAATCAAACAGTTCGAACTTAAGCGCTTACAATTACGCGCATGCCTACTCTATGAATAATGGCTATTTTCAGATGACAGGCAAGGGTATTGCCTTGATTACCCTGGACTGGTCAGCCACCGGCACCAGTACAGGTAATAACGACAGTGATTACGCCAACTCTGAAATTTATGTTTCGGGCTATTTCGCTGACGGCAATGGCAACAACGGTTCGGCCAATACGTCTTACTTTCAAGACACAGTTTATGACGGCCCATTCAATCAATCCGGCACCTTCAGCATGGCCATCTTCAGCGACGGCATACATACTGTGACAGGCAACCTGTACGCCCAAGCCTATGCTTACAGTCAAAGCCCGGTTTCCTCAGTTCCGGTACCGACCGCTGTTTGGCTGTTTGGCAGTGGTTTAGTAGGCTTGCTGGGCGTAGCGCGTCGTAAACAAATCGCATAAATCTATGCTTTTAACGGCAACTATTTTACGATGCCGTTTTGACGCCAAGGAGGGCGTCTTTTAAATCACCACCACGCTTATCAGACGCAACCATCCACAACCGATGTGGCAGGGTTTTGCCCAAGGCTATAAACTGTCAGAAATTTTTACACTTTCTGACTCAGTGATATTTCCATTATGACAAAAATCAACATCCAAAATATGATGTCCGAAAGCGGCGTCGCATTCGGTACCAGCGGTGCGCGCGGACTGGTCAACCAAATGACCGATCAGGTTTGCGCAGCCTACACTTTAGCTTTTTTACACGGTCTGAACTTGACCAAGCCGGGGCAAAAGATTGCCTTGGGCATGGACCTGCGTCCCTCCAGTCCAGCCATCGTTCGTGCCTGTGCAGCGGCGATAAATCAGGCCGGTTGTGAAGCCGTGTTTTGCGGTGCTTTGCCTACTCCGGCACTGGCTTTTTATGCCATGTCGCTCAACCTACCGGCGATTATGGTGACAGGCAGCCACATTCCGTTCGACCGTAACGGCATCAAATTTTATCGGGCGGAAGGTGAAATCAGTAAAGCTGATGAAGTCGCCATTTCGCAAGCCACCGTGGAATTAGATGACATTATTGACCATGGCAGCATGCCGACTCTCAACCCTGATGCGTTAAGGCAATACAATCATCGTTATACCGACTTATTCGCAGCGGACATGTTAAGCGGCTGGCGGATTGGAATCTACGAGCATTCCAGCGTGGCCCGCGATTGTTTACGCGAGGTACTCAGCAGCTTGGGTGCAGAGGTGATTAGCTTAGCCCGTACCGAAACATTTGTGCCTATTGACACCGAAGCCGTCAGTGAAGAAGACCGCCAACGTGGCTTGGCCTGGGCGCAAGAATATCAGTTGGATGCGATCATTTCCACCGACGGTGACGGCGACAGACCGCTGATTGCCGATGAAACCGGTACTTGGTTGCGAGGCGACATCGTTGGTTTGTTATGCGCGCAATTTTTAGTTGCAGATACCGTCGTTACTCCAGTCAGTTGCAACACGGCTATCGAAGCTTCAGGTTTATTCCAACAGGTGCTGCGCACACGTATCGGCTCGCCCTATGTGATCGCCGGCATGGAGCAAGCCGAGCAAGCTGGAAGCCAAAGTGTGGCAGGTTTTGAAGCCAATGGCGGCTTCTTGGCAGGCAAAGGTTTACGAGTAGCAGATCAGATATTAACCGCATTACCCACTCGCGATGCCGTTTTACCGGCTCTAGTTTTGTTAGCTATGGCCAAACAGCAAAATGTTAAGCTATCAACCTTAAGCAACAACCTGCCAAAGCGCTATACCGCTAGTGATCGCTTACAGGATTTTCCGGTTGCCGCCAGCAGAGCCCTGTTGGAACAGTTACAAAACGATGATTCGGCTTATAAAAGCCTTTGGGGTTCAGAGCTAGGTGCGATCCAGCAAAAAGACGTGACTGATGGTTTACGTTTGACGTTTGCAAACGGTGAAATCGTACATCTACGCCCATCCGGCAACGCTCCGGAATTACGCTGTTACGCCGAAGCAGCTAATATGGTTCGAGCTCAAACCTTGGTTACCACTAGCTTAGAGCGCATAGCAAAACAAGTTGTATCTTAATGCTTAGTTAAGATTACTTACGGTACCCTGTAGTGGCACTTATATTAATAACACCAGGAATTATTCATGAAAAATACAACTATTATATTCACTACATTGTTGTTTGCTTCTAGCACGGTATTGGCTGGATCTTCTTTGTTGGAAGCAACTGGAACAGAATTAATAAAAGACAAAGCAACTACGGTTGCTCCCGGCGCAGTTAAAAATGTGAAAGCAGCTAGTGAAGCAGTTGATACCGCCAAATCTGTTAAAGGGGCGACCAAAGCAGCAGTTGCTGCACCTAAGGTTGAACCAGCTACTCCGAGTACAGCTGATGTAGCACCTAAAACTGAAACAACTGGTATCGCACCCAAAGTAGAAGCAGTTAAACCTGAAGTTGCCCCAGCACCCGCAACGGCAACCAGCACAACGAAAGAAGCGGTTAAAGATGCTGCAGCAGATAAGGCTACCGAAACGGCACCTGCAATGAACACTCTGCCATCCACGACTGATGAAGCAATAGAAGCCGTTAAAAGTAAAGCAACAGAAAAAGCCACAGGAAAAGCATTGGATATGCTGAAATAATCCTGTAATAAAAAAGCCGGAATTTCCGGCTTTTTTCATAACTACCCTATAAAACCGGATGCTAGTCAGCGTTAATTCAACCGGAAAGTTTGTGCTGAATAAAAAAAGGGTTTAGTTATCTCTAACTAAACCCTTAATTTATATGGAGCTGGTGATGGGACTCGAACCCGCGACCGGCTGATTACAAATCAGCTGCTCTACCAACTGAGCTACACCAGCAAATTATAAATAATTATGCTCTGTCAACTAATTCAACATAAGCCATAGGTGCATCATCACCTGGTCTGAAACCGCATTTAATAATTCTTAAATAACCGCCCTGTCTTTCTTGATAACGTGGGCCTAATTCATTAAATAATTTAGTTACTGTTTCACGATCACCTAATCTAGAAAATGCAATTCGTCTTTTAGCAACTGAATCTTCTTTTGATAAGGTAATAAGTGGCTCAGCAATCCTGCGCAATTCTTTCGCTTTTGGCAGAGTTGTTTTTATTAATTCATGCTTGAACAAAGAACAAGTCATATTTCCAAATAGAGCTTTTCTATGGCTACTATTTTTATTAAGTTGTCTGCCTGATTTACGATGTCTCATTTTAAATAGCCTTAAATATTAAATACCGATTTGGGATTGATCAACAAGATTTTCTGGCGGCCAGTTTTCGAGTCTCATTCCCAAAGATAAGCCTTTAATTGCAAGTATGTCTTTTATTTCTGTAAGCGACTTTTTACCCAAATTTGGAGTTCTTAACAGCTCAACTTCAGTTCTTTGAATCAAATCGCCTATATAGAAAATATTTTCCGCTTTAAGGCAATTAGCAGAGCGTACCGTTAACTCAAGATCATCAACAGGTCTTAGCAAAATTGGATCAAAGGTTTCCTCTTCGATAACTTCGTCTTCAAGTGCTTGCTCTTTTACTTTCTCAAAATCAACAAACACTGAAAGCTGATCATGTAAAATCGAAGCTGCTAACTTAATAACTTCTTCTGGATCAACAGTGCCGTTAGTTTCAAGTTCAACCACTAGCTTATCAAGATTAGTGCGTTGCTCTACGCGAGTAGTCTCAACGTGATATGCAACCTTGACGATAGGACTGAAAGCAGCATCGATGAACAATACCCCAACTGGAGTATCTTCAATTTGTTCTTTACGAACAGATGCAGGAACATAACCCCTACCTCTTTCTATCTTGATTTTGATATCAAAGGGTTTATCTTGGGTTAAATTTGCAATAACTAAATCAGGATTAACAATTTCAACATTACTTGTTGTTTCAATATCGGCTGCTGTAACGCTACCAATGGTTGATTTAACAAGTGATAAAGTAACTTCATCCTTATTATGCAAAATAACAGAAAGCTTTTTCAGATTCAGTAGAATGTCTATGACATCCTCTTGAACACCTTCAATAGTGGTAAATTCATGTAAGACACCAGCAATTGAAACTTCTGTTACAGCACAACCCGGGATAGAAGAAAGCATTACGCGACGTAAAGCATTTCCGAGAGAATGACCATAACCTCTTTCAAGCGGTTCAATTACAATTCTTGAGTGGTTTGCTGAATGGCTCACTACCTCAACTAGTTTTGGCTTTAACAAACCTGCTATAGAACTCTGCATATTATTAGTTAAAATCAATTATTTAGAATAGAGCTCGACAACTAACTGCTCATTAATCTCAGAGCCAAGGTCGGCACGATCAGGTAGGGACTTGAAAACACCACTCATATCTTTGGCATTTACTTCCATCCATTGTGGAAGTCCATATTGCTCTGCAACAGTCAGGGCTTCTTTTACTCGTTGCTGACTTTTAGCTTTCTCACGAATGCTAACTTTATCACCAACAATAACCTGATAAGAAGGAATGTTATTAAGGCTGTCGTTTACAAGTATAGACTTGTGCGAAACCAACTGTCTCGCTTCAGCACGTGTAGATGCGAAACCCATTCTATAAACAACATTATCGAGTCTTGACTCAAGATAATTAAGCAGGTTTTGACCGGTTGCACCTTTCTGCAAATCCGCTGCTTTATAGTAGTTTCTAAATTGCTTTTCTAAAACACCGTAAATACGACGTAAACGTTGCTTGGCTCTTAACTGTAATGCATAATCAGAGTTACGGGTACGTTTAGCACCATGCTGACCAGGTCTTTGGTCAAGTTTACACTTACTTTCTAATGATTTACCCCTGCTTTTTAAGAATAAGTCAGTTCCTTCTCTACGACTTAATTTACATGAGGGTCCGATATATCTTGCCATTTTTTACTCCAAAACCTTAAACGCGACGCTTTTTAGGCGGGCGGCAACCATTATGTGGAATCGGTGTGACATCCACAATATTTGAAATCTTAAAACCTAGATTATTTAAAGACCTAACTGCAGACTCCCTGCCTGGCCCTGGACCTTTAATCATAACATCAAGGTTTTTCATGCCATATTCTTGTGCAACTAAGCCTGCTCTTTCCGCGGCTACTTGTGCAGCGAAAGGCGTGCTTTTTCTAGAGCCACGGAATCCTGAACCACCAGAGGTTGCCCATGAAAGCGCATTCCCTTTTCTATCAGTGATAGTCACAATGGTGTTATTAAAAGAAGCATGAACGTGGGCTATGCCATCAGCCACTTCTTTCTTAATACGTTTTTTTACACGATTTTGGGTTGCCATTAACTTGCCTTTTAAACTTTATTTAGTAACTGGTTTTCGAGGGCCTTTACGAGTCCTTGCATTCGTTCTGGTCCTCTGACCTCTAAGAGGTAGACCTCTTCTATGTCTGATACCTCGATAGCAACCAAGATCCATCAAACGCTTAATATTCATTGAAACCTCTCTGCGAAGATCACCTTCAACAGTCATTGCCGAGATTACTTTACGAATAGACTCCACTTGATCTTCAGACAAATCCTTGATCTTTACGGTAGTTTGTATACCAACCTTAGCGCAGATAAGCTTTGCTGTTTGCCTACCAATCCCGTATATAGCAGTCAATGCAATCTCTGCGTGCTTATGATCAGCTACGTTAATACCGGCTATACGAGCCATCCAGATACTCCTAAAATTTGAATCTAAAGTTAATTAATAATTATAACATCATTCTTTTAAAGAACAAAATTAACCTTGACGTTGTTTGTGGCGGCCATCTTTGCAAATGACTCTAACAACACCACTTCTTTTGACGATTTTACAATTTTTGCAAATTGGTTTTATTGATGCACGAACTTTCACGATAATCTCCTAGTAAATATTATTTATGTTCTTTTTAGATTAGCTTTTTTCATCAAGCCTTCATACTGCTGAGACATAAGGTGAGTTTGCATCTGAGAAATAAAATCCATAACAACAACTACTATAATCAGCAATGACGTTCCACCGAATGCAAAAGGCACATTCCAGTAAACGATTAAAAACTCAGGCAACAAGCAAATCAAGGTTATATAAACAGCCCCCACCATGGTTAAGCGAGTCATTACCTTATCAATATATGCTGTAGTTTGGACGCCAGGTCTAATTCCAGGTAGATACGCACCAGATTTTTTTAAGTTTTCAGCAGTTTCTTTAGAGTTAAAAACAAGAGCTGTATAGAAAAAGCAGAAAAAAACAATTGCAAGCGCATAAAACATTACATACACAGGTTGACCAGGTGACAAAACCGTAGATATGTCTTGCAACCAGGTAAATCCCTCTACGTTACCAAACCAACCAGCAATTGTAGCAGGAAACAAGATTATGCTGGAAGCAAAAATGGGCGGAATAACCCCAGCCATGTTCAGTTTAAGCGGTAAAAAAGAACTTTGACCGGCATAAACTTTATTACCTTGCTGACGCTTAGGATAATTAATAGTAATTCGTCGTTGCGCTCGCTCTACAAATACAACGATACCAGTTACTACAATTGAAATAGCAAATAACAAAACTATGAATGCACCATTCATTTCACCGGTTCTAGCAAGCTCTAACGTACCACCAATTGCCGATGGCAAGCCTGAAACGATACCTGCAAAGATAATAAGTGAAATGCCATTACCTATACCACGTTCAGTAACTTGCTCACCTAACCACATCAGGAAGATTGTCCCAGTGACAAGCGATAAAGTAGTGACTACAACAAAAGCTAAACCGGGGTTAATAACTACCGCAAGACCACCAGCTGTTTGATTCTGCAATGCCATAGAAATACCTATGGATTGAAACATCGCAAGGACAACGGTACCGTAACGGGTAAATTGAGTAATTTTCCGTCGACCAGACTCGCCTTCCTTTTTCATTTGCTCCATAGCAGGGATCACAATGGTCATCAATTGCATGATGATAGATGCTGAGATATATGGCATGATCCCTAGAGCAAATATACTCAACCGCATCAAGGCACCACCAGAGAACATATTAAACATATCTAATATGGATCCGGATTGTTGAGCAAACATTGCTGCCAAGGCATTTGGATCAATACCTGGTACCGGAATATGTGCTCCAACCCTGTAAACAACAAAGGCACCAAGAACAAATAACAACCTAGACTTTAATTCTCCAAACCGGAATTTTCCAGCTGGAACATCATACCCTTTAGTACTCACTTAAGCCTCTACTTTTCCGCCAGCAGCTTCAATTTGTGAACGTGCACCTGGCGTTACAAGAATGCCTTTCAAGTTGACAGCTTTTGTAATCTCGCCTGACATGATTAACTTTACTTTTTTAGAGTAAGCAGGAATTACATTGCTATCAATTAAGACTTGTAAATCAATTACATCGCTGTTAATCGAGTTAAGTTCGCTTAATCTAACTTCTGCACTGAATTTTTTGATTCTGGAGGAGAATCCCACTTTAGGCAGTCTTCTTTGTAGCGGCATTTGACCACCTTCAAAGCCAACTTTATGAAATCCACCACTGCGAGATTTTTGACCTTTATGGCCTCTACCACATGTTTTACCATCTGTTGAGCCAATGCCTCGGCCGACTCTTTTTGGTTTTTTTCTAGTGCCGTATGTAGACTGGATAGTATTAAGGTACATTAAACTTCCTCAACTTTTAGCATATATGCAACTTTATTAATCATTCCACGATTTTCAGGTGTGTCTGCAACCTGCACTGAGTGCCGAATTTTACGCAGACCTAAGCCCTTTAAACATTGTTGATGACTTTTTAAGCGACCAATTTTGCTTTTAGTCATCATTACATTTAATAATTTGGAGGTCATGTCAACTTATCCTGTAATTTGTTCAACAGTTAGGCCACGCTTGGAGGCAATTTGCTTTGCATCACGCATTGAGGTCAAACCGTTGATTGTTGCTCTAACCACGTTAATTGGGTTATTAGTTCCAATACACTTAGCAAGAACATTGTGCACACCAACAACTTCAAACACAGCTCTCATCGCACCACCAGCAATAATACCTGTACCATCTGAAGCAGGCTGCATGTAAACTTTTGCTGCCCCTGTATCCGACATTACTGAATATTGCAATGTACCGCCCTTAAGAGCGACTTTTCGCATATTTTTTCTTGCCTGTTCAAGTGACTTTTGAATTGCCACAGGAACTTCACGAGCTTTAGAAACCCCATATCCAACACGACCTTCGCCATCTCCAACAACTGTCAGAGCAGCAAAACCGAAAACCCTACCACCTTTAACAACTTTTGCTACGCGTCTTACGGATACAAGTTTTTCTTGTAAACCGTCTGTACTACCTTGAGCTGGTGCTGTTGCCATTCTATTCCCCTAAAACTTCAATCCAGCTTCACGTGCAGCATCTGCGAGTGCTTTTACGCGGCCATGATATTTAAAACCTGATCGGTCAAATGCTACTTCTGTTACACCGGCAGCAAGTGCGATTTCCGCAATCTTTTTACCTACTTCTGTAGCGGCGCTAATATTACTAGTGTTTTTTAAAGCACTTTTAATATCAGCTTGCACGGTAGAAGCAGATGCAAGAGTAGACTGACCATCCACACTTAAAACCTGCGCATATATATGCTGAGATGTTCTGTGGATTGTTAATCTATTAACTTCGAATTTTTTGATTTTGCAACGCAATTTCAAAGCTCTTTTTAATCGGGCTGACTTCTTATCCATCTAGTTACCTATTTCTTCTTAGCTTCTTTACGGGCGACATATTCATCAGCAAGCCTTACACCTTTACCCTTATATGGCTCAGGTGGACGAAAAGCGCGGATTTCTGAGGCAACTTGACCGACTTTTTGTTTGTCGCTGCCTTTTACGTGCAATTCTGTTTGAGATGCTAGTTCGACCACAACACCTTCTGGAACTACATACTCAACAGGATTTGAGTAACCCAAGGAAAGTGTTAATAAATTATCTTTAACTTGAGCTCTATAACCAACACCTACAAGAAGCATTTTTTTGACGAACCCTTCAGAAACACCTTTAACCATGTTGTTAATTGATGCTCGCGCAGTACCAGCGTAAGCTTTGGCGTTTTTCGATTCAGAATCCCAGCTAACTTTAATTTCATCAGGCTGTATGTCTAATTTGATAGCTTCATGTAAACCAAAACTCAATTCACCTAGCTTACCTTTAACAACCATCCTGCTACCGTCTAACTTGACATCTACACCTGATGGTACGGTGATAGGCGCATTTGCTACTCGTGACATAATATCTCCTCAACTTTTAGCAAACAGTGCATATCACTTCACCACCGTGCCCATTTGCACGCGCAGCTCGATCTGTCATAACACCGTTGGAGGTTGAAACAATTGCGATACCCAATCCACCTAAAACTTTAGGCAATTCATCTTTGGACTTGTAGATACGCAAACCAGGTCGGCTTACACGTTTAACCTTATCAATAACCGGCACACCATTGAAATATTTTAAATCAACAGTCATTTCCATATGATTGCCATTGGCTTCAGTTTTAAAGTCAGAAATATAACCCTCTTCTTTTAAAACCTTAGCGATTGCCATCTTAAGTTTCGAAGAAGGCATCTTCACATTTTTTTTACCTGCAGATTGACCGTTTCTTATTCTGGTCAGCATATCTGCAATTGGATCTGTCATACTCATTTTATAACTCCAAATACGTAAGGAACAATATTACCAGCTAGCCTTAGTGACACCAGGCACGTCGCCGCGCATTGTTGCTTCTCTTAACTTATTGCGACTCAAGCCAAATTTACGGTAGTAACCGTGTGGGCGACCTGTCAAATTACATCTATTACGTAATCTTGATTTACTAGAGTCTCTTGGCAACTTTTGTAGTTGGAGTTGAGCATTTTCTCTATCTTCAAAAGATGTATTAGGTGATCTAATTGCTTCTTTTAAGACATCCCTTTTTGTTTGGTATTTTTTTATTAGTTTTGCGCGCTTAACTTCACGAGCAATCATAGATTTCTTGGCCATATTCTTCGCCCTTAATTCTTGAATGGAAAATTGAATTGCTTTAACAACGCTAAACCTTCATCATCGGTACTAGCTGTCGTTGTGATACAAATATCCATACCACGAAGCGCATCAATTTTATCGTAGTCTATCTCGGGGAAGATAATCTGCTCTTTAACACCCATAGAATAGTTTCCACGACCATCAAAACTTTTAGGGCTCATGCCTCTAAAGTCACGAATTCGAGGAATTGCGATTGTAATCAGACGATCAAAAAATTCATACATTTTCGCGCCGCGCAATGTAACTTTGCAGCCAATCGGCATATCATCACGAATTTTAAATCCAGCTATTGATTTTCTTGACAGAGTTACAACGGCTTTTTGGCCTGCGATTTTTTCCATATCTGCAATTGCAGACTGCAAAATCTTTTTATCTGCAATTGCTTCACCAACACCCATATTAATGGTTATTTTTGTCAGTTTTGGCACTTGCATAATTGATTTATAAGCAAATTTCTCCAGCATAACTGGAACAATTTCATTTTTATATTTAGCTTCTAGTCTTGCCATAGCAATATTACCTTATAGACCGACAACATCATTTGTTGATTTAAAAAATCTGACTTTTTTTCCATCTTCCAGAATTCTAAACCCAACACGATCTGCTTTTTTAGTCTTAGGATTGAATAAAGCCACGTTAGAAATATCAATGGGCATATTTTTATCCACAATGCCACCAGACACACCCATATTCGGGTTGCCTTTTTGGTGTTTTTTCACTGTGTTTATGCCTTCAACTAATATTTTCTGTTCGTTTACAATTTTACTGACTTTCCCTAACTTTCCTTTATCTTTCCCTACAATAACGATTATTTCATCGCCTTGTTTTATTTTCTGCATATTGGCACCTAATATTTAAAGAACTTCAGGAGCGAGAGAGATAATTTTCATAAATTTATCACCTCTTAATTCTCTCGTTACTGGCCCAAATATACGGGTGCCAAGTGGTTGAAGTTGGTTATTTAAAATAACTGCTGCATTACCATCGAATCTAATGATAGATCCGTCAGCTCTACGAATACCTTTGCGGGTTCTTACTACTAAAGCATTGTATACATCGCCTTTTTTTACCCGGGTGCGAGGCATCGCATCTTTAATGCTTACCTTTATTATATCGCCAATCCCAGCGTAGCGTCTGTGTGACCCACCCAATACTTTGATACACATGACCTTTTTTGCACCGCTATTATCGGCAACGTCAAGGCTAGTTTGCATCTGAATCATTTTAAATTCCCAACTATATGTTTAATTACTTATTAGAAGCGTTTAATACTTCTACTAATTTGAATGTCTTGTTTTTTGAAAATGGTCTGCAAGAGGTAATCGATACGATATCACCTTCTTGACATTGATTATTCTCATCATGAACCAAGAGCTTTGTTGAGCGCTTGATATATTTACCATAGACAGGATGCTTAACTAAGCGCTCCACTAAAACAGAGACACTTTTATCCATTTTATTACTTACAACACGACCAGTAACGGTACGGATTTTCGCAGTATTTTCATTCATCTTAGACTCTCGCCATTTCACTTAAAACAGTATTAATCCTGGCAATATCTCGCCTTACTTGTTTTACTTGACTGGACTTAACAAGTTGACCTGTGCCTTTTTGCATTCTCAGGTTGAACTGCTCACGTGCAAGTTCCAAAAGACTGCCTAATAACTCTTCTTTTGTTTTACTTCTTAATTCTGTAGCTTTCATTACATTATGGTCCGTGCAGAAAAGGTTGTTTTGACTGGAAGCTTAGCAGCAGCCAAGGTGAAAGCTTCACGGGCTAATTCTTCTGATACGCCTTCAATCTCGAATAACATAGTTCCAGGTTTAATTTGCGCTACCCAGTATTCAACGCTACCCTTACCTTTACCCATACGAACTTCTAATGGTTTTTTCGTGATTGGCTTGTCAGGGAATACCCGAATCCAGATTTTACCGCCCCGTTTTACATGTCGACTAATCGCTCTACGCGCTGCCTCTATTTGACGGGCGGTCATTCTACCACGACTTACCGATTTTAAACCATACTCACCGAAACTAACGGATGAACCGCGAAGCGCAGTACCGTTATTTCTTCCAGTATGTTGTTTTCTAAATTTTGTTCTTTTTGGCTGAAGCATTGTCTTATTCCTTCAACTATTTTTTAGAATCAGAGTTCAATGAGGCAGTATGAGCATCAACATCAAATACTTCACCTTTGAAAATCCAAACCTTAATACCAATAATACCGTATGTAGTTTTGGCCTCGGCAGTACCGTAGTCGATATCAGCACGTAGTGTATGCAGAGGTACCCTACCTTCTCTATACCATTCCGTGCGGGCAATTTCTGCACCGTTGAGTCGACCACCGACTGTAATTTTGATGCCTTCAGCACCTAAACGCATAGTATTTGTAACCGCACGTTTCATAGCTCTGCGATACATAATACGTTTTTCAAGCTGCTGAGCGATGCTTTCTGCAACCAGGTAAGCATCAAGCTCAGGTTTTCTTATTTCTTCAACATTTACTTGAACTGGCACACCCATAATGGCTGAGATTTTTTGTCTCAAAACATCAATATCCTCGCCTTTTTTTCCTATAACGATGCCTGGACGAGCGGTATGTACAGTTATATTTGCGTTATTGGCAGGACGGTTGATCTGGATTCTACTCACAGAAGCATGCGCCAATTTTTTTCTTATGTATTCACGAACCTTTAAATCCTGCAGCAAGAGAACAGGATAGTTCTGGCTATTTGCATACCATCTAGAAGTCCAATC
This sequence comes from Methylomonas lenta, assembly GCF_001644015.1. Lineage (GTDB taxonomy): Bacteria > Pseudomonadota > Gammaproteobacteria > Methylococcales > Methylomonadaceae > Methylomonas > Methylomonas lenta. Next base: position 82,433 of record NZ_LUUI01000161.1, read on the forward strand.
TTTAACTATCCCGAGACGTATGCCCGTGGGATGAACCTTTTGACCCATTTTATACCTCTCAGCTTTCAGCTACTTTAATTGTTATATGACAAGTTCTTTTTAAAATGTGATTAGCGCGGCCTTTCGCTCTAGCACTAATTCTTTTTAATGTTCTAGCTTCGTTTACAAACACTGTAGATACTTTTAATTCATCTACATCCGCACTTTCATTGTGCTCTGCATTCGCAATTGCCGACTCTAAAACTTTTTTAATGATACCTGCCGCTTTTTTTGAACTGAAAGTCAGGATATTTAGGGCTTTATCAACGGGTAGCCCACGTATTTGATCACCAACTAATCTTGCTTTTTGTGCCGATAAAGGCGCATTACTTAATTTTGCTGAAATTTCCATATCTACTCCTATCTTGATTTCTTATCTACAATATGGCCTTTATAAGTTCTTGTAGGAGAAAATTCACCTAACTTATGACCAACCATGTTTTCTGAGATCAAAACGGGAACATGCTGCTTGCCATTGTGCACAGCTATGGTCAGACCCAACATATCAGGACTAATCATGGATCTTCTTGACCAAGTTTTAATCGGTTTCCGATTATTTACTCTCACCGCTTCTTCAACTTTCTTCAGCAGGTGATGATCAATAAATGGACCTTTTTTAATTGAACGCGGCACGAGTAATACCTCTTATTTTTGCTTACGGCGTCTAACAATCATATTGTTAGTACGTTTATTTTTACGAGTTTTGTAACCTTTTGCTGGTGTACCCCAAGGTGATACAGGATGTCTACCACCAGAAGTTCTACCTTCACCACCACCATGAGGATGATCTACAGGGTTCATAGCGACACCTCTTACAGTTGGTCGCACTCCTCTCCAGCGCTTAGCGCCTGCTTTACCCAAGGAAATAAGGTTATGCTCTGAGTTTGATACCTCACCAACAACACCTTTACAATCAGCCATAACCTTGCGCATTTCACCTGAACGTAACCTAATCGTTACGTAGGCACCATCTTTTGCAACTAATTGTACTGAAGTGCCGGCGCTACGTGCAATTTGAGCACCTTTGCCTGGCTTAAGCTCCACACAATGTACTGTTGCACCCAATGGCATATTACGCAATGGCATGCAGTTTCCAGGTTTTACCGGTGTAACTTCACCGCTTAAAATCTCCTGACCAACGATCGCGCCCTTTGGTGCAATGATGTATTTTCTCTCGCCATCTTTATACAAGATTAAGGCAATGTTTGCCGTTCTATTCGGATCGTATTCCAATCTTTCAATAACGCCAGGGATATCAATTTTATTGCGCTTAAAGTCAATAATTCGATAGAACTTTTTATGCCCACCACCAATATGCCTGGTAGTTATACGACCAGTATTATTACGACCGCCAGATCTACTGTTTTTGTCCAGTAGTTGCGCAAATGGCTTACCCTTATGCAAATCATTATTTTGTACGCGCACTACAAACCGAGAACCCGGAGATGTCGGTTTTGATTTTAGAATAGCCATGCTGCCCTACCGCTCCTATTGACCTTTAACTTATGCTGTTGCTAATTCAATGCTATAACCAGACTGCAATTTGACATATGCCTTTTTCCAGTCTGATCGCTTACCCAATGAACGTCCAAAACGCTTAACTTTACCCTTAACATTAAGTACGCGTACGGAGTCGACTTTCACATCGAACATCAACTCAACAGCGTTCTTCACCTGTAATTTTGTTGCTGACTTTGTCACTTTAAATACAAATTGATTGCTTGTATCTGCAACAGTTGCACTTTTTTCTGAAATAATTGGCGATGTCAAAACACCTGCCAATTTAACTTGTTGAATGCTCATGCTAAGCGCTCCTCAATAAGTTTTAAAGCGGCAGTAGTTGCAATTACCATATCAGCCGAGACTAAAGATACTGGATCAACACTGGTTGAAGTAACCACTGCAATGTAAGGTAAATTTCTTGCCGCTAAAATAAGATTCTCATTTAGCTCATCAATGACAATCAATATACGCTTAGCATCGATGTCTTTTATTTTTGCTAAAAATTCTTTCGTTTTAGGTGTATTCGGCAAAATATCATCGCAGATAGCGATTCTTTCTTGTCTTAACAATTCTGAAAAAATTGAACGCACACCAACTTTGTACATTTTTTTATTTAACTTTTGATCATATGATCTAGGTTGAGCAGCAAAAGTAACCCCACCAGTACGCCAAATTGGACTTCTAGTGGTGCCCGCTCTCGCACGCCCCGTACCTTTTTGTCGAAAAGGTTTTGCTCCGCCACCACTCACTGCAGAACGATTTTTTTGTGCTTTTGTGCCGGCTCTTGCTGCTGCCATATATTTGACAACTAACTGGTGGACTAATGTTTCATTAAAGTCCTGTCCAAACACAGATTCAGAAACACTCAATGCAGAGCTCTGATTGCTGATTGCAGGTATTTGCAGAGTCATATCTTAACCTTTATTTTTCATTTTCACTGCCGGGGTAATGATAACATCACCTCCCTTAGCACCAGGAACAGCACCTTTAACCAAAATCAAGTTTCTATCTGCATCTACAGCATGGATAGTTAGATTTTGAGTAGTGGTTTTCACCGCCCCCATATGCCCGCACATTTTTTTACCTTTAAATACGCGACCCGGCGTTTGGTTCATACCCGTCGAACCTGGCACCCTGTGAGAACGCGAATTACCATGGGTTGCGTCTTGCATGCTGAAATTATATCGTTTAACAGTACCGGCAAAACCTTTACCAATACTAGTACCTGATACATCAATAATTTGACCAGCTTCAAAAACATTTACACTCAGCTCTGAACCAGCAGACAATTCAACGCCTTCATCGTCTTTCAATCTGAATTCCCACAAGCCACGTCCAGCAGTCACATTTGCCGCAGCATAGTGCCCTGCCATTGCTTTGCTAACTTTCGAAGACTTTACATCACCTGCCGCTACCTGAATCGCCCGATAGCCATCGTTTTCAACATCTTTTACTTGAATGACACGATTTGAATCGATATGCAACACTGTAACTGGCACTGATGTACCATCTTCACAAAATATACGGGTCATACCACATTTACGACCAACAAGACCTATTGACATCTGCCAATTCCTCTAATTATTTTCTAGCTATTATTTAAGCTTAATTTGAACATCAACCCCAGCCGCAAGATCCAACTTCATCAATGCGTCAACGGTTTTTTCGGTAGGCTCTACAATATCAAGCAACCTTTTATAAGTTCTCAACTCATACTGATCACGCGCGTCTTTATTAACGTGCGGTGAAATCAGTATAGTAAAGCGTTCTTTTCTAGTTGGCAGCGGAATAGGACCTTTTACTTGTGCTCCTGTTCTTTTCGCTGTCTCAACAATTTCACCCGCCGATTGATCGATCAATTTGTGATCAAATGCTTTCAATTGGATTCGGATTGTTTGATTAGCCATCTTTTTTACTCAATAATTGAAGCAACAACACCCGCACCAA
>NZ_LUUI01000162.1 GCF_001644015.1 Methylomonas lenta
TGCCAAACTGTTTACCCGCTGCCTTCGCGCGACTAATGCCCGCTTGGGTTCGCTCAATCAACAGGTCACGCTCAAACTCAGCGACCGCTGCGATTACCTGCATAGTCATCTTGCCGGCAGAACTGGTCAGATCAACCCCGCCTAACGCCAAACAATGGACCCGCACCCCGGAATCAGAAAGGTGCTCGACCGTGGCTCTGACATCCATGGCGTTACGACCAAGCCGATCCAGTTTGGTCACCACCAACACATCGCCCGCTTCCAGCCGCTCGATCAGTTTATTAAAGCCGGGTCGTTCTTTCGCCGCGACTGAACCGCTGATGCTTTCTTCAATTAAACGATGCGGCTGAATGGCAAAACCAGCAGATTGAATTTCCAAGCTTTGATTTTGGGTAGTCTGGTCCGTGGTCGACACTCGACAGTAAGCAAAGACGCGTGACATGCGCTAATTCCGTCCGAAAAGGATGTACGAATTATAACACATGTACGAAAGCCGTTTTGCCTACTTTAGTACATATTTTTTAAGCCATGTCCGAAACCGGTCGATTTCGGACGTCAATCTCAGCGGATTGTCAAAGTCGATGTCAGTGACTTTTTAAAACTGATTGTGCTGTGGAATGACGAACTAACCTTCATGCGAAAGTTGAGTCTGCTATAGTAGTTATAAGTACTACCTTTTAATATGAGGGCTTTGCTATGGCAACATCAATCAAAATCGATGATGGCTTAAAAAATAGAATTCAAAATCTTGCCAACCTGAGAAGTCGTTCGCCACATTGGATTATGCGCGAAGCGATCACTGATTATGTCAATCGTGAAGAAGCTAAAGAAAACTTCAAACAGGAAGCGCTGAGTTCCTGGAAAGCTTATCAGGAAACAGGGCAACACCTTACCGGCCAAGAAGTGCGTGATTGGCTAACGACATGGGGTACTGATCAAGAAGTGGATATACCTAAGTGCCACGATTAATCATTACGGCTACTGCTGCAGAAGGATTAGAACGTTGCCGTCAATTTTTGGCCGAAAAAAATCCACGCGCCGCGCGTCGAGCCGGTCAAGTCATTGCGCGTACCTTTGAATTTTTGGAGTCAGATCCCGAGCTCGGTCGCCCATTCGACGATGTGCCTGAGTTACGCGAGCTGCTCATAGAATTTGGTGATGCCGGCTATGTGGCCTTGTATCGATATAACTTAGAATCCAATATGGTTTACGTCCTTGCTTTTCGACACCAAAAAGAAGCCGGCTATTAATCGATAGCCCACTATTAGGACTAACTGGAATATTTAAACGGTGTAAATAGCCATAAAATAATATTTTCATATAAAACAATATTTTATGATAGCAGTGGAAAGCACTGTTTTGTCCACATAAGTATCGAGTAGCGCATTTGTATATTATTGATAATACTAGAAATTAAAGCATAATAGTAATTTTCTGCGCAGATACTCCCGCTAGTCTTAAATGGAATTTTTTAATTATCGCCTCGTCATTAGCTGGTAATAAAAATACTGCATGCTTTGAAAGACCATGAAAACCGTCGGCACGGTATTCTTTCAATTCATCTGATGCGAGCAAACATCCATGAGCAGCAAAAACACATTTTTGTATTCTTCGCTAGCACTCGGCATTACGCTGACCTTCTATAATGAAGCAGTGTTAGCCAAAAGTCCTATTACTCCAATCCAACACCTTATAGTGGTAGTGGGTGAGAATGTCACTTTTGATACCTTATATGGGGCTTATCAGCCAGCCAAAGGCCAGCGTATAAAAAACCTATTATCGCAGGGCATCATTAATGTCGATGGGTCGCCGGGGCCCAATTTTACCAAAGCACTGCAACACCAAGGTCACAATCCTGCAAACGCTTATAGCCCACGACCTAAAATGGATGAAGCGTTAGATGCGCTTCCTCAGCCATTGCAAATCGGCATTCTCGATGCTAATACCTTTCAATTTAAAGGCGGCATTCCTGATACCCGTTTTCCAGCCGATTTACCAGCCGGACCATTTCAAATTACCAAATATGTGCCTTATGGCTCTGCTGATTCGGCTACTGGCGATCCGGCACATCGATTTTTTCAGATGTGGCAACAAACGGGCGGCAATAATCGAAATCTGAACTTGTTCACTTGGGTTGCAACTACCGTTGGCACTGGTGGCGACAACGGGGTTGATGGACCCCGGCCAGGCGATGCCCAACAAGGTGGCGAGTTGATGGGCTTTTTTAATATGTCCGAGGGTGATGCACCCATATTTAAACAATTGGCGCAAACCTATGCATTAAGCGACAATTTTCATCAATCCTTGATGGGCGGAACAGGAGCCAATTTTTTCTCGATAGCCACGGCTGATGTTGCAGTCTATAACACGTCTGGTGTACTGGATACACCACCGATGAACCAAATTGAAAATCCTGACCCACAAGCAGGCACTGAAAATTTTTATACACAGGATGGCTATGCGGGCGGCTCCTATGTGAATTGTTCGGATGCCAAACAACCGGGCGTCAGCTCAATTTTGAATATATTAAAAGAAAAGAAACTAAGCAGTCGTTGTGAAAAAGGTGCTTATTACTTAGTCAACAACTACGACACGCCTTATAACGTCGATGGAACCACCAAGGAATTGGGCGCAGACAAATTCGTCTATCCGCCGCAAACCGTTCCTACTATAGGCGAGGCATTGTCGGCCAAGAATGTGAGCTGGAAATGGTATTCCGCTGGGCGGGACGCCGGGGATATCGTCAACGATTCGCTGTATCCCTTGATTAGAGGGGTAGTCGACTCCCAAGTGCCAGCTGCGATTCCGGAACCTACCCGTAGTCAAATTGTGAATACCCAAGCCTATGCCACAACGCAAACGGTGGTTTACAACAGTATAGGCGACCCGCTCAATGGGTCCTCAACGGTAGTGAATACCCCAGAATTGCGCGATCATTTAAAGGGTATGGAAACTTTCCTGAATGATGTGAATGATGAATCCTTGCCGGCTGTTTCATTTGTGGTCCCGAAAAACCTTATCAGTGGTCATCCCGGCTATTCAGCACCTGTTCGTTATGAAATGTTCATTAATGACTTGATCAGTGCGGTCCAGTCCAAGCCCGACTTATGGGCTAACACGGCCATCATTATCACCACTGACGAGGGCGGCGGTTATTTCGATACCGGCGAAATCCAAAACTTGGATTTTTTTGGTGATGGTCCGCGCATTCCTATGCTGGTTGTCTCCCCCTATGCAAAAAAAGGCCATGTGGATCACGTTTACCACGATCATGCTTCAATCTTAAAATTTATCGAATATAACTGGAAACTAAAGCCCTTATCCTCGCGTAGTCGCGACAACCTGCCTAATCCAGTTCAACATAAGCATGATTATCTACCTGCCAACCAACCGGCTATCGGTAATCTAATCAGCATGTTTGATTTTTCTGATAAGCATGAGTCTGATGATGCTGAAACTCATGAGCAACATCACAAAACGCACTCAGCTAAATAGGGATCATTAGCCTTCTCTTGACGGGGCAAGGATGCCCTAACCCTGCAGATTTCATGCCTAAAAACCGATTCTATGGAAGTCTCTTTATTAACACTTAATCTTCACACCTATCAACAACACCCCCGGCATTGTTGCTTCGAAACCATGCATCATCACGAGCGTGAAGTGCATATTATTGCGGAAGCCATTGCGCACTTGAATATTGATGTCATCTGTTTTCAAGAAGTGGGTGAATATTTACACGATCCAATCAGTCAACCTTATGGTGAATCACCTTCCAACATGGCGTATAGGATTTGTAACAAATTACGTCAGTGGGGGCGCTGGTATCACATCCATCAAGATTGGAGTCACATCGGTTTTTATCGTTGGCGGGAAGGCACTGCCATCATGAGTCGATACCCCATGCAGCATAATTATTCGGCCTATGTATCGAACGATCAACGTAAAGACAATTATATGTCTCGAAATATCACGGTATCGTGCATTGATGTACCCTGGTTTGGCTTGCTGCATATTGCCAATGTGCATTTGAGTTGGACTCATCATGGATTTTTCGACGAATATGAAAGACTAAAGCATCTGATCAATTCACGTCGCCATTTTGGTGTCAGAGGCGAACTGATCGTGGGTGATTTCAATGCCCCCGCCGGTGAACATGCCTACAACCATATCGTAGGCTATGGCGAATATGTAGATCAATTTTACGAGTTATATCCACACCGGTTTTACGAACCGAGCTTTCGTGGCCAAATAGACGGCTGGAACCATAGTCCGCCCAAACGTATCGATCATGTTTTCAAAAAACAGGGGCATCCGATGCGTGTTAAATCGATGGATGTTATTTTTAATGACGTTTTTTATCCCAACGTTTCAGACCATTTTGGGTATTTGGCGAGATTTGATCTGTTCTAAGTCAAAACAATTTAGGAAAATGATTGATTGCTTTTGAAAAGAAATTAGATTCGATATTTTGATAACCCATTATTACAGTGAAAATGATAATAATAAAAAAATACTATTTAGCTGTGTTGTTTATTATATTTTTAGTGGCATCGATTTATTTTTATGACCTACTAACCCTAGAGAGTATTAAGAGCAACAAGCTATGGATAAATGAATTCATAACAAACAACTATGTGTTGTCCGTGTTTTTATTTTTTATGTCTTGTATGATTTTTGTTAATTCACCCCTTCCATTGGCCGCCATCATTAAGGTGTTGGGTGGATTCTTTTTTGGATTTTCACTGGGTGCCATTTATAACGTCACCGCAACGTTTTTAGGCTGCATAGTCGGCTTTGCTATCAGTCGTTATGCTTTAAAAGACAGCTTTGAAAAAAACTATTATGAACGCATTAAAAAAGTTGAAAATGAGGTTGAGAAGAATGGGTTTTATTATTTCTTAATTTTAAGACTGGTTATGGTTGTGCCCTATTTTTTAATCAATATAACAGCCGGGTTATCAAGAATTTCATTCAAGAAATATCTATTGAGTACTCTATTAGGTGTCACGCCTATGTCATTGGTCTATGCAAACGGCGGCAATCAATTGGAACAAATTAATTCAATTTCTGAGCTTCTAGAACCTGAAGTGATTGTTGCGCTTATATTGATTGCAGTCGCTTTATTAGTCCCTGTGTTCATAAAAAAAGCTGTATGAATAGCAGGTCATAGACAGTGAAAAAAATCTGGGGCTGAGTTCAATTATCTACAAGGGGGCGAAAGCATAACAACCTCAGCACTTTAGCCGTGCCAGACCTTGTAATTCCGTCTATTTTGCATAAATGCCTGACAGGCAACCCTCACCTTGCACAGGCTTTCGACAATCATAAACCTGTAACAATTTGTCGATAGAATCCATGCTGTCAAAATATCTCTGATGCCAAACACATACAGGCATTTTTTTAAGGACAAGTAACCGTGACCGAAGAAACCCCAACAGTACCAACGCTTACCATAGGTGATAAAACCCACCCAATCGATAGCCTCAGTGATATAGCCAAAGGGCAAATCACCAACTTACAGATTGTAGATGCCGAAATTCAGCGTCTACAACAGCAACTCGGCATTGCCCAAGTAGCCCGAGCAAGTTTTCTCGCCACCCTGCAAGCTGAATTCGCCAAACTCGATTAGATTAAATGTCAGATGAATCATTTTCGTCAAGATTAGGCCATGACTATTCACAATGAGTCATTCGATACTGCTTTGTCTCAGGCTAAAAACCAGAATTTTCAATTCAAACTTGCAAATCAAAATGCTGGCAAGGCGGGTACCGTTAGGACATTGTTGCATTATGTAGAGCCCGTTTTGTTGAATCAGGGATGCCTGGAAGTTTTGGATAGATTCATTAAAAATCAAGAATTACAAGCTATTACGGTCATCGATAGTAATCGACAGGCGGTAGGCATTATCGATAGAAGTAAAATTAGCGATATTTTTCTCAAGCCCTTTTCAAGAGATTTACTTGGGAAAAAACAAATCAGTGAGCTAATGGATATCGACCCGATCATCGTTGATATTAAGGCAAGCATTGATGATGTGGCGCAAATTATCATTGATTCAGGTATGCGGCATATGGTTAACGGTTTCGTTATTCAGGAAAATGGACGATATGCCGGCATGGCAACCGGGCTTTCATTACTTGAAGAAATTACCCACCGCAAGCAGCGAGAGTTATTTGTGCTCGCCCATCATGATCAACTTACTGGTTTGCCAAATCGCCTGCTTTTCAAAGATCGTCTGTTGCAGGCTTGTCAGCATGCCGATCGCAATAACACCCTGCTGGCTTTAATTTTTGTCGATATCGATCGGTTTAAGTTTATCAACGACTCTATGGGGCATAGTTCAGGGGATTGCTTGTTACAGTTTTTTGCAGAACGATTGTCAAAAAATGTTCGACTAAGCGACACAGTCGCTCGCTTAGGTGGCGATGAGTTTGTGATTATCTTGCAAAATATTGGCAATGAAAAGGATGTCAATTTCATTGTTGCTAACATTCTAGAGCACATTCGGTTACCAATTTCCCTATATGATCATAGTATTCAAGTGACCGCCAGTATGGGAGGGGCACTCTATCCACAGCATGGAAAATCAGTTGACGACTTGATTTATAAAGCCGACATTGCCATGTACGAGGTTAAGCAGCGAGGGCGTGATAGTTTCCAAATGTTTATGCCTGGGATGGAAAACAAAACCAAAGAACGTGTTTCTTTGGAAGCCCAATTACGGTTAGCAATGGCGCAGGGGGAGCTGTCTCTGTGTTACCAGCCGCAAATTGATTTACAACGGGGACGTATGATTGGGGTGGAAGCATTATTACGTTGGCAGCATCCAGCGCTAGGATATATTTCCCCGGTTACGTTTATTCCGATTGCCGAAGAAACAGGTCTGATCATTCAAATCGGAGAGTGGGTGCTTAGAGAAGCTATTCAACAGCATATTCATTGGATAGAGCAAGGATTGCCGTCATTACGGATGGCAATCAATATTTCGGCAGTGCAATTCCAGCACGATGGCTTTTTACCTTTGATAAAACAGATCATTGAGGAAAGTCATGTAGATCCTACCTATCTAGAATTAGAGTTAACGGAAAGTGTCGTGATGATCCATGCGGAAAGGGCAATTGAAAAGCTGACCGCACTTAGAGTGTTGGGACTAAAGTTAGCCATAGACGATTTTGGAACGGGCTACTCCAGCCTGAATTATCTACGCAAGTTCCCCATAGACAGAATCAAAATTGACCAGTCTTTTGTTAGAGGCATTAAAAATACCCCGGCAAACGAAGCCATTGTCAAAGCAATCATTGCCTTAGGTGAGAGTCTGGGGTTAGAAACCCTGGCAGAGGGCGTCGAAAATATTGAAGAACTGGAATGTATTTCGTCACATCATTGCATGGAGGCTCAAGGCTATCATTTTGCCAAAGCTTTGAAGGCCGATGATTTAGTTGCTTGGTTTCATGCAAATTCAGATAGGCATTAAGCAATAATTTGGAAACCAGCACCTTGACGAGTAAGTAATTCCAGTCTGGCACTGAAAGTTTGTATTCCTGAAGTCAAATTGGAACGGTAGTTTCCAGCCAGTTGACGGGCATATCGTCTTTCAATGCCACACCTGACATACCACGCTGTATAGCCTGTGTGCTTAGATAAGCCAGCTTGGTGGCGGCAGCCTCGCAAGAAAGACCCTGCGGTGGGCGAATATTGGAAAGACAATTGCGTTCGGCATCGCTATTGCCAATGCGGGGCAAGTAGGTCAAATAAACCCCCAGACTGTCGGCAGCGCTCAGTCCGGGTCTTTCGCCAACGATAATCACCGACAAGCGGGCGTTGAGCAAGCCGCCAATTTCATCCGCCAAGGCCACTCGGGCATTCGGCACCAAACAAACCGGCCCAACGTTCAACGAACAACTCGCATAAGCCGCCATGACTGACTCCAGCAGAGCCAAACCGTGGCTGTCGATAGCCGTCGATGAAAGGCCGTTGCTGATGATCAACGCCACATCAATGTCACTGGCTTGTTGCGTCTGCAAGCACTGCCGACTGGCGTGATCCAGGCAGCGGCCTAAGTCTGGTCTGAGGAGATATTGCCGCCGATCACTTATCGGCGTTGACAGTAGCAGAGGCTGCCAGCCTTTTGCTGTGATGGCTTCGGCAAAAGACTCCAGTTGCCAAGGCTGATGCACCGCATCTCTAGCCATGGCATGTGCCAGCTGAAACTCAAGCTGTGCCGAGGTCGGCGTGGCACAGCCTGAATGCCCCCGGCCGATGCGTGCCTGGGTAAAGCGCTTGAGCGTAAACCAGGGATCATTCATAGCTGCAGTTCACCCAATTTGGAAAAGTCACTCAATAATGTCGTTTTAAGACGATTATCTGTCAATCGATTGGTGCCGTCGAAAATACCTATTTTTTCCAGCCAAGCCTCGAACTCCGGTGCAGGTCGCAAGCCCAGTACCTGACGCAGATAGAGTGCATCATGAAACGATGTACTCTGATAAGCTAGCATGACATCGTCGGCCCCCGGAATGCCCATGATGAAATTACAGCCGGCTACCCCGAGCAGGGTCAGTAAATTATCCATGTCATTCTGATCAGCCTCGGCGTGATTGGTGTAACAGATGTCACAGCCCATCGGTAACCCCAGCAATTTTCCGCAAAAATGATCTTCCAGGCCGGCACGGATGATTTGTTTGCCGTCGTAAAGATATTCCGGGCCGATGAAACCAACCACCGTATTGACTAAAAGCGGAGAGAATTCCCGAGCCACCGCATAGGCCCTTGCTTCGCAGGTTTGTGCATCGATACCGTGATGCGCGTTGGCGGACAGTGCGCTGCCCTGACCGGTTTCAAAATACATCATCTGATTGCCCACGCTGCCTCGATTAAGTGATTCGGCCATGGCCTTGGCTTCACGCAACATCGCCAAATCAATGCCGAAACTGCGGTTAGCTGCTTCAGTGCCGGCTATGGATTGAAACACTAAATCCACCGGCGCACCACGCTGCATCAGGGCCATACTGGTGGTGACATGACTGAGCACGCAGGATTGAGTGGGAATGTCGTGGCGGCGGATAATCTCGTCGAGTAGATTCAGCAAGGTGTAGACATTATCCAGATTGTCGGTGGCTGGGTTGATGCCGATGACCGCATCGCCACTGCCATACATTAGCCCATCTAGTATGCTGGCAGCGATACCGCGCGGATCGTCGGTGGGGTGATTCGGTTGTAGACGCGTGGCCAGTCGGCCCGGCAAGCCGAGCGTGTTGCGAAAACGGCTGACCACCCTACAACGCTTGGCTACGGCGATCAAATCTTGATTTCGCATGATTTTGCTCACTGCTGCGACCATTTCGGGCATTAACCCAGCCGCTATTGCCGATAAATCACTGTCGTCGGTGAGCAGCCAGTCGCGAAATTCGCCGACCGATAATGCAGCAATCGGCGCGAATGCCTCGCTATTGTGGCGCTCCAGAATCAGGCGCGATACTTCGTCATCTTCCGGCGCAATTAACGGTTCCTCTAAAAAATGTCGCAATGACACTTTGGCCAATAATTGCTGAGCCACTGCCCGCTCAACTTCGGATTCGGCAGCCAGACCAGCCAACTCATCAGCCGCTCGCTTAGGCGATGCTTTGGCCATCAGAATGCGCAGGTTCGCAAAGCTGAAATTCTTGCCATTGATAGTCGTGGAGTAACGCATAATTAAGAAAAGATGCCTAACGTTGATCAAGCAAAGTGATGAGAATACATCAGTCGTGTGACCAATATGTGACAATCGAATAGGCTTCACTAGTTACCGTCACAACGTTATTGCACCGTGAAGTACATGCGTTTTGTGAGCAAGTGACTCATTTTTAGAGATCTTTTGCCGCCAGGAGACATTTAGGCACTCCCAATAAGAATCAATTTACACACTAGCGCAGAAGACTGACAATGCATGAAAACTTCTAACCCGGTGTTAAAAGTCTTTAATTTGTCATATTACTTATTTACGATTGAAGAGAAAGCCTTTATGAAGTCAACTTTTTACCCAGTGAATTAATGAATCAAACCGCATCGCTTCAACAAACAGAGTACACAAACGAGCCGAATCTCAGCAAAGCCAACACGTATTCTACGGTTGCCCCTGAGGATTTGTTGCAACTTGCCGAAACTCACGGCACACCCTTATTCATACTTGATCACCAAGAATTGCGTAACAATTATGCTCTTTTCTGCAAACACCTGCCTCGGGTCCAGGCCTATTATGCGATTAAGGCGAACCCTGATCCTGCGATAGTAAAAACCTTGTTCGAAGCCGGCGCCAGTTTTGATGTGTCATCCATGGCGGAATTTCAATTGGTTTATGAACTCATAAAAGATCTTCCAGAAGATCAGCAGCTTGACTGGATCTGGAACAAAGTCATTTATGCGAACCCGATTAAAGCCCCTGAAACATTGAGTGAACTAAACAAATATCAGACGCTGGTTACCTTTGACAACCGTGAAGAAATTCAAAAAATAAAAAAGTATGCGCCGGATGCTGGACTCGTACTGCGTCTGCGGGTATCAAATGCGGGTGCAATGGTTGAGCTTTCATCCAAATTCGGCGCCGATCCTGCCGAAGCCGTCGATTTGATTCTGGAGGCGGACAGGGAAGGACTTACCGTCGAAGGCTTGAGTTTCCATGTGGGAAGCCAAACGACTAATTTCGAAAATTACGTGAAGGCCATCGATTTGGCGGCACTTATCTTCATGCAGGCTAGGGCTCGCGGTTACACCAAGATGAATTTGCTGGATATCGGAGGCGGTTTTCCGGCACCCTACGATGAATCCGTAAAGCCTTTCAGCGAATTGGCAAAAAGAATCAATGCAGAGTTGGAAAGGCTGATTCCATCCGAGATACAAATTATTGCCGAACCGGGGCGATTCATGGTTGCCACAGCGGCGACAGCGGTGTCGAAAATCATTGGCAAAGCCGTACGTCATGGCAAGCTTTGCTATTACATCAATGATGGGGTTTATCATACCTTTTCAGGGATAATTTTTGATCACTGTCAATATCACTTGGCCGCTTTCAAACAGGGACCTACCGAAATTTGTACGGTGTTTGGTCCTACCTGCGATGGACTGGATGTCATTACAATGACCGATGAGTTGCCGTCTAATTTGGAATGCGGTGATCTTTTGTATAGCGGGAATATCGGTGCCTATAGCGGTGCAACAGCCACCTATTTCAATGGTTTTCCGCCGGCGAAGATCGTTCACGTTAATCTGTAATACAGATTGCTGGCCAATAAAAAGGCTGCTTAATCGCAGCCTTTTCTCTATCTAACTTTTACTTATTTAGCCGGCTTTAAGGCAATCATAGGGTTTGCTGCCGAAACGGTAACAGTCGCAGTTGACTCCAAAAGCTCTTCTTCAATGGGTCTGACAAAACCATTAAACGAGAACGCGCTATTGGGTTCAATCTCCTTTATTTCGGTGGGCAGACCGATCCGATCGAGTATTTCTATAAAAGGCTCGGGATCCAACTCCTCGACATTGACCATTTTCTTGACATCCCATGTACCATTGGCAATCAGCATAGCGGCTGCGACGGGGGGAACACCTGCGGTATAGCTGATGCCTTGGGATTCAACTTCTTCGTAACATTTTTTGTGGTCAGAGACTTGATAAATAAATACCTCGCGTTCTTTTCCATCCTTCCAGCCTTTAACAAAGTTGCCGATACAGGTGTTGCCTGTATAACCTGGCGCCAACGTCATCGGATCAGGTAACAAGGCTTTAACTACTTTAAGCGGCACTACTTCTTGACCTGTGGTCAAGGTGACCGGCAAATGCGACAGGAAACCTAAGGTGCGCAGTACGGTGAATACATTAATGTAGTGGTCGCCGAAACCCATCCAGAAACGGATGCTATTAGCATCGATATTTTTGGATAAGGAATGCAACTCGTCATGACCGTTCAGGTAAACGGGCTGTTCGCCAGCAACCGGAAAATCATAGAGTCGTTTTACGGAGTGGGTGGGATACTCCTTCCATTCTCTGTCGATCCATGTCCAAACTTTTACAAACTCACGAAAGTTGATCTCTGGATCGAAGTTGGTGGAAAAATATTTGCCATGACTACCCGCGTTGACATCAAGAATATCAATGGTATCAATCTTGTCGAAGTAACGTTTAACCGCCAGTGCGCAATAGGCGTTGACGACACCAGGATCAAAGCCAGCACCTAGAATGGCAGTTACTCCTTTTGCGTCACAGCTGTCTTTACGTTTCCATTCATAATTGGCATACCAGGGCGGCTGTTCGCAGACTTTATCGGGGTCTTCATGAATGGCGGTATCGATGTACGCTACACCGGTTTCTATACAAGCCTCAAGAATAGACATGTTAAGGAAGGCCGATCCCAAATTGATGACAATGTCACTCTGGGTGTCCTGTATCAGTTTTATGGTTGCTGGTATATCCAAGGCATCCAGTTGCGCCGAATACAGACGGCGTGAAGCATCTTTAAGATGACCTTTGCGCAGCACGCTTTCAATGATCGCATCGCATTTAGATAGTGTGCGTGAAGCGATACAGATATCGCCAAGCACATCGTTGTTCATCGCGGCTTTGTGTGCCGCTACGTGTGCCACACCACCTGCTCCAATAATCAACACATTTTTCTGCATAGTATCGCTTTCCTTTTTTAAGATAAATTATTCACAAAATCTTCATATCCAAAACGTCTGACCAGTTCGATTGTGCCGTTCAGTCTCCGCACCACAATTGAAGGCATGGGCAGACCGTTGAACCAGTTTTTCTTGACCATCGTATATCCCGCTGTATCGGCGATACGGATTTCGTCCCCAACATTCAGCTTGGTTTCCAGGTCGTAAGTTCCAAAAATATCGCCTGCCAGACATGAGCGACCAGCAATCATGATTCGGTGATTACCTGGTCTGGGAAAGGAAATTTTCGGAGTGGTTCTATAAATCAGATGATCCAGTAGATGGCCTTCGACAAACGAGTCGACGATAGCAATGTCAACCTCGTTGTGTACAATATCCAGCACAGTGGTTACTAGCTCTGTACTTTGACTAATGGCGGCTTCCCCCGGCTCCAGATAGACTTGTACGGCGTATTTTTCGCTGAAACCCTTCAATGCTTTGCATAACTTCTCTATCGGATAGCCTTCTTGGGTAAAGGAAATGCCACCGCCGAGACTCACCCATGTCATCTTTTCAAGTAAAGACGCGTATTGATTACCGATCTGCTCTATGGCGGCGATAATATTTTCTATATCGTCGTTTTCACAGTTGAAATGAAACATGATGCCGCTAATCATATCAGCGACAGAGTCAAGGTCTTGATCGCTGCATACGCCTAGGCGGCAACATTTACGCGCTGGATCAGCAAGATCAAAATGAGAATAACTGATGCCGGGATTGACCCGCAAACCAATAACCATTCCCTGAACTTGCGCGTAAAACCGCTTCAGCTGAGAAATGGAATTGAAAATTATCTTGTCGGCAAATTGACTGACAGCGTCAATTTCATCAGCCGAATAAACCACACTATAGGCATGTACTTCTTTGCCGAATTTTTCATGCCCCAAACGAGCTTCGAACAGAGAGCTACTGGTCGCACCGTCCATATACTGTCGCATCAAATCGAACACGCACCAGGTGGAAAAGCATTTCAGTGCCAAGACAGACTTGGCGCCAGACTGCTCCCGAATGAATCGCAAAATTTCAAGATTTTTTTGCAGCTTAATTTCGTCAATAAGATAGTACGGGGTACGCACTGGCGGCATTCTTTAAACCTCGAAGTCAACCAAAATAAATTTAAGGGAAAGTAAGATCAGCTATACCGCTTGTCAATTTTTTAACGGCAAAAACTAAATATTCATAGCCATTGATGCTGATGTTTATAGTCTTCACTATTGCCACCTAAGCCTAGCACGAATAAATGACAGTAAATTGACAAGATCCAATTAACCCAGCATAAAAAAAGGATCTCTAGGGTTTTACCCTTTTAGGGTTTGCAATAGGGGAATCTAAAAGCGCTGCGGCCACGATAGCTCATCACAAGGTCCAACAGTATGCACATGTTGTGAGTTCATACGGATGTCATCGCTCAGCATGTTATGCTCTCGGTATGTGCTTTTTGACGCAAATTACAGTCAGACTGAAACGCATCTCGATAGCGCTCATTGTAATAAATTTGTAAAAAAACTACGTCATGCTATTCAATTATGAAAAAAGCCAAAATACAGAAACATAAACTTTTACTCCGACTTCTGACCCTGGCTGATTACGATAACATTGCTATCTTAATGGAGCATGTCTACGGTAATCTGGGCGGCGCATGGCAAAGAGATCAGTATATCTCGCAACTTACCCGTTTTCCGGAGGGTCAAATTGTCATTGAAGACAATGGGCAGATCGTGGCTGCGGCTTTAAGTATGATCGTCGATTACGGGCGCTTTGGTGATAATCATACTTATGCCCAAATTACCGGCGATGGTTACCTAACGTATCACGACCCCCTGGGAGACACCTTGTATGGTGTTGATATTTTTGTCCATCCAAAATATCGAGGGCTGCGGCTAGGTCGAAGATTATATGATGCGCGCAAAGAATTGTGCCGCAACCTCAATCTACGACGCTTTATTGCAGGCGGCAGAATCCCCGGTTATGCCCAATACGCCGAGAATTTCACGCCTGTTCGGTATATCGAGGAAGTCAAAAATCGGGAAATTTTCGACCCCGTTCTGTCCTTTCAGCTGGCTAACGGCTTTCATGTTCGTAAATTGCTAACCGGTTACCTCCCCGTCGACGCCGATTCTAAGGGCTTTGCTACGCTGCTGGAATGGGTCAATCTTGATTATGTCGAAAAAACACCGTCTATTGGCAGCCCCAAAACCATTATCCGTTTGGGCGTAGTGCAATGGCAAATGCGTACATTGACCAGTGTCGAAGAATTATTGAAACATGCCGAGTTTTTTATTGATGCGGTTGCCGGATACCAAGCGGACTTTGTGCTCTTTCCTGAGTATATGAGTGCCCCTTTAATGGGATTGTTTAACGATAAAAGCCCACCGGATGCCATTCGTGCTTTAGCCAGTTTTAGTAGCGAAATTCGAGATGGCTTACTTGAAATGGCCATGTCTTACAATATCAATATTATTGCCGGTTCATTGCCAGAATACAGTGCGCATGAACTTTACAACGTATCGTGGTTACTCAGGCGCAATGGCACCTTTGAAGCGCAATATAAAATTCACGTCACCATTGATGAAGTCAGCTGCTGGGGCGTTAAAGGCGGTAATGCCTTAAAGGTATTCGATACCGATTGCGGCAAGATCGCGGTACTGATTTGTTATGATTCAGAATTTCCCGAGCTGGCTCGCTTGGCAACCTTACAAGGCGCGCAAATTCTATTCGTGCCGTTTTGGACCGATACTAAAAATGCCTATCAGCGCGTGCGTTATTGTTCACATGCACGTGCTATTGAAAATGAATGTTTTGTGGCCATTACCGGTAGCGTTGGAAACTTGCCGCATGCCGAGAATATGGACATACAGTACGCGCAAGCAGCCATTTTCAGCCCCAGTGATTTCTTCTTTCCACACGATGCGATACTTGCAGAGGCAACGCCCAATACTGAAATGACGCTGATTGCCGACGTTAATTTGGATCTGTTAAAACAAGTCCGCACCCGCGGCGCTGCGCGTAATCTTTCTAATCGACGTCCAGATTTGTATCGCTTAGAGTGGTTTTAAAGTTTGGGCGCGTAGTGCATCAACGAGTCATTTAATGAGGCTTATCTGGTGTTAGGCGCTATGATCATCAAACACACGTTGTGTCTGTCGGTTATGGAAACCGTGCAGTAAATCCAGGAAAACCCATACCTGCCATTGTTGCAATGGATGCTTTGTTGCAAGGAGTTGCCCACTTGATTGTAAAAATACCTGCATCACTCTATGCTGGTGCACGAGATCACAGAAATAGCACTGATATATAAGCAAATACTGGACTCTCTCAACTTAACCCAATTAACCCAATTAAATTTAAATGACAGCGCCACCTTTACAATTTGAGTTGCCAGAACATATGGCAGCAAAAAAAATTATAAGCAGGTTGGGTAATAAAATTGATTTTCAAATAGTCTCGGAACAATACGCGATCAAAACATTTTACGATAGCTTAGACTGGCGACTTTATAGTGCAGATATACTTTGTGAATTAAATCAATCTAAAACAGCATCGTATATCAGCTTAATAGATAGAAACAGTGGCGAATGTCTGGCCTTAGAAAACCTGAAAGAGGTTCCTCGCTTTAGCAGTCAGTTTAAAAACGGCTCATTAAAAACCCTTCTAGACTCATTATTGGGAATTCGTGCCTTATTGCCGCTCTGTCAATTACCGCATCAGGTCTACCAAATAAATATTTTAAATCAAGACCAAAAAACCATTGTACGTATTAGGCTTGAAGAATATGAAGGTCTAGACGGCCGCATAAGCTTACAGCCGCTAAAAGGTTATGAAAAAGAATTTGATCGAGTTAGCATGCTATTTGAAAAGTCTTTTGAATTAACGCCGACAACCTGCTCCATCTTGAATAACGCACTAAAACTCCAAGGACGCCGAGCAAAAGACTATAACTCTAAATTAGCTATAAAACTGGATCCAGAACTACGTGCAGACAAAGCCAGTAAAGTCATTTATCGTGCGTTACTTAAAGCCATAAAAACCAATGAAGCCGGCACCATTGCCGATATTGACACTGAGTTTTTACATGACTTTCGCGTTGCAGTAAGACGAACGCGCGCCGGCTTAAGCCAAATTAAACATGTATTTCCTGATTCTGTTGTTGCTCAGCATGCAGGCTTTTTTTCCTGGCTTGGACAAATTACCGGTGCCACAAGGGATTTAGACGTTTACTTATTGAATTACAAACAATATATAACAGCATTACCTGACTCTTTACATGACGATATAGCGCCTTTATATGCGTTTCTTAAACAAAAGAAAAAACAAGAACAAACTGAATTAGCTAATCATCTTAAAAGCCAAAAATACATAAAACGACTGCTTGAGTGGGAGCAGTACTTAAAAGAAGCTTTACCTGAAAAAGGCTGTAGCAATGCAGCAAATTTAACCATTAAAGAATTAGCTGACCAACGTCTTTGGAAAGTCTATAAACGCCTGATTAAAGAAGCCGAAGAGATTACCGAAGACTCCAAGGCTGAATCATTACATGCGCTAAGAAAAACCTGCAAAAAGCTACGTTATTTAATGGAATTTTTCCAAAGCCTTTACCCTGACGATGAAATCAAGACGCTTATTAAAGCCCTAAAAGGTTTTCAAGATGTACTGGGTAATATTCAGGACGTAGACGTACAAGCAACCAGTTTAAAGAAATTTAGCGAAGAAATGATGGTCAATAAAGTTCAATCCAATACCTTTTTAGCCATGGGTGTTTTAGTGCAAAACTTAGAGACTATGCGCTGTGCAGCGCGTAAGGATTTTGCCAAGCAGTTTAGTCTTTTTAATCAGGAGGAAAATAGAACTATCTTTAAATCTTTATTTGCACCTCAAGTAGACATAAAAAAACCATGAAAATCATTGCGCTATACAACATTAAAGGCGGCGTAGGCAAAACGGCAACAGCTGTCAACTTAGCTTACCTTGCCGCGCAAAGCGGTTATCGAACACTGGTTTGGGATTTAGATCCACAAGGTGCAAGTAGTTATTATTTTAGAGTTAAACCTAAAGTAAAAGGCGGCAGTAAAGAGCTGATTGCTGGTGAGCGTGAACTGGATAACCTTATTAAAGCGACTGATTTTGAAAACCTTGATTTACTGCCTGCAGATTTCTCGTTTAGAAATTTAGATTTAGTCCTTGATGCGCGTAAAAAACCAACTCAGCGACTTAAGAAATTACTGCAACCGCTCAGTGATTCCTATGATTTTATTTTTCTCGACTGTCCGCCGAATATCTCTCTGTTATCGGAAGCTATTTTTGAATCATCGGACGTCTTATTGTCGCCGATTATTCCAACCACGTTATCGTTACGCACTTTAGAGCAATTAAAGAAGTTTATAAAAGAAAGTAAGCTCAAAGATTTACAGTTAATTCCTTTTTTCTCTATGGCAGATCGCCGTAAAAATATGCATAAAGAAATTATGGAAACATTGTCTGAAAAACATCCAGATATGTTACAAACAGCTATCCCCTATGCCAGTGACATTGAGCGCATGGGCTTGGAACGCATGCCCTTAGGTGGCTATACGAATAAAAGCCGATCTACCGAAGCCTATCAAGCGCTATGGCAAGAAATATTGGATATTATTAAGTTATTGTAGGCTTTATAAGCGATCGCTATTGTGATTCACGCTGGCCCTTGGCCCTCAGCGTTGATGTAACGTCGCCCTATAAGCTTCTGCATCGATCTATATTCAACATAAACTTTTTATTCCCGTGACAAAAAAGACTGACAGCTTAATTGCCTAAAAATCTTACGATCAGAACGGACTGCTTGTAGTAAGTCTAAAAAGGGTAACCCCCCAATATCCATGAAGGAAGTAACCGAGCGTTTGCACGGTATCAAGCTTCATAGATCGGCAAAATCATAAGCGAAACAGGCAATCGGCTGAATATGCACTCTATTTACACTGATTAGTCACCTGACGAACTTGGTCGACCAGTCTGTACCTTTTCCACTTTCTCCACGGCTTGTTTGAGCTCATCTATGCCTAATTGAGTCAGTAAATGTAACCCGGCACGCAGAACTTCACTTTTTTTGACATGGATACCTGCCGCTAAACAGGTTTTTTTGAGGTCCGAAATTTTCTGATAATCGTGCTCTGGAAATGAAAAGCTATCTCTAATGACTTTTGTTTTGTGAGATTTTACTTTTTTGACAGCAATGTTTTCTCCGCTATCAGTGATCTCAGCAACGTGTTCGGGCTCAGGCGTTGCAGCTGATTCAGCAATAACCAGCTCGTTTTCGGCTGGCAGCGGTGCTTCGTTTTTTGATTTTGGTTTCTTGGTAGGCATGGTGATGTCCTTGTTAGTGACCGAGAATAACAGTATATACCTTTTGTACTATATATACCGTTTACACCCTTCGCAAGTAGAAGTTTACTGTGCTGCTTCGCCTCTCACCTTGGTTCACAGAATTTTATTAAAACCAACGACTTGCGTTAAGAAAATACGCTAAATCCGATGTATTTCAACGGAAATGCCCAACAATCAAGTTCGGTCAAAAGTACATCCTACGCAAACTATCTCATGGCTGTTACGCCGAGTCTTTAGCCTGTTGACGACGAGGACAGGGAATGAGTTTTTCGCCGGGTTCCCGAATGCAATCGTAATTTCGGGTTTGATAGCAAATGGCGCAGCGATTTAACCGGCGCTGATAACGTTGATAAGCAGCCATCGACAAGCGATCAAGACGATCTAATCTGAGGGTGCTTAGTTGTCTGGTTTGTAAGTCAGCATATAGTTGACGGGCCTGATTGATCAAAATGTCGTTGTCCATTTCGACCTCCTGAATAGTGATTTAGTATATTAGTATACATTAAACAACAAGGTTCGTTACAGGGTATTGATCCCCGTCAATATTGTGAGGCGTTGGCTGCAAAGGAAATCTGGCTAATTTTTAGTCAGTCAGTAGTTAGCTCATTCAGATCAATATATTGACGGTGTGAAGCAAGCCTTGATCACAAGGTTATCCACAGATTTTGTGGATAACCAATCGACGCTATCTCTTTTCGTCCAATTCCTTTTGCTTTATCAATTCGATAATCTTTACACTGAAGGTGTCGTCAGACAATAGGATGTCTGTCATAGCATCAATCACCGAACGAAGTTTCAAGTCATTGAAACGACATAAATTGATAAGGATTTCATAGCTGAGGGTTTGAACAGCCACCTTCTTGCGGTCAGTTTTTGCCATCATAGTGGTTTGCCGAGATGTAAGAAACAGCTGACAATCTAACTGATTTTAGATTGTCTAGCCACCGTGTCGTAAACATCCAACTGTAAAAAAAATGTCATCAATATGTCATAAATAATGAATAAACTTTAAAGTTAGGGTTTTAAGCTGTTCACAAATTACAGGCATCAAATACGAGGTACTGACTTACAGCGTTGCCGCAATGCAAAACCTAAAATTAACACAAAAACTAATCACAACATTTAGGGGTATTTGCATGGCTACAGTAATCAGAAAACACCAAAACCAATCATTCTTAGCTTGGCTTAAATACAATTTAGGCGTCGACAGCTACAAAATGACCCTTGCTCTACTGGGTCTATTAGTATTGTCGTGGACACTCGCTAGTATTTGATCGATACCCTGCCGTAATAGTCAGGGCTTTCAGGTGGGCAGGATTTAGACTACTTCATACTATCTCTAAAATAAATCTGGCTACCACACTAAGCGGCATTTGAATCCCTTACGATCCAGGCCTATCAATTACAATTTGTGGCATGAAATCTGATTGTCATTTATTGAATATAACAACCAACTTCCAATAAAAAACAACGCTATTCACTGACATCAATCGGCGACATTTTCCAGATGTCACGGTTGTATTCTTGGATAGTGCGATCACTGGAGAATTTGCCGCTGGTGGCGGTGTTGAGAATACTCATCCTAGTCCATTGTTCTTGATTTCGCCAGGCGTGTTCGACTTGCTTTTGTGCCTCGATGTAACTGCGAAAGTCGGCAATGGTCATCCAGGGATCCTGCGGGCTTTTTAGAGAGGTGATGATGTCGTCGAAAATGCCCGGCTCAAATTGATTGAAATGACCACATTCCAGTAAATGCATGACAGCTTGTAAATCACCATCCTGCTCAATAAACCATTGCGGATTGTAATGAGCCTGCATGGACTCCACTTCGGCAGCCGTTAAACCAAACAAAAAGAAATTCTCTGCGCCAACTTCATTGCGAATTTCAATATTGGCACCGTCCAGCGTACCGATGGTCAGTGCGCCGTTCATCATGAATTTCATATTGCCAGTGCCGGAAGCCTCCTTGCCGGCAGTGGAAATTTGTTCCGATAAATCAGTGCCTGGGCAGATTTTTTCCATGGCAGACACCCGATAGTTGGGTAAAAAAGCCAGTTTCAGTTGACTACCAATCTGTGCATCGTTATTGATAACGTTGGCAACATTATTGATTAGCTTGATTATTTTCTTCGCCATGACATAACCTGGCGCCGCTTTACCACCGATCAACACACAACGGTCTACCCAATTTTGCGTGTCGCCACGCTTGATGCGGTCGTACAAATGAATCACATGTAATACGTTCAGAATTTGCCGTTTGTATTCGTGGATGCGTTTAACCTGCACATCAAACAGGGCATTGACGTCGATCTCGATGTCCAGCTCTTGCTTTTTTAGATCGATTAAGCGTTGTTTGCTTAATTGTTTAATCTGCCGCCATTGTTGTCTAAAAGCCGCATTCTCTGCGTACGGTTTGAGTTTTTCTAGTTGCGCTAGATCAGTGATCCAGGCGTCGCCGATGGTGGTTGTGATTAGGGCTGCCAAATCCGGATTACAACCGGCTAGCCAGCGGCGGGGCGTGACACCATTGGTTTTATTGTTGAACTTGAGCGGCCAAAGCTCATAAAAATCTTTGAATAACCCTTTTTGTAATAATTCGGAATGTAGTGCTGCCACCCCATTCACCGAAAAGCTGCCCACAATAGCCAGAAACGCCATGCGCACTTGTTTGGTCGGGCCTTCTTCGATGATAGACATCCGCACCTGGCGTTTGCTGTCACCCGGCCAGTGTGCCGACACTTCGGCCATAAAGCCGGCGTTGATGTCGTAAATGATTTCCATTAGACGCGGCAACAGTTGCCGCATTAATTCAACCGGCCATTTTTCCAGGGCTTCCGGTAGTAAAGTATGATTAGTGTATGCCATGGTATTGCGAGTGATTTGCCAGGCATCTTTCCAAGGCAAGCCATAAATATCCAGTAATAAGCGCATCAATTCGGCAACGGCAATACTGGGATGGGTATCGTTGAGTTGAAAACAGTTTTTCTCGGCGAATTTTGTAAAATCCTTGCCATGCCGGCCGACCCAGTTGGCCATCACGTCTTGCAAACTGGCGGATGCCAAAAAGTACTGTTGTTGTAACCTAAGAGCTTTACCGTTTTCATTGGCATCGTTGGGATACAACACCATGGTTATATTTTCGGCGGTATTTTTCTGTGCGACAGCTTCGGCATAATCGCCGGCATTGAATTCCTGCAGATTAAAATCTTCCGTAGCCATAGCCTTCCATAAACGTAAGGTATTGACGGTGTCGTTTTTGTACCCCGGAATTGGCGTATCGTAGGGCATGGCTAACACATCATGGGTATCGATCCAACTGACGCGCTCATGGCCGTTTTCATCTATGTGGATTTGGGTGCGGCCGCCAAATTTAATGTGGGTCATGTATTCGGGACGTTCAATTTCCCAGACATTGCCGTTACGCAACCAGTGATCCGGCTTTTCTATTTGTTCTCCATTCACAATTTCCTGTATGAACATGCCATATTCATAACGTAAACCATACCCCGTGACGGGTAATTTCAAGGTGGCGCAACTGTCGATGAAACAGGCCGCCAGACGTCCCAGGCCACCATTGCCAAGGCCTGCATCAGGCTCGCTATCAACCAGTTCTTCTATAGCCAAACCCAAGCCATATAAAGCCCTGGCAACCTCACTGTCCACGCCTAAACTTATAATGGCATTGCTCAAGCGGCGACCTAACAAAAACTCCATCGAGAGATAAAAGGTCTGCTTGCCATCTTGATTACGGTGAAGATTGTATGTTTGTTTCCAGCGCTCCACCATACGGTCGCTTATGGTCAAGGAAATGGCTTTGTAGGCATATTCAGGCGAACGGCAATGTTCATCGCGACCCAGGCGGTAGCTGTAGTAATGCTTGAAATCGTCAGTAATGTGCTTCTTGTCCATGCCCAAGCTGGGCAGCTTGGTAATGTCCGGTTTTGGATGGCTGATGCGAAAGACTTTATGTGACGGCATAGTTACCTCAATGGACTGCCAATTCAAAATGATTCGGCTTAACTTAAATACGGCAGAGTAGCTATTTTTCGCGAAGCTTTCGGTACGCTATACCGGTAAAGTTACAGTTTCATGAAACTTACCATTGAATATCCGGTAAGGCTGAAGTGCAGGCATTGTGTTTCTGCGTGATTGACCGCTGTGGCTGATCTGGGGGATAGAGGTATCGGTTTAAAGGTCGAATTGGATTGGGGAGTGGTTGGAATTGCTCCCAAGTCAGGTTCTATTAGAAATATCAGGCTCCAATGAATCATTTTTTACGTTAGATTGATGGCAAGCTATATTTTGCTTGTTTCTAGTTTATCTTCAATGTTGTATTTTTAATATTTTGGTCACTCATTCGACATCGAATTGACATAAAAACCCTGTAGGTTTAAGGCTGCAAGGATGCACTTTATATTCATAATTACAACGATCATTGGAGACCAACATGGGTTTAATCAAAAGCTTGCTTACCGTTGCGTTTGTAGCAACTACATTTTCACCGTTTGCCGTATCCTGGGCCGACAAAAAACACGATGACCACACAGATCGATCTCATTCGGATGTCAACGTTCAACTGGGTCCAAGACCCTTTTTCTTGGTTGAAGATATGCAAGAAAGCGACCTGAAAGAAACATTGCAACAATGTTCGGATGGGCCATTCTACAAAACCGATTTTTCGATCGGTCATCGTGGAGCGGCCTTACAATTTCCAGAGCATACCCAACAGTCTTATGAAGCCGCCGCTCGGATGGGTGCCGGTATTGTGGAATGCGATGTAACCTTTACCAAAGATAAAGAGTTAGTTTGCCGCCATTCCCAGTGCGATCTGGAAACAACGACAAATATCCTGGAAACGGACTTAGCAGGAAATTGCTCTGTACCGCCAGATATGTCCAGTGCGACACCCTATAAGAACGCAAAATGCTGTACCAGTGACATCACGCTGGCTGAGTTCAAAACGCTGAAAGGTAAAATGGACGCCGGCAACCGTAATGCCAAAACACTGGCTGAATTTATGAACGCCACCCCCAACTTCCGAACCGATACCTATGCCGGTAATGGGAAATTGATGACACACAAAGACAGCATCGATTTGTTTAAGAAACTAGGCGTCAAAATGACGCCGGAATTAAAATCTCCGAGTGTGACGATGCCTTTTGATGGGTTTACTCAAGAAGCCTACGCGCAAAAAATGATCGATGAATACAAAATGGCAGGCGTGAAAGCCAAGGATGTCTATGCTCAATCCTTTAATATCGAAGATGTTCGTTACTGGATTGCCCACGAACCAAAATTTGGCAAACAAGCGGTTTATCTAGAAGATTTAAACGTCCCTGCCGACTTGCCGGCGGCCATTTCACGACTGCCGTCATTGGCTGCAGAAGGCGTAAAAATAATCGCGCCGCCCATGTGGACTTTGGTAACGTTGGATCCCAATAACAAAATGGTTCCCTCCGAATATGCAAAAGCTGTAAAAGCGGCCGGTCTCGATATTATTACATGGACGCTGGAGCGTTCAGGTTTGTTGAAAGACGGCGGCGGCTATTATTACCAATCCGTTACCGATGGGATCGAAACCGATGGCGATACCATGGAAATACTGGATGTCTTGGCTAAACAAGTGGGAATACGAGGTATTTTCTCAGACTGGGCAGCAACTGTAACCTACTATGCTAACTGTATGGATTTGAAATAACTCATAGCCCCCCTCCTGCGGAGGGGGCACTTATCTGTAACGGCTCATCAGGTATTATCTTTCAAGCGGCAATGTGCGTGTGGAATTCTACAACCGCTCGCAACAGTTTGCGTGTCGTCGCGTCTTTATTTTCCTCAACAGTGGCGTCTAAGTCCATCTCCAGGGTATCCAGGTGCTGGAGTGCTTCGTAGGTTTGCCGTGCCAGAGATACCACTTGATGCTGTCGAGCACTTTCAATGTGGGTTCTCTCAATTCGTACTGTCGATCTTCATCGTCGAATTTCATTGGCAAGCCTTTGGCGATCTGATTAAGTACGATCAAACGCATCGTGACATGGAACCAATCCAGCAGGTGTTCGACTTCTGGGTTGAGATAGAGCTGCAGGCTGCGCAAGGTGTCGCCGCCATTAAATAGGAAGACGATTTGCTGATTGAGTTGCATGCCCTGGCTTTTAACAGTCGTCGTTTAGGGGTAGTTACCTCATAGCTGCCAAAAGTGCCATCTTGGTTAAACTAAATCCTTCAAATCTTATGACTTGGTTCATAACAACCATCTATTGATTCATAGTCACCAATTTGTAACAAATCGTTCTTATTATGCTGCTTTGTGTGATGGACTTCTCATTGCAAGAGGCTCGCCACACAGACTTCATCAATGAATTTCTCGGGAATGTACACATGAAACGCACACACATCGCAGCCGCCATCGCTGCTGCTCTGGTATCGGGTTCAGCTAATGCCGCTAGCGCTTTTAACTGGAATCTGGAGTGGACTTTTAACCACACCGCCGCCAATGGCTCGAACGCCATGGGCTCGGAAATCGTATCTTATGACGCCCTCAACAATCGGATTTGGGTGGTTGGTACTGACGCTAACGAAGCCAACCTTGGTTTAGGGGGCATAGATATACTGGATATGGGCGGCAATCTTTTGCAAAGCTTCGACACCAGCTCGTTAGGTGGTATTAACAGCGTGGCTGTGAAAAACGGCCAAGCCGCTGTAGCGATCACCGCACCAACAAAAACCGATCCTGGTTTGGTCCGTTTTTACGACGCCGGCAATTACAGTGTATTGCAGGATGTCACAGTAGGCGCCAACCCGGATGCTGTAACCTTTACTCCAAACGGCAACAAGTTGCTGGTCGCCAATGAAGGCGAACCTAGCAGCTATTTAGTTGGCCCCAGCGGCGATCCAGTCGGTTCGGTCAGCATCATCGACACCAATACTTATGCCGTACAAACCGCCAGTTTCGATGCTTTCAACAGCCAAGCTGCTGCGCTTAAAACAGCCGGCGTGCGGCTAACCGGCCCCAATGCCAGTGTGGCGCAAGATCTGGAACCGGAATACATCGCAGTGAGCGCTGACGGCACCAAAGCCATGGCCACCCTGCAGGAAGCCAACTCGGTTGCCATCATTGACATCGCCTCAGCCACCGTCACCGATATTAAAGCGTTAGGCTTTAAAGACCATAGCCTGCCGGGCAATGGTTTCGATGCATCCGACCGAGATGGCGCCGGCAATGCCGCGCTACCTGGCAACATTCAAAACTGGAATGTCATGGGTATGTATATGCCGGACGGCATCGCCAGCTTCAATAAAAATGGCGATCAATATTACATTACCGCCAATGAAGGCGACTCACGAGATGACTGGCCGGGTGGCGAAGAAGAAGTGCGCGTAGGTAATGCGGTTATCGAT
Source organism: Methylomonas lenta (assembly GCF_001644015.1). GTDB lineage: Bacteria > Pseudomonadota > Gammaproteobacteria > Methylococcales > Methylomonadaceae > Methylomonas > Methylomonas lenta. The sequence goes on from NZ_LUUI01000162.1 coordinate 26,442, forward strand.
GCCGTTTTGAACGACGCCATGAGCCTCGCGCACGGGAGCGACTGGCAGACGAATAACGACAAACTGAGCAGGTTGACAGTTTCCACCAGCGGCGACCTGGATGGCGACGGCGATCTAGACGAAATTCACCTGTTCGGTGGTCGCTCGTTCTCGATTCTGGATGCCGCCGGCAATCAAGTGTTCGATTCCGGCGACCAATTGGAACAAATCATCTCGACCTTGTATCCTGCGCTTCTGGACGACGGCCGCAGTGACAATAAGGGCCCGGAACCGGAAACGGCGGTGGTCGGCAACGTGAACGGTCGCGACATCCTGTTTTTGGGTCTGGAGCGCTCCAACGCCGTCATGACTTGGGACTTGACCGATCTAAACGATATCAAATTCCTGGATACGATTTTTACCGGGGGTAATGTTGGTCCTGAAGGTCTGAGTTTCTTCTCTAACGCGGAAGGCAGCTTTCTAGCGGTTGCCAACGAAGTCAGCGAAACTACATCCCTGTATAGAGTTGCCGCTGTGCCTGTGCCGGGTGCGGTTTGGCTGTTCGGCTCGGCTTTATTCGGATTGCTAGGCGTTTCTCGTCGAAAAGCTTAACCGTAGGATATTTAAAAGGTCGGGTTACGGCCAGTGCCTAACCCGACCTAGTGTGCCTGGCATGGGCTAAAACTTGTTATCTGAAAGGAGATAACCGGAAGTAGTATCGACAACCGTAGCGAAACGCAAGGGTGGAAACCGCGAGGCTAATCTGAAAGAAGCGCGTAGCAAAAGCACGACCGCAGGAACACGAACAAGCAGTGAGACCGGGTGTGGGCGATGAGTATGCTAGGGAACACGAAATCCAACCGTTACCGAAAGACGCATCAGGTAGAGCTTGGCGGCAGGGGCAGAAAGTTTTAGCACCTTACCCGAGGAGATCTCCCGAATGAGAGTTTGGGAGACGTCATCAGAAGCCGTAGTAGCGAGGAAATCATGGAAACATGATGGAGCGAAGGGCGGAAGAGCCAAAAGACAGACCGTTTTTAAACGACTTCAGGAAAAGGCAAACAGTATTCCGAAACAGGCAAGCGTTGCAACTGCGGAAACGACTTGCCCTGGCGGGTATTCATATAACAACTCCTTGCTGGATAAGCCAGATTTTGATGAAGCTAATGAAAAGACCGGTGCCACCACAGGTTGCGATGACCGTGATAACGCCGACTTTGTAACGAATCAATGCCAAAAAGGCGCACAGACTGATAAGGACTGAAATCGCATCAAATGCTCCCGTAAAACCCTGCGGCCAGAACACATGCCCGGCGAAAAACACAGCCAGATTGAGAATCACCCCGACCACGGCGGCGGTAATCCCGGTCAGCGGTGCGGTGAATTTAAGATTGCCGTGGGTTGATTCCACCAATGGACCGCCCGCCAGGATGAACAGGAAACTGGGCAGGAAGGTAAAGTAAGTCACTATCGTGGCCGCAATAGCACCCGCTAGAAACAGGTGTTCCGGGCCGAATACTTCCTTGGCCCAGCCGGCGACGAAGCCGACGAAGGTGACTACCATAATCAGAGGCCCGGGCGTGGTTTCGCCCAAAGCCAAGCCGTCGATCATTTGCTGCGGCGTTAACCAATGAAAATGTTCAACCGCGCCTTGATACACATAGGGCAATACCGCATAGGCGCCGCCAAAAGTGAGCAGCGCTGCTTTGGTGAAAAACCAGCCCATCTGGGTCAATGCGCCATCCCAACCATAGCGGGCGCAGAGAAAACCTATCGCTCCACCCCAGAGAGTCGTGCCAGCCAGGGTCACTTTTATCAAACACCACCAACTGAATAAGGCGTGGCCTGGTGTGGGTGTATCGTCGTCAATCAATGCAGGACCGTAGCTTTGCTTGCCCGAACCATGTCCGCCGCTGGTCGCAAATTTCTGCGGCACTACTTTGCCGCCGATGGCACCCAAGATGGCCGCCATCAGCACTATCAAAGGAAAAGGGGTGTCGAATAAAAAAATCGCCAGAAAAGCGAGTGCCGACATCGTCCACAGCAGCCAATTCTTTAGCGCTCGTGAGCCAATGCGATACGCGGCAAAGATAACAATGGCCGTCACCGCAGGTTTAATGCCGTACAGTACGCCTGCAATCCCTGTGAGATGACCGTAGGCCATGTAGATGAAGCCCAAGCCAATCAGAATTAACAATGACGGCAACACAAACAAGACACCTGCAACGACGCCCCCCCTACCGCGGTGCATCAACCAGCCAATGTAGGTGGCTAACTGCTGTGCTTCTGGTCCTGGCAGTAACATGCAGTAATTCAGCGCATGTAAAAATCGCTTTTCGGACAGCCAGCGGCGCTTTTCCACCAACTCCTGATGCATGATGGCGATTTGTCCAGCCGGGCCACCGAAGCTCACAAAACCAAGTTTTAACCAGAAGCCAAATGCAGCCCAAAAGCTCACCTGATCAGGTCGGGTCAAGCCGTTATCAGATGATTGCTGTTCAGGTTTAGTCATTGCGGTAGTGCTCCTTTCTCAAACGTCACCAGCAAACTGTTAAACATAGCAATGGCAGTGGCTAGTAATTGGTCGTCATCGCCAATGTGTACTGGTCAACAAAAACCGGACACTTATTCAGGCAGCGTTTTTAAAATATCCCCGCTCGAATTCGAGCGGGGATTGATAACCCAATGTTGAATGTGATCGTTTGCCATTGTAGAAAGCCAAATAATCGATCACGCTCAGTTTCGCTGCATCCTGGGTTTTGAATGTTTCGTAATGTAGCTGTTCATGTTTCAAACTACGGAAAAATCGTTCGGTTGGCGAATTATACCCAAGGGGCAGACCCTCTCAACAATTAGGCGTGCATGCAAAACTGGGGGAGGCAGTCGAAGCCAATCTTTGAGGTAACGGAAAACATGTGTTTTTCGTATGGTCTTCCGGTAAGCTGATAAACCGTCAAAAAATATCTGATCAGCCCCTCTCGCCACCTCAAATAATGTACGGAAACTATTGTCGGATTTAATCTGACCCTTTACACTGTGCGGAAACATTTCCTATGGAGTTTTCCGTACATGCTGGTTGGCTATATGGGGTAGTGTGCACATAGCTGCAAAAAGCGCCACGTAATTGCAATCCATTACTGGCTGTCCAGAATTATGGTTAGCAACCACGTCAGGACTCTTCAATATTCACTTACTCGGTAAGGATGCCCAATAGTGTCTTTGTATGCATTTCGATGTCATCAAGCACACCCAGCCAATGATTGATAACGCGCTTTACGCTCAGTTCTGACTGAATATCCAGCCACACCGTCAACATACGCCGATACCGGCCACTGAGGATGCTGGCGAAATTTTCCATCCCTAAGTTCATCGAATGGCAGCTTTCTGGCAATCAACCTTGCGTCCTCTTTGGCTCGATTCGGCCACTATCCATAGCGGCCAGTTGCGGACAAATGCATTTTGACTCTCAGTGACAGCAGTTAACGAAATACCTGTCTGTCAGTTTAGCCATGTATGCTTGGTTGCAAGACCTGTTGATCTTGGAACGGTTATATCCCAGCACGTTGCCTCAAATAGCCCCTCTCTCTTTTAAAAATAACCATAATAAACACCCCAAACAACCAAGCGAGAGAAGGTAAAGGAACTTGAGAGATTTGATCTAGGGTAACTACACCGCGAAATCCCGAAAAGCGACCGTCAAGAACATTTGCACCACTAAAAACGTTTACTTGATCGCCAACATTCCAAAATTCAGGGTGGTTGTCTCTAAACACTGACATTGAGTAGTAACCGCCATCGTGAAAGAAAGAGCCGGATGAAAATGATGGAGCTGTTGAGTAAATACCGCCATCGTTCTTTAAGGCGCCGTTTGGCCATTGCATGTTTGAAGCAACCGGGTCCTTTATGAAAACACCTTCTAAGAAATCTGCATAAAACAAATCCGCGTAGATGTTACCTTGCTCTCCCGGACGAGGAAGATCCTCTAGCTCCTCAACACTTCCGTCATAGTGCGTAATCACGGCCTGACGGTTAAAGTCGACTGAAAAAGCGTAGTGAATGTCGCTTCCAATACTTAATCCCGCTGCCGCAAGTAATCCAGCACTATCGGACTCGATCTGCGTTATATGCCCTGTAAATTTATAAACTAGCTCCGCTTGAGAAACTGGGGCTATACCAATCCAACCAAACACTACAAAGACAGACAAAACAAATTTAATATTCATCACCAACTGACCACGTAAGTTAAAAGAAATGCAACTCTAACATTCCAAGTGATCCCTCGCAATCGGCCAATAAGCTGCCACTGCCGTTTGGCTGGGAGCCATAAAATGCTTACCTGCCTTTCAGTTTAGCCAAAATCGTACGCAAGAAACGCTCCCGCTTTATGGCTATTTTTTAATGCCAAGGCGGGTTAACATGACTAGTAGACCGCTGCCAAACAGCCAAAATGAAGCAGGTAATGGTACCGGCGAATAATTAAAACCGCTGTTGGTCACCAGTTGATAATTAGGATCAGAAAGGCTCAGAAAAATTCTCCCTGTGTTGCTGTAATCAGCGGATGAACTGTTGCCAAGATTATTTTTTTCAAAAGCCGCCGCGTAAACTTTTAAATACGCTTTGATAAAGAAGGTTGAATCAACAGCAACCTGATGAAGTGTCAGCGTGCCTGAACATGTGCTACCTAAACAGTTAAAATTGCGCAGTTCATTTGGTGCTTCTGTAAAACTGATGAATTGATCCCTATCAAGGAAAAGCCCACCCTGATTAAGAAATAGCCCACCCTCAGCGAAGGCTTTTCCTCCAAGTCCACCGGAAACTTGATAATGGACTGTTAGATCGGTAAATGGTCCTGTACCAGCGCCTCGAATAGTGAAGCTATCGGTAAAACCCGCTTCTGCAAGCCCGGATGTCGAGAAAATACCTGCGGGAGCGTCAATAAATGCACCGGCACTAGCACTGGCTTTCAATACGCCCGGGCCAGCAGATGCCGTGCCCAATGCCTGTAGCCGACGACTCCAGCCGGAAGGCGTTGACGAGTCCAGGGTTTGATAAATGAACGAATCTGAAGTGAACGAGTTGGCATCTGTGTTTTGATCTATTTTGCTGCCTGCCTGAAAGAATTGAGAGTCAAGTCCTACAGCCTGCGCTTGTGCATAAGTGGTATAAGCCGCACTCATCGGCGAATAACCAAAAATCAACAAATATAAAAAAAGTATGCGGTAAAATTTCATAGGAAGCACTTTGGTTTTTGGGTGTTTAAAAGTAACCATAAAGATACCAGCATGAAAGCAAAAGTGTCAATTTTCGCGTTTTGTTCGTCCGATAAAGTTTGTTTGGTTTTATAGATTTGGAGATAGGGTGTCCATTTTAGTGCTGTCCAGTTACGTGCATGCTCACTGCTTACAGGTGGATCGGTTACCTTTACCTGGAGAATCTCTGCACTCAAATAGTATGTGGTCGGAACATGGCGGCAAAGGCTTGAATGTAGCGCTGGGCGCACATCGCTTAGGTATCAAAGTGGAAACGCTACTGCCGTTGGGTACCGACGTTGTCGCGGATGCGATATTACAGCTACTGCAGGATGAGGGATTGCATAGCCGCTGGGCCCTTAAAATTGGCGAACAATCAGGCTTTGGCGTGGGTTTTGTCGCCCCGAATGGTGAGAACTTTCTGGCGGTGTATCCAGGAGCCAATGCACTGTTAAGGCCAGAACACGTGGAGAAAGTTGTTGCGGCTTTGCCAAAGGTAGAAATGGTTTATGGGCAATTCGAAATTCCGGAAGCGGCGATTGTATGCGCATTTCGCTGGGCTCGAGGCCAATCTACTCGTACCCTGTTGAATCCTTCACCTTGGCGATTACCAACGCCAACGCTATTGGCTCTAACCGATATTCTGGTTGTTAATGAAACAGAAGCAGCTTTGTTATTTGGACAAACAGATACCGGCGATTTACTGCCTGAACAATGGCTGAATTACTTACCCCTCTGGGTAACACAACTCGATTGGCAAGGTGATTTATTGGTTGTAACGCTGGGCGAGCTGGGCTGCGTGGCGTTGACGCCGGGAACTGTGATTTATCAGCCCACTTGGTCAATTTCTGCAATGGATGGAACGGGGGCGGGGGATGCCTTTAGCGCGGGTTTAGTACTAGGTTTGCTGCAGGGTTTTGAGCTTGATGAAACACTAAAATTGGCATGCGCCTGTGGTGCATTGGTGGCGGCTAAGCAAGGTGTATTGCAAAATCTGCCAACATTGGCTGAAGTGTCTTTATTCGTGCAGGCCAAAAACATACCAGCGGCGACTAGGATTAACTTTGCACCATCTTCAGATTGACGCGATAGGTATAGGCGTCGCCTCGGAAAGTGCCCTCAACATATTCAACCATTTGCCCACTGACAGCATACGTTTTACGCTTTAAAAGCAGGCAAGGGCCAGGTTCTGAAAAGCCAAACACAACCGCCTCTTCATCGTTACTCAATACTGCTTCGATGCTTTGCTCGGCGGTAATTAACTTAATTCCGCATTGCTGTTCAAGAAATTGATAGGCAGAGCCGACAACATCCCATTCGGCTAATGCTGGTGCAAGTGTCAGATCATACCAGGCGACTTCACGCGATAAAGGACTGCCATCGCCCAACCTTACACGCACTAAACGCAAAAATTTTGCGCTAGTTGGGCGATTGAACAACGACGCAATGGTGCGATCGGTAACAGTCTTTTGTTCTAGAAGTTGAGTGGATGGGGTAATGCCAAGTTCACGCATTTCTTCGGTGAATCCTTTAAGCCTGCCCATCTCCGGGTTAATTCCGGATGGCGGCGCTTTGACTGTCACGCCAGAGCGACCGTGAGTATTGATATGATCCTGGGCGCGCAGCTCTTCATAGCAACGCCGAATAGTGGTGCGGCTTAGATCAAGCGCTTCGGCCAAAGCGCGTTCGGAAGGCAGACTAAAGCCGTTACTAATTTCGCCAGATTCAATCATATCGGTGATGCTGCGTAATAGCTGTTTATAAACAGGTTCGGATATACCGCTATCCGGCCTTATTTTTTCGATAAACGCAGTGCTGTCATTGGCGGCGAGTGTGTCTGTTTTAATGGCTTTGCTTTTGAGTTCGTCTGAAGACATATTCAATGTTGGTTGACCTTTAATACCAATAGGATACCATTTGGAGGTGTGACTGGCATGGTAGTCATAGCCGATTGGGTTGGAGTAATGGGATTTGGCTCGTTACCCCGCCCCTGGCTGCCATATCCATAAATTGTTCGATAGGCTGGTTAGTGGCAAGTAACAGACTTTCGTTAGACAAAAAGAAACCGTATATAAGCCTATACGGCAAGTTATATAGTTAGCGTTCAGAGGGTAATTACTCAATCTATTGCCTAGAATGAATCCATCAGGGAAGATATATGGAAACTATCAAATTACTTGTTAGGCTTTTCGTCCGTCACACCCCGTGTTCGACTTCCCGCAGCAATTCATTGCTGCTTAACGTAAGAAAAGGAGAAGTAAAATGAATCTGATCGTGGAATGGAACAACATCATGCTGGAGGCGATACGCGCTGTCGGTAAACTCCCTTTTAGCAGTCCCGAGCGTGAGCGCGGCGGACCGCCACAGGTGGCGCGTTCGATTGGTATCGTTTACACAGCAATCTACGATGCCTGGTCCGCTTACGATAGCATCGCCAAACCTGTGCATAGAACGACGCCGAGGAAACCCGCTAACCAGCAGACTGATTCCAACCGGCGCAAAGCCGTCAGTCAGGCCGCATATCGGGCATTGATCGACCAGTTCCCGCCCACCATCTACGATCCGGTATTCAAGGCTACCTACGAATCACTGATAACCAAGCAACTGGGTAAGGAGGGGATTTTGATTGGCGGCCCGACGCCGACCCCGGTCGACGTCGGCAACCAGGCGGCCGACGATGTGCTGGCTTTCCGCCATGCCGACAATTCCAATCAGGCGGGGCTGTACGCGGACACCTCCGGCTACGCGCCTGTCAACAAGTCGATGGCGGTACTGCTCCCCTCCGCGCCAGATGCGATTGACTATCCGGGACGCTGGCAAGCACTCACCTATCTGAATGCCGGCCACGAGGCCAAGACGCCGAAATTCATCTGTCCGCACTGGGGCAACGTAAAGCCCTTCGCGCTGACCAGTGGCAATCAGTTTCGCCCCACCACGCCGCCGCAATCGCCGCTCAGCCAGGGCTATCTCGACCAGGCCAGGCATGTGATGGACATTCAGGTGCATCTGACACCCGAGCAGAAAGTCATCGCCGAATACTGGGCAGACGGCCCCAATTCCGAACTGCCGCCAGGCCACTGGACCGAATTCGCCGCCTATGTGGCGGAACGCGACGGCCTTGATCTGAACGAAAGCGTCAAACTCTACTTCGCGCTAGCCAACGCCATTTTTGACGCCAGTATCGCCACCTGGGACGCCAAGCGCCACTTCGATTACGTACGTCCGATCACCGCGATTCGCCATTTGTTCCGCGGCAAGCGCATTCTCGGCTGGGGTGGCGCAGGCAAAGGCACGCAGGAAATCCTCGGGGAATCTTGGAAGCCTTTCCAGGTGGCGACGTTCCCGACGCCGCCCTTTTCGGAATTCACATCGGGCCATAGCGGCTTTTCCATGGCTGCCGCCACCGTGTTGAAGCTTTTTACCGACAGTGACCATTTTGGTTTCTTCTATTCGCAGGATGTACCGCTTAAGGCGGACCCCACTGAACCCGTTACCGACATGGTGCTGCATTGGCCAACCTTTACCTCTGCCGCGCGCGAAGCTGGTGAATCTCGTTTATACGGCGGCATCCACTTCTACGAAGGCAATGTGGTTGGCCTGGATCTCGGCGAAAAAGTCGGGCATGCTGCCTACGCGAAGGCTCAGGATTTGTGGTCTGGAGCATAAGAAGCCCAACCGGGCATTCGAGAGGGACGCGCCAAAAATTGGCGCGCCCCGCCCCTCAACTTAACGAGGTTCTGCGACAATTTCCTGTCCGGTTGGTTGGGCGTCATCTGGGGCAACATTACGGCTCAGGGGAGCCGGTATCTTTTGTGTCCCCATCCTGCGCATTTCGAGCATCCTCAGCGAGGGCTTGGTATTTGCCGCGAAAACCGTCCAATGATTCTTCTTCTAGTTCTTCCAAATCCAGAAGGGCGTTGTGCGCCCCTTTCGTTGATCTGATCAATTCGTCGAGCTTGATTTGAATTGCTTCTGTGTCTCTGTTTTGCGTGTTCTGGATCAGAAAGACCATCAAAAACGTAATGATGGTAGTTCCTGTGTTTATCACGAGTTGCCATGTGTCGCTGTATCCAAAGTTTGCAGCCCCGTGACGATCCACACTACGATTACTGTAACCGCTAGCATGAAGGTCCTTGGGCGACCGCAGAAGTGCGAAGCGGACTTCGCGAATCGAGAGTAAAGGAAGTCTGTGGCATTCGACGAGTCCCCTATATGACGCCTAACGCAGCCATAATTTGCCGACTGAAGCGCAGTGTAAGGCGGTCAAATTGATGGCTTTGTTAGGCTTTTTGAACAATAAGGTATGTGTGTAATTCTGGATATTGATCATATTCAAGATGCCTGCAAGCACAGTCCAAGCCAATAAATAACTTTAAAAATCCATTGATACCTAATGTTGAATAATACATCTCTGGCCCCATGAAATCGTCTTTATGATCACCTTCTTCATCTATTCCGCCAAAAGAGAATATTAATACTCCATTTGTGTTGAGACTAGAAACTAGCTTTGCTAATACCTTCTTTTGCTGAACAAGAGGTATATGCCAAATGCTATCCCAAGCCGTTATAAGGTCATACTTCTCAGGAATTTCCCATTCACATATATCTTGTTGATGAAAATTTATCTCAGGGTGTCTTTTTCGGGCCAGGGTGATCATTGCCTCCGAAACATCAATGCCCTCAGGAGAAAAACCTTCCTCTAAGAGAAGATCGATAAATCGTCCAGTACAGCCACAACCAACATCAAGTGCTTTGCCTCTATTCTTTACAAAAGCTATCGCTCGCTTGTGCTGATCAATACCATTTTCTCTATTGAAACCTTCACTTTCCCAAAGATGGATAATTTTATTATAAGCCTTACCAATATCGGATGGGTTCATATCTTGATAGTCTAATAAAGAATTAGATAGTTAACCGTATATCTACCGGAAAATACTCTACTACACCATAAATTATTGATCAGTATATGATTTTCATTTCTGTATATCATCGGTGATGAATAATAGTAGCCAGTAATGATCAAATTGCTGTCCCTTCAGACATTAAAACTATGTATAAAGTCCCCCCCAATAACCCCTGGTAGTTCTTTGGTAGAAAATTACTTCTATTCATAGTTTGGTTCTATGCATTGTGGCCGAGTGCCAACCTTGGCTTCGGCCACAAGCCTCTAATACCAAGGACTTCAGGGGGCGTTGGACAAACCGTTCTTCTGGTTAAATAACCCGTCATAACAAGGTTTGACAAAGGCGCATGATATAACCACAATTGCACGGCGGCCAGTAATCTAAGTTTCTGTTTTAGTGGATATCCTGATGACGCCAGAGGCTCTTTTTTATAACGCCGGTTCTGAACAAAGGGAGATCCTTAATGAGTCTAAAGTCGAAAGCTTTCGCTGGCGATCCATTATTAGAAGCCGCTGCAGTTTCAGATGCGGCTCACATCGTCCCCGGCACCAAGGGAGAGCATGTTGCCAGAATTCAGCGCGCTTTAATGATTCTCGATAAGGCGGACTTGGTTGCCGACGGTTCCTATGGACCTAAAACCGCTGCGGCGGTGCTGCGATTCAAACAGAAGCGAAACATTATCAACCGCAAGTATCAGACTCAGGCTGATAACATCGTTGGCATTATGACCATGACTGCACTTGACAAGGAAATGCAGTCTCGTGTCGATCCGACCGTTATGATCGGTCGGCTAATGTTTGCTGTAAGCCTTCAAACCACCTCTGATGTTAGATCAAAGGCTCTGACTGCGACCACCAATGCGACTAATGTTCCAGTAACATCCATTCGATCGATTATCCGTAACAATCCTTATACGCCAACGGGAGTGAATTTACCGATTGAATTGCCTCCCAGCGTCCCGCCCACGAAAACCTATGCCGTTGAGGTTACCATCGATCCACCCCTAACAGGCGATGACTTTATGGAATTGAGTATCGTCAACGGTAGCACTATCAACGGTACCGCTACCATTTCTCCGGCACGCATCATGAGATCGTCAACAGTCATCGTCACAGGCGGGACTCAGACTATGCCTAAAAAAGGAGGTCATCTGCAAATACAAGCCAAACTCAATGGTCAGGATGTAAAAGCAACTTCCGAAGGTTTCAGCGTCTGCGCTCACCCTATCGATGTCAAAGCGACTTTCGTTAGAGATGTTAATGGTGTTGTTGAGCAAATAGACAAAGTCGGCATGAGAGTGAAGGTGACTATGGATTCAGACAGCAAAACTTTTTCCGACCTGGATCAGGTTGAGGTATCGGAACTTATCGAAACCTTCAACCGTAACATGCCGCCGTTTAAGGACGCCCCTGAAAATCCCAGTGGTTACACGCCTGTCATTCCACCGAAGGGTTTGTCTATGGTCGATACGCATGCCGAACCACGTCCATCAGCAGGACCTAGAGGCACTGCGGACAAGATACAAATGCATATTTTCCGGTGTGCTCGTTGTGGGGCGAACGATAAACCAGTACCCAATTCAGGTTTCGACGTTCAACACGAAGTCTTTCAAGACCCGGCGACTAAAAAATTCCGTCACAAAGTAACTAAAAAAGGTACAAAGATTGGGATGCGGATACCCGGTACCCAGACAATTGTAAAAACAAATGCAGGAACAGCGACTATTGTTAGCCCCATTCACGATCTCTAGATGGGTTATTTTACCAAAAGAACGGTTTGTTCAACGACCCCCCTGGAGTCCTTGGTATTAGTGGCTTGTAGCCGAAATATCGTTTTCAAATTCGCCAACAAGCTTCTCGATAACCTATTGAATATTAACAATATGTTACCAACTCTAAAATTCATACTTGCCAATGAAGTTAATATGCCGCCTGGCGAAAGGTGAAAAACGTAGTATTTCTTTCGCCATTTCAGGATCAATCCTTACGATCCTCCAAATTGAAATACGCAAGAAAGACGCTAGATAAAAGGAAGGCTGCCAAGCCACCGACAGTCTAGTCGTAACGATAAGAACGTTTAACTTACTGTTAGCCCTGCGCTTGAGCAATCGTCTATACTGCCTTAGGCGCAGTTGAATACTTTAGTATTACGTCAAAACATGAGGGAGTTTTTACAGTGAAATTAATGATCTCCCCAATCCGCGCAGAAATTGCCCACTCATTAAAAAGTCTGGCTGACGATAAAACACAAGATATTGCTTGGACACCTGATGTAATTAGCTTAATGAATCAACCAGAATCATCTCTTTTTGTGTTTGGAGATAATCAGCAGCTATTTACCGCACCTTTGACCGATTTTGTTAAAACACACTCAGAGGACAAACAAAAGAAAATGAGGGATGCCTACAAATCCCTTATGAACACCAGCGGTTCACTTATTAAAAACCAATATCCTGGGCTACAAGGATCCGTTAATAGCATTCAGCTTGTTGTTGGTATTTCTGATGCATTTGACTCATGGTCTGATAAAAAGCGAACGGGCATAGTAGAGCCGGCCATCAAAACCGCGAAAGTATTAATATCGGCACTTGAAACGCTTTCTCCGGCTATACCGCAACTACAGCAACTGGCACCACAACTGAAGACAATAGGCTTATTTGTCAATATGGGCGATTCTGTCTACCAAATCTATACTGCATCAAATTACGAACCAAAGCAGCTGTAATTCGGCCAAATCAAGCTTATTAGGCTAGGCCATGCCGACAAACACAGCTTCCTGGTCATTCCCGAAGACGATCAGCCCAAAATACTTGACGCCGCTTTATTCATGGATGGCAACGAATGCGATACTGTCATCTCCTCGGCCCGCAACACAGAAGACCTATCTAGGGACGAAGTTTTACAATCGATACGCCAGACCGGGGCAGCCTTTTGCCAGTCTGCTCTCGACCATTTTGGCCGCAAAGGAGAGTGGTAAACTGTGATCATTTTGAAAAACCACCAAATCCGCGAATTTCAATTCTTTAGGGGTGATCAAAACATCAATGATATTCTTTACAGCAAGCTCTACGTCTACTTGCAGCAGGGTCGATTGCTTGGAGACAAGCACACCCATCAGTTCCAACTTTGTCATCTGAAATGCGAATGTTCGACAGTGAGTTAATTGTCGAATAGTAGCGCAGTTTCAAGA
>NZ_LUUI01000163.1 GCF_001644015.1 Methylomonas lenta
CGCACAGGGGGTAATCACACCGGTTTTCACCGTTTGAAAATCTGACAACAGTCATCTGGCGTGCTGCCTGGACTAAGTGCTCGTAAGTTTTCATCATTCCATCCTGTCGATTTCGTGCCAGGGTGTGCGACATGCACAGACCCAGGGGTGTGCGCCCCGCACAGGGGCATTACTTGTGTTTACGCGTTTTGTTGAGCGCCTCTCTGAGTTGTTGGGTAGGTTTTGTTTGGCATGCTTTGTCGGCAGATGGGTTCACTGAGCCCTTTTTCAACTCACTCATCGCAGCCAATTCTTGCTGTTTCTGTCTAACCTGCTGATCCGTGCGCTGCTTACGTTCGCGATTGTCCCGATAGCGAATATTCAAACTCGTCAATACCGGATTGCCTTTGGCTTGTTCGTGGCATAACCAGCCAAGAAAGGCCACCGGGTTTCGAATCGGCTTGCTGCTGGTGCGTTTGGCTTGCATTTGTGCCGCAGTTTCATCCAGGATCGCCTGGCGTAATTCGGAGGCGACTTGTTTCAGGTACAATTCGGCAAGCTCGCGCTCGCTGGCATTGAAGTCCGGGGGATGCGTCAGCGGGTCGCACACCTCATCGGTTAATTTTTTTGTCTGAAGCACTGAATCAGTTGTGGTAGTTGTTGTTTTATTTAAATAACTACTACAACTACTACTACAACTACTACTTGTAGTAGTTATATAGGGCCTTCGGTTAAAAAATTTAACCGCACCGCTAAGCTCTTGTTTTTTATTGCTTTCGGCTTGATCCAAACCCGGGTTAAAAAACTTAACCCGGTCGTTTTTAGCCAAGTTCATTTTTTTAACCTGGGTTTTTTGCGCCAGGTTAAGTTTTTTATCCTGGTTTTGAGCCAGGTTAACTAAATTAACCCGGTGCTGAGGGTTAAACGTATGCATCCGGTTTTGACCGTTCACCTGCTGAAAGAAATCATTCATGATTCCTCTGCCCCCTTGCTCATCCAAAAACCCAGGTTGGCTGGTTATTGTGTTATTGATCGATTGCCAGAGATTTTGCGAGAGGTGTCTGATTTGCGGATGCTGGTGTTGGCGTTGTTGCTTGATGAAGGTGAGGTAATTCGGATCCAGATAGATGGCATCAGCTAAGGCCAGAGGACTGTCATGGATTGCATAAATATGGCCTTTGAATTGGCCTGCCTCATTGCGCAGTTCTGAGCACAATGACATCCAGCGGGTTAAACGCAGCACGTACAACACTTTTGAGACGGTTGGTTTGGAGACGCCTAATTGACGTTGTAATAACCGGTGCAATGACAGGATTACCGCAGAGCCGGTCATGGCCTGGGTTCGAATCAGCCCCCAACAACGCACATCGATCGCCTCTAAATCAGGGTCGCACCAGATGGCGCGTGGAATCGCATCTTGCCATTGGCCGATATAAAGCAGTGAGTCGTGCTTTGCACCGTGGGCTGAGGTCTCAGGCGTTAAGTGCGCCAGTTCTTGGGAAATCTGCCGGGCCAGTTGCTGGATCGCGGCAGAGATCGAATGTGTGGCAGGGACCGTCATGGTTGAAAATCCAGCATTTAGTCTGACCGGTATCCGTTAACAACGACCGTCAAGGTCACTGGCAAACCAGTTCTGAATCAAGGGCCAGATGGCGCTGATTTTGATCTGCGTTTGTTGATGCACATAAAGCAAACGTTCGGCTATACCCAGCGGTTCCTGTTCGGTGGCTTTCCAGAGTTCCCATATTTTGACTTGTTCAGCTTCCGTCGGAATAAACGGTCTGCCATCGGCTTTGGGTAGATTTAAGTATTTTCGATAATTGGCAGTATCGGCACTGGTTAAGCCAAACAGCGTGCGCATGACGGGTAATGAGGCACCTGCCGTCAACAGTTGCAGGATCAATTCCCGCTGCCGAATACGCTGGCCACAGACCAGCATGGCGGTATCCAGGGCATCGGCGTCAAACAGGATGCGCATATAACGGGCCTTGGTGGTCATTGCCATTTCATGGATTTCCTGAGTACTCAGCGCTAGGATTTTTTCAATTTGGTCATTGCGTAGCCCCAGTTGATGAGGCGTTTCAAAGTCGCCTTCCGCCGCCATACGCGACACAAACATCAAGGTATGCAAGGCAAATTCGGCTTGGTAGTTCATGGTGACCTCCATGCTAGGAAGGCCCTGAGGGCCAAAGCTGTGAATTGGAAAATTGTTGGCGAATCAGACGACAGGTTTCGATCAGCTGGCAGATATCAGCAAACACCGGATCCTTGATGAGGGCGGAATTCTGTAATACTTCGTGCGGGTAGTGAGACAGACTGGGTGCCGGTCCCACTAACTGTTGCAGTTCGGCCGCATCCTCAGCTTGATAGAGCTGATACAAGGCGGTCTGTTGCCACAGTGGCATACGTTCTGGACTGACGCTTTGTTCAGAAATCCCCAGCAATAGCCACCACACGCCCCAGGTATCATGTGCGGTGAAGGCCGACGGCGGTTTTTCGATAATAAAGCCCAAGCCTTGGCGGATCGGTAACACACTCGCTTCGAGCTGTATCGATTTAGCGATACGTTGGGCTAACCCATAGGTTCGGTCATACAGTGCCTGGATAGTGGCGGGCCGATTTAGTGGTTTGGCGCCGATTGAATTGAGAGCATCTGGTTGGGGTTTGCCGGGATTCTGTGGCTGTTTATCGTCAGTTGTTGGGGTGTCATGCGCAAAATCCGCTGGGTTTTGACTTTGTGTGACTGCGTTGGCATTAGCCTCAGCAGGAACTTGCCCCGGATCATCCGGCCCGTCATCCTCGGTGGCTGGCTGATTGAATAGTAAGGCATCAATCTCCAAACGCAGCCGATTAACGCTGATATTGAGCATCGGCGCCAGTTGTTTATCCAGCTCTCGACGTACTGCGTCAAAATTCCACTGTTCATCATCAAAGCTCGACAAGGTATGCGCAAATAATGCGGCAAATTGCTGAGGTTTGTCCTGACAGAGCCGCTGGTAGGCTTTTTCGGTGTTTTTGATGCTATCGATCCGATTGGCACCCAGGCCGTTACGCAACGTGTTTGGAATCAACTGATCCAATTCCAGGGCATATTCAAACCGAATTAAATGCCGCCTGGATAGGCTATAGCCCAAGGCTTTAATCCGTTTACACAATTCAGTGCGGGAAAAGGATTGCTGGCACTCAGTTTCCAGCTGGCGGCGTAATTCCCTGATCGCGTAAGCTTTATCAATCAGGGTCATCTCGCCGCGTAATTCATTTTCAATCAGATGCGCGGAGAGGATGGCGGCTTCCGATTGCCAGGGCACGTATAAGCAATGCACCGTATTGAACGCGTCATCGCCGGTCTCGGCATAGAGTTCATTTAGGATGGCCAACCGGGTATTACCGCCGGCCTGAATTATATAGCGCTCTTCACCCGGCCGCTGCGTCACCGTGAAAGGGTTGTTCAAGCCGCGCTGCTCGCGGATCGAGGCTTTGATGTCCTCATAGAGTGGGTTTCTTACCCGTCTGGGGTTGTGATCGTAGGGTTTGATATGTGCCAGTGTTAATATCAGCTGAACGGGCGTGAGCGTATCGGCAGCAGCGATACCGTCATCGTCAGTATCCGATGTAAAATGCCCTTCCAACAGTAAATCTTTGAGCTGATCCTGATTCGGCCGCTTGATCCGGGTCGTCATGGTCTGGCCTCTTGCTCAAGCCCCGCCACATCCAAATCAGGTAAGTTGGGGATGAGTTCCTGAGCCAGGGCTTGCATGGTCTCTAATGCGCTCATGGCTTTGCCTTTGCGGCTGCGCTCAAAACGATGCACCGGCATTTTATGCGTGGCCGCCTCCCGATAAGCAACCGCGTTGGGAATCACGGTATGCAAAATCGTAATCGCGCCTTTGCTGGGCAGAAAGGCGGCTTTACGTAATTCATCGGCAATATTGCGCGCATCGATGGTTCGATCTTGCCGGTAAATGACACCGCGTAACGGTCCGATCGGTGCGCCCAGCCGGGCCATCGGCTCCAGGCGTTGAATCATTGCAACGGTGCCGCGTACAAATTCTCGGGCCGATAAGATTTCCGGCGGAATTGGCGACAGCATAAAATCGGCGGCTGCCACCGCCGCATCTTGTAAGGGCCCTACCGCGCCCTGGGTATCAATCAGCACAAAATCATAATGCGCTTCCAATGGCATCAAACTGTATTTGAGCCTGACGCGGCCGTCGACCGTATCGCGGATCCAGTCGCGCAATTTACCTTGCGGATCATCGGAGAGAATAATGTCGAGGTTATCAATCCGGGTGTGGCTGATGACGGTATCAACCGCGCTGTTAATCAGAAAATGCTTTAAGCCCTGTTCCGCACGATAGTTGAGTGGGTAGTAGCTGGACAACGTGGGCTGAGGATCGGCATCGATCAACAGCACACGATAGCCAAAATCAGCCAGAATGCCGCCGATATTAGCCGTCAGCGTTGTTTTTCCAACGCCCCCTTTGGTACTGACAATCGTTATTTTAATCATGAATCGACCATCTCAGCCTAGACAGGCTTTTAGAGATGCGCACAGGCCTTTCATGTGCCTGATACACACCATTGCTGTCACTCACCACTTAACGCTAAAATACCATCACTTTCACTAATTAAAAAGTATAGACTTATAATAATTATTTTCACAAATAATCGTTAATGTTTTTTTATTTGTTTATCATTGACTTGTTAACGTACTTTAATATAACAACATACATTTAATGAATCTATTACACGCCGATGCCGATGCTGGTTATGCTTTGATGCGGCTGTCCTTCCTGGAATGGTTAACCATCAAGGAGCCCAGCTTGTTTTCTTTGGCCGATGATCAGGCAGAAAATACTCTGCTATCACTTAAACACGCTGACAGTTTGTCTGCCTATTCATTGCTGGTCGCAGTCGTCAAAGTGGACGACACCCTCTACAAATTGACCGGCAAACAGCGCAAGAAAGACTGGCTGTCCGGCAAGACACCACCCCCCGAATACCTGATCGCCCAGGTCATCGATTTGTCCACGCATGATTTTTTAGCGCTGAATACCGAAGCGCAAAATCGGAGCATAGAAAGCCCACCGTCCAACGAAGCCGTAAAGCTTATTTATGACGAATTAGGCCTGACATTGTCATCTGATCGCTTAAAGGAAGGCTTTATTCTAGAAGCTTTGAATATCGCACTCCGCGGCAGACCCCGCTCAATGCAGGACAAACGCTTTATTTGGGAAAAAGAAGAAATCAACGCCCAAAAAGCCATCCAAGTATTCAGCGAAGAATTACGCTTGATTGATAACTTAAAACCCAAACCTGAAATCTTTGTGTCAGGGGTGCTAGGCGGCGCCCTATTGATGTTAGGCATTAACAAAGATGTTAAGAATTTTTTATGCCGTCTGAATGATGGCCAGGGCGAAACCCGAGACGGCCTTGAAGACCCCATCAGCGGGCTGTTGCGAGCCATTGAGGTGCATAGAATCAGTGATCCGGCAATACCCGCTCGCATGGCGGCTGAACTCTGCAGAAAAACCATTCAGGCCATCCTATTATGGCAAGACGGCCCTGACTCAGCCAAATATTGGCGCAAAAAAATACTCTCCGGCGTAGAACCAAGGCCTTTTATCCGGGAGCTTAAGAGTCTAAAACAAATCAATGAGCAGAAGGATCTCTAAAGCACTGCTGTGCCTGTGGCTGCTACTGACCTACTGTACGGTGCCTGCCCAAGAGCGGCATGTTTTAGTGCTCTATCCGGCCGCCATCCCACCACTTGATTCGATTTACGCCGCCACGATTAAAGGCATTAAAACCAAAGTAAACCCACTCAGCCTGATAGAAATTCCTGAGAATGCTAGCTTTGCTGACGTGCAAGCCAGCCTGGATCAGCAGCGCCCCGATAACATCATTGCCCTGGGCAATCAAGCGGCCGAATTCATCCATCAAAGTCCTTATCGAAGCCAAGCCCTCATCGGCTTGGTCTATTTTAGCGCGGCCGACTACCCTGGTGTAAGCCTGAGGCTAGACAGCCAAGTGCTGGCATCACACCTGCAGCGCCTGACACCCGGCATCAAACGCGTCTTGATCGTCGAAAATAGCACGCACCCTATCCTGCAGCAAAACCCCTCCGCAACCGTTTCGAAACCTTTACTGGAAATCCGGACAGGGAATAATCTTATGGCCACCCTACGCATTCTCGGACAATTACTGGAACAGGAGGCCAAACCCGATGACGCCATCCTAATTCCGGCTGACATCCCTAAAGACATCCTTTACGAAGTTTCTAAAATGGCCTGGCATAAAAATATCATGCTGCTCTCCACCAATTTATCGCATTTGGAATACGGGGTGCTGATGACCTTTAACCCCAACCTGCCCGCCCTGGGAGCGCAATTGGGCGACATGGTGAATCGGCAGACAGTGACGTATGAGCCGGTTAAAACGGTCGACATCGCTTTGAATAAACGCGTTGCACAGCATCTGAATATCCAGTTCGATCCGTCTGTACTGAGCGCATTTTCGCTGGTACTCGAATGAAACGCTTATTCGAAACCCTAAACCGCTTTGACTTTCGGCAACGTTATGACTTGGTCGTGCTGGCTTCGGTTGCCATGGCCGGCATGCTGATTGTCGCTTCGTTATATTTCGCGGCCTATCAATATACCAGCGACTACACCCGCCAATACTGGAAAGCCTATACCCTCACCTTTGCGCACTCGGTTAAATACGGCGTCATCCTGCACGCCACTTCGGTTTCAGAGGCCGTTGTCCAGACCTATGCCAGCGATAGAAATGTAATGAAAGCGTCCGTGTTTGAAAGCCCACAAAGGTTAATCGTGGCTTCCAATCAACAAACCTTTGCCTGCCATCCCATTGAGACAGCCATCATACAAACGCATGTTCGTGATGCTGACGACTTGTGGTGCTTTTATGCCCCACTCTATCAAAATGATGATTATTTAGGTTACGTCGAACTGGTGGTATCCAAGCAGGATCTGGATGCATTTATGCGACAGATTTTGTACGTTTCAGGCCTGATCGTCTTGGTCGTGCTGGTGGTCTTATTTTTGCTGGTGCGACGTTTTGCTGGCATTTTCACCGCACCCCTGTTTGAAATAGTCACCGTCTTACAAAATATGAGTCGCGGACTTCGCGGACATCGGGTCAATTTTCAGGGCGCGCCTGATATTCAGCGGATGAGTGCCGATTTTAATGACATGCTGAGCAAAATCGAACGTAACGAACAGATTCTTGAGCAATGTGTGGCGGATCGTACCAGTGAATTGAAGATAGCCCTGGATAGCAGTCGCGCCGCCAACCACTATAAAAACCAGATCATGACGCTGGTGTCCCATGAAATGAAAACCCCGTTGCACAGCATTGGCGCCTATCTGGAATTGATACAGGCGGCCTTGCCAACAACAGCGGAATTTGATGTATGCCGTTCGTTTCATGCCGGCGCATTGGGACGCACCCAGGATTTGAACGAGTTAATCAATAAGGTACTGATACACGGCAAACTGGAAGCCAACAAAGTGGAATTGACTCAGGAACCTATCGACATCAAAGTGTTGATGGAACACTGCGCTGCAAAGCTTGAACCCGCCCTGACCGGCAACCGCAACCGATTGTCACTAATGGGCGATCCGGGAGTGATCATTATAGACGCCGAGGTGTTACGGCATATCGTTGATAATTTATTGAGCAATGCCTGTAAGTTTACCGCTGATGGCGACATCCAGTTAAGTTGGCGGCACGACGATGAATCAGCCATCATTCAGGTCCGTGACAGTGGCTGCGGCATTCCTACCGAATACCACCATTTAATATTTGAACCTTTCTGGCAAGCGGATATGAGTTTAACCCGCGAACATGGCGGCCATGGCTTAGGGCTTTCCATCAGCAAGCGTTTTATTGAATTGCTAGGCGGTACGATCAGTGTATTTTCTGAGAAGGGTAGAGGTGCACTGTTTACCGTTAAAATTCCCTGGCAATGAGGCTTATTTTTTCATCTTCGGTGAGGTTATTAGGCAGCAAACTTTTCAGTGCAGCCATGATTTCTTTCACCTTACCTCCATCGTTATGACTCAGCGCATAATCCAATAACCAAACCAGATCTCTTAAGGCATTGAGTTTCGCCTCTGCATAATGCGCCTGATGCAGCAGCTTGGATTTATTCAATAATTTTTGGCAAAGGGTTTTTAATGCCTCCAATGAAAATGGCTTACACAGATATTCACTGGCACCGTTCAATAACAACTTGTTTTGCAGCCTGGGCTTATCTAAGGCCGTGACGATGATCACCGACTGATTCTTATTGCGCGCCATCATTTTATTGAGAATGTCTTCACCCGACAGTTTAGGCAACATCAAGTCCAACAACACCAAATCGTGGTGCTTTGTTTCCCAAAGCGCATAGCCAGATAAACCGTCGTAGGCGGTATCGACCTCGTAGAGGTCTTTCAGGGCATGGTATGCCGTTATAGAGGCGTCTTTATCATCTTCGATGATCAGCACCGAATGTCTGGCAGGATTAAGGCATCCGCCAAGCTGCACATTTTCGGGATCATTGACCGCTGCGAGCACACTGGCCAACGCCTCTAATGGCACCACAGTAAAACCATATTCCTTGGCCAATAATTCCGGAATATCGATCTCACAGGTTTCTTTAATCAAAAAAATAGGTCGCGCGTAGGCGCTAAAACGCATCGCATTAATCAGTGTCGATAGCCGCCAGATATCCATGCCCGCGACGGAGTATTCGGCCACGATAAGGTCACAACGCTGGGTGAGTAATGCATCCATCAGTGCTCGGGCCGATGCAACGTGAGCCACTGAATCGGCCTTGATACCGGCCGCAACCAGATGTGCTTCTATAGCCGCTGCATTACTGAATGGATCGGTTACTATCAATACGTTCATGACGATGACTCCAAGGTTACCAGAAGAAGATACCCAAAGATTGCCGCAATTGACAAAGCCCACAAAACCTTCTAACCCAAATTTTTCAGCACCCTAAGGGCTCATCGATAAATAACTTGTACACTTCTACCTGTCAAAATGACCACACGACGAGGATAGAAAAGACTTAATTGAACAAGTTATTTCATAACGGGCCCTAAATTATTCATTACCCTAACAAGGATGAACTGTAGCGATAATATCTTGAGCCGGCTTTAAGGTAATGCTGGCGGCTTCCCGGATCTCACCCGACGTTTTAAACGTAAACGTTCTTAACAGGGTCACGATAATGACCATCATTTCAAGTTCTGCAAAGTGACGACCAATACAGTTATGTAAGCCCCCGCCAAATGGGTAATAGGCGTATTTATGCCGTTTGGCACCCAACCGAGGCATTAAAAAATGTTCAGGATAAAAGTCGTTGGGTTTTTCCCAAAGCCTGGGATGGCGATGCGTGGCATACATGCTCAGAATAATGATGGTATCTTTATCAATGCGCTGCCCTCCTATCTCAACCTTAGCAATCGCCTGGGTTGAAAGCGCTGCGGCCGGCGGATACAGACGTAGGGTTTCATAGAGCACGGCACGGGTATAGGTCAATTTCTCCAAACTCGCGGCATTCAAGGGGTCGTCTTGATATTTTTGGATCTCTTCGCTGACGTGGGCGTGTACGTTTTCGTGCCTGCCCAGCAAATAAAAAAACCAGGCCAGCGTATTCAAAGTGGTGTCTTGTCCGGCAAAAAATAAGTTAATCGATTCATCCGTCAACAGCGCCGCGGTCATGCGATAACCGGTCTTGATATCGACAGCCTGTTGCATGGCCGAAATCAGACTCGGCTCCAATCCAGTCTGCTTCTGGATAATTTCCTGGCTGACAAAATCCGATAGATAATTTACTGCAGCCTGGTAAGCGCGACTTTTGGATGGCATCAACTTCATCAATTTGCCATTACTAATCATTTCAGCCACTAAATGCGGCAATAACCCTGTGCTGATGATTTCAATAGCCTGAATTAATGCCTGACTATTGGGTAGCGTGTCGACAGAGCGGCCGGTTAAGACCTGAATAAAAATTCTTTGAATCAGGCGTTTCAGCGACTTGGAAAGATTGATCGTCCCCGGGGCTACCGAAAGCAATTTGGTATTTGCGTTCACCGCTTCATCGATAAAGACCTTCTCCCATGCAGCAATTGCCTCCTTGGTAAAAATCGGCTGCATTAAACGTCGTTGCTGGGTCCAAGTATCACTTTTGCTGTTGATGAGGCCATCACCAAACAACGATTTTTTAGCCTCATACAGAAAATCTCGACTTAACAAGCCCCTGGCTTCTTGTGCATAAACAGCCTCAATCAGCTCAGGATGGCAGACAAACAGGAGTTTCTTATTGAAAAAACGACCTAGTACCAGATCACCGTGTCGCTGATGTAGAGACGTTAGTGTTTTTACGGGCCGACTTAAAGATCTCAGCAGAGGAAGCATGAGAGAAGGTTCCTTGATCAGCGGTAACGGCGTGCTTAAAACGTCCATTTAATCTGCCCTATGATAGAACGCTCGAAAACGGGCACATCGCCCGGCAATAACGTTGGATTTAAACTCGGCTCCTTGGCAGGACTGCCGAAGATATTATTGGCTCTCACCACGAACGCTAATGGCTTTGCGACCTGCGTCGACAGGGTGAGCCCTGCGGTAAAATAACCGACTAACGGGGGGCGCGGATCATTTTCAGGACGATTGCGCTCACCGATCCAATCAAGTTGCGTCCCGATTCGCCAGTCTTTGACAAATTCCCAGTTGATGAGTGATTTGACCATATGCTTTGGCAATAGACCGGTTTGATTACTCTCACTCACGCCGTGATAGCTGTAATTAACTGTAAAATTAAAGTTATCAGTCAAGGCATAACGCATTTCGGTTTCCAAGCCTATGCCATTGATTTTTGGGGCGTTGGTGAAAGCCACGGGGTTAGGTGAAACAGCGTTCATTGAGGTTAAGCTTGAATCGCTGACAGAGGTAATTAAATTATCGAATTCAAACCAGTACACATTAGCGGAAGTCGTAAGACCGGGCGACCATTTATTTTCAATCTGAAACTCTAACGTATTTACCGATTCTGACTTGATATGGGTGTCGGGCGTTAAGGGCAGGTTTTTTTCAAGAAAGGACGGTGGTCGAAATGAGCGACTGTAAAGCAGTTTGGCAGTGAGGTTGTTGTTCACATTCCAAACCAACGAAACGCGTGGGCTGATGCCATCCAAGACATCGGAATAATAATCGTAACGCAAGCCGCTGGTCAGATAAAAATCATTGGCGAAGTTCCATTCATCCTGGAATAAGGCATAAAAATTCGTGCGATTTTTTGAGCTTAAAATCGGGTCTGCGCCAAATGCCGACACGTCCGTTAAAGGGACTTGCGCGACAAAGTTGGGCGTAATCAGGTAGTTGATTTTATTACTGACGTCACTCACCCACGTATAGATGATACCCGTGCCCACTATCACTTTATGCCGCTGAATTCCGGCATAATTTAATTGATTGGTTAGCCCGGTCGTACCCTGAAAATTAGTCGCTTGGCTTTCCGCACCCTGAGGCAGCAGACCTCCGAAGGTGCCTGCGGGTAACAGATTATAATGCCATTGCGTGTTTTGCCCGATAAAATAGACTGTTGTATCCAGGCCCAATGCATCCGATAGCTGATGCTGCATTGTAAGATCAAGATTATATATATCTTCATTAGCTGCGCCTTTCGGGTCTAACGCGAGCGCTGCACCTTCCCCCGTCTGGACATTATTGAATCGTTGATAGCCCATTCTAAGCCTGAGCCAATCCTGGTAAGCCACATCTATTCGCGCATCGATATCATCACGGCCAAAGTTTGTGGGTCCAGGCGCATAGGAGACCGCTGTACCAAACAACCCATCCAACACGGTTTGGGTATCTCGCGCTATCAGCCCCTGGTCACCGCCGGTTGTTCCGCCTTGTAAAGAGACGGCATATTCCCACTCTGTTTCTTTTTGGCCATATTGCGCCCATCCCTCGTAGGTATCTTGACTCCCCAAGAAGCCACCGACATAGCCGCCGTTGATTTCACCACCGGTTTTAGTAATGATATTGATGACCCCTGTCGTGGCATCACCACCATAAAGCATAGACCCCGGACCTCGGATAATTTCAATATGCGATATATTCTTGACCGGCATGGTCCAGGCCAGCGGCTTGCCGCCAATTGCAGTATTTCTGAGGGGAATACCATTGACTAACAGTAGAACCTGGGTATTGGCTTCGGAATAGATACCTCGAAACCCAACCACTTTATTGCCGGCCCGGGCGGTGCTCACATGGATGCCAGGCAGGTATTCCAACACATCCTCTAAACGCCGTGCGCCAATAGCTTCAATGTCTTCTCGGGTGATGACCGAGGTTACACTAGGCGTAAGATTTTTCGGTACGGGATGACCCGAGGCTATGGATATCATTTTGTCACTACCGTACACCAACTCCAAGTCGTCCATAGCTCGGATGGTTTCAGGTAATAAAATGACGAAAATCAGTAGTGGCTTTGTCATTTTCATGCCGCACCCTCTTAGCGATTATTTACTTTTTCTTAAGAATCTTTTAACCAGTTGAAAACATAAATAATTGTATATGCTGTTCATTGCATCTACTTGCGATAAAGTCTATATAACTAATTTACTCCTCGCAAGCATTTTTTGCTTTCGGCAATACACTGAACCACCTATCAATTGCCACACCCCCGCCCTGGCAACAAGTAGCTCAAATCAGATACAGCAACACCCTCATGAAATCTTGATAGCCAGACAATCAACAACATCATTGAATCAAGGAAGCATCTACTGAAATACTGAATAGAAGACTGCATTAAAAACTCTTCGCAAAACAATTTAGGGTTTTCAATGGTTTTTCTTGATCAATTCATAAATTATAGATCTAAAGACCTTATGACGATATTTGATTCAATAAAACTGCCCGTAATGCTTACACATTCTGGAAAGAGGATTTTATGAATAAGCCAGCTTTAGTATATCTTCGACCCAAATCTGCCGCTGAATATTTAGGCATTAGTATCGCAACATTCTGGCGCCTAGTCGCTAAAGGTAAAATACCTACCGCCAAAATAAGCTCACGCACAACCGTTTGTAAAAGAGAAGATCTTGACGACCTAATTGACTCTGCACTATAAGATACAGCCATCATTTTCTTAAACAACAATCTTCAAGCCTCCGGTAAATAGGCTTTAGAGACATATCGCCCCAAATAGCGCTTTACTAAACAAAGCCAAACGATGACGCCGAAGTTTTATCTTTAAGAATTCTGCCCTGAAGCAAAACCAACCACACCGATATAGATCGAAACCCCTAAGCATGTTTCTGACAAATTTTTCTAGCTTGCGGAAAACGATCGCAAAGAATTGCGACCTGATAAGGGCGGATAAAAAGCGATAAATGAATTTTGGCTAAGATGGCTTTGAATTTTATTCCCAATACTGGAAACAAGAAGCACTTAAAAACCGCGCTTGCCTACTAAATTTAAAGTTATTGCTCAAAGCGACATTGAACGCGACATTAACAAATACAACAGCCAAAAAAAAGGGCCTACATTGCTGTAAGCCCTTGATATATTTGGCTCCCCCGGACGGGCTCGAACCGCCGACCTAGTGATTAACAGTCACCCGCTCTACCGACTGAGCTACAGGGGAATAATATTTATTTCTCAATATGGCGCGCCCGGAGAGATTCGAACTCCCGACCGCTCGGTTCGTAGCCGAGTACTCTATCCAGCTGAGCTACGGGCGCCTGTTTGAGCCGCTTATTATCGTTTTTATTTAATCTTGTGTCAACAACTTTTAAGCATTTTTTATGGCGGAGAGAGAGGGATTCGAACCCTCGATGCGCTTTTGGCACATACTCCCTTAGCAGGGGAGCGCCTTCGGCCTCTCGGCCATCTCTCCTAAACTTTTTAAACCTCGGAAGATTTGGATTCAGATTGCTCCTTTTTAATCCTCTCGTAGATTTCTTCCCTATGAACAGAAACATCCTTCGGAGCATTTACGCCTATCCGAACTTGATTTCCTTTTACGCCGAGTACGGTGACTGTGACTTCGTCACCAATCATTAAGGTTTCCCCCACTCTACGAGTCAAGATAAGCATAACATCTCCCTTCATGTCCAAAACACTTTGTTTCTAAAACAAACTGAGCTGACAATTATATTATCTTTTTAAAAAAAAGAAAGTTAATTTATCGTTCTTTAGCAGACTAAAAGCTATCATCCTGTAATATACAGATTAATTATTTAAAACTGAGAAATATTATGCTGATTCAGTGGTACCCAGGCCATATGCACAAGGCTAGCAAAGAAATCAAACAAGCCCTGCCTAACATTGACTTACTTATAGAAATTCTCGACGCGCGCATTCCCTATAGCAGCCAAAATCCAATGCTGGCGGAGCTTCGCGGCGACAAACCCACGATACGCGTATTAAGCAAAACGGATCTTTCCGATCCGGAAGTTACTCGGCAATGGCAAATTCATTTAGAACAGGAGCTGGCTGTTAAGTCACTCGCCGTTACCACACAACAACCCGATAAGATCAAACAAATTATAGACTTATGCGGCAAAATGCTGCCGGAAAAAAACGCTAGCAATAAAGTCATTCGCACAATGATTATGGGCATACCCAACGTAGGTAAATCGACTATTATCAATATTCTGGCTGGCCGCACCATCGCCAAAACCGGCAACGAACCCGCAGTCACCAAACATCAACAACGAATCAATTTGCAAAATAATATCGTGTTATCCGATACACCTGGCGTACTGTGGCCAAATGTGGAAAACCGTAACAGTGGCTACCGCTTAGCGGTAACAGGCGCCATCAAAGACACAGCCTTTCAACATGACGACATCGCTTTATTTGCCCTGGAATATTTGTCTAAAACCTACCCTGAGCTATTAAAAAATCGCTATCAATTGGACATTTTGCCAACTGAAGCACTGAACTTGTTAGAAGCCATTGGTAAAAAACGCGGCTGCCTTCGCGCAGGCAAGCAAGTCGACCTGGATAAGGCAGCGAAACAGTTTGTAACAGAGC
Organism: Methylomonas lenta; assembly: GCF_001644015.1. Lineage (GTDB taxonomy): Bacteria > Pseudomonadota > Gammaproteobacteria > Methylococcales > Methylomonadaceae > Methylomonas > Methylomonas lenta. The sequence goes on from NZ_LUUI01000163.1 coordinate 15,046, forward strand.
TTAGAGCAGGCACCATTGGCCCCATCAGCCTGGAAACACCTAATATGATTGCAACCGAGATGTTAGAACTGGCTGCAATCAGAGAAGAAAAGGCTGCCAAAAGAGCCAACCGACGCAGAAGATAACTTAAGACGCTAATAACATATTGTCCAGCGACTTTTTCGCCATTGCAGCTTGCTCAGCAGGCACCGAAATCTGATTAACCACATGCCCTGCCGCTAAGTTTTCTAACACCCAAGCCAGATGCTGCGGATCGGTACGGAACATCGTCGAACACATACTGAGGGTCGGCGACATAAAGTGCACGCTTTTACCCTGAGCCTTGCATTCCTGATTGAGCCGGTTAACCAAATTTAGCTCGGTGGCGACCAACCATCGCGTATTAGCTTCGGCTTCTCGGACAATTTTTAAAATCATCTCGGTAGAACCGATGTGGTCAGATTTCTGACACACTTCAAAACAGGCTTCCGGATGGGAAATAACAATAGTTTCCGGATATTTTTCCTTGAACGCATCAATTTGTTCGGGCTGAAAGGCCTGATGCACGGAGCAATAGCCTTTCCACAAAATAATCTTGGCATCGCGAATTTGTTGCTCCGTCAAGCCACCTTGCGGCTTATTAAAATCCCAAACCACCATTTGCTCCAATGGGATACCCATTCGATAGCCGGTATTGCGACCTAAATGTTGATCGGGGAAAAACAAGACTTTTTCGCGCTTGGCAAAACTCCAGTTCAAGATTTTTTCGGCGTTGGACGAGGTACAGACTATGCCCTCATGCTCTCCGCAAAAAGCTTTTAAATCGGCAGCGGAATTGATATAGGTCACGGGTGTTACCGTATTTTCCACATCAATAATCCTGGCCAGCTCATCCCAACACTGTTGTACTTTGACGGTATTTGCCATGTCCGCCATAGAACAGCCTGCCGCCATATCCGGTAAAATCGCCATTTGTTCGGGGCGAGACAAAATATCTGCCACTTCCGCCATAAAGTGGACACCGCAAAATACAATGAACTCAGCTTCAGACTGCGACGCTTCGCGGGACAACTTTAACGAGTCCCCAAATATATCCGCATGTTTGAAAACTTCATCGCGCTGGTAATGATGACCTAAGATGATGCAACGCTTGCCTAGCTTAGCTTTTGCTGCGCTTATACGCGCATCGCATTCGGCATCGTCTAGCAAGGCATAGTCATGGATGGGTAAGGGAGTGGAAGTCATTATTCAAACCTAAAACAAATGAAGCTTTTCTTTAAAATCATACCGGCCGGCAGAAAACCTAATACAAGGCACTTTGCAACAGACTCATGACACCAGGACCGCCTTGTCCTTGCACATATTCCAAAACTACCGGTACAAATTGGCTAATCATATTCGTATCCATACCCAAGGTCTTAAATGACCCTGCCAAAGTAGCCAAACTACCCAGGCCATTGGCTTGATCCCCCATTAAGTCAGCAGCGTTGCCCAACCAAGAGCTTGATGACGAGCCAGACGACTGCGGCACCGCAGACAGATATTGATCCATATCAGGCACACTGCCGCTAAGCTGCATAAAATCAGCTGGACTCATGCGCTGCCGAGCCAGAGAAAAAATAGAGCCAGCCCCACCCATCGCCTGCTGAGAATTGATCCCTAGCTGATCAACCAGCACATTCACCAAACCCGACTCAGATCCGGCATTTGCTACCGCACCGGCATTAACTGCTGATTGAGCAACCGAATTTTGCGTGACTGCTTGAGCTAAAATCTGCCCGGTAGATTGTTGCGTGGACGCACAAGCCGTCAGCGACAACACAGTGCCGAAAACAGCAAACGACTTAAAATTATGCATAAGCACAAACTCCGGGAAAATTAATCAAAATATTAATCGGCGCATAGTTTTTGCTATACGCCGACGATTTAGGCTTTGTTTTCAGCATTCTCAGTCGGTTTTCTCAGCCTGATACCCAATTCTTTCAATTGCTCATCACTAACCAAAGCTGGCGCATTGAATAATGGACAAGCCGCTGTTTGGGTTTTAGGGAAAGCAATCACGTCGCGAATCGAGCTAGCGCCGGTCATTAACATCACTAAACGATCCAAACCAAACGCAATACCACCATGCGGAGGAGCACCATATTTCAGAGCATCCAGCAAGAAGCCGAATTTTTCCCGCGCTTCTTCGTGGCCGATACCTAAAATAGCAAACACGATTTGTTGCATTTCGGTACGGTTTATCCGGATGGAACCACCGCCAACTTCGGTACCATTCAATACCAAGTCGTAAGCACGAGACAATGCTTCGCCGGGCTTGGCTTTTAATTCTTCCACCGAGCAGCTAGGCGCGGTAAATGGATGATGAATCGCGTTATAACGTTGAGCTTTGTTATCCCAGGCAAACATAGGAAAATCCACTACCCACACCGGTTTCCAGTCAGCTGTCAGCAGGTTGCGATCCAGGCCTAATTTAACTCGCAACGCACCCATGGCTTCGTTAACGATATCGGTCTTGTCTGCACCAAAGAAAACCAGGTCGCCGTTTTGCGCACCGACTTTTGCCATCACTTTGGCCCAGACTTCATCAGGGGCAAATTTGACAATGGGTGATTGCAAGCCTTCTACACCAGCCGCCAAATCATTGACCTTGATATAAGCCAAGCCTTTGGCACCGTAGATAGCGACGAATTTGGTCAGCTCGTCAATAACACTACGACTCATCTCACTACCTTCAGGCACTCGCATGGCTACCACGCGACCATGCGGATCGTTAGCCGGGCCTGAGAACACTTTAAAATCCACTTCGCGCATTTCTTCGGCGATATCGACCAGTTCTAATGGAATCCGCAAATCAGGACGATCAGAACCATAACGACGCATCGCTTCGGCATAACTCATCACCGGAAATTGATCACCCAGATCAACATTGATAATGTCCTTGAACAGGCGACGAATCATTTCCTCCATGATGGACATAATTTGCTGCTCATTCATGAACGAGGTTTCGATATCCAACTGAGTAAATTCCGGCTGTCTATCGGCACGTAAATCTTCATCGCGGAAACAGCGCACTACTTGGTAATACCGTTCCATACCGGCGATCATCAGCAACTGTTTGTACAATTGCGGCGATTGCGGTAAGGCAAAAAACGAATTGGGATGGGTGCGACTAGGCACGATGTAATCGCGCGCACCTTCCGGGGTCGCCTTGGTCAAATAGGGCGTTTCGATTTCGAAGAATTCGTGCTCATCCAAATAGTGGCGTAAGTGACGCGTGACGTCGCGGCGCACTTTCATTTTGTGCTGCATGGTTGTGCGACGTAAGTCGATATATCGGAAACGCAGACGGGTTTCTTCGTTGACCTCAATATCACTTTCAATCGGGAACGGCGGGGTTTCCGATTCGTTCAGCACTTCGATATGCTTGCCCAGCACCTCGATTTCACCCGTAAACATATTCGAATTATGCGTACCCTCCGGGCGATCGCGCACTACACCTTCTATACGCAAGACATATTCACTGCGCACACTTTCGGCTATCGCAAAGCTATCGGCCAAATCGGGGTCAAACACCACTTGCACCAGACCAGCACGGTCGCGCAAATCGATAAAGATAACGCCACCATGATCACGGCGACGGTGTACCCAGCCGCACAAAGCGACGGTTTGACCAAGATGTTGGGTATTTAATTCTCCACACTTGTGGCTACGCATAGTTGTTCTCAGGTTAATCAAAAGGAAGGATAGAGATGACAGACAAAAGGCTGCTGTTTATCAGTTTCAGCCTCTCGCCTATTGTGCTTAGTGACTATGATTTGTACAGCTACCGCTGCAACCACCAGCAGAGCTACTACTAGGACTGGAGCTTTCGCCAGCGACATTCTTTTTATTACCGCTTTTAAAGTCGGTTTCATACCAGCCAGCGCCCTTTAAACGAAAACCGGCTGCGGAAATTTTCTTTTTCAATTCGGCTTCATTACAGGCAGGACAAACCAGTAACGGCTCGGCACCCAGCTTTTGCAAAGCCTCATGCTGATGACCGCAGGCATTGCATTGATATTCGTAAATCGGCATAAAGCGTCTCCAAATAAAAGATCTAAAACAGGTAGTGAATAGGGCTGATGCTTGAATTTTTCAAGGCCCTTGATGTTAGAATTGCGCCTATTTTAATCGAAGTTGAATGAAGATGGCGCAAAAATGGACAAAATGACAGACAGATTGACAATTGCCCAACCCGACGACTGGCATTTGCATGTCCGCACTGGCTCGATACTCAAAACCGTGCTTGCGCATACTGCACGACAATTCGGCCGCGCCATTATCATGCCCAACCTTAAACCGCCTGTTACAACTGTTGAACATGCAATGGCGTACCGTGCTGAAATCATTGCTGCTTTGCCACAGGAATCAATATTCCAACCCTTGATGACACTGTATTTAACCGGCAATACCAGTGTTGAGGAGGTTAAAAAAGCCGCAGAATCAGAGCATATTTACGCATTTAAATTGTACCCCGCTGGCGCAACCACCAATTCAGACGCCGGGGTTGCCAACATAGCAGCCGCCTACCCTATTTTCGCCGCCATGGAAAAACATAACATACCTTTGCTGATTCACGGCGAAGCGACGAATGCTGAATATGATATTTTCGACCGCGAAAAAATCTTTATTGATAATCAGCTCAGCCAGATTACCCAGCAATTCCCGGCTTTGCGCATTGTTGTAGAACATTTGACGACTGAGGAAGCTGTACAATTTGTCGAATCAAGCAGCGAAAATATCGGCGCCACCATCACCCCACAACATTTACTCTACAACCGTAACGCGATTTTAGCAGGTGGCATTCGTCCACATTTTTATTGCCTACCGATTTTAAAACGCGAACATCATCGCCTAGCGTTGTTAAACGCCGCCACCAGCGGCAACCCCAAGTTTTTCCTTGGCACCGATAGCGCGCCCCACCTGACATCATTAAAAGAAAATGCCTGCGGCTGCGCTGGTTGCTACAGCGCACATGCTGCGCTTGAATTGTATGCTGAAGCGTTTGAACAAGCCGACGCCTTGGATAAGCTAGAAGGTTTTGCTAGCTTTTATGGGGCGGACTTTTACCAATTACCTAGAAACACCCGCACCATCAGCCTGGAAAAACAAAGCTGGACTGTACCTATGGATTACGGTGATAACGATAACCTGATCACCCCATTAAGAGCTGGTGAAAAATTGCATTGGAAAGTATTGGCCACTTAACCCTATCCGGTGGATTACAACCAAGACATGAGCATATCAACCAGAAACAAACTTTGCCTTCCACCCCAAGCTAAACAAAACCAAGATCGATAAAACCAGGTTAATCAACATTTAAACCTCATTTTCAGCAAACCAAACATATTGACAAACTTATGGCGTAAAATTTGCTTTGTACTTAAATAGCCGTATAAATCTAAAGCTACACCGCCATGAAACTTATACGCCACGTCAACCATGAACTATTTCGCTCAGCCTCATCGAGAATCTTGGCTTAGCCTTAAAACAACCACACAAGCCTTGCAACCCCAAAACTCATAGTCAGCAGCAAAAACAACTTATATTTTGGGTTAAAACCTCTTTTTTGAAAAACTTAACAACTTTAAAATTTATAGATTCATGAAAATTTCGGTAGTGGTTCCGGTTCATAACGAAACTGATAATGTTGAAACTCTTATCTCAGAAATTCATCAGTCGCTTCACGCGCAGGATGATTACGAGATGATTTTTGTCGATGATGGCAGCACGGATGATACCTTGCTTAAATTAAAACAGGCCATGCAAACCTATCCTGGTTTACGGGTACTGCAACACCTAAAAAGCTGCGGACAAAGCCGAGCTATTCATAGCGGGGTCATAGCAGCAAAATTTGACTGGATCGCCACGCTGGATGGCGACGGCCAGAACGATCCATCAGATATTCCACAGCTGATGACGGCTTTAAACACTCAAAATTCCGAGAATTTGTGGATGCTGGCCGGATTTAGACACCAACGAAATGACACCGGCTGGCGACGATTTTCCTCAAAATTTGCCAACTCCATCAGACAAGCCATTTTGCACGATAACACGCCCGACACCGGCTGCGGATTAAAGCTATTCCGCCGGGACAAGTTTTTGGCCTTACCGTATTTCGATCATATTCATCGCTTCCTCCCAGCATTGATACAAATGGCTGGCGGCGAAGTGATTTCAGTTAAAGTCAGTCACCGTGCCAGAAGTCATGGCCAATCTAAATACGGCACATTGGACAGATTGCAGGCAGGCATTGTTGATATCTTAGGGGTGATTTGGCTTAAAAAACGTTACAGCTTGGCCATAGTCAGCGAGGTTAACTCGGGGCACTAATACAGCCTAGCTTATGGCGGGCTTTCTGGAGCATGCCTTGTTTTCTGGCCGCTTTCTGGTGCAACGGCTGACCAGTTAGCGACAAAAACAACATGATTCCAGTGAAATTCTGGTATTTCAGCACGCTCAAGTTGCCCACCTGAAAACCCCAGGTTATAGGCAAATCAACAGCCGAGACAACTCATTCGATAGCTGATAGCAACACTTCGTTAACGCAACAAAATCGTCGATTGAAGTGCATTTCAGCCAATCAAATCCTGCGGGTTGTTGCGATTTCAGCCAGACATTTCTAAACTTACCGGCACCACGTCCAACTGAGGAGCATCATAATGCGCCTAATAAGTTTGTTATCTTTAATGTTGATATCAGCCACTGCAAATGCAGAAGTGTTTAAATGCATCGAAAAATTTGGCAGGGCCGTTTACCAATCCACCCCCTGCAAGTCAGGCGCTAAAGAACAACAGCTCGATATTAAAGCTGACCCCGCCAAAGAGGCAGCAGCCGAAAGCAACTTGGAAGCCGTTCAGAGCGAATACGAATCGCGTAAAGTAGCTCAGGATGAAAGAAACAAAGAACTTGAAAAACAACGCATGGAAGCAGCGACTCTGGAAATTGCCAGACGTAACGCTATAGCCCAACAAGAGCAGGCTGATGCCCAGAAAAGACAGGCTGAAGCTTTAGAGCAGCAAAATAATTACAACAATCGTCCACTCTATATTGTGCCATCAGTTAGGCCTCCCTGGCCTGCATCTAAACCCCCAACCCCATTCCCAGAACCTCGTCGTCCGCGCTCTGCTATCGATTAATTCCATTCCCCACCCAAGCACCGGCTGCAGCGCCCATGCCAGCAGCCAGCGGATCACCCCCGCCAAACTGATAACCCATAGCACTACCCATTACACCACCCAACATCCCGCTATTGGATCGCCTGTCATATTGATAAACAGGTGGTTGGTAAACCGGAACATAACGCACAACGGGCGGCGCGTAGTAACGAACCGGCTCCCGATAATAAACCCGTGGAGCCGGCGCATAATGCCTGACCACAGGACCATGATAATGTCTATGACCATGGTGATGTCCGTTATGGCCGTGCCCGCCTGCCGTCGCCAACGAAGTAAACATCACACCCGCCAGGATCAAAATTATTCTTCTCAACATAACAGCCTCCTTATGGGCTTATTCGATTTGTTGAGCTGAATTTTGCGAGTCAGAACTTAAAGCCCACTTAATGCCCCTAAAAACGCATTCGACTATCAACTACCGACCAGCACTCGGGCGACTGCAATCGCTTTTCTGACCTGTTCCGGCGCAGTGCCGCCAATATGATTGCGCGCCGCAACTGAGCCTTCCAACTTTAAAACATCAAATACATCAGCAGAAATGCTAAGCGAAAAGCCTTGCATTTCCTCCAGGGTCAATTCCGACAAATCACGCCCGCTATTCAGACCCAGCCGTACCGCTTGCCCAACCACTTCATGCGCGTCTCGAAATGCCATACCCTTACGCACTAGGTAGTCAGCCAAATCGGTCGCCGTCGCAAAACCGCGTTTGGCCGAAGCATACATATTCTCGTGCTTAGCTTTGATGTGCGGCATCATGTCTGCAAATGCACGCAGGCAGTTGATTAAGGTATCAACTGTATCGAATAAAGGCTCCTTATCTTCCTGGTTATCCTTGTTGTAGGCCAATGGCTGACTTTTCATCAGCATCAACAATGACATCAAATGCCCTGTAACGCGACCGGATTTGCCACGCACTAATTCAGGTACATCAGGGTTTTTTTTCTGCGGCATAATCGATGAGCCAGTGCAAAAAGCATCTGGAATATCGATAAAATCAAACTGCGCACTGGCCCACAACACCAACTCCTCAGAAAAGCGTGACAAATGCATCATGATCAAACTGCCAACGGCAGCAAATTCGATAGCAAAATCCCGATCACTAACCGAATCCAGTGAATTATTGGATGGCCGCGAAAAGCCTAGTAATTCAGCTGTCATATGCCTATCAATCGGGTAACTGGTGCCTGCTAGTGCTGCTGCCCCCAATGGCATGACGTTAATCCGTTTCACACAATCCTGTAGCCGCTCCTGATCCCGACACAGCATTTCAAACCAGGCCATTAAATGGTGGCCAAAGGTCACTGGCTGTGCTACTTGCAAATGGGTAAAGCCAGGCATAATGGTATCGGCTTCACGTTCGGCCACATCCAGCAAAGCGATTTGCAAACGTTTGAGTTGCACCAAAATGACATCGATTTCACTGCGCAAATATAAGCGAATATCAGTCGCCACCTGGTCATTTCGCGAACGACCAGTGTGTAGCTTTTTGCCGGCAATGCCGATTAAATCAGTCAGGCGGGCCTCGATATTCATATGTACATCTTCCTGCTTGACAGACCAAACGAACTCGCCCCGCTCAATTTCGCCACTAATCTGCGCCAAACCATGCTGAATATCCGTCAATTCCTGCTCAGTCAAAATGCCGATTTTGCCCAGCATTGCTGCATGTGCCAATGAACCTTGAATATCTTGTTGCGCCATCCGCTGGTCAAAGTTCACTGATGCAGTGAAGACCTCTACAAAAGCATTGGTCGCTTCTGCAAAACGGGCACTGGAGAGTTTTTCGGTATTTATAGTAGCCATGGCAAATCAAAAGATAAAAATAAAGTTGAATTATACCTTTGCTTAAGCATGATACAGCCGTTATTCCCGGATAATTATCCCCGGCCATGCAAATGCTGCGACTTTCTCTGTGATTGCATTATGCCGTGAATAACTGGACTTTCAGGGCTCAGCTGACTAACATGCTAAAACTATGATTTCTCATAACCCCAAGACCTCTTAACCCAAAACCGATATGCAGCAATCTTCAGCCTTTGTGAATTGGTTTAGAAATTCTTCGCCTTACATACATGCGCATCGTAATCGTACCTTTGTAATTTTTTTTAGCGGCGTTGCCGTTACCGAACCTGAATTCGATAAGCTAATCCATGATTTTGCCTTACTTAAAAGCTTGGGTGTCCGATTAGTGCTAGTACACGGCATCAGGCCTCAGGTTGATGAGCAATTGCTACAACAAGGCGACACCCCCAAATTTCATCATCACTTGCGCATAACGGATTCCGCTACTCTACAATACGTGAAACAAGCTGCAGGTTTAGTACGGGTAGAAATTGAAGCTTTGTTGTCGATGGGCGTATCCGGTTCCCCCATGGCTGGGGCAAAAATCCGGGTAGCCTCAGGCAATTTTGTCACCGCAAAACCGCTTGGCGTCCTGGATGGCATTGATTATTGTCATACCGGTAAAGTACGCCGCATCGATACCGAGGCGATTAATCGGCAATTAGAGCAAAACAATGTAGTCTTAATTTCCCCGATCGGATATTCACCCAGCGGCGAGATATTTAATTTATCAGCCGAGGAGGTAGCGACCGAGGTGGCCATTGCTTTGCAAGCCGAAAAGCTGATTTTATTAACCGAACAAACCTGCTCATCCCCTATTGATAACAGCCCTATCCCACAACTCACATCCGATCAGGCGGCTGCGTTGTTGCAGACTTCGCCAGCGCTACCGGATGCTGTCGCCCGATCTTTATACGCTGCCATACAAAGCTGCCAACAAGGGGTTAGGCGGGCGCATTTAATCAATCGACATTTGGACGGTGCCTTGTTGCTTGAGTTATTCACCCGCGACGGCATCGGCACTCTAATCAGTTCTAGCGAATTTGAAACGATTCGTACCGCCACATTGGACGATATTGGCGGCATCATGGAATTGATCAAACCGCTGGAGCAACAAGGGATATTGGTAAAACGTTCGCGAGAAAAACTGGAAATGGAAATCAACGATTATGTTGTCATCGAACGCGATGGTTTGATCATAGGTTGCACCGCATTTCATGTTATGCAAGGTTATCAATACGCAGAAATCGCCTGTCTGGCTGTTCATCCTGACTATCGAAATGGCGCCCGTGGTAACCGCTTATTGGAATATTTAACTAGTAACGCACAAAATCAAGCGATTAAACGTTTGTATGTACGTTCCACCCAAACGATGCATTGGTTTGTCGAGCGAGGCTTTAACGCTTGCGAAATACAAGATTTACCTGAGCCCATTCAAAGCGCTTATAACTATCAACGTAATTCTAAGATTTTTTACAAAGACATCCATTAAGCCCATCATGTCCACCATAAAAATATTACAAATCACTGACTTGCACATAAAGCCTCATCACGGTGAAACCATGCTGGGCATTGATACCGAAGTCTATTTTCAGCAGACACTTGATTATGCTTTCAATCAGCACGGACATTTTGATTTAATTTTACTGACAGGTGATTTGGCTCAGGACCCTTGCGCTGACAGTTATCAGCGAATTTACCAGTATTTAGTTCGCTATGACACCCGCTGCCTGTGCTTGCCGGGAAATCATGACGACTTTAATCTGATGAATCAATATCTGAACAAAAGCCTAATAAGCTGTGACAAGCAGATACTATTGGGCAACTGGCAGATCATTACAGTCAACAGCCAAAAACCAGGCAAGCCGGGAGGTGAAATTTCTCAAGCGGAATTACTGTTTTTAGAGCAAGCGTTAAATTCCCAGCCTGATCTACCGGCTTTAATTGCTCTACATCATCATTGCCTGACCACGGGTTCAAAATGGCTGGATACCATGCAAATCGAAAACAGCGCAGAGTTTTTGTCGCTAATTGAATCATTTCCACAAGTCAAAGTAGTCACTTGTGGCCATGTGCATCAAGAGTTTTCCCGATATCACAAACACATAGCACTGTTTGCCACACCCGCCAGCTGCTTTCAATTTAAGCCTAACTCATTAGAATTTAGTATAGATAATGCTGCACCCGGTTATCGGTTATTTAATTTGTTTGATGACGGCAGATTGACAACCCAATGCCACCGTTTGCCTATCAAACTAGACAACTTAAACCAAAATGCGCAAGAATATTGAGAACTATAATCCCGCCAGATAACTTGCTGCATCGACTTCAACATCATCTGCAACCAGCAATGCGCCAAGCTCATCCATAGCCTTACGGTAAACTCGCCGCTTGAAGTACACCACATCCTCCAACGGATACCAGTACTCTACCCATCTGAAGTTATCGAATTCCTGTTTTTGGCCGCAATCGAATCGCACTACGGATTCATCGCTCAGCAATCGCAGTATGAACCAGATCTGTTTTTGGCCTATGCATAACGGCAGCGAATTTTTGCGAATGTAACGCTCAGGCAATTTATAGCGCAACCAATAACGGGTTCGCCCAAGCAATTGCACATGCTCGTTACGCAAACCTGTTTCTTCCCACAACTCCCGATACATCGCGGTTTCAGGATCTTCGTTGCAATCAATGCCGCCTTGCGGAAACTGCCACGAATTAGCGCCCTTGCGCTTTGCCCAAAACACACGACCCTCGTCATTGCAAAGGATAATGCCGACATTGGGTCGGTATCCTTTCGAGTCTATCATGTGAAAACCTGTAATATTTGCCGCCAGTAGTATCGACTGAATGTTAAAATCGTACACGGGTGGACCATTAAAATGAATGGCGCAATTGTTCCACAAATAAGCGGCGGAAGCCATAAGCCGCTTGGTTTTATTTACTTTAGATAGGTTTTTCGTGAGTTTAGCAATTTTTGATCTGGATAATACGCTGATAGCAGACGACAGCGATTTCTTATGGGGGCAGTTTTTGGTCGACCGCGGTATTGTGGAAAAAGACCTTTACGAGCAGGCTAATAATAAATTTTACGAGGAATACAAACAAGGCAAGCTGGATATTGTCGAGTTCTTGAATTTTTCTTTAGCCCCGTTAGCGGCCCACGATGCAAGCCAACTCTATCAATGGCGTGAAGAGTTTGTAGAAACCATGATCAAGCCGATTACACTGAACGCAGCGCATGAATTAGTTGAAAAACATCGCGCGGCTGGCGACACCTTAATGGTGATTACCGCCACCAACCGTTTTGTCACCGAGCCTATCGTAAAACTCTATGGTATCGAGCACTTGCTGGCCACCACGCCGGAATTGAAAGACGGTCAATACACCGGCAAATTCATAGACACGCCGTGTTTCCAGGATGGCAAGGTCAAACAACTGCAGGATTGGCTAGCAGACTCAATGCATACTTTGGCGGGCAGCTATTTTTACAGTGACTCCCACAATGACTTACCACTGCTAAAGCTAGTCGATAACCCGATAGCCGTTGATCCGGATGATACGTTAAGGGCGACAGCGCAAAAATCTGACTGGCCCATAATTAGCCTACGCTGAAAGTTTATTTTTTCCGGATATAAAAAACTTGTCGCTCAGGCTCTTTATGATTGTGTAATAGCGCATGACCAGCCTGATCGACATAAACCCCAAAATCCAAATGAGCTGCAGGATCGGTGGCAATGACTTTAACCACATTGCCACTGTCTATTTCCATTATGGCTTTTTTCAGTCGCAAAAGCGGCAAAGGACACTGTAAGCCGGTTGCATCCACTTCAAAATCAAAATTGATCATTTTAAGTCACTCAAAATTACATTAGTTTTATCATACCACCAACCTCAGCCCTTTAAATCAAACAATCATGGATTACTTTCCCCTCTTTCTCAAACTCAAAAACCAGCCCTGCCTGGTGGTAGGTGCCGGTGAGATAGCCGCTCGCAAAATTGAATTATTAGGCCGAACTGGCGCTCAAATCAGCGTGGTCGCGGAAGAAATAAGCGAAAAGGTTTTGGCCATGCAAGGCTTGCTAAATCTGAACATCCTGAATAAGCGTTTTAACGATGATGACGTATTAAACATGCGACTGGTGGTTTCAGCAACTAATCACAGAGCCACAAACGAACAAGTCGCGGCCGCTGCTGAAAAACAGCATATCCCAGTCAATGTGGTCGACAACCCGGATCTATGTAGCTTTATTTTTCCAGCTATAGTCGATCGCTCACCATTGATAGCCGCTATTTCATCCGGCGGTGCATCACCGGTATTAGCCAGGATACTACGTGCAAAAATTGAAAGCATGATTCCCGCCGCCTATGGTCGTTTGGCACAATTTGCAGAGGAATTCAGGCTTACAGTTAAGCAACATATCAAACAACCATCACAGCGACGAATTTTCTGGGAACAGATTTTAAATGGACATATTGCCGAACTAGTTTTTAGCGGCAGAATACAAGAAGCCGAATCAGCATTCAAAAATCAGCTGCAACAGGCTGAAAAGTCCGAAAAAAAAGGTGAAGTCTATTTAATCGGTGCCGGTCCTGGCGATCCCGACCTATTAACCTTTCGCGCCTTACGCCTGCTACAGCAAGCCGACGTTGTGGTGTATGACAGGCTTGTATCGGACGGAGTTATGGAAATGGTACGTCGTGATGCTGAAAAAATTTATGTCGGCAAGCAGCGCAGCAATCACAGCCTGCCACAAGAATCGATCAACTCATTGCTGGCAAACCTGGCCTTATCGGGAAAAAGAGTGGCCCGCTTAAAAGGTGGTGACCCGTTTATTTTTGGTCGCGGCGGCGAAGAGATTGAAACCTTGATGCAGCAAGGCATCGAATTCCAAGTAGTGCCTGGTATTACCGCAGCCGCAGGCTGTGCCAGCTATGCAGGCATTCCATTAACTCACCGCGATCATTCACAATCCTGTACTTTTGTCACAGGCCATTTAAAAGACGGCACTATCAACTTAAATTGGAAACAACTCGCCGCACCCAATCAAACTATTGTGATTTATATGGGGCTGGTTGGATTACAAACCATCTGCCAGGCCTTAATAGACCACGGCTGCCCAACAGATCATCCAATAGCCCTGATTCAACAAGGCACAACCCCAGATCAACGTGTACTAACCGGCACACTATCAGACCTACCCAAGCAGGTAGAACACGCCGATATTAAGCCACCGACTTTAATCATAGTCGGCACAGTCGTGTTACTACATGAAAAACTGAATTGGTTTAAAACCCTAAAAGAACCCTAAATTAAAATACTGAGCATTCAGGAAACTTTAAGTTTAAAACGAAACAATGAAGCTGCAAGCCAGTGAAGACTTATTATTTTATTGAAAATTGATTGAATTTTCTCTAAAATTCCCTATCCTTTGCTGAGTTACTTCCCCTTGGTCTATGGATTTCTTCGGTTATTCATGGTCCTTATTTTTAATCACAACGAGAGAATACAATAATGAAAAAATCATTTGGTTTATTAGTAGGCGCGGCGCTGATTGCAATCAGCGGTCAAGTAGCAGCTAACGAAGCAGAAGAAGTTGGCGCAAAAATTTATGATCGCGCTTTCGGACGTGGATGCGGCGCTTGCCACGACATCGCTTCTAACCCACAATTGAAAGAACTGATCAAAGCCGGCAAACTGCCTAAAGATCAATTCTCTAAAGTTCTGAAAGAAGGCAAAAACGGTATGCCTAAAGCGGTTGAAGCTATCATGGCTGTCGGTCCTGTGAAAAAAGCAAACATGACCGAAGACCAAGCGATCGATGCTGTTTATACCTATCTGAGCAAATAAAAAACAGTCCTAAGAAACAAAAAAGCCGCCCACAAATGTGAGGCGGCTTTTTTATGCATGTCGACAAATTCTATAGGAATGATAATTTTATCGCATACAGCATGATGCGATTCCAATCCAACCAATTAACTTTCAGCACTTAGCTTAATTATTCCGGCTACGGCCAAGATAAATAGTGTTGTTATTCTGATGCGTCAACCGATAACGATGCCGTAACCAAATACCAGCTACAGCAGCAATCATCAATCCACAAGAAATAAAAGTCAGATAAACCAGATCCTTTAAATCGGTTAACTCTTTAATTAATTGTTGATTAGCCGCATCGTCCTGCAATTTAAGCTGAGGCCCAGTGTTGTAGGCGCTTAACACTTTTACATCACTTTTTAAATCCTGAATGGTATTCAAGGATTCAGCCATGCTGCCACGCTTGATGTTTTCTTCGAGAGAACGCAATTTACTTTCAATAGAACCACTCACCAAACCAAACATTTGCCCTTTCAAAGCATCGATTTCAGCCGAGATAACCGGATTCTGCAAGGCATTAGCAGCTGCGGTGGATTGATTGGTTTTCAGGTCGTTCAACCTGTTTTGTTCGGGCATTAAAATCAAACCCATGACAAAAACCACCGCCATCAACACAAACACCAGCATCGCCAAAAATCGGTTAGCTTTTACCAAAGCATGATGCTTTTGGACAGCATGCAGTATGGCTAGCGCGCGTGACTCAATGTTGGCATCATCCAGATTAATCTCAGGCATATCGCTCATTATTGTTTTTAATATGGCTAATCAGGAAGCTTCAAATCAATTCCAGCAACTGTAACAAGACTATCTTGCCTCGCACAAACCGGAACTCAAGCATAATGATCCATTATACAAGCTTCACTAAAAATGTCCTGCTTTAAGCTAGCAGAAAAAATTTAGCGACCTTTTTTAGCGGCAATACGCATTCTCAAAGCATTCAACTTGATAAAGCCTTCTGCGTCTTTTTGGTTATAAGCACCGCCATCTGCCTCGAATGTGGCAATATTTTCATCAAACAAACTATTGTCAGAAGCACGCCCTACCACGATGACATTACCTTTATACAGTTTCAGCCGCACTTTACCGTTTACATTCACTTGCGAAGCATTGATCATAGTTTGCAACATTTCCCGCTCCGGGCTCCACCAATAGCCGTTGTAAATCAACGAAGCATAACGCGGCATCAGCTCATCCTTCAAATGCGCCACTTCGCGATCCAGAGTCAATGACTCAATAGCCCTATGGGCTTTCAGCATCACGGTACCGGCTGGCGTTTCGTAGCAACCACGGGATTTCATCCCTACATAGCGATTCTCCACGATATCCAGACGACCAACGCCATTGGCGCCGGCAACTGCATTCAATTTAGCCATCACTTCGTGTGGCGTATGCGGTACACCATCAATGGCAATAATATCGCCAGACTGATAGCTCAGTTCAATATAAGTCGCTTGATCTGGCGCATTTTCCGGTGACACTGTCCAGCGCCACATATCTTCTTCCGGCTCTGCCCAAGGATCTTCCAGTACACGACCCTCGTAGGAAATATGCAGCGAATTGGCATCCATAGAATACGGCGAAGTTTTGCCCTTTTTCATTTCGACTGGAATGCCGTGCTCTTCAGCATAAGCCAGTAATTTTTGCCGCGAATCCAAATCCCACTCGCGCCAAGGTGCAATCACCTTGATATCAGGACGTAGCGCATAAGCGCCCAACTCAAAACGCACCTGATCATTTCCTTTGCCGGTAGCGCCATGAGAAATCGTATCCGCACCCGTTTCGTTGGCAATTTCGATCAGCCGTTTGGCGATCAGAGGCCGGGCAATCGAGGTGCCCAACAAATACTCACCCTCATAAACGGTATTGGCGCGAAACATTGGAAAGATAAAGTCGCGAGCAAATTCTTCCCGCAAATCATCGATATAAATTTCTTTGATGCCTGCTGCGGTCGCTTTAGCGCGAGCAGGCTCTAACTCTTCACCCTGACCGACATCAGCTGTAAATGTCACCACCTCGCATTGATAGACATCCTGCAACCATTTAAGAATTACCGAGGTATCCAGACCGCCTGAATAGGCCAATACGACTTTTTTGACTTCGGACATAATGCGATTCACACCCTAAATTTAAGAATAAAAAACCAGCGGATTATACCGGAAAACAACTTCCTTTCCGCAACAACCCATACTTCAAATTTGTTTTTCCAGCATATCGGCTATACGTCTGGTAGCGCCCTGGTTGCGCAACACAAAGGCTTTGGCTTTAGCAACCAGCTTGTTTCTAAAAACGGCGTCCTGATGAATACGCAACACTGCCTTGCTAATATCTGCCAGACTGAAACATTGCACAGCCGCCTCTTCCGCCAATATACGCTCGGCGATTTCCTTGAAATTAAACATCTCAGGTCCAAATAACACTGGCACACCTACCAAAGCAGGCTCCAGCACATTGTGTCCTCCCACCGGCACCAGACTGCCACCGACAAAAGCCACGTCCGCTGCGGCAAATAACAACTTCAATTCACCCATACTATCGGCAATGTAAATATCCGTCTCTGGGCTAACAAACTGATTCTCACTGCGCATCAAAACCTTGCAGCCTTGCTCCTGGCATAGCCTTTCTACAACGAAAAATCGCTCAGGATGCCGAGGCGCAATCAACAACAAAAGATTTGGAATCTGCTGTTTTAACCGGGCAAATACTTGCAAAAGCTGCGCTTCTTCACCTTGATGGGTACTGGCTAAGACCCAGACAAATCGCTCAGGAAATGATTGCCGCCTTAATGCGTTGCCATCTGTCATCACGCTGTCGTCAATTGTGATATCAAACTTGGTATTGCCAAGCACAACCACCTGCTCCGCCTTAGCGCCAATATCAATAAAATTCAATCTGTCTTCTTCGGTTTGCGTCGCTATTAACCTAATGCATTGCAAAGCCGGCTTAACCAGTGCGGGGATTTTTTTATAAGCTACCGCAGAACGCGCCGACAAACGGGCATTGATGACAAACAATGGAATGGCTTGCTCGGCACAACTGGCAAACAGATTTGGCCAGATTTCCTTTTCCATGGATACCAATAGCTTAGGCTGAAAATGAGCAAAAAACCGCTTGAGTATGATTGGCAAATCGTAAGGAAAATACACATGCTCAACCTGATCGCCCAACACCGACTTTATCCGCGCAGAACCTGTAGGTGTAATAGAGGTTACTAAAAAATGCTGATCCGGGTGTTCGGCCAGCATTAAACGTATCAGCGGAAAAGCGGCCTCCGCTTCTCCGAACGACACACAATGAAACCAAACCACGTCCTGCATCGGCTTACATTCATAAAAACCCAGCCGTTCTCGCCAGCGCAACCGATGACCACGCCCGTTGGCGCCACGCCAATAAAGTCGCAACAGTACCAACGGTAAGGCCAGATAAAAAATAAAGGTATACAGCTGCCGCATTGCCCCAGTAATCAACTCTAATAGCTATAAATAAATATGACGACATAAGCACCTGATAAACAACTTAAAGTCATCCCAATATAATGCGTCACTGCCTGGATATTTTTAAGCTCACAACAACCCAAGCTTAAAATATTCAAAAAAAACCGCAGATAACAATAATTAAACAGTAGAAATTGTAACAGAGAGAGGCATAAAACCTGGCATGAGACTAGGCAATTGTTACAGCATTGCTGCCAACATTACCCGTAGCCACCTTATAATCCAGATCCAGCAGAAGAAGACCCGCTACAGAATTCAAGCGGTTTTATATGAAGAAAGTGAGCCATCCTTGGCAGTCATCCTGACGTATCCTAACTTTATCCTTGCGCTAAAAAACTCTAAGGATTTTCAGCGACTTTTTAAAACGTTTTAAGCAGCAACCACTTTGCGTCGACCAATGCCTATCATGCCGATGATCGCACTACCGAACAACCAGACAGCTGCAGGGACTGGAACTTGAGAGACGGTAATAGTGTCGCCAGATAGACTAAAGCGCAGATTATCTGAGCTAAAGGTCACCCTATAATCACCATGACCACCAACATCAGTATTGCGAATGGTGTCGCCCGTATTAATGCCGCCCGCAGCCTCTGCTTCCGTTAAACGATAATCAGCCATGACAAATAGATAATTTCCTGCTGCAAGCGTTACCTCATAGGCAGGGTCCCGCTGGGCATGAATTGAACCATCACTCGCCCCAAAGACCGCACCAAGATCGTCGAGCTTGAAGTTTGCCGTATCAACAGCCGGGCAATTGTTGCCAATATCATCACAACGAGCTAAATGATTAGCTGCATTGCTCAATGGATTTGCACTACCGTCATTCAGCCAAAAATGCGTATCCGGATCAATATAGGTAAACTCACCATCACCATTTATATCCTGAGCATTTGCAACCGTGTTATCCGTACTTTCATAAGCAAGCACATTCACTTTAAAGCTACCGGCAGTTGGCATGACAATTTTCCAGCTATCGAAAGTCGTACCATCAACCAACTGAAAAAGGCTACCGTTAATTTCCAGCGAATTCGCCGCTTGTGCAGGTGCCAAACTGCTGCCACTGATCAAAGCGGCAGCAGTTAAAATTTTGATAAATTGACTCATATCCATGTCCCTTTTGAATAGTTTGAACCAAAAAAAGGCGAAGCCTGGGCTTCGCCTTAGTGATTTTATGCTGCGATGCTAGATTTGCGACGACCGAAGCCTATCATGCCGGCAACCGCACTACCGAACAACCATACCGCGCCAGGGACGGGGACAACCCCAGTCTGAGCGGAAGTCGTCACGGTCAGCTTGTAGTTGTCGACACCGGTATTCCATCTAGAGAAATCAACACCACCCAGATAGATAGAGTAGATTTTTCCGGCTTCCGCTGTAAATACGAAATCGTTTGCGGCATCTACATTGTCGCTATAACCAATATTGATCAAACCCGTGGTTCCGAACGGATTGTCATTTGTATAAGGTTTAGTGGCGTTATTCCAAGAACCATGATGACTGTAATTACCCGTGTTGGTATCCATACCTTCAAAAACAGTAATCCCGAAAGTACTAAACGTATTAGCCTGCTGCTGCCCCAGTGCAGTCAAATTCAAATGCACCATTTGGGTGACATCAGAAGATATCAAACCGATATCGGTTTGGTGCTTCCAGCCTGTTGGAGACGCACTATTGTCACGCCACGCACCACCTCCGGTATCGATTTCGGCATCAAATCCGTATTTCGCCATAGAGTCGGCACCGGAAATTTCAGCCACATCACCTTCTCCTGTTAACTGAACCGCCCAGTTCAAGTGCGAAGAACCAGCATAAGAAAAAGGCAATTTTTTATCCGCTGTTCCAGCCCACTGAAGTATCAAGCCTTTATTGCCTTGGCTTTCAGGACCAGTACCATATCCATCACTATTGGTATCTGCAATGCGTGTCCAGCCATCAGTGGCTGTTTTATCTTGTGAAGTAAAAGTGTTGTACATAGTAGTTGAAGCCGAGGCACTTGTAGCACCTACAGAAAGTGCTGCAGCGGCAATTGCCAATGCTAATTTAGTTTTCGTCATAATTTTTCCTCTTTCACTCAATTATTAAGTTTAATTACAAACCCCCCAGACCTTGGACTGGAAATCAGCATTGTAAGACCTGCCTGTCAGCTGTACTATAATTAAGCAAAAAACATACCACCCAACACTACCTATATTTTCCTAGCATTTCCGACTAAAAGTATTTGGTTTTATTTTAATAAATGCGGCATACAACACACATCAATATGCTAAATGACATAGTTTAATTTATTTGCACTAATTTATGACCCTGCAAACGCAACCATGCTGAATTGTTACCTAGCCCTATACATCAATGCCATTAAGTTAAGAAAAAGCTCCCTCTCCTGCTGGAGAGGGTTGGGGAGAGGAGATTTATAATAAGGCAAAAAAGCTTTATTTAATCCCCTCATCCTAACCTTCTCCCGGAGGGAGAAGGGATTGTTCTTCCTTAACTTAATGGCAGTGAGCCCTATACATGCCCCCCTTCAGACCTCAGCCTAGCTCCTCATCAAAAACTAGTAATTATTAGGGCATATGCCGCAATTTTCTGGAAATCCTAAAAGCTACCCTCTCAGGCATTTCCTCCTATCAGGCGAAATCACCGCTATGGAAAAAGGCAGCAAATACAGCAACTGCCATCTATAAGCATCCTGATCTCAGCGGTGAAATAGGCTTTCTCCGTTCAACGTCCCAGACGCTGCTCCAGATCCAATACCAGTTGTGTAGTTTGCAATACCGTATCGGGATTCAGACTCATGGAATCGATACCGATTTCCACTAAATACTCGGCCATTTCCGGATAATCCGACGGGGCCTGTCCGCATAAACCGGAATGCCTGTTGTTACGACGGGCACCTTCCACTGCCATCCGAATCATGGTTTTGACGCCGGCATCGCGCTCATCAAAATCATTGGCGACAATTTCCGAGTCACGATCCACACCCAGTGTTAACTGGGTTAAATCATTGGAGCCAATGGAAAAGCCATCGAACAATTCGGCAAAGGCATCGATTTGGATAACGTTATTCGGAATCTCGCACATCACGTAGATTTCCAGACCATTATCTCCGCGCTTCAAACCGCATTGCGCCATGTATTCCAGAACATTGACAGCTTCTTCGACACGACGACAAAACGGGATCATCAAAATCACGTTAGTCAGCCCCATTTGCTCTCGCACCCGTTTCATCGCCGCACATTCCAGAGCAAAGCCCTCGGCATAAGCCGGATGCACATAACGCGAAGCGCCACGAAAACCTATCATCGGGTTAGCCTCGTCGCGCTCAAACCAACGTCCACCTAGCAAAGTGGCATACTCGTTGGTTTTAAAATCAGACATCCGCACCACCACTGGTTTGGGATAAAACCCAGCAGCAATAGTAGCAACACCTTCCGCCAGTCTTTGAATAAAAAAATCTTCCGGCCTGGCATAACCTTCGGTCAAATTTTGTAATTGCTGCAACTCTTCGGCATCGGTGACTTTTTCCGGATGAATCAGCGCCATCGGATGCGCCTTGATGTATTGAGTAATGATAAATTCCATCCTTGCCAAACCGACACCATCGTTGGGTAAAAAGCTGTGCTTGAAAGCCAGCTCCGGATTCCCCAGATTCAGCATGATCTTGGTTTTAGGCCGCTGCATCTGTGCCAGATCGGTGCGCTGCACGGAAAAATCCAAGCGCCCACGATAGACCTTACCCATATCGCCTTCGGCACAGGAGACTGTCACCTCCATACCTGTTTCGAGCAAAGCCGTCGCATTGTCGCAGCCTATCACCGCCGGCACCCCCAGCTCACGGGCAATAATCGCCGCATGGCAGGTACGACCGCCGCGATTGGTGACAATGGCGGCAGCGGTTTTCATCACCGGCTCCCAATCCGGGGTAGTCATATCCGCAACCAGTACTTCGCCGGGCTTGAAAGTCGACAACTTGGCCACGTTATCGATCACCCGCGCAGTGCCGGCGGCAATCTTGCTACCGGTGGCATGCCCCTTGACGATCACCTCGCCGGCCTGGTTTAACTGATATTGCTCCAACACATTGCCAACAAGCTGCGAAGCCACGGTTTCCGGACGCGCCTGGACGATATACAACTTACCGTCCAGCCCGTCCTTGGCCCATTCCATATCCATCGGCCGACCGTAGTGCTGCTCGATTTTCAAGGCATAATCGGCCAGCGTCAGCACATCGTCGTCTTCGATACAAAACCGGTTGCGCTCTTCATTAGAGGTGGCAATATTGCGAATCGGCTCACGGGTACGCCCGTCGCTATACACCATCTTGATTTTTTTCGCCCCCAATACGCGGCGTAATACGCTGCGATAGCCTTGGGCAAACGTGGGTTTATGCACATAAAACTCATCCGGATCGACCGCGCCCTGCACCACGTTTTCGCCCAAGCCGTATGCACCGGTGATGAATACCGCATCTTTAAAGCCGGACTCGGTATCCAGCGAAAACATCACTCCGCTGGCCGCTAAATCCGAGCGCACCATTTTCATCACCCCGATCGACAAACCGATTTTGAAATGATCGAAGCCCTGATCCAACCGGTAATGTATAGCCCTATCGGTAAACAAGCTGGCGAAGCAGCGCTTACAGGCATCCAGCAAAGCGTGGCCACCATGAATATTCAGATAAGTATCCTGCTGACCGGCAAAGCTGGCGGTCGGCAAATCTTCGGCGGTAGCGGAACTGCGTACTGCCACGGTCAGATCGTCACCGTATTGCTGTTGTAACTGCTCGAAGGCGGCCAGAATTTGCTGCTGCAAATCGTCGGGTAATGGCGCGGCATACACTAGATCGCGGGCTTGTTGGGCACGCCGAGCCAGATCAGTGACATCGGCATCATCGACGACATCCAGAAATTCATGCAGCTTATCCCAAGCCCCGGCCTGATCCAGCATGTAACGATACGCCTCGGCGGTAATCGCAAACCCGTTCGGCACAATTACGCCCTGCCCGGCCAGCTGTCGGTACATTTCCCCCAACGAGGCATTTTTACCGCCGACCAGTGGGATATCGTTGATGGTGAGTTCGTTAAACCAGCGGATATAGTGGGATGAAGACATGCGACTCTCCTTGACTCGGTTTGATGTGTCTTCTATTGTCTACGCCGTTAGCATATAACTGCAAGCGTCGCGTTTGAAACAACCTATATTCCCGAAAAATCTCGCTATTCCATTTTATTGCAGGATCCGCAGCTTCCTAATTATCAGCAATTATTTCGTCAAAAGCCTCCCGAAAGTGATCGCTCAAATTAATAAAAAGGCTGGGTTAAACTTTGGTCTGTTCCTAGAGTTCTAGCGCATCATCATCGACCTGAATGCCAAGAAACCTAACCGCACTTTCCAGCTTAGGATTTGGTTTGGAATAACGTCCCGAATTGGAATCCGCATGCAAAACATCGTCATGCCGGGATTGCCGGAACCCAGAAGTCATGGATAACTGAAGACCTTACACCTCCCTGTGACCTGGATGCCGGCAATCCCTTATATCTTGATTCCAATCAATATTCCATATTTGCATAGTATCGCGTTTTGCTATTATTCTTTTTCGTATCGTAGCTAGTCTATGCGGATAATTGAAACCCCTTTTCACGAAAAACCCTGAGGCAAGCATCAACCACTTCAGGGTCATATCGCAAACCACAATGCAGCTCGATCTCTTCTAAAGCCGCGCCTATCCCCAGGCCCGGACGATAGGGTCGATGCGAAGCCATGGCTTCTATCACATCCGCCACTGCAATAATCTTGGCTTCAAGCAGCATTTCACTACCCGTTAAACCTTTTGGATAACCGCTGCCATCGATACGTTCGTGATGCTGTAAGGCAATTTTGGCAATTTCCCAGGGAAACTCCACATCTTTTAATACATCATAACCTGCCTGAGGATGACACTTGATCAACTCATACTCAATGGCGCTGATTTTGCCTGGCTTGACTAGAATTTCCAGCGGAATGGCGGTTTTACCCACATCATGCAGATAGCCGCCCACCCGCAAGCCTTCCAGTTTATTAGTATCCAGCCCCATTTCCTGGCCTATGGCCACGGCAATTTCGGCGACGCGCCGCTCATGACCCGCCGTATAGGGGTCGCGCATTTCGCTTAACATGGTGGCCAAACCCACGGTTTGCATAAAAGCAATTTGTAATTGGGTGGCGTAGCGACTGATTTGCAATTGGGCGACTTTTCTATCAGTGATATCCTGCATCAAGCCGATGATGGCAGGCCGGCCAAGATACGTGGAAAGCGAACAGTTGATCCCGACATCGACCCCCACGCCATCCTGACGTATCGCAGTGAAGATATAACTGGCCGTGTGTGATTTGCCGGTAATGATCTCTGCCAGTTGTCGCCCAACCTCCTGCCTATCTTTTAAGCTGACTACATCCAGTGGATTCATGCCCTGTAAATCAACGTTTCCAGCATAGCCCAAAATTTCAGCAAAGCGTGGATTGACATAGGAAAATTTGTCATCCTGAATGATATAGGCGCCAGCTACAGATTGCTCGATCAGGCTACGAAAACGCTGCTCCGATTCGGCCAATGAAGACACCGTCTGCTTACGCTTGGCTTCGCGATCAAAGTTTTCCAGCGCAAAGCTGATATCCGTTGCCATTTCAAGCAATAAATTGCGGGCTTCTTCGTCAAAAGCATGGCTGGTTTCTGTGAATAGGGTCAGATTACCAATCGGCACACCGGCTCTTAATAAAGGCAATGCCGCAGCAGCCCCCCAATTAAATTGCTTTGCCTGCTCAGGAAAGTCTACGGTGGCGGCATCATGCTGATAATCCTGGCACCAGTAGGGGCGATTTTCTCGAATCGCTATCCCTGTGGGCCAGAGTCCAAAGGGATGATCATCAACTGTCGACATTTCAATGCCATCCAGATATTCCATGCCCGTTCCATAGACTGCGGCAACCTTAACCCGCTGTTTGGCCGTATCCAACAGTCCAATCCATGCCATTTTCATGCCGCCATCTCTTACTGCCACTTCGCAGATAACTTGGAATAAGGCTTGCTGACTGGACGCGCGCACAATGGCTTCATTACATTGACTCAATGCGGCATACAATTTATTCAGACGCTGTATTTTGGCTTCGGCCTGTAGACGCTCGCTAATATCCTGAACCACCGCAATAAACAGCGGCTTATCATCGCCGGTCAGCTCCAAAAATACTTCCACCGGATAACGTGAGCCATCCTTACGTCGATGTTCGGTTTTAAATACCACCCGTTTTTCTTTACCTGAGCGTAGCGGCGCGACCAAATCCTCAAACCCAGCCACTGACATTTCCGGCTTAATATCCAGTGGCGTCATATGCCGCAATTCCTCCATTGAATAACCTAAATTCGTCCTGGCGCCGAGATTGGCCTCGACAAAATGCAAATTATCAGCGTCGAATATATAAATTTCATTGCTCGACTGCTCGATAGCCTGACTATAGCGAACGGCTAATTGTTGCGTACGTCTGCGTTGCACTATCCGCCAGATATCATTGGATATTAACTGCACGCTTTCGACATCTTGAGCGGTGTAATCTACAGATTTATTCCCGACACCGGTCATCATTACTACTTTGCCATTTTCAATCACCGGCACCGAAATCAATCGTTTCAGCACCGAGTGTCCTTCAGGCAAGCCCCGTTTATGCGGATAAGTTTCATAATCGTTAAACATCACCGCTTGCCGCTGGCGTAAAGCGTCTGCCCAAATACCCGCCTGACTAACTGGATAATGCTTATCATAAGCCGCCTGGCAATATTCACTTAAGGTGCGGCGCGACCAGGTAACTAATTCAATACTTTCTTCATCGGCATTAACAAAATGAATAAAAGAGATCCGGCTACCGGTCAAATCCTCGACCAACTCCTGAGCTTGTTGCATAAAGGTTTTTTCGTCTTCAATTTCTGCAATACTCGGCAAACGCAATAAAACCGCAGCGCGATCGGCCTGATACTTCAGGGCCAGGTGATCCGCCAGGCGTTGACTGATATCGCGCGATACGCCGCGAAAGCCTAACAAGGTATCATCCTCGCCGAATACCGGCACCCCGTTGGATTCCAAATAAACTGTTTGCCCATCCTTGCTCAGGCTGACAGTCTGTAACAAGGTAAAGGCTTGCTGCTGCAGCAAAGCCTCATCGAATATACCCTTTACCGAATCAACAGTCTGAGAATCGAGCAGATCCAATAGCGAGCGACCTAGTATATCTTCCGACTCATAGCCCAGCAGCTTTAGGCTGCGAGGACTGCTATACAAAAAGCGCCACTGTGTATCCACCTCCCAAATCCAGTCCAGGGACGCTTCTACCAACGAACGAAATTGCTCTTCGCTGGCGCGCAATGCTTGTTCGGCCTGGCGTAATCGCTGCCGGTCACCCGCCGCTGTCAGGGCTCGAGTAACCGCGCTAGGTAAGCGATGCAACCTATCTTTAATAAGATAATCGTCCGCGCCCTGATGCAGACTGTCGACCGCCATATCTTCACCCATGGCGCCGGAGACGAAAATAAACGGTGTGTCTGGATTGGTTTGGCGCAGCAGCTTCAGCGCCGCCATGCCATCAAAATGCGGTAAATGGTAGTCGGCTAAAATCAGATCAGGCTGAAATTGGTCTAAGGCTTGCAAGAATGCCTCTCGGCTTTCTACCCGTTTGGCCGTGAACTCGATTTGGGCTTTTTTGAGAGCGTGTTGATTCAGTTGAGCATCGATCTCACTATCTTCCAACAACAACAAACGTAGCGGTTCGGTCATGTTTTATTATTTTCCGGCAATTTCGGGTGGCACGCGATTTATTAATATCCAATACAAGCCCAGCGTTGCTACGGTTTCGGCAAATTCCTTGAAAACCACCGGCTTGGACACATAGCTGTTAACCCCCAGTTTATAGCTTTCTACCACATCGCGCTCTTCCTTGGATGACGTCAACACCACAACCGGCAACTCGTGGGTATCCGGATTGGCGCGGAGCGCTTTGAGCACATCGATGCCATCCAGTTTAGGTAAGCGTAAATCCAGCATTACCACTTTAGGCAATCCTTCATTATTAATATATTGCCCGCGATGAAACAGGAATTCTAACGCTTCTTCGCCGTCTTTTACCCATGCAATTTGATTAGCCAGATTATGTTTGCGTAAAGCATGCAACGCCAGTTCCGCATCGTCTGGATTATCTTCAACCAGCAATATCTGCACAATGGATTCTTTAAAAATCATCAATTACTCCTTCAACCAAGGCTGTGGTTAGTGATACAGCGGCACATCCAGCATATCGGCATCGACATTTAAAACCAATGGCTGCTGTCGACTGCTCGGTAAGCAGAAACTGAAAGTAGCTCCGCCATCAGGTACCGCGGTTGCATTAACTGTGCCGCCATGTTTCTGCACAAAGCGTTTCACAATCGCCAACCCGACGCCGGTGCCTTCAAATTCGTCCATACCGTGTAAGCGCTGAAACATCACAAACAATTTATCGACATACTCCGGGTTAAAACCGACGCCGTTATCCTGTACCGAAAAACAGACCGCATCGGTTGTGATTTTAGCGCTCACGTCGACTAGGCCTGGCTGACGCTGCCGACTGAATTTTATGGCGTTACTTATCAAGTTAGTCAGAATTTGTCGCATGGCACGCGGATCGCACTCGACAAAGGGCAATGGACTGGCACGCAATTGTACATTCACATCATTACGGCTAGCGGTTAAATCGACCCACACCTCATTGAGCAAGGCATTCATATCGACCCACTGCCAATCAATTTCCAGGCGGCCCGCACGGGAAAACGCCAGGATGTCATCGATCAAACATCCCATTTTCCGAGCATTGTCCTGCACCACTTTGAACATGCGTTTACCTTCGTCATCGAGCTGGCTGGCATGTTCTTCTACCAGCATATCGATAAAGCCATCGATAGCCCGCAGCGGGGCGCGCAGATCATGCGAAACAGAGTAACTAAAACTCTCCAGATCCTTGATGGACATTTCCAGCGCATGCGCTTGCCGAACCAGTGCCTCAGTGCGAGCAGTCACATCCTGCTCCAGTTGCTGTTGATAACGCGCCCTATCCTGCTCCAATTGTTTACGTTCGGTGATATCCCGATTGACGCCACGTAAGCCCAGATAAACGCCTTGAAGGTCAAATACCGGACTATGCTGATTTTCCAGCCAAAACAGGCGGCCATCAGCTCTTATAAGTCTAAACACGGTTACTTTAATCTCAGTCGATTGCTCTTGAATAGTCAGGCATTGCGTCCAATCAGCTCTATCGTCCGAATGTACTAAAGTGTCCATTACATCTGGGTTTTCATAGAAAGCCTGAGCAGACAGGCCTGA
Organism: Methylomonas lenta; assembly: GCF_001644015.1. GTDB lineage: Bacteria > Pseudomonadota > Gammaproteobacteria > Methylococcales > Methylomonadaceae > Methylomonas > Methylomonas lenta. Next base: position 43,826 of record NZ_LUUI01000163.1, read on the forward strand.
AATTTTTTCACAAGCGGGAGAAACATAGATATAACGTCCATCTGCACCTAACCAATACTCCCAATCTGCAGAATAATCGGAGACGATACGGTATTTTTCTTTTTGCAGCGCCAATGCTGTGTGAGCTTCCTGCAACGCCGTCAACATACTGCTTAATGATTGATTGAGGCTGACAATCTCATCGACTGAGGCAGCCACATCAAAATGCGCTCCCTTACCTTGAGCGATCGCGTGTGCAGCGATACTTAGCTTATGCAATGGCAAGACAATACTTCTACCCTGATAAACAGAAAAACCTATGACGGCAAGCAAGACTATCGCCATGAAAATATAAAAATACAACTGTGCCTGCTGAATGCGCAGATTAGTTTGGCTAACGACCTGATTTTGGGCGACCTCATTGAATACGCTCAAATCATCCAGAACCGCTTTTACCATGCTGAACTGATTGAGCAATTGCAGCCGCTTCAAAGGCTCCAAGGCATCATTGTTGTTATAGGCTTTGAACCATTCCCTATAAAGGAAAGCTAAACTACCATTTGCTAAAACATAGGCTGACAGGATATTTCGCCCCTCATCTAAACCCGTAGTTTTCGTTAAATGATGTTGATCAAGCAATAGTTGCTGCAACGCTTCAGTTATCCGCTCGCTTTGCTGCTCACTTTCTGCAATTGACTCTAAAGCATTGCGTGCATCTTGCGACTGGTGGGATAGCGCCGTAGTCAGGCGTACTTGCGATAAATAACGCAAGTCACGTGCCATTTTAACGCTGCGTTGATGGATCGAAATATGCTCACTCAACTCGGTTTGCAATATACCAAACTGTAGATTGAACAAGAAAAAACCCGTAAACAACAACATACTGAAAAATAACCACGGAATTAGCAGTTTTGCATTCAGACGCATATTCAGCCTAATGGGTTATGTATTCTGGCGAGAGCGTGACTGCCGTCGGCCTAACGCTTCTAAGCAAATCAGTTGCAAAATAGGATGTCAAATCAACCGTACTTTGCTGTTGCCCTGTGTTTGCGGCATACCACTTTAACTCGCCACTCAGGGTAGCAAACAACAAATTATCCAGTCGCACCCGTGGCTGGATTAAAGCCCAGGCTTGTTTTACGCTTTCCGCTGGCTGATCGGACAAGGTTTCGATAATGATTTGTAAAGCATGTTCAGGCTGATTCTGCGTAAAGGCCTCTGCGCGCAACAAGGCAGTCAATAATTTTTTTAACGCCTCCGGACGTGTGTTTATCACCTGCTCCACCGTGCTTAAGGTTATAAACTCCATATAAACAGGACTAGTGAACACCGTTGCTGCGTCGGCTCCCAATATTCTAATTGCATTTTGCGTATGCGGGGACCAAGCGGCAATGGCATCCACCCGACCTTGGATGACAGACTCTACGGCTTCCTTAGGCGACAATATCACACGCTCTATTTGATTAGGCGCTATACCGGCATTCGCAAGTACCACGGCAAGCAGGTAATCGGCGGAAGAATTTAATGATGTACCAATACGCTTGCCTTTCAAGTCTTCCGGCTTTTCAATACCACTGTCTTTACGCGCAACAATTTGCGTATATTCTTTGGTGAGTGCTAACGAAGACAATACTCTAATGGGTACTTGATTCTGGATATTAATGATGACAGGCGTTTCAAACGGTGTTCCTACATCGGCATTACCTGCCACTACAGCGGCGATGGCATCGCGACCACTGCTATGCTGTTGCAATGTCACATCCAGACCGGCTTCCCGAAAATAACCCTCATGCTCGGCAATATAAATCAAGCCGAAGGCGGCTTGATGCGCTTCGGCAATCACCAAGCTTTCCAGCTGGGGTGGCTGCGTGTCACATCCATTCATCCCTACAAGCAAAATCAGGATTGCTAACCCATTAAGTAGTTGCCGCCGTTTCATTCCCGCTCCCGATTAAAGCCATAAGTTCAGCACTGCTTACACAACATAGGGTGCTAATAAACAAAAGGCTCTAAGTTCACAGGCGTTATAAGCAATCAAAAAAGTGAGGCACGCGAATAAATTATAATGATGCAATTGGCCTCTAGCCTGAGTTTTCGTTACTGTATTTGCCTCTACGTCAGCCTATATTTAACACAAATTATTTATGCTTGGTTAGAAAAAATCAGCCAGTTTAAATCTCTTAAATTAGCGGCTGCACAAATTGTGGCCGCTACATTTGTGAGCAGGCAAATTCCGACCCGTTTTTGCCTAATGACAACCCCATCCGATATGACGGCGTTTAGATCACCAATCTGCCGTGCATAGGAAACTGACAACAGACACCACGGCAATATCTTTTTCTCTATGAAGTGCTGGATAATCAGGTTTCTATGGTGATTGAATTGTTCTAACGTATAAAGATGTCACACTTTACCCTAATTACGCTGATACTATCGGCGACTACCCAAGCTCTAGCCGCTATCATTGCATTGCGTGGGCTTCATCTTGCTGGCTCGTTCCGGCTTTCTTGGATTTGTATATCCGCTGCACTTTTCCTCATGCTCGAAAGAAGGGTGATCCCGATATGGCATATTTATGCCGGAAGGCAGGAAGATCCACTCAACACATTCATCGGCTTGGCCGTTTCGCTATTAATGCTGTGCGGTGTAATAGGCCTGAAACGGTTGTTTCAACTCATGCACGCGAATGAAGTGGAATTGGAGAGACTGGCGCATACCGATTTCCTTACTGGCTTGAATAACCGTCGATATTTCATGAAAAAAGTCAAACAGGAATTGATCCGGGCCGTGCGCTACGATAGCGCGTTCTCGCTTATGATGCTAGATATCGATTTCTTCAAGAAGGTGAATGACACTTACGGTCATCACATTGGCGATATCGTCCTGCAGAAAGTGGCACGCCACTGCCAAAAGACAGTGCGTAGCATCGATATTATTGGCCGGCTTGGCGGTGAGGAGTTTGCCGTATTTCTTCCTGAATCAGGTTACGACAGAGCCTACGATGTGGCCGAGCGCCTACGCTCGGGCATTGAGGAAACACTACTCGAATGTGTTGGCGATAACCTGCTCCATGTCACTGTGTCGATTGGCTTGGTGAGCACTGGACACACAGGGAATTCGATTGATGAATTACTTGATCTGGCTGACAAAGCACTTTATGAGGCAAAAACTAGCGGACGCAACAGGATTTGCCGAAGTCAGTGAGCGAACCGGCCAAAATACGGCCTTAATCGGCTGGATACAAAAAGTCCGTATTTCTAATATTTACCACTCGTTTGACTCATCGGATTTAGACCGCGTTAATGGCACCGAATCCAGGCGCAATAACATAGACAGACATAGACCGCTAGATTCTAGGTTGTTTTTCTATCCATGGTCAGAGTCACTGCCATTAAGTT
>NZ_LUUI01000164.1 GCF_001644015.1 Methylomonas lenta
TTCATGCGCATTCCTAACTATAAATTTTGATACAGATTGAAACTGACGTCGCCGGCAATTTTGTGTTTGAGCAGTTGCCAGTTTTCTGGCAACTGCTGCAATTGTAGTTTGCGCTCAACTTCAAGATAAATTTTGCCATACGGCGCCAGCAAACCCGCCTCAGCCAATTGCTGACAAGTGGGTTGCAGCAAACCTTGAGCAAACGGCGGATCCAGAAAGATCAAATCGAATGACTCGTTGCAATTTTTTATAAATAACTGCACATCGTTTTGTACAACGTCTACTGTATCGCTGGCTAATAAACCACAGTTTTGTTTTAATTTTTGACAGGTTTTGGGATTATTTTCCACCATCACCACGCGTTTGGCGCCGCGTGAGGCGGCTTCAAACCCCAAAGCGCCGCTGCCGGCGAACAAGTCCAGACAGTGACTGTTGGCTACATCAAACTGCAACCAGTTAAATAAAGTTTCCCTGACTCGTGCTGGCGTCGGCCGCAACCCCGGCGCATCGTCAAAAACGATGTGCCGGCTGCGCCACTCGCCGCCAATGATGCGCAGCTTGCCGCTCATGCTTTATTTCCCGTCGACCGCCGTGGATGCTGGATGTGCGGCAGAGGGCCCGGAGCTCTCGCCGCCGACCGCCACAGTTTGCAGCCATTCCGGGCGTATACGGCGCTGAAATGCATCCTTAATCTCCGCTACCGTTACCGCATCAACCTTAGCTGGAAATTGATCCAGATAATCTAAAGGTTGTTGATAAAAACCTATCATACTGACGTATTCGGTCAGTTTGCTGTTGTTATCGGTACGCAAAGCAAAGCCACCGGTGATGTTTTTCTTTGCCGCCAGCAATTCAGCTTCAGTAGGACCGTTCTTGATAAAATCATCCAGCGTTTCGTCCATCACCTGAATTGCTTGCTCGGTTTGATCGTTTCGGGTTTGCAAACTCATGACAAAAGGCCCTTCCCGAAATAGCGGCATGAATTGACTGGAGGCGCTATAGGCCAATCCACGTTTTTCCCGCACTTCATCAAACAGTTTCGACACCAGGCTACCGCCGCCCAAAATGTGATTACCCACGTACAACACAAAATAATCCGGATCTTTGCGATGAGTACCCGGCATACCCGATAACACATGGGTTTGTGTCGACGGAAAATCGATATGCTGTGTGGTGGCATGAGTCGGCATTACTACCGGCGGGATTTCTGCCGGCTTTTCACCGACTGGCAAATCAGCCATTAATTTTTCCGCCAGCTGTTGGGCTTGTTGCTTTTCCAGATCGCCGACAATAACCACAATGGCATTAGATGCAACGTAATACTTTTTATAAAACGTTTTCAGGTCGTCGGCTTCGAAGCCAGCCACGGTTTCCACCATACCTTCTTCGGGGTGTGCATAGGGATGATCGTGATACAACGCTTTGCTAAACGCAATACTGGCCAATGCACCAGGCGATTCTTCTCTATGCTTTAATCCTGCCAGGGTGCGACTTTTTTCGCGTTGAAAATCATCTTCGTTAAAACGCGGCTGCGTCAGAATTGTCTGAAAGGTGGCGAAGGCTTTGTCAAACAAGGCTTTTTCAGTCAAGCTACGCATGGATAACCAAGCCATATCTTCGGAAATGCCAGCCGAAAAAGCCGCACCAACCGACTCAAAGCGATTGGCAATTTCATCGGCATTCCAATCTCCCGCACCAGTATCCAGCATGGCAGAGGTTAACGCCGCTACGCCAAACTGGGCATTGTCGCGCGCACTGCCCGCATCGAATACCACCCGAATATCAACCATAGGCAAGCTGGGCGTTTGTACAAAATAAACCCGAGTACCTTGTTCGGTTTGCCAATGTTGAATATTGACATTGGCTTGGCTAGCCTGGCTTAACAATAACAGACACAAACCTATCAAATTAAAACGCATGACGACCTCCAGTCGATTTGCCAGCTTTAGGTGTTTCGGTAATGGGTTGCGGATCCAAATAAGCCACCGTGAGGGTATCTTCTAGCAGATATTTCCGCGCTACCTCCCGAACTTGCTCAGCGGTAACCTTATTGATGTTTTGCACGTACTCATCGGCTGTTTGCCAGCCTATACCCACTGTTTCCAGCATTCCTAGTTGCATGGCTTGATAAAAATTAGAGTCTTTTTGATAAATGTCGTTCGCCAATACCTGCGCTTTGACGCGTTGCAGCTCGTCGGGGCTGACCAGCTCGGTTTGCAATTGATAAACCTCTTGCTTCAAAGCATATTCCAGATCAAACACGCTTTTGCCTTCCGCCGGCGTTGCTTCCAGCATGAACATATCTGACATTCTGGATGTCATGTCGTAGCCTGCTCCGGCAGATACTGCGATTTGCTGGCCACGAATCAAGCGGGAAGATAATCTAGCGCCATTACCGCCATCCAAAATACCCGCCAGCACCTCTAGTGCATAGGCTTCTGATACCGTCGGCGCAGTTTTTAAGACGGGCACTTTGTAACCCATCATCAAATAGGCCAGTTTAGCTGGCGCTTTAACGGTGATTTTCCGCACGCCTTTTTGCGGGATTTCGTCTTGTGGTTTTAACGGCTTAATATCACTAGGCTTTAAATTGGCAAAATACTGCTCGGCCAGTTTAAAAACTTGTTGCGCATCGACGTCTCCCACAACCACCAAAGTAGCATTATTCGGGGCGTACCATTGCTGATACCAAGCCTGCAGGTCTTCGACTTTGTAATTGGCAATATCAGAAGGCCAGCCTATCACCGGATTTTTATACGGACTGTTGACGAAAGCAACTGCGTTGAACTGCTCCTGCATTTTGGCCCGAGGTTTGTCTTCAGTGCGCATGCGGCGCTCTTCAGTGACGACCTGTAATTCTTTTTCCAGTTCTTCGGCTTTTAAATCCAGATTACGCATACGATCAGCTTCTAATTTAAAACTGATTTCCAGGCGGGATTTTTCCATGGTTTGAAAATAAGCCGTGTAATCGCTACCGGTAAAGGCATTTTCCTGACCACCATTTTCGGCGATGATGCGTGAAAACTCACCCGCCGGATATTGTTGGGTGCCTTTGAACATCATGTGCTCCAGCATGTGCGAAATGCCAGTGATGCCGCCCGGCTCATAACTACCACCGACTTTGTACCACACTTGCGATACCACCACCGGTGCCCGGCGGTCTTCTTTGACTAAAACTTTCAAGCCATTAGCTAATACTTTTTCCTGTACATTGCTAGCTTCAGCATGTGTAGACAAAGCCGGACAGAGCAATAGCAATGCCACTCCTTTCAGTTTATTCAATTCCAGTTTCATAAATCCCTCAGCGAAATAAAATTTGAACGCATGTGACGATTTCAATAATCAATGGTTCACTGTTATTCTATATGTTTATGCCCAAAAGAAACCATCTCGGACGCGAATGACAGACAAAAGCACCGTATTATCCTGGCGACACTATCTAGAACTCTGTAAACCCAGAGTTGTGGCTTTAATTGTGTTTACCGCCATTGTCGGCATGTTGTTGGCTGTACCGGGCTGGCCACCGTTAGACAACTTCTTTTACGGTACGTTTGGTATTGGGCTGGCAGCTTCCTCTGCCGCCGCCATCAATCATTTCATCGACCAAAAAGCCGATGGTCAAATGGCACGCACCCAAAACCGGCCTCTGCCTACTGGCGAATTAAACTCAAAAAATGTGCTGGTCTTTGCTGGCATCCTGGGCACTATCGCCATGTTGATTTTAGTCATTAAAATCAACGTGCTCACTGCGTTCCTTACCTTTTTGTCGCTGATTGGTTATGCGGTGATTTACACCGTCTACTTAAAAAAAATGACACCGCAAAATATTGTCATTGGCGGTATTGCCGGCGCCGCACCACCTTTATTAGGCTGGACAGCTATCACAGGTGAGATTCACCCGCATGCCTTGCTGTTGGTATTGATTATTTACGTCTGGACACCGCCGCATTTTTGGGCGCTAGCAATTGCCCGCCGTGAGGAATACGCCAAAGTCGCCATACCCATGCTGCCGGTCACTCATGGCGTGGAACATACCCGTTTGCAAATTCTGCTTTACACCATATTATTACTGATCACTGCTTTGCTGCCGTATCTAACCGGCATGAGTGGCTTGATTTATCTAGTCTCATCAATTTTACTCGGCTTAGGCTTTTTATATTACGCCGTGCAAATGATGCGAAAAAAAGACAATAAGACTGCCATGCGTACCTTCGGCTATTCGATTGTCTATCTGATGCTGATTTTTGCCGCCTTGTTGATTGATCATTACTTCCCACTTTCTCTATCATGACCCTAGCAGAACAAGAACATCCATTTGCCGAATTCATCAAAATTTTAGGTAAAGGCAAAAAAGGTTCCCGCCCGTTAACCCAGGACGAAGCCTATCGGGCCATGAAAATGATTTTGGCTGATGAAGTCATGCCAATTCAACTAGGTGCATTTTTAATGCTGATGCGCATCAAAGAGGAAACTTGCGAAGAGCTGGCAGGATTCGTATTGGCTGCCCGAGAAAGTTTTGCCTATACGCCCTCATTGGCCGTCGATTTAGACTGGTCATCCTATGCCGGTAAACGCCGCCACTTACCTTGGTTTTTATTGTCCACTTTATTACTGGCGGAAAATGGTATCAAGGTATTCATGCATGGTGCTGGCGGCCATACTCAAGGCCGGGTTTACACTGAAAATGTTTTGCAATGCCTTGGGATAACGCCAGCCCAATCTATGGCGGAAGCAGAACAACAATTAGCGAAGCAAAACTTCAGTTATTTATCGCTTGCGTCTATTAGCCCACAGCTTTACGACATGATCAACCTGCGGCCGCTGATGGGCTTGCGTTCGCCTGTACATACGCTGGTCAGATTATTAAACCCATTCAATGCCAGCCACAGCATTCAGGGTATTTTTCACCCCAGCTACCGGCAAGTACATCAAAAAGCCGCACTAATGCTGGGCGAACAGAATATGGCTGTTTTAAAAGGCGAAGGCGGCGAAACCGAACGCAATCCGGATGTTGAATGCTTGGTGCAAAGCGTGAAGCAAGGGGAGTTGATAGATGAGGTATGGCCAGCCTTATTTGCCCGTAGACACATGAAAGCCGAAGTACTGGAGCCAGAACTGCTAACGGCATTATGGCAAGATAAAATCAAAGATGAGTTTGCTGAGGCCAGCATAATCGGTACGGCCGCCGTGGCACTAAAACTATTGGGAAAAGCTGAGAACCAGGCGCAAGCATACGCTTTGGCAGAGCAGTTTTGGTCGCAACGTAATCGAGAAAATATGCTAAATTGACAGCGTTTGTCCGCTCATAACTTTTGGCTCTGCGCGAATGAAGTCGCGCTCAAGATGTACATAGCTCAAGCCTAAGAAAGTAGCATGTTGTTCTTTTTCAACCCAAAGCACTTCCGCTTCGCCCTGTATGTCTAATTGCTTAAAAGCAAACGGCAGCACATCTCCAGCGTCTACCTTAAAGCCTCCGGCTATCCGAACCATTAAACCATTTACCGATACATTTTCGGTTGTAAACTCAAACTCAAGGCCATCCAGTATAAGCTGACCCAGCTCGGTAATATTCCTACGATAAGCCCGACGCTGATACATCAGATTATCAACGTCATAGGATAAATTTCGAAACTCTATACCTATTTGCAAGCCCAGGTCATTCTCTTCCACCCTGACTGCTTCAGCTTCACCGGCTATACGAATGTCAGGCAAATAAATGTCCACTCGCGGAGAAACTTGCAGACTACGGAAAATGTCCTTAATCCGGCTAGCCGGGTGATTATCGCTTAATTGAGCAAGAAATCCGGTCAAAGATAAATTGATGACTTTGATGGGATATTCTGAAAACCCCAGATAAATCAGGCCATAGCTGCTAAGATTTTTACGATACGCTCGGTTTTCTGCGACTAACATTGCGTTCACCTACCAATAATTTAAATCGGGAGCTCAAATGTAATGACACCAAAACCCTTAATGATTATAAGCTTAGTTGCTTTATCTGCCTGCGCAACTTTACCGCCGAAAAACCCCAACAATATTTGCCAGATTTTTCGCGAAAAAGACGACTGGTATCAAGCTAGCTTAGATGCTGCCCGTCGCTGGGGTGTGCCTATTGCAGTACAGATGTCGATCATTAATCAGGAATCCAGTTTCATTTACGACGCCGAACCGCCACGTCCCACACTTCTGGGATTCATTCCCTGGTTTCGTAACAGTAGCGCTTATGGTTATCCGCAAGCCCAGGATGGCACCTGGTCAGATTATCAACAGCAAACCGGTAACCGCTGGGCGGACCGAGATGACTTTACCGACAGTTGTGATTTTGTGGCTTGGTATTGTGCCATCAGCGCCCGAAAGCTGGGCATTCCCACTTCAGATGCGCGTAATCTTTATCTGGCCTACCACGAGGGCCACTCTGGCTATCGCCGGCAAAACTTCCTGAAGAAACGCTGGCTATTGAATGTCGCGCAAAAAGTCGACCAACGGGCATGGATGTACGATACGCAATTAACCGTATGTCGACAAGAGTTGGAAAGCGAAAACTGATACACTTACGCGCTGTTTTTAAATCAGGAGCATCCCTTGAAAACCATTCGAAACCGCATCATTGCTACTTTAATCGCTTTTTTTATAGGATTTGTTATGTTCTCTATGGCCAACGCCACTACCCCCGCCGAAAATAAAGACATCGGTGAAAAATTTCTAGCCACTAACGCCAATAATGCCGGCGTTGTTACTACTGCCAGTGGTTTGCAATATGTTGTATTTACTGAAGGCACCGGCGCCTCTCCCAAAGCAACCGACAATGTAACTGTGCATTACAAAGGCACCACCCTAGACGGCAAAGAATTTGATAGTTCTTATGGCCGCGGTGCGCCAGCGACTTTCCCGCTTAACCGGGTGATTGCCGGCTGGACTGAAGGCCTGCAATTGATGAAAGAGGGTGCCAAATACCGCTTTTTCATCCCATCCAATCTAGCCTATGGCGAACGTGGTGCCGGTGGCGATATCGGACCGAATGCGGCGTTGATTTTTGATGTGGAACTGATCAAGGTCAACTGATTCAAAAAGAGCCGGTAAAATCAGTTTTACCGGCTCTTTGCTAGCTAAATTGCATTACCTAACCGTCACTTCAACCCGACGATTTTTCGCCTCAGCCGTGTTATCCGGCGTTGGAACCAACAAGTTCCTCTCACCATGTGAATCTATTGTGACTTTGCTGGCATCCGGCATAGCGTCTTGAAACAATTCCGCTACTGATTTAGCCCTTTCCAGACTCAGCTTCGCATTCAGCTGATCATCGCCTACGGTGTCCGTATGACCGATGACGGAAATATCGACTGCTGGACGTCGTTTGGTTATTTCATCAATAATTTTAGGCACATCAGCCCTAGACTCAGCTGTCAACGTGGTGCCACCACCCTCAAAATACAAATAATAAGACAAGGGCTTTTGCGGACTAGCCGCCAAGGCTGCGCCAAAATCCTCTTTAATCTGTTCTGCACTAACAGTAAAGGTCTTCCCGGCTTCTGTACCTAAATCCACCGCTTCTTGATTGTCTTCCAAAATAGTGGCGCCTTGTTGATTAGTGACTTGCACCTTACCCAGGCTGCCATCATCTTCTGCCAGTAATACCACGTAGGACTGCGAACAAGCGCTGAGCAGTAATAAACAACTGATTCCCAAATGTAAGCGAGATAGAGTTGCTGTTCTATGTTTATGCACACCCATTACTCTGCCTCCACCTTAGCTAAAAATCGTGTACCTCTGACACCTATGATGCCGGTCGGCGTTTTTACCGAAACGGCCTCCGGCCTTAGTTTTGCAATGACTCCGGAAATATACTGCAATGTGCCTTTAGCTAAACTCGCTACCAACTTCAGCTCGCCATTAGCCGGTGCAAACAGATATTCATCGATAGTGACTTCAGTATCCGGCCCCAAAGATACCATGGTATTATCCTTAAACGTCACGCCTAAGCTACCGTTTTCCCCCGTCTTTAAAACATTACCCAAATGCAAAGGTGTCCCAACTTCAGCGGCTATGATGCCATTTGACGATGAAATACTGGCTTCACCGGACTTAACCTTTACATAACCTATAGCGCTCTCATCAGCCCAGGCATGGGCTGACAACAAGCTTGCCATTAATGCTACCGTTAAAATTTGTTTTTTAATCACGATTGCTCCCGTAACACTGGATTGATTTTTAACTACTCAGGATAGTCAAGTTTTGTCCTAAAGAATATTGAAAATGCATCAAACGACTTTTGTAGACTGCTTTTATTGTGCGAATGCTTTAAAATCCGCGCTCGTAAAACAAAAACACGCACATGCAAATCACCGCAATTTACCCAGGGACTTTCGACCCGATTACTAATGGCCATCTGGATTTAATTCACCGAGCTTCTAAGCTTTATAGCAAAGTTATTGTTGCTGTGGCGGCCAGTCGTGGCAAACAACCCTTATTTTCTCTGCAAGAACGTGTCGATCTGATTGAAGGCGTTGTCGGTGAGCTTGCTAATGTCGAGGTCATAGGCTTTGACAATCTATTGGTCGAATGCGCAAAACAGCATCAAGCTAGCGTTATTCTGCGCGGTTTACGTGCGGTGTCTGATTTTGAATATGAATTTCAGATGGCTGGCATGAACCGTAGACTGGCACCGGATATCGAAACCTCTTTTCTGACGCCAGCCGAACAATACGAATTTATTTCATCCAGCATGATCAGAGAAATCGCCAAACTCAACGGCGATGTCTCCAGTTTTGTGCCGGAATCAGTAAAAATACAGTTAATTAAAAAATTTAGTGTGGAGTGACTTATGGCCCTGATTATTAGTGATGAATGCATCAACTGCGATGTCTGCGAACCCGAATGCCCAAATGGCGCGATTAGCCAAGGGAAAGATATTTATGTGATCAAGCCATCCCTCTGCACAGAATGTGTTGGGCATCATGATAAACCGCAATGCATGGAAGTCTGTCCAGTCGACTGCATTAGCATAGATCCTGATCACATTGAAGATCAGGCCGATTTGTACAAAAAGTACACGCAACTGATCAGCTAAACATTTTAGCCTTTCCGTGCAGAAAGCCGCCTTAACAGCTAAAGTGCAAGCCTGGCTTAATGTAACCTAACAAAATCACCAGGATGGGCATCCTTAATTGAGCCCAGCCTGCATTTTATAACAGCCACATGTAGCATATAGCTAGACACAGCAAGCTAACTGATTAGAATTTAATCAACCGGTGAGATACGTGGTATCGGCAAGCTGCAATGCGTTACAATCTGCAACAATTCCAGCCGTCAGCATTTTTAAACGGCAAAGTTTCCCTCTTTCAATCCTAACCTACGAGTACACCATGCCTGAAAATATTTCTAATAACGCTCTAATTCTTGCCCTGTTGTCTTTGAACGGTGAAATCGCCATTCAAAATGATTATCTGGAATCCGGAGAAATCCCCGAAGAAGAAGTCGAGAACGAGCAAGAAGTCCTGGGCGATCTGGAACAAGCTTTTATGGAGTTTGTTGATTTATACAAAGCTCGCAGCCGAAATGACCAAACCTTGCCTAGTCTGGAAGAGTTACTGGCTGGCGAAGAGGAAGAATAACTTTCGCTGATTAGCTTAAGCGCTCCGCCATCACTGTCACCCCTTTTTTGAACAAGAGGGGTGACAAGTGATTTAATGCTAAGACCTAACTTTGGTCGACTTAGGAATGCGCATGAAATAAGTTCGTCAGCTGTAGGTGCGATTTTATCCGCACTGTGCGGATAAATTCGCACCCACACAGGATTCTTGCATATGATATT
>NZ_LUUI01000165.1 GCF_001644015.1 Methylomonas lenta
TAACTTAATGGCAGTGAGCTGTCAGGGTGGGTGAACGTTTCGATGACATCGGTTGGGATAGGTTGGACGATGTTGGAAAAATTGCTTCACCATCCTCACCGAAGCGCTATACCGTGCACTCCATCAAGCATCTTGTTTCAATCGAGTGTGGCATCTTAGTGATTCGTTACTGTTTGAACCTTGAGCCATTTGCTGGCCCAAGTTCACCGGTATGGGGAAACGAATGAAATCAAAGGCCGAACTGAGCAGGCCGGGGTTTCTAACCCCGGCCTCAACGTTTAAAACAACTTTGCAATTCCGCAAATAGTTCGAACGGGATAACAAATCCCGTCCGGTCTTTGTTATTGGCGCCGCCGTCATTCCACTAAATCCCATTTTATAAGAGTATCTCACTCAGTTGAGGCGTCAAAAACCCGGCTGTCGTTTTCTAAGTCATTGAAATACTGTCAATAAAATTGTGGCTCAAATGTTGCTAATTAGCTAGGTAGCGTAAAAGAGCCTAAGCTATGAATACACCTAATCTACAATATCAACAAAAAACCGAGCGTCTGACCGATGCCTTTCGGGTTTTTAACGAACTGTCCGAAAATCTTGCCTCGTCTTACCAGGGTTTACAGGAGCAGATCGCTAATCTGAATCGTCAATTGGCGGCGGCTCGGAATGAGCGTTTGACTACCTTAATCGAAAAGGAAAAACTGGCCAGTCGCTTACAACAAATACTGGCAGCATTGCCGGCTGCCGTCATCGTGCTGAATGCTCAAAACAAAATCATCGATTGTAACCAACAGGCTATCCAGTTTTTAGGAGAGCCGCTGTTGGGTCAGTTGTGGCAAACAGTGGTTGCACGTCGTTTGCTGCCGGTGCCGGATTCGCCGCACGAAAGGCAGCTCAAAGATGGTCGGATCGTGAATTTGGTGCTTAATCATCTCAGTAATAACGCGGAACAAATCATTTTGTTATCGGATGTCAGTGAGTTACGTAATTTGCAAGACACATTGGCACAACAAAAACATTTATCGGCCATGGGCGAAATGGTGGCCAGTTTGGCGCATCAAGTCAGAACACCGCTGGCCACGGCTATTTTATATGCCTCACAAATGACCAAACCTGAATTAGTTGCGGTTAAACGGCAGCAATTTTCGGAAAAGATTTTGGAGCGCTTGCACTTTCTGGAACGGCAAGTCAATGACATGTTGATTTATGCCAAGCAGGGGCGGTTGGCTATGCAGGGTTTTTCATTAACGCATCTGTTGAAACATGTTGAGGACAGAATGGAAGGCTTTAACGGTGCGTTTTTACTCGATAGTCAGGTAGATGAAATGACCTTAATTGGCAATGAAGATGCATTGTGTGGGGCGATATTAAATTTAATCAACAATGCCGTCGAAGCCGGCGCAGACGTTATTAGTGTGAAGGTGGAATCAAGCGTGCAAGGTATTGAAATTCGTATCCAGGATAACGGGCCGGGGATAGCGCAAGTTGTGCAAAAGCAATTATTCGAGCCGTTTTATACCACCAAAATCCACGGTACCGGTTTAGGCTTGGCGGTGGTGGACAGTGTCGTCAAAGCACATGCAGGTACTGTGACATGTCAGTCTGAATTAGGCCAGGGCAGTGTCTTTGTTTTAACGTTGCCGATTTGCGAAGCCGAATTGGGATTGTCTTTGGCGGGTGTAGTGCCGGTCATCCAGGAGAAGCATTATGAAACAGTATGATGTATTAATCGTTGAAGACGATATGGCTTTATCCGAAGCCTTATGCGATACCTTGGAAATCGAAGGTTATCGGGTGATGTCCGCCAAAAACGGTATCGAAGCCCTGAGTCAGTTACAAAAGCATGCTGTAGGCCTGGTGGTCAGTGATGTGCAAATGCCGGTAATGGATGGTTTGCAGTTGTTAAACAACGTCCGGCAAAAATTTGAAACCTTGCCGGTGTTGTTGATGACGGCATACGGCACCATTCCAAGGGCGGTAGAGGCTATTCAAGCTGGCGCCAGTGATTATCTGATCAAGCCTTTTGAGGCTAAAACCTTGGTCGATAAAGTGGCTAACTTGATTACTGCCAAACCTAAGCATGAGCTTGAGCGGGTGGTAGCGGATGCGCAGATGAAAAAGCTGTATGGCTTGGCGACTAAGGTTGCTAAAACCAGCGTCACCATGCTGATAGAAGGCGAAAGCGGTACTGGTAAAGAAGTGCTGGCGCGCTATATTCATAGGAATTCGCATTATCATGCCGGTCCTTTCGAAGCTATCAATTGCGCGGCGATTCCGGAAAATATGCTGGAAGCCATGATATTTGGTTACGAAAAAGGTGCATTTACCGGCGCCATACAATCCATGCCCGGTAAGTTTGAGCAGGCCCAGGGCGGCACTCTGTTACTGGATGAAATTTCCGAGATGGATTTAGGTCTGCAAGCCAAATTATTGCGGGTGTTGCAGGAAAAAGAAGTCGAGCGACTGGGTAGTCAGCGCAAGATTGAACTAAACGTCAGAATTTTGGCAACCACCAATCGCAAATTAAAAGATTATGTACAACAAGGCCGTTTTCGGGAGGATTTATATTTCCGCTTAAATGTTTTTCCGATTCGTATGCCGCCTTTGCGCGACCGAGTCGGCGATATTTTGCCGTTAGCGCTGGAGTTACTTAGTAAACATGGACACGGTAAAGCTGATTATCGATTTGATCAGGCTGCAATCGCAAAATTGCTGGCTTATCAATGGCCGGGTAATGTCAGAGAATTGGAAAATGTCATGCAACGGGCCTTGATTTTGTGTACTGGTAATTGCCTGACCGCGGACGATTTGTTGTTTGAAACCGATGATTTTGTCCAATTGAATCAAGCTGATTGTGTTCAAACGCCGATTGATTTGCCCGTAGAGTCAACCTATGTGCTTGAGAATAGCGAAGAAAGTGCCTTGCAAAGTTTGGGCGATGGCGTACGATCAGCGGAAGAAAAAATCATCCTGCAAATTCTTAACGAAGCGCGCGGCAATCGTAAAACTACCGCAGAAAAACTCGGTATCAGTCCACGCACCCTGCGTTATAAAATTGCCCGTATGAAAGAGGCTGGCGTATTTATGCCTTGCTAGGCCTTTGCAGCCTTAAGTTGGCGCAAAAAATGCTTGTTAATAAAAAACACTAGCAAGAGTCATGATTATGTCAGAAATCAATGTCAATCAACTGCTGGCTCAGATGCGGACCATGTCCATCGAAGCCGGAAACAAACCTGCGGTCAGTAACGATTCCGGCGATTTTGCCGCGATGCTGAAGCAGTCCATCGATAGCGTCAATCAGGCACAAAATACCTCCAACGAGTTGGCTGCATCCTTCGAAACCGGTCGTTCTGATGTCAGTCTGGCCGAGGTGATGATTGCATCGCAAAAAGCTGATGTTTCGTTTCAGGCTATGTTGCAAGTGCGGAATAAATTGGTTGATGCCTACAAGGATGTTATGAGCATGCCCATGTAGAGCGCTATACTTTTAAGCCATGAGTGAAGCAAACAATAATTTTCCAGTAGAAGCCCAGCCTCAGCAGTCCGGGCCAGGCGATAAAATGCATCCGGTTGTTAAAAACCTGATGAAATTATCGACTGGACAGCAACTCGGTCTGATGCTGACTTTGGCTGTCAGTATTGCCATAGGCATCGCCGTGGTACTTTGGGCGCAGGCGCCCAGCTATGATTTATTATTTTCCGGTGTGGCCGACAAAGACGCCGGCGAAATTATAGAAGCCTTAAATAAACTAGAGATGGACTATAAAGTCGATCCTGGGACGGGCGCTATTATGGTGCCGGCCGGCAATGTGCGTGAACTTAAACTCAAGTTAGCCGCACAAGGCTTGCCGCGTAGTACGAGCTTGGGTTACGAATTACTGGATAAAGACAATGGCTTTGGTGCCAGTAAAAATGTTGAGTTGATGCGTTTTCAGCGTGCGCTGGAAGGTGAAATTGCCCTAACCATACAAACCATACAAAATGTCAAATCCGCCAAAATATTGTTGGCATTGCCGGTGCAGTCGGTATTTGTGCGGGAGCGGAAAAAACCTAGCGCGTCAGTGATAGTGGAGTTGTACCAAGGGCGTACACTGGATAAGGAGCAGATTGAATCCATTGTGCATTTGGTCGCTTCCAGCGTACCCATGATGGAAGCCAGTCAGGTCACGGTAGTCGATCAAAAGGGGCGCTTGCTGAACAGCAAAGATACCCCGGAAGACATTTCACTGACCTCAAAACAATTTGAATACAAAAAAAATATTGAGGAGCATCTACGCGGTCGCATAGAAAACATCTTGACACCCTTGGTGGGTGGCGACGGCATGCGGGCGCAAATCTCGGCTGATGTTGATTTTACCGTTACCGAAAAAACCCAGGAAATGTTTAATCCGGATTTGCCGGCTCTGCGTAGCGAACAAACTCAAGAAGATCGCAGTGACTTATCCGCAGTGCAAGGGGTGCCGGGCGCGTTATCTAACCAGCCTCCGCCAACAGGCGTGGCACCGGAAGTGACTAGTGGACAAGAGAATCAGGCTGCCACTCAAACCGGATCAGGTTCAGTCAATAAAAGTGCTACCCGAAATTACGAACTGGATAAAACCATTACACACACACGTTTGGCCACCGGCAGTTTGCGGCGTTTGTCGGTGGCGGTGGTGGTGGATGATAAAAGGGCCACTGTTGATGGCAATCTCACCCAGCAAGCTTATTCGCAAGAAGATCTGAATCAACTTCGCGATTTGGTGAAACAGGCGGTTGGCTACGATAGTAGTCGTGGTGATCAGGTGACAGTCACTAATGTCGCATTTAAAGCTGCTGAGGCTTTGGAAGATGTGTCTGAACCCATTTGGGAAAAACCCTGGTTCATGGACGTATTGAAGCTGCTGATCGCTGCTGTGGTGTTGTTACTCTTAATCCTGAAAGTACTGCGGCCTGTCTTTGCCACGCTGTTAGGCACTAGAGAGGAAGAAGAAAAACTCAAAGCCCTTGAGGAAGCCAAAAAAGAAGCCGAAGCCATCGGTGGTGTCGTACGATTTGATGAAAATGGTAAGCCTGTTGCCGTTAGAATAGATCAGGAAACCGGTGAAATGATGGGGTTGTCGGCGGCAGCTGAAGATTTGTTACTATTGGAAGCGCCACAAAGTTATGAAAAACGCTTGGAATACGTGCAAAAATTGATTGATGAAGATGCAAAACTGGTCGCGCAAGTCATTAAAACCTGGTTAAAAGACAATGCCTGAAATTAAATCGACCCTAACGCATGCAGAACGCGCCTCTTTATTGCTGCTGGCTGTGGGGCAAGAGCGCGCCGCTGCGGTTTTAAAGCACATGGGGCCTAAAGAAGTACAAACTATCGGCGGAACCATGGCGCAATTGGGGCCGATTTCCTCCGAAATGGTCGATGGTGTGTTGGAAGAATTTATCATCGAAATCAAAAACGAAACCGGCTTGGGGATGGATTCGGATGAATACATTCGCAACATGCTGACCAATGCACTGGGTGCCGACAAGGCCGGTAGCATCATAGACCGGATTTTACTGGGGGCTAATAGTAAGGGTATCGAACAATTAAAATGGATGGATACGCGTTCGATTGCCGATTTGATTCGTTTGGAGCATCCGCAGATCATCGCCATAATTCTGACCTTGCTGGATCCTGATCAGGCAGCTGATGTCCTGACATTGCTGCCTCAAGGCATGCGTTCTGATATTTTGATGCGTATCGCCACCCTGGAAGGTGTACAACCAGCTGCCTTACGGGAGTTGGATGACATCATGGAGAAACAGCTGACCGGTAGCGATGGTGTCAAATCTTCTCAAATCGGTGGGGTGGACGCTGCGGCCAATATCCTCAACTTCATCGAAAGCTCTATCAGCGATCCGATGATGCAGGACATCAACGAAAACAATGCCGATTTGGCGCAACGGATTCAGGACAAAATGTTCGTCTTCGGTGATTTGATCAATGTCGACGACAGAGGTATTCAAACCTTGTTGCGGGAAGTATCCACCGATCAATTGTTATTGGCCTTGCGAGGTGTCGATGCTGCGTTGCGAGATAAGATTTTTGCCAATATGTCCCGGCGTGCGGCCGACATGTTGCGTGACGACCTGGAAGCGGCACCACCTGCGCGACTCAGCGAGGTTGAAGCTGCACAAAAAGATATTTTGTCGATTGCCAAGCGATTGGCCGATGCCGGTGAGTTAGCATTGGCCGGTGGTGGTGGTGATGACTTCGTCTAAGGGAACAAGATTTTCCCCGGCTGAACTGGAGGCGTTAAATACCTGGACTGATCTGGAAAATTTTGGTGCACCACGCTCGGAAAATGTCGAAGAAGCCGACGCCACTCAAGTGTTGACGGTCGAGCAAATCGAGGACATGCAAAAGCAGGCTTATGCCGAAGCTTTCGAACAAGGTCGCCAGCAGGGCTTTGAACAGGGTTTGAAACAAGGCTTTGATGAAGGCCATATCAAGGGTGTTGAGGCAGGAAACAAAACCGGCTATGAAGAAAGTCAGCATTTGTTGCAGACTCAGGTATCGCAACTTAATCAGTTATTGGAAACGTTAGCCGCTCCTTTCCAGCAGCTTGATCAGGAAGTGGAAAACGAACTGGTTGTATTGGTGATTGCTATTGCTAGTCAGATCATACGTCGGGAAATAAAACTCGATCCCGGCCAAATTATTGCCGTTATCAGAGAAGCCGTGAACGTATTGCCATTGGCGTCGCAAAAAATCACCTTAAATTTACATCCCGATGATGCTGACTTGGTACGCTCGATGCTGAAGTTGGATGAAAATCCTCCGCCTTGGCGTTTACAGGATAATCCATTGATTACCCGTGGTGGTTGCACGATTGAAACAGATATTTCGGCTGTTGACGCCACCTTGGAAAAACGCTTGGCCGCCGTTGTGGCGACGGCATTGGGTGGCGAGCGGCAACAGGATACGCCGCGATGATGCCGGCAGCTGATCGTAATGCTTTGTGGCTGGAACGATTAAAACCTTATCGAGAAAGGCTGCGTGAGGCGCCTGAACTGGTCGTCGAGGGTAAGTTGTCCCGCATGGTGGGATTAACACTGGAAGCCGAAGGCTGCCGGGCGGCGATCGGTTCATTGTGTCAAGTGCTGACTAAAAGCGGTAAAAGTATCAATGCGGAAGTGGTGGGTTTTTCAGCCGGGCGGGTATTTTTGATGCCTACCGGCGACACGCATGGTTTAGATCCCGGCTGCCGAGTGATTCCGCTGGGTAAGAACAGTCTGGCCTCAGTTGGGTTTGGTTTGTTAGGGCGAGTGATTGATGGTGCAGGCAAGCCGCTGGATAGCAAAGGTCCATTGAATACAGACGCTAACGTATCGCTGGCCGGCGTCACCATCAATCCTTTGGCTAGAAAACCGATACGCGAGTCGCTAGATGTTGGCGTCAGAGCGATTAATGCAGTGCTGAGCGTTGGACGTGGCCAGCGGATGGGCTTGTTTGCGGGTACTGGCGTTGGAAAGAGTGTGTTGTTAGGCATGATGACCAAGTTCACTACCGCCGATGTCGTTGTGGTGGGCTTGATAGGTGAGCGGGGCCGTGAGGTTAATGAGTTTGTCTTGAAAATCCTGGGTGAAGAAGGTCTGAAGCGCGCCGTAGTGGTGGCGTCGCCGGCTGACGACTCGCCGCTGATGCGAGTGCATGGCGCTTTGCGTGCTACCAGTATTGCAGAATATTTTCGTGACCAGGGTTTGGATGTACTGCTGTTAATGGATTCTTTGACGCGTTATGCCCAAGCCTATCGAGAGATTGCGTTGGCCATTGACGAGCCGCCAGCCACCAAAGGTTATCCGCCTTCGGTATTTGCCAAGCTACCCCAATTGGTGGAACGGGCCGGCAACGGAGACGTCGACGGAGGGTCGATTACGGCTTTTTACACTGTACTGACAGAAGGTGATGACAACAACGATCCAATTGCCGATGCCGCACGTGGTGTATTGGATGGGCATGTGGTTTTGTCGAGAAATCTGGCGGAATCTGGCCATTATCCGGCTATCGATATCGAGGCTTCCATCAGCCGGGTGATGCCGGATGTTGTCGAAAGCGAACATTTAAAAATGGCGAGAGAATTGCGTCGAATGTATTCAACCTATCAACAAAACAAAGATTTGATCAGCGTAGGAGCATACCGTGCTGGCTCTGATCCGCGCATTGATAAAGCTATCGCTAAAAACCCGGCTATTTTAGATTTTTTGCAACAGGATATGGATGAGGCAGTCGATATGAGTCGCAGTCTACATGAGTTGTCTGAGCTATTGGCTAGTCCATGAAACGATCACAACGTCTAAAAACTATTATCGATTTGCATGCGCGGCAAGAAAAAGAAGCCTTGCAAATCTTGGGTCGCAGTCAACAACAACTTCAGGAGCAACAAGCTCAATTGGAACATTTAAAAACCTATCACCAGGAATATCTGACAAAGCTTGCCGAGCGGCAACAGATAGGTATGAATGTGAGTCAATTGCTGGAGTTTCGCGCCTTTGCAGATAAGCTGGATAAAGCCATAGATGGTCAGCGGCAGGCTGTGGTGGTGAAGGAGCGCGAGTATCAGCGCTCACGCATAAAATGGGAAGATTGTCATCAACGTAGCAAAAGTATGGAAAGACTAGGCCAAATGGCCGTCGCCGAAGAGTTAAAGCTGGAAAATAAGCTGGAACAGAACGAGCAGGATGCCAGGGCAGCTCGGTCTGCCAGAAAGAGTGGCATTGAAAATGCTTGACGTAAGGGAAGTTTAGGAGAGCTATTATGAATATCCAAGGTGTGAATTTACTGTCTTTGTTGTCGGGTTCAGAAAAAGTTGGCAATTTACAGCAAGGCTTATCCGCCGTAACGGGTGATGAAGCTGGCTTTGGATCGGCTCTAATGCAGCAACTCGGCTTGCTGCAAAGCAGTTTGGGCTCTGATGCCGCTGGCCCGGATTTGGCAGGGATTCAATCCTGGATGGAAGAGGCCGCCGCAGGCGGTGATCTGCAGCAAGGCTTGCAAAGTTTTGCCGCTTTATTCGGAAAAGACTTGCCGGTGGCAAATAAGGCCAATTCACAGATAGACTTGCCGCTGGCAAATAAAGCCAATTTAGACATAGACTTGCCGCTGGTAAATAAAGCTAATTCAGAGATAGACCTTGAAGACACTTTGCAAACCCTGGCTGGTGTGTTGCAGCAATTACAACAGCTGGAAACGGATTCTCAAGCGCCGACAACCGCCTCCTTAGTGGAGGTTGTTGATAGTGAAGCTGATACGACTCAATCTTTACAGGCAGAATCCGATCAAGCAGCGGCTATGCTCAATCCCATGCCGATTGTTGTGCCGCAAGCGGAGATTGCAGAACAGCTGAGTGATAGTGTTGATGCATCCGGCTTGCTGGTCGATGCCAAAAAACCGACAGCTGTACTGAGTCAGGAATCTCAAGCTCAAACTGCCAAAATTGACGCCACAATTACCAATCCTGATGATACCGGTTTGGAGTTCGATCGCAGCATCAGTGCCATGATGGCGCGTGATAATGCCAATAGCAAATCACAGCAGGATAAAGCGGCGCTGGACTTACAGTCTGAGACAGCTTTAAGTCAGCTGGATGAGGTGGCGGATAATAGTGAGGCCAATAAATCTTCGCCTAGTAGTATTACGGCTGATATTTCTCGAATGAATAATGTGCTGCGTAGTGAAGCAGCGGCGACTGTGCCCGCCAATCAATCGACACTGGTTAAACATTTTGCCGATCCAGGCTGGCGCCAGGAATTAGGTGACAAATTGATCTGGATGCATAAACAATCTATGCCATCTGTCGAGTTGAGGCTAAATCCTGAGCATCTGGGACCCATTTTGGTCAAAATCGATATGAGCCAGGATCAAGCTACTGTCGCATTCACCGCGCAGAATTTGGCGGTAAAAGAAGCTATCGAAGCGGCGATACCTAAATTGCGGGAAATGTTGGGTGGTCAGCAATTAAATCTGGTTGAAGTTAATGTTTCCCAGCAACAGTCGGATCAAAAGCAACAAGCCAGGGATTTTTTCCAGATGGCCAGCGAACAAGGCCAGCGTCAGCGAGCCGAAGTTGACCCGCTTTCTACTGGCACTGGCAACGAAGCGCAGAATATCGTGGATGAAATTGAAGCGGGTAGAGCGATTGCCACGAATGGTTTGTTGAGTCTTTTTGCCTGATATTTATTTGGTAGCAAGGTCTGCCAACTTATATTTTGGAGTGCAAACCTAGGTTTGCACTCCAAGCGGAAGCCTTTGCCAGGGTCTAGGAAAGAAAATCCTTGCTCAATCTTTAGTCGATCATTAACAACATTGACCTTGCTGGTGAAAGCCACATACTATCTATCGCTTTCCAGGCGAATTGTAGGTTGTTGAGCATGGGGCAAGAAATTAAAACTACGGCCTATCAAGATGCCGACTATCGGCGCTTTCATCAACGGCTGACCGCTGAAACCGAGTTGCTAGGCAAATTCATTCAGAATGGCGTTTGCTCAGAGATATTGCCGGTAGCCGGGTTTGAAATCGAAGCCTGGCTATTGCATGATGACATGCGGCCGGCTCCGCTGAACGAAAGCTATCTGCAATCGTTTAATCATCCTATGGCCTGCCCGGAGCTGGCTAAATTCAATGTGGAAATGAACACGCCACCTGTGCGGCTAACGGGTGATGTGTTTGCCAACATGCATCAAGATCTTAGCAGTACCTGGCTGCAAGCCGAACAACATGCTCGGCAAATGGGCCTGAATCTGCTGATGATAGGCACCTTGCCGACTCTGCAGCAGCATGAGCTTAATCTAGGCAATATGTCTAACCTGAACCGTTACCAGGTATTGAACAAGCGGGTGCTGGAAACGCGCGGTAAGCCCATTTTGCTGGATATTTGCGGGCACGAGCATTTAAAAGTTGAGCATCATGATGTGATGCTGGAAGCGGCCACCACATCCTTTCAATTACATATTCAATGCCCATTGAGTGTGGCGCATCATTTTTATAATGCCTCTATCATCGCATCTGCCGCTATGGTGGCGGTGTGTGCCAATGCACCATATTTATTTGCTAAAGATCTCTGGGCTGAAACGCGTATCCCCATGTTCGAACAAGCAATTGCTTTGGGCGGATATCAAGGTGTGGCTGAAGGGCCTTTGTATCGGGTTAGTTTTGGCTCTGACTTTGCCCGCCAATCGATCATGGAATGTTTTGTCGAAAATTTGCAGCATTTCCCGGTGCTGCTGCCGGAAACCTTTGATGACGATCCAGCGCTATTTTCCCATTTGAGATTGCACAACGGCACCATCTGGCGCTGGAATCGGCCTTTGGTGGGTTTTGATGAGGACGGCACCCCGCATATTCGCATCGAACACAGGGTGCCGGCCGCCGGGCCAACCGTATTGGATGCGATTGCTAATGCGGCGTTTTTTTATGGCTTGGTAAAAAATTTAGCGGATGAAAGAGCGGCTGGGCGGGCGGATTTAAGTTTTACTCAAGCCAAGGATAATTTTTATCAGGCTGCACGCCATGGACTGGATAGTCATATTATCTGGTTTGGCGAACAAAAGCTGCGGTTGAACGCCTTAATCAAAAACGAACTGATGTTGCGTGCTGAGCAAGGGTTGCTGGCGCTGGGTATCGATGCGGGTGATATTAATGTCTATTTGGACATTATCCGTCAGCGCATCGAAAACCAGCAAACAGGTAGTGCCTGGCAGCGGCGGTTTATCCAACACAATCCCGGCGAATTTACCGGTTTGACTAAGCTTTACTTGCAGCAGCAACGACGAGGGGAGGCGGTTGCGAGTTGGGGTGTATAAGCCGGGTGCAGTGGTGTTTGGGAGATTTGATCGTTACGTCGGAAACACCTGTTCTCGTTTGTGTACTCATTAGGTTTATCCCGGCAGCCTAGATGGCTAAATCATAGGAATCCATATTCGGTGCCTAAAACGTTATTTTATGCAGGGAACGATCATATTGTTAGCCTATTTTTTATAGGCCTCAAAATCGCGATAGAATTGAGTAAAGTCAAAAGCCAAATCAATCATGCAATCGATTCTAGTCAGTAATATGGTGCTAAAACAATTCGACTCTCTACCCGACGGTCTGCTGGATATTTCCGTTGAGCATCTGCACCGCCTAATCCCCGAGCCTTCATTATTTCATCTGTCCGGCAAGAGTCAGGAAACTTTGTTCGTGTCAGTGTTGTTGCACGGTAACGAGCCAACTGGGTTTTTGGCGGTGCAAAAGTTGTTGCAAAAATATCAAGAGCAAGCCTTGCCAAGAAATTTGACTTTGTTTTTTGGTAACACCCAGGCTGCGCGCTTTAATATGCGGCGGCTGGATCATCAGCCTGACTTTAATCGCATCTGGCCGGGTACGCCTTTACCGCCGTCGCCGGAAACCGAATGGGCCAAACAGATATGTCAGGTGATGCAACAGCGGCATGTGTTTGCCAGTATCGATGTGCATAATAATACCGGCTTGAATCCGCATTACGCCTGCGTCAATAAATTGGATGAAGCTTTTTTGCATTTAGGGCTGCTGTTCGGACGTTTGTTAGTGTATTTCACCCATCCCAAGGGCGTGCAATCTGGTGCGTTTGCAGAGTTTTGTCCGGCTGTGACGCTGGAGTGCGGGCGTCCGGATCAGCCTTACGGTGTTGAGCATGCGTTTCAGTTCATAGACAGTTGTCTGCATCTACATGAATTTCCAGCGCAACCGGTCGCCAGGCAGGATGTAGATATTTACCATACAGTGGCGCAGGTAATGGTGGATGAGAAAATCAGTTTTGGTTTTAACGGTGACGAGGTTGATTTGGCGCTGAATCAGGAATTAGAACGCATGAATTTTACCGAAATTCAGGCCGGTACGGTATTAGGTGAGGTTAAAGGCGGGCGCATGCCACTGATTGCCAGGGATAATGATGGCAACCCCATTACGGAGCAGTTTTTCGAATTGGTGGCAGGTCAGTTACAAATTACTAAGTCGACCATGCCGTCGATGTTGACATTGAATCAGCGTGTGATTCGGCAGGATTGCTTGTGTTATTTGATGGAGAGATTGATTATTTGAAGGTAGTTGGATGCCGTAAAACCCAGTATTTAAGCCTTTGTTAAAAAGAACTTTGCAATATAGCCTGGTCGGATTTTATAATGGTCGGCTTTTGGGGTATTCCATCCCAAATCCTTGCTTCACCACTCGTGCGAGTGGGAGGCTTTTAAAACCGTAAGGAGAAATCATGCGTCATTATGAAATCGTCTTCTTGGTACACCCTGATCAAAGTGCTCAGGTACCTGCCATGATTGAACGTTATAAAGCTACTATCGAAGATGCTGCTGGCAAAATTCACCGCCTGGAAGACTGGGGTCGTAGACATCTGGCTTTCCCCATTAAAAAAATTCATAAAGCACACTATGTGTTGATGAATATCGAATGCGATCAAGCGACTCTTGAAGAATTGGAAAGTGGTTTCCGTTTCAACGATGCGATCTTGCGTAGCCAAACTTTGCTGCAAAAAGAAGCGATCACCGAGCCTTCAGTGATTGCCACCAGTGGCAACGATGGTCAAAAATCCGCTAGCCGCGTTAAAGAAGAAGTTGAAGAAGAGGTAAGTGATTCAGAAGTGGAAGTAACTGAGGATGCTGCTACTGAAACAGAAGTTGAAACTGAATCCGAATAATCCGTATTGAATCAAGAGAGTTATCATGGCACGTAATAACATTAGACGTAAAAAAGGCTGCCGCTTCAGCGGTGAAGATGCAACCATCATCGATTATAAAGACATTGATTTGCTGGGTGAATTCATCACCGAAACTGGCAAAATCATCCCTAGCCGTATCACTGGCACCAGTGCGAAATATCAAAGACAGTTAACGTCAGCGATTAAACAAGCACGTTTTCTGGCGCTGATACCGTTCTGCGACGCACACAAATAATTTAGGTTATCCGGAGAGCCGTCGTGCAATTTCTGGCAGCTTACATCATGAAGGGCAGGTTGCAAGCCATGACGGTTGCAGCGGCTTTGGCATTGCTGTCATTGGCGTTTCCTCCGGTTAGTATCGTAAGTTCGGCCTCGGTGGCATTGGTTACTTTGCGACGGGGTGGTAAAGAAGGTTTGTATGTGTTGCTGTGCGGTTGTTTAGCAGCAGCAGTATTGAGTGTCTTCTTGAAAATTGGTTACCAGTTTGCCTTGCTTTACGGCTTGGTATTGTGGATGCCGGTATGGCTGATTTCCATTGTGTTGCGCGAAGGTAAACACCTGGGTGTGGCGATTGAAATTGCTGTATTGCTGGGCATAGCAGCTGTGTTGGGTTTTTATATCTATCAACCGCAACCGGCGCAACTTTGGGGTACGGTGTTAGCTGCGATGATGCAGCCGATGCTGGAAGCAAAACCTGATGTGCCTGTCGAGCAAATCAAACAAACAGCGCAAGTTTTCGCCCACTTTATGACTGGGGCTATTGCTGCCGGTAGTGTTTACGGCTTGTTGTTTGGCTTGTTTCTAGCCAGATGGTGGCAATCGGCGCTCTATAATCCCGGTGGATTCAAAGCCGAGTTTTTAGCATTGAAAGGGCATAAACAGCTGGCAATTGCCACTATGATATTGGTTGCGGTGGCTGGTTTATCGTCCGGTGTTGTCGCCGAGATAAGCTGGAATACGCTATTAGTATTGTTTGTGCTGTATACCTTTATTGGTACTGCAGTGCTGCATGCTTGCTTCGCGCAGATGAAAGGCAGTCGATTTATGGTGCCACTGCTGTATCTGACCCTGATATTGATTCCGCATGTGATGGTGATTATTGCTATATGTGGATTGACCGATAGCTGGCTGAACTTACGAAATAAAATTTCAAATAAAACGGCTGACTAAATGCAGCCTTCATTCGACAATTGGTCGATTAACGAGGTAGATAAAGATGGAAGTTATACTTCTTGAAAAAATAGCAAACCTGGGTGATCTGGGTGACAGAGTCACCATTAAGTCAGGTTATGGCAGAAATTATTTGATTCCACAAGGCAAGGCGGCCAAAGCCACAGTTGCCAAAATCAAAGAGTTTGAAGAACGTCGCGCTGAGCTGGAAAAACATGCTGCAGAAAAATTAGCTGCGGCAACTGCACGTGGTGAAGCCATCAGCAAACTGAGCATCACTATCGCGCATAAAACCGGCGATGAAGGCCGTTTGTTCGGTTCTGTAGGCACCCAAAATATCGCTGAAGCGATTACTGCGGCTGGCGTTAAGGTAGAAAAAAGCGATGTGCGCATGCCAACTGGCGTTATTCGCCAAGTGGGTGAATACAACATCGCGATCAACCTGCATACCGATGTGATTGTTACGTTGCCGATCAAAATCGTTTCAGAGTAAGCCCATGATCATCGTGACCGGCGGTGCCGGTTTTATAGGCAGTAACCTGATACTGGGTTTAAATGCCCGCGGTTACGATGACATTTTGGTAGTCGATCATTTGACCAATGGGGTCAAATACAAAAATCTGGTCGATTGTCGGATTGCGGATTATATGGACAGAAGCACCTTTCTGGAAAAACTCCAGCAAGGTGTATTTCCCGCCGAAACCATAGAAGCCATATTTCATCAGGGCGCTTGCTCAACCACCACTGAGTGGGATGGTCGTTACATGATGGACAACAATTATGAATACAGCAAAATTCTGTTTCATTATTGTCAAAGCCACAAAATCCCGTTTATTTACGCATCCAGCGCAGCCACTTACGGCGCCGATCCGACTTTTAAGGAAGATTTGGCTTACGAAGGTCCGTTGAATGTGTACGGTTATTCCAAGTTTCAATTCGATCAATATCTACGCAGACATCTGCATAAACTAACCGCGCAAGTGGTGGGTTTACGTTATTTCAATGTCTACGGTCCGCGAGAATTCCATAAAGGCAGCATGGCTAGCGTTGCCTACCATTTGAACAATCAGATCAAGGAATCCGACGAGCTTAAGCTGTTCGAGGGTTGCGATGGCTACGGTAACGGCGAACAACGCCGCGATTTCGTCTACGTCGGCGACGTAGTGGATATCAATCTGTGGTTCATGGACAACCCGCAAGTCTCCGGTATTTACAATTGCGGCACCGGACGTAGCCAGACCTTTAACGACGTTGCTAATGCGGTGATCAACTATCACCAGCGCGGCCAGATCAAATACATTCCTTTCCCAGAGCACCTGAAAGGCTGCTATCAAAGTTTTACCGAAGCCAATCTCGACAATCTGCGCGCAGCCGGTTGCGACCAGCCGTTTAAAACGGTCGAACAGGGCGTGCAGCTGTATATGGAGTGGTTGAACCGCTAAATTCCGCAGTATTTTCGCTTACACAAATCCCTAGCCGGGCACAAAATCCAAGGTGCAAGATTCTTTTGCAGCGTGTAATTGCCCATTCATTAGTTGTTTGGTTAATACTTCGCTGCGCGCCATGTATACATCGGTTAATTCTTTAAAGGCTTCGGGCAAATGGTGTCGTTCCAGGCGCGACAAATGACCGTCGAAAGCGGCCGACACGCAAAGTAAATCCAGTAAAAAATAGCGTTCATGGGTTTCGACTTGATCTAATAGTGCTAAAAAGTCCTCCCAATTGTCATATTCGCAACGCTGATCAATCTTAAATTTATTACACAGCTTGACTAACAGCATCAACATGTTGGGGTGGTAGTTTTGTGCCAATACCATCATGGTCGCAACGGCTCTGATAGCGCCTTCCCGGCACTTGGGGCTGAGCTGCTCAATAAATTCATCGGTCAGCAGATTATTGACGATATGTTCGGCAAGCTTATTGCCGAATAAACGCAGCCTGGCTTCACGAGCGACTTTATACAGTGTGAAGGCATCCCAAAACCCAGTGATTGGCACACCCAGCCAGCTGACGGCAAGCCGAACTTCGCCTTTGCCGACTAAGCGCACCAAGATGAATTTCACCAGTACTGTGCTGAGGATGACTTTGGCTTTATATAAAAACGTCACTAACAGCAGCTTGGATTTGGAAAGGTGTTTCAGCGGATCGATACCCAAATAATGAATCACCGGATCTGGCACTTCCAATGCGGCCCTCGCCAGCAAATTTGGTACTTCATCGTCACCCGGTAAGACAACGCCCTGGTTAGACTGGTTGTGCCCGCTCAAACAAGCCAGACTGTAAACCGTTTTTAAACCCAGCCAAAACAGTACTGCCATTTCCAGTATCAGCATTACAGCCAGGGTAAAACCGTATAGCAAATAGTAAGGTATCGTCTCCATACTGGCCTGATAAGTCCACTCGACCCAGATTGTGACAAAAGTGGTCAAGCCGCCTATGCCGAAGCCGATGACAGCCGCAAAAGCAGTAATATTGCTGGCCAGGGTGGTTAACGTGTTATCTGGTGGTAAGTCATCGATGGCAACGTTTTTTAACCCGGAGGTGCCATATTTTTTTGACAGGTAGCGGTAATATCTAACGCCGATACGCTCTAGAAAACCGGGTGTTTCTTCTTTGAGATCAGTCGATTTTGAGCTGGCTTCAGCGGGTGTAGACATATTTGGCCTCTTGTGTTCAACGCAAAACTTTTATGAGTCACTTTGTACCATAGATCTGTTGCAGTGGTGCGCGGGAAGCAACAGAGTCAAGGTTTTCGAATTGGCGTGACTTACACCCAGCTAGATTGGTTAACCAGTTTGGAATTGCAGTGAGCGAGAAGTACTCTGGTTTGGGTGCCACTATTTCGTTCACGAGCTTTGCATAATTTCCACGATTTCAAAGCCGTTTGACAAGATACCCTTTATTTCCAAAAAAAACGGAACAAATACAAACAAATGATCCAATAAGTCTTAGCGCTATGTTCGCTCAAAACAAAGTACAGCCCTCTGGACAGTCGGGCTTCAAAGTTGGCCCATAAAACCAAGCGCTATTGTTCTTACAATTTATTAAAAATTCATAATAATCGCCACTAAGCACAGGATGCCAGCAATAAGCCAGGCTGTTCTATGCTGACCGACATTAGTGCCTCTCACTCCATGTAACGTGCTGTCAGTGACCAAGAGGATCATATTTTTTTGAAAACAGACTAGACATCACGCCTTATTATGTATGACAATAAATAAATAATTCATACTTCTGACGTTGGCAGACTTGCCTGCAGCATACTGAAACCCAGCAAAGACGACACTTTTACCTAACTGTGGGGATGAAAATGCGTGTGGTATGGGAATCAGATTAAGCGCGCTATGTCGGACACCGGTTTCTGCGGCGACTTTTTCGGCAAAGTTACGGATTTGCGGCGTGAAGCCGCGTAGAAATAAGGTTTCCAGGCAGTCATCGTGATCGAGATGCAGATGCATGGTTGAAACCACCAGGTCATGCGCTTGGTGCTGATGAGCGGTCAGGCGTTCGGCCAGATTCGTTGGTGATTGTAAACGTATGACAGCGTGGTGATGCACTGTCGGGTGTTGATCCATTGATCGAAATCGTCGGCCAGAGCGTCACTGAGAGAGGTAGCAAAACGTTCCAAAGTGAGGCTACTTTATTTTCTTATTGTTAGTGGAAGGAAAATTATAACCCAAGGCTTTACGCACACCGATCGTGACAACCACCTCGATGTGCCTGGATTTTTGATTTAACACTTATTTTTGAGGTCTTCATGCACGCAGGCGAATACATACACGATCATTTCAGCAAAATCGTCATTCGTAGCCAAGTAGCAATTGCTTTGACATTGTTATTGCTGCTGCCTGCCGCCAATTTCTTTTATCCGACCGACTACAACCTGAAAGCGGGGATTCATGGCGTTAGTGCGATATTGGCCATCGTCATTGGCACTTACCTCACCCACAGAGCGATTCCGTTACTCAAAGGTATGCATGTCCGATTGGAATCCCTACGTCGCTGGGTATTGATCGCCACCCTATTAAATTTAACAGGCGCCATTAGCGGTAACTGGATTTACATGCGCTATCGCGGTCAGGATGGGCCGCGCGACTGGATACTGGCCCACGTACCTAATTTTCATAACGTACTGATGGAGTTCAAGGAATTTGTTTCCTTGTTCCCTTTCCCTTTAATGCTGGCCGCCACCTTCACGCTGTATTACTACGGCATGCCGATTCAATATCGCCGCGATATTACCCGCTTTGTCGGCATCACCATTCTGGTGTCATGGAGCTTTTTACTGCTGGGATTCGCGGCGGGTCTTGTGTTAGCCAAATTACGTTTCGTTTAATCGGGAGCTTAGTATGCAAAACCCAGCAGACAATCAGCAAGCACTGCATTCCGGCCCGGTAGTCGCCGCCAGTTTGTCATTATTATTGGCGTTTTCAACCTTAATGATCAGCCATCATATTTCCAGATTGAGCAGGGAACTGGACAACATTGTGCATGCTTATGGGCACTGGATACCGGGATCGACCGGAAGCGGGCCTGACGGTAGCATAGGTTCCTACTCTGGCAAGGAAACTTTAGCCTTGATGGTCTGGCTAGGTAGCTGGCTGATTTTTCATTTCTTATGGCGGAAACAGGATTTGTCTTTACAAGCTTGGACCCGGTTTTTTGTCGTCAGTCTGGCTGTTATTACGCTGGGATTTTTTCATCCATTGTCTGACCCTATTGTGTTGTTTGTCGCTGGTCTATTCGGGATACATTAATTTTCATTATGAGAAAAATTGCTGCTAAATCTTTATCGGCCTTATTGCTGTTAATCTTCAGCCCGATCGGTCACGCGGAAGGCGTACTCCTGAAATCCGACCCTAAAAATAATGCCGAAGTCGCCAGTTTTGACGGTATCGTCAAGCTGTGGTTTAGCGGTAATGTCAGCGAGCGCTCCCCATCGGTAGTCGTGGTAGACGCTAAGGGTAATCGCGTCGACAACGCCGATACCCGGCTAGTGCTTGGCGAACGTCATCGTTTAACCGCCACCACAAAACCACTATCGCCTGGACCTTATGCCCTGCGTTATCGGGTGGTGACCGAAGATGGTCTGATCGTCAGCGGCGTATCGAAATTCTCCATCACAGGTCAAGCAGCCGGCGCTGAGGTGCAGCCATGAACACTGCCCGTGCTTTCCTAATCTTCACCTTACTTGTCACAGTCGGCCAAACAGTTGCCTCTGTGCCTCTGGGTGGCAATCGCAAAGGCGCTGGCGGCAGTTACGACATGTATGGCTGCATGCAAACCAATGACTATTACGTGGTTAATTTTGCCGGCTATCAGGTAGCGCCAAACCAAGCCAAAGACAGCAAAAGTCTGCCGGAAGCCGAATGCATAGACCTGCCGGCTACCGGTAAAACCCAAATCAGCATCGATTTGCTCGATCTGGATCTGCGCAAAAAACCGGTGGCATTAAAAATTCTGCGTGAAGACGGGCAAACCGTCGCCGAACTGCCGATGGCTATCGCTAAACAAGGCGTACTATCGACCATGGTCGATTTCAAAACCGCCGGCAAATATCAGGCGGTGCTAATGGTCGACGATACCGACCTGCATACGCCACCAGAAGTCAGTGCCTTGCATATACCGATAACCGTAGCGTTGGTCGCTGAACAGTCCGGCGGACAAAACGGCCTGTTGATACTGTTTAGTATCATCGGTCTCATCGTTGCCGCAGCAGCTTACTGCGTGCCACGGCTGCTCAAGCCGCAATCGGCTGAATCTGCACACTCAAGCAAATTTTAGCCATCAAAGGAATTTAGCATGAAATCAACCGTTATTCGATTTGGTCTGGCTCTAGGTGTAGCCACTCTGTTGGCGGCTTGTGCTTGTCATCAGCCAGCCGAACAAGAGCATACTTACTTCACGCCCGGCTTGGGTGAAATCATGGCGCAAAGCGCGGCTCGCCATGCCAAATTGTGGTTTGCCGGGCAGGCCAAAAATTGGGATTTGGCGGCTTATGAAGTGGATGAATTGCTTGAAGGTTTTGAGGATGCCGCCACATATCACCGCACTCACAAGCAAATCAAACAGCCTATTCCGGAATTGATCGCCCAATACATGGATCAACCACTGACAGGACTCGAACAAGCGATCAAAGACAAAAATTTACCAGCTTTCACCCAGCGTTATGACGACTTGACGGCAGGCTGCAACGCGTGCCATCAAGTAACCGATTTCGGGTTTAACCGCGTGACTAGGCCAACCTTTAACCCGTTTGCCAATCAGGCATTCGGACTAGCAAACTAAAAACCAAGTCAACCTGGAGAACAGGATCGCAGCGCAGTCTATCCAAAAAGACAAGAAAGCTTATCCAGCAGTCGATTACAAAATGTACGCCATGTAATGAACCGATTTTTGATTAAACTTTAGCAATAAAGCTAGGAGACAGTGATGAAAGGCAAAGCAAGATATTTTCAAATGTTTAGTTTAATGGCAATAGTACAACCTATTATTGCTGAGGCGCACCCTATGCACTGGTCAAGCGAATCGATTGGTTTTCTGAGTGGCTTGATCCATCCCTTGTCAGCTTCCGACCACATTATTACCATGCTGATCGTTGGTTTCTGGATATCTCAAGCAAACAGGCGAACGCCCAAGCTGATGATAGCTATTTTTGTTTCTTTAATACTGATGGGTGTTGGCTTGACCCTCATCCCTGTCGAGATTGCGAATACCGAAACCATCATGAATCTATCCGTTATAACGCTCGGATTGATATTGATTTCAGGTCATAAAGTATCCTCACTGTTCGCTGTATTGGTGGTGGGTAATCTTGCTTTATTTCATGGTTATGTGCATGCCTATGATATTTGGTTAGATCGCAATGGCCTCGCTTATACAGCTGGCTTTGCTTTGGCAACAGCGGCATTGATCACAGTGGGTATAGCCATAAGATCACTGATTGATCGTTTCGCGCCAAAAAATAGTGCTCAATTTATGGGCAGAATATCTGAGCAGTAATGTTTCGATTTGTCAGCAGTCTAAGCAAAAGGTTAATTGTGAAAATTTATGCGACATTCATTCATCATAAGGAGTAGGTCAAAAACTGAAATTAACAACCATACCAACAGCACATTAATCAACAAAATAAATCACTTAATAAAGAGTCAGTCTATGCCACTTAAGAAAATTTTTATCACTTTCATCCTGTTTTTTTCAATGCTGGGCCTTTCAGGTTCAACATTTGCGAAAGAAGCTAAAAAAAGTAACGCTGAAATACTTGTCGAGGTCGACAGCAAAATTCAAGCTGCTTTGGATGCCATCCCTGCAGGGGATTCTAAAGCAATAGCGTCGTTGATTAAGGAAGCCTCCGAAACGGCCGGCGACCTGAGTGCGAGCTATAAATATGAGTTCGAACGTGATAAAGCCAATATTAAATTGAAAAACGCCAGAAACTTAACAAAAAAGTCTGATTTCTCCGGAGCGGAACAAGACTTGAAAAATGCCAGAGAACTTTTTGCAAACCTACCCAATTTCGAATAGGGAAATTAAGCGGTAGAAAATACGTAAGCGCCCTTAAATCC
>NZ_LUUI01000166.1 GCF_001644015.1 Methylomonas lenta
AAAGCTTTTTTGCCTTATTATAAATCTCCTCTCCCCAACTCTCTCCAGCAGGAGAGGGAGCTTTTTCTTAACTTAATGGCATTGGTGCATGGAGTGCGGACATATTTACTGTGGAAGCAGGCATGGTAGACCAAAATGCTTTATCAAACTGATGGACTATTAGTTGTTAGGTTCTATGCATAGCAGCCGTTCTGTAACATTCAGGGTTTGGGTGCCGTCTTGCGCGAGCAGGAGCAACCAGCTGAGAATAGACCACGGGGGCCATAGCAAAAAAACCGCCTAAACACACAAGTGCTGATCTAAAAAACCAGAAGCGCGGGAAAAGTGTGTCCAAAGTCCGTCCAGAATGGCTGATTTGCATCATTGAGTACGAACAGAACAGGAAACAGACTGGCCTGCGCCGACAAACTGCCGTGATTATGTGCAGTGAACCGGCAAAATTCTGAAAAGAATCGAGTTTTCTTTCAGGCACTAGTTAACGTTTAATAGCTTTAACAATGACAAATTTTGCATTGCTGGCTACTTGTTCGCAATCACCAAACAGCTTTTTCAAACTCTGTTGATACTGTAAATGTCTGTTACCAATCACCCGTAATTCGCCACCTTGGCGTAACACTTGATGAGACTGCCGAAACATCTGCCAGGCAATGTGGTCACCGATAGCGTGTTGCTGGTGAAATGGCGGATTACAGATGATGCAATCGGCACTTTGATCCGCAAATCCAGTTAAACAATCGCCTGCCACAAATGTTGCCTGCCGCTTACCGGCAAATGCCTGCTCAAAATTCTGCTGCGCTGATGCAATAGCCATAAATGATTCATCAACAAAAGTAATATCTGCATCAGCTAACTGTTTGGCCAGCATCAAGCCCACAACACCGTTACCACAGCCTAAATCGATAAGCTGTCGATAATTTGTATTTTCAGGCAGATATTGCAATAACAACCGCGTGCCAATATCCAGACTATCGCGGGAAAATACATTGGCATGATTGCTGATTAGCAAATCGATATTCATGTTATTGGGAGTATTTTCCAGACGATATTGCACGGGATACGGATTAACCGGCAATGTGAGTTGAGGGTCCAAGCTGGCAAAAATTAAACGCGCTTTTTTGACCGCCAGTGAGGTTTGAGTCGGGCCTATCAATCGCTCCAAAAGCTTCCAAACACCAGCAGGTAAGGTTTTGACCATCCCAGCAACAATGATCTTACTGTTTGGCTTCAGTAAAGGCCGCAGGCTGTGCAACTGATATTCCAGCAAAGCCAGGGTCTTGGGGGCTTTAATCAATAAGTAATCAATGCCTGTCGCAGGCAGGCTCAAGCTATCGAGCAAGCTTACATTTGTCTGATCGATAGCGTTGAGTTGAAAATTGTTCAGTGTGGCTTGCTGTGATAGAAAGGAATCGGATATCGCTGTAGGCGAATGTGCATGCAAAGCCAATGTCAGCGCACCGAAGCTATCATTTAAAATGCAGAGTTGTGCATCGGCCGCAAGCCTGTCATTCGTTGCCAGATGATTTAGTAAATACTCATCTGCTGCATCCCAGGCACGCAAAAGTTCGTTTTTTCGCTGCGGCCAGCGTTTCAGTTGAAAACGACCTTGTGGCAGTTCTAATAGGGTATCCATGAATAATTCAAGTCTTAGCGACAATTTGACACGCGACGAAATGCCACATTTTCAATTACAAGCTGGTTAGATAAACTAATTGCAACTCTTGTATGCGTCCCTAACGGGAAACAGAGTTACTTCCCTCTATAAGCGGCCAGATTTCTTCTTGATCTTGGCCGTTTTTTTTGCCTACCCATTCCATACTGCCTTATCGCATAGCAAACAATCGATAAAAATTATTGCTGGATAATTCGGCAATAGCCTCGACTGTGGTATCTCGCAATTCTGCAATCTGCTCTGCCACATACCTCACATAAGTTGGGTAATTTGGCTTACCTCGATACGGAACCGGTGCCAGATAGGGCGAATCAGTCTCGATTAAAAACCGATCAGCGGGTACTTTCTTCGCTACTTCTTTGATCGCTAGAGCATTTTTAAATGTGACGATACCGGAAAAGGAAATTAAAAAATTTAAATCCAGGGCTTTTTTAGCATAAGCCCAATCCTCGGTAAAACAATGAATAATTCCGCCCACTTGATCCGCACCCTCCTGCCGTAACACATCCAGCGAATCATGTCCGGCTTCTCGCGTATGAATAATCAAGGGTTTATTCAGGGTTTTTGCCACGTTAATGTGATTTTTGAAGCGTTGATGTTGCCATTCCAGATCACCTTCACTTCGAAAGTAATCCAATCCGGTTTCGCCAATCGCAATCACTTTTTCATGTTCGGCTAACTCTAACAGTTCATCAACAGTAGGTTCCCGCCCTTCAGTCACATTTGGATGCACACCTACTGATAGGGAAATATCCTGATAGGGTTGTACCATCTGCAACATAGCGGGATATGACTCCAGATCGATAGCGATACATAACATATGTTGAATTTGCGCAGCGCGAGCTGCTTGGACAAAGGCGTCAAAGTCGTTGTTATACGGATTTAGATCGATGCGATCCAAGTGGCAATGAGAGTCGATAAACATGAATTTTAATGAGGCAGCGGACAAGCAGAATCCGGCAAAGGTTTACATAGTGTGTGTGGAGCGATCATTTTCCAAAGCGCCGGCCAAATAGGTTTCAATTTTATTACGCGCCATACCACCGTCTTGATCACTGAATTGCACACCGATACCAGGTGTTCGATAACCCTCGGCACCCAAGGGGGTTTTCCAGATGATTTTGCCTGCAATCGGCAAACGCTCAGTTTCTTCCATTAAATTCAGCAACATAAAAACCTCTTCACCCATTTCGTATTCCCGTTTAGTCGGAATAAATAGGCCGCCATTTTTGATAAACGGCATGTAGGCGGCAAAAAGTGCATTTTTGTCTTTGATAGATAAAGACAAGATACCTTGTCTTGGAGCTGATTCTGCCATGAAGTTACCGAGTATTAAGTTGTGCCCAATTAATTAACAGCTGTTCAAGTAGCAATTGTTTGTTAACTTGCTTGCTTGCTTGCGACTGAGCATTCAGCAAATTATCATAAAATTTATAAACATGCTTCAATTCTAGCCGCTCGGCAAGGGCTTGCAAGGATTTTTTCATATCCGGGTTGTGCAGTTTGTCCGCATCGGCTTGATGGGCGGATTTAATAATATCCATCACCCAAGAAGCCATCCAGGTCAAAAGCACAGCCAAATCAAGCTTATCCTGTTTTTGCCATAGTTCTGCCAAAGTCACTAAATTTTGTTTACCTTCCAAGACCTGCAACCAGTCATTAAAATATTTTTGTCTGAGATCGATAAAGTGCTGGTCAGCATACTGTTTGGCCAGTAATGGCGCACCTTGGGCAAAACGCAAAAGTAAATCATGATCTTCATTAACACCTTGCTGTTGCAACCACTGCCCAGCAAGCTGTCGGTCCGGTAGTTGACAATGCACCGATTGACATCGGCTGCGGATAGTGGCTGGCAACCGGGTAGGTTTATCTGTCAGTAAAATAAAGCTCGTACGCTCTGTAGGCTCTTCCAGGCACTTTAAAAAAGCATTCGCCGAGGCATTGTTAAGTTGATCAGCAGGCTGGATAATCACCAAACGTTGTGTATCAAATTGCGGCTTTAGCGCAAGTTTCACAATCAATTGCCGAATTTTGTCGATACCGATAGCTTTACCCGGCTCATCGGGCTCGATAAGCAAATAATCCGGATGAGTTTGTGCCCGCCATAAGTGACAGCCATGGCATGCACCACAGACTAAATGACCTGGCAAAGGATTTTGACAGAGCAAGACTTGGGCGAAAGCCTCGGCTAAATGGCGCTTACCCATGCCGGTGGCACCGGTTATCAGCAAGGCTTGTGGAATGCGCTGTTGCTCAATATAGCCAACTAGATGCTGCCAAAGTGATTGCTGCCAAGGGTAAACGATAGAACTATTTGCCATCAGGCTGTGCATAGCTTATCGATTGCCTGAGTGATCTGTGCCTGCACCTCAATCAATGGCAAACTGGCATCAATGATGCTGTAGCGATTCTGATCCAGACTAGCGCGCTCTAAATAGGCTTGCCTAACGCGCTGAAAAAAATCAACTTTCTCAGTCTCAAAGCGGTCCAGTTTGCCGCGATGCATTGCCCGGCGCATGCCTATTTCCACCGGCGCATCCAGCAATAAAGTCAGATTTGGTCGCAAACTGCCTTGCACCAGCTGTTCCAGCCAAGCAATCATATTCACATCCATATTCCGACCTCCACCTTGGTAGGCATAAGTAGCATCGGTAAAGCGATCGCAAAGTACCCAACGCCCTTGTTGCATAGCCGGTAATATTACATGCTGAATATGTTGCGCACGCGCGGCAAACATAAGTAGTAATTCAGCCTGAGACGTGATCAATTCGTCACTTTTTTCCAACAGCAATTTACGAATTCTTTCCGCCAACTCGGTACCTCCCGGCTCGCGGGTAATAACAACCTCTATCTGCCGTTCCAGCAATATTTGTTCAATAAATTGCAAATTAGTGGATTTACCAACGCCTTCCCCGCCTTCCAGAGTGATGAATCGACCCAATTTCATCGTTGATATAGCGCAACATATTTGACATGGGTACTGTATTCCGCCGAAAAGGCATGCCGACCATGACCTCGCGCCACAAAGAACAATTCATCGCCATCAGCAGGATGTAAAGCAGCATGAATAGCCGCTTTGCCTGGCATGGAGATCGGGGTTGGCGGCAAACCATTGTTTACATAAGTATTGTAAGGTGTGGGTTCCCGCAAATCTCGCTTGTGGATATTTCCCCGATACTTATCACCCATGCCATATATGACTGTCGGATCGGTTTGCAAGCGCATGCCCTTTTTTAATCGGCGACTGAATACACCAGCAATTTTTTTTCGCTCTTCTACTGCGGCGGTTTCTTTTTCGATGATAGACGCCAAAATCAATGCCTCATACGGGCTTTCCAGCGGCACGTCCTGATCGCGCTTTTGCCATTCAGCCACCAATAGACGCTGCATTTTGTCGTGAGCACGCTTGAGTAATTCCAAGTCTGAACTATTTTTTTCAAAATAATAGGTATCCGGGAAAAACAAGCCTTCAGGATGCGATTTATCGGAGCCAAGTTGCTCCATGACGCTTGCCAACTCTTCGTCAGTCAAGGTGTGCTGTAGATTGGGATTGTCTTGAATAGCCTGGAAAACTTTCTTGAAGCTCCAACCTTCCGGAAAGGTGATGGTGTATTGTCGCGTGCTGCCATCCTCCAACAGCGCCAAAATATCAGCTGCGGTGGCATCTTTATCCAACACGTATTCGCCCACTTTCAACGTCCGATCCAGATCGGAACGATAGGCATACAACTTAAACCAAAATGGATTTATAGCTATGCGTTGATCACGCAAATTTTTGATAACGCTTTCCAGCGTATCGCCTCTTTTAATGTCTAAGGTAGTTTTACTGAACACCACCGGTTTTTTCTGCAGGATGTGATGATACATCCCTCCCCAAATCAATAGCAGGCCTAACACCATCAGGGTAGTAAATGCGACTATGCTTCTAGTCATAATTTTAATTCCTCTGTACGTGCCTCCGCATACCATTGCTGCATACGGCGGGTGATCCGGCCCACCTTAAAGCACTGTTGATCAAGCTGTTTTACTGGCCAAATACCTATCACCGAATTGGTGACAAAAACTTCATCTGCCTCTAAAACACGGGTCTTATCGAATTGCTTTTCAACGATTCCTATTTGGTTGTATTGTGCCAAGCTTACCACTTTTTGTCGCACAATCCCAACAATGCCGCAATAAGTGAGCAGCGGCACATACAAAACGCCATCTTTTACAAAGAAAAGATTGCTCATAGTGCCCTCAACCACATGCCCATCGTAGTCAAGCATCAGGCCTTCTTGAATGGCATCACCCTGCCATTCCGCCCTGGCTAGAATCTGTTCCAAGCGGTTCATATGTTTAATGCCGGCCAGCACCGGATTACTCGCTAATCGCTGCTGACAAAAGCGCAACACGACTCCATCAGTCTGAAAATTTGCCGGGTATTCCGGAAAGGGGTGCAGGCTTAATAGACGGGTGGGCACAATCGAATCGGGCTGCCGGTAACCCCGCCCCCCTGAACCGCGAGTAACGATAATTTTCAGCACCGCCGTATCGGAGCCTTCACAGAGCTGTTTAACTTCAGCTTTTAACTGGTCTTGCTCGGGATATGGAATAAACAAGCGCTGGCAACCCGCTCTTAAACGATCTAAGTGTTGTTGCAAAAATAGCGGCTTGCCTTGATAGACTGCGATAGTTTCAAACAAACCATCGCCATATTGAAAGCCTCGATCAGAGACATCGACACAATGCCTGCGCTCGCCATTTAACAAGAACATGGGCAGACACTGTGTAGAAAAGTAGTTTTATTGGTAGCGCTTGAACACTAATGTGCCATTGGTGCCACCAAAACCAAAGGAATTGGAGACAGCCACATCAATTTTCATATTCCGAGCAATATTGGGCACGAAATCCAGATCGCATTCAGGATCGGGATTTTCCAAATTAATCGTGGGTGGGGCGATTTGGTCCTGAATAGCCAGCGAAGTCAGCACGGCTTCAATGCCGCCGGCAGCACCCAATAAATGACCAATCATGGATTTGGTGGAACTGATGGCCACTTTATAAGCATGATCACCTAGCGCCGTTTTCATCGCATGGGTTTCACCGACGTCGCCTGCTGGGGTCGAGGTACCATGCGCATTGATGTAATCTACATCCTCCACATTCAGCTTGGCATCGCGCAAGGCATTACGCATACAACGCGCAGCGCCTTCACCACCCATAGATGGTGAAGTAATGTGATAGGCATCGCCGCTCATCCCGTAACCCACCAACTCGGCGTATATTTTGGCTCCACGCGCCAAGGCGTGTTCAAGCTCTTCCAAGACCACCACACCCGCGCCATCGCTGAGTACAAAACCATCGCGATCTCTGTCCCATGGACGACTGGCAGCCTGGGGATCATCATTGCGGCGCGACAAGGCTTTAGCCGAAGCAAACCCGCCCATGGCTGTCGGCGATGTAGTGCAGCGCTCGGCGCCACCTGCCACCATCACATCGGCATCGCCGTATTTAATCAGACGAGCTGCGTCACCAATATTATGTGTACCGGTCGTACAAGCCGTGACGATAGCAAAATTAGGTCCTCTCAAACCATATTTGATCGAAAGGTTGCCGGAAATCATATTGATAATATTACCCGGCACAAAAAAGGGTGAAATTTTGCGCGGACCGCCAGCAACATAGGTTGCGTAGCATTCTTCGATACCGGTGATACCACCAATACCTGCACCGATGGCCACGCCGATACGTTCAGCATTTTCTTCAGTGACTT
Organism: Methylomonas lenta; assembly: GCF_001644015.1. GTDB lineage: Bacteria > Pseudomonadota > Gammaproteobacteria > Methylococcales > Methylomonadaceae > Methylomonas > Methylomonas lenta. The sequence goes on from NZ_LUUI01000166.1 coordinate 7,425, forward strand.
CGATACCTGAGTCTTCGAATGCTTGACAACCAGCTGCAATACCATAATGCACAAAGCCATCCATGCGCTTGGCATCTTTTTCTGAAATGTAATCGCCAATATTAAAATTTCTGATTACACCGCCAAAAGTGGTGGCGAAACTTGAAATATCAAACGAATCGATAGCACTTATACCGCTTTTACCGTTAACAATTCCATTCCATGTATCGGCAACATTATTTGCTAAGGGCGTTACAGCCCCTAAGCCCGTTATTACAACTCGACGTGTACTCACAGTAACTACCGTTTCAGTTAGAAGACAATCAGAGGGGAAAGGGATACGGGCTAATGGGGACCACTAGCCCGGGAACATCTTATTGCAGATTGGCGTTAACGTAGTCAATTGCCAATTGCACAGTGGTGATTTTTTCAGCTTCTTCGTCTGGAATTTCACACTCAAATTCTTCTTCCAGAGCCATGACGAGTTCAACTGTGTCTAAAGAATCCGCACCAAGATCATCAACAAAAGACGCATCATTTGCGATTTCTTCCTTTACGCCTAATTGCTCTGCGACAATCTTTTTTACCCGTTCTTCGATATTACTCATATTTTATTCCTCGAACAATGCGAACGCTTAGCTAAAAGCACCCACCTTATCTTTAGTGTTGTATTGTTAATTTGAAATCTCGTCACCGGCAGCACCTAACGACTTGATGGATTATACTTGATGTTCTAAAAATTTCACAACATTAGCAGCGATAAACGCCAACAAGGCCATTTAGGTTTTAGAACTCAAACTTTTAATAATTTCCTCTAGCGGCACTAAATTGAGTTTGATTCTGAACAACAGCTCCCTATTTTCCAGCATCCCAAAGCACTCGTATGTACGCAACATGACACTAGTGTGATTCAAAGTATTTTTTTTGGATTCGGGTAACTGCTTAACCAAAATATGCAATTTGTCATTATTTTTTACTTGCGACAAATGCTGCCTATCAACAGAAAACTCATGCGAAGTGTAAACCATAGGATTGCGTTTGAAGTCATGACTTTCCATTTGCGCCTTTTCCAGCAAAGCACCTGATGTCAAACTGCATGGAAACACTTCCGGATAATACGCCATATGCGACAACTCATCGAAATAATCCGATTGCTCAGCTAGAGAGCCTGACAAAAAATTTTTAACATTGCCGTTAGTCATCCATTTACGCTTTAGAAAAAATTCAGTGCCCGGCACCATCTTTTTATCCGGAACCTCATTAAGATCAGGCAAACCGGATAAATCAGTGTCCGCCAGAAACAAAGGCGCTTTGGTTTCTTTTTTATGTCCCAACAAAATAGTTTTACCCTGCGATTTGATAGCAATCCGGTTGCTCAGGCTCAAATCCGGAATAGTCTTGATGAGGGTTTTCTTAATATCCAGTGAAAACTCCTGCCTAGGCCGCAGAGCATTCACAAAGGTAATCTGGTAGTTACTAAATCGCAACTGATTCTCGGCAATGATATCCAGCTCATGCTGCGCCTCCCTATAAAGCTTCATTTGATGCTCAATCAAGGTATTAAGCTGAAAGCCCAACACAATTGGCCCTTTGAAAGGGTTATGCGTTACCTGTAACCATTTGTGCTTGTCATGGAAGAGATTAAAATCATCGGAAGCCGCACGCGCCACCTCGATATGGATTTGTTCAAAGATAAACTGATTTTCTTTCATTGATAATGACAATAACGTTAGGGATAAGCTCAGCCAATACGAAATGAGCTCCCTACAAAATATACACTACGGCACTGTAGTACATAAATTATCCCTAGAGACTTCTCAAATCCTACAGCAATCAGTATTCCACAAAATCAGCTTATCTTTAAGCTCTCAGCGCAAATTAACCTGTCGACGCCAGTTATTGCATAAGTGACTTTAGGGCTGCTCGCTCGCCCGACACAAAACAAGCTTACGCCAAAACAGTCAAACTTTAACGAAACCAGGATTAAAGCAAACAGTGCCCGGGCATTTTTGAAAATGCTTGACCAAAGTAGTCGGAAATAGAGAACCAACTAAATCAATACTTGAAATGTTCCCTCAGCATGGTAACTTTACCGCTCTGGCTATAATAATAATTACTGTAGAGGACAAATTAAATGAGTATTGATGACAACACTAACGAATCAGAAAACCTGAACCCAGAAGAAGAAACCGGGCAACCCAGCAACTCCGAAACCCCAGAGCAACCTAGCGACAACCTTGCTTCAGCAAAAAATGCAGCCAGTGGAATCGTAGCTAAACTGCTCGAGCTTAAAGAATCCAACCCCAAAGTTTTCTTTGGCGGTGTAGGCGCAGTCACCCTTATTATTCTATTTTTAGCTATGTCCGGCGGCTCTGACACTAAATTACCTGTCCACAAAACAGCAACCATTGTCGCTGGACAAAATTATGTGCTAAAAAGCGCCAACGCTTACGACCCCTCCTCCACTATCCGCCTAGTCTCAGTTCCCGGTTCTATGGCTGCCTATGATGACACTGAAGAATCAGACAGAGAAGGTGGTTGCAAACACATGCCGCAAGGCACTCCAGTAAAAGCTATTCAGTCACAAGATGCGTATGGCAAAAAAGACGTATTCGTTGAAGTTGAAATGACAACTGGAGAATGCTTAGGTCAACGCGGCTGGGCATTAGCCATTGATCTACAATAAATCAAAAAAAACATTGACTGCTAATTTTTTTTGATTATAATACACGAATCGAAAGCAAAGCGGGAATAGCTCAGTGGTAGAGCACAACCTTGCCAAGGTTGGGGTCGCGAGTTCGAGCCTCGTTTCCCGCTCCATATTCAAAAAAGCCGCGATTTACGCGGCTTTTTTATTTCAGTCAAAGGCTGCGTAGCAAAGTGGTTATGCAGCGGCCTGCAAAGCCGTACACGCCGGTTCGATTCCGGCCGCAGCCTCCATAGACGATTCAATACAGTTCAACAGAATTCAGAAACCCGCTAAGCCATATGGCTTAGCGGGTTTTTTTATTGTCCAACGTACACCAGTAACATTCAATTACATCTTGCAATTTGTGCAGTAAGTTTTACAGTAACAACAAAAAATCACTGTTACTGCAAATGGCTAAAGAATTACTGAATGATGTTACCACTCGCAATGCCAAACCAACCGACAAAGATCAACGCTTTAATGACGGCAGTGGCTTGTATCTACTCTTAAAATCAAACGGTGCCAAATGGTGGCGCTTTGACTACACCATAAGCGGTAAGCGAAAAACGCTGTCCCTCGGAACCCACCCTGTTACCACTTTAGCCAATGCGAGAATCAAAGCAACAGAAGCAAGAAATTGCGTGGCAAATGGTACCGACCCCAGCTCTATTCGAAAGGAAACAAAAACAGCGCAAAAAATTGAAATCGAAAACACCAAACGACTCGAAGCCGGTCTTACCATCATTGACAGCTTTGTGTTGGCGCCGATTGAAAATTGACCAGGGGAAATTGTGTTTCAGCGTACACCACCGCATCCGATTAGTCGACCCGACTGCGGTGGTTTTAATGCCTTTTTTGATTGAAAGTCAGTTCTAAAATTGAGAACAATTCATTTTATTCTTGCGCGCCAGTTTCTATCCTTTCAATAATCGGCTGTGCCTGTTTTATCGATTCTCTGGACTGGATGCGCTGCTTGGCAATGGCGCTGCTTTGCTTAAAGCGGAAAGAGTCATTGCCGGTTTCGATGATATGGCAATGATGCGTCAGTCGATCCAGTAATGCCGTGGTCAGCTTGGCATCGATAAAGACATTGCTCCATTCCGAGAAGCTCAGATTGGTGGTGATAATGACGCTGATGCGTTCGTAAAGTTTTGAAAGCAAATGGAATAGCAGTGCGCCGCCGGCCTGTGAAAAGGGCAAATAACCTAATTCATCCAGAATCACCAAATCCACCTGCATCAGACTGAGCGCCAAGCGACCTTGTTTGCCAGAGGCTTTCTCCAGCTCCAAGGCATTGACCAATTCAAAGGTGGAATACCCACAGGGCATAAATAGAAGCGGACCCGTTTGCCGTGATGCTGAATGCCGGAAACACCCAGGGCTGTGGCGAGATGGGTTTTGCCGGTACCGGTGCCACCGACCAGGACCAGATTCTGTGCGGCATCGGTAAATGTCAGCGTGGCCAGTTGCTGAATCAGCGATCGATCGACCTTGGATTGTTCGAAATCAAAGCCCAACAAATCCCTGTGGATGGGAAATTTAGCGGATTTCATCTGGTAACGGATCGTGCGGATACTGCGGTCGGCGGCTTCTGCCTTCAATAATTGCTGGAGTAAACAGGTCGTGGCATCCTGAAATTCGCCGGTGCCGGATAAATGGGGGGATAGGTTGTTGGATTGGATATCGGCATAACAGTCTGCCATGCCATACAACTTGAGGGTCTTGAGCTGGCTAATGATGTCATTCACAGCATCACCTCTTGTGCGAGTTGATCAGACTCTGGCGCATGCTCATGCAGACTATCATAGCGGGCTGTATCAGCGAGGGGCTCTACGCTAAGTGTTAGCGTGGTTTCCACGGGTGCCGGGATCGGTAAGTCCTTCAGTCGAGAGAGCGCATTCAGCACCTGTTCGAGACTGGTAACGCCCGAATCCAAGACCTGTTTGACAGCCGCCAATACGGTTTCTAAACCATGGCCCGGCACAGCGGCCAACACTTTTGCCATGATCCGATCGCCTTGTTGTCGTTCGCGGTGCCGTAATGCGGATTGTAACTGGATTAACAGCAACGGCATTTCGGCACTTGTGCCCTTTGGGTAAAGGGCGCACCGTTGCGCAAGGCGCCCGGTTTTCGCTCAATCAACGGAATATAGTGTTGCCAGTCGTAACTGACCTGATCACGGGACAGCAAGCGTGGATGACTCGCCACGATAGCCTGTTCGCTACAGATAGCCAGTCGATCGGCATACAGTCGAACAGTGGCCTTGCTGTTGGCCAGATGACAGGGCACCGAATATTGATTACGGTCTACCGTCACCAGACAGGTACTGGAGAGTAAGCGCCCTTAAATCC
>NZ_LUUI01000167.1 GCF_001644015.1 Methylomonas lenta
AATGGCAGTGACGCAGAGCATGGGTACCATAAAAACGTGTATCTAGCTTGCCCTATCACGTAAGCGTTGTTCTACAAGCGCTGCTGGCTCGGGCCGGTGGGATAAATAACCCTGGTAATAATCGCAGCCGTGTTGGCGGACAAAATCCAATTGCTGCTCGGTTTCCACACCCTCGGCTAATACATCCAGCTTCAGAATGTGAGACATGGCAATAATGGTAGCGGTGATTTCTCTATCATTGTCATCATCCACAAGCCCACGGATAAAACTCTGATCGATTTTCAGTTTATCGATCGGAAACTGCTTCAGGTAGGCCAGTGAAGAATAGCCGGTACCAAAATCGTCTATGGACAAACGTACGCCTAAATCCTTTAAGGCATTCAGGGTTGCGATGGAATGCTTGGCGTTGTCCATCAACATGCCTTCAGTCAATTCCAGCTCCAGATACTGGGCTGGAAAACCGGTATTGGCTAATACCTGCCGCACCAAGGCCACCACATCAGCCGATTGAAACTGCCGCCCTGAGAGATTCACCGCCACTATCATCGCCGGCAAGCCGGCATCGAGCCAGGCCCGACCCTGTTTACAAGCCGTACGCAACACCCATTCACCCAATGGCACAATCAAGCCGGTTTCTTCGGCAATAGGGATAAATTTGCCCGGAGGCACCATATCCTCTCCTGGCGGCTGCCAGCGTACCAACGCTTCAACGCCGGCAAACTGGCCCGTATTCACGTTGATTAATAGCTGGTAATGCAAAATAAACTCGCTGTCGATAAGCGCCCGGCGTAAGCGGGTATCCAGACTTAAGCGCTCACTAGCTGCGCTACTGAGTGCCTGGGTATGGAAGCGAAAGGTATTTCGTCCTTCCTGCTTGGCCAGATACATCGCCATATCCGCATGCTGAATCAATTCCGTCACATCATTGGCATCGTCCGGAAACAGACTGATACCTATACTGATACCAAGATAAATTTCATGTCCGTTTGAGAGCCTAAACGATGGTTTCAGCAGCTCGATCATGGTTTGCGCTACCGTAGCGGCCACTTCGGCTTGTTCGATTTGCTCCAGCACCAATAGAAATTCATCACCACCCAGTCGTGCCAATGTATCTTCCTCGCGAAGACGGCTGATCAAGCGACTGGCTAACAAACTTAACAATTCATCACCACAGGGATGGCCAAGGCTGTCATTGACTGTTTTAAAATGATCCAAGTCAAGATAGAGCACCGCGACCTTATGCCGATGGCGCTGCGCCCGTTCTATAGCGTGGAGTAAGCGCGATTGCACCAAAAGCCGGTTTGGCAGATCCGTTAATGGATCGTAGTGGGCCATATGCTCTAAACGTGCTTCAGACTGTTTGATCTGACTAATATCGGAAAAAACCCCGACATACTGATAAGGCAGGCCTTGATCATCATACACAGTGCTAATTGTTAACCACTGCGGATAAAGTTCGCCGTTTTTACGTCGATTCCAAATCTCCCCCTGCCAATGACCTGTGTCAAGCAGCCGAGACCATAACGCTTGATAGAACGCCGCATCGTGCCGGCCCGATTGTAGGTAATTAGGATTTTTGCCTAACACCTCAACTTCACTGTAACCGGTAATTTCTGAGTAGGCACGATTGATTGCCACAATACGGGGCTGCAAATCGGTGATTAATATGCCTTCGCGAGTGGCTTCAAATACTGCAGCTGCCTGACGTAGCGATTCGGCCGCGCGCACTTTTTGCACGGCTAACGCGGTGATACGGGTAAATTCCTCAACCAGCACCCATTCATCCGCTAAAGGTTCACGAACACAATCGTAATAAACAGCAAACGTGCCCAACACCTGTCCCGTTTCGTCTTTATAAGGTATAGAGCAACAAGCACGCAGGCCGGCTCTTCGGGTTAAATCTAGATAAGCCGACCAAAAAGGATGATGTTCGATGTCAGAAACAATCACCGGCTCGCCACGCCAGGCTGCCGTCCCACAAGAGCGACGACCCTCGCCTGGCGCTAAACAATCCACCGTCTTATTGTAAAACTCCGGCAAACTTGGCGCGGCCCCCTGCATTAAACAACCGGTGATTGGATCGAGCAGCATAATGGCGACACGCATATCCGGATAAATGGCTTCTACGCGTGTTGCAATATCGTCCAGAATCAGCGGGAGAGGTTGATTGGCGACTATGCGATCCAATACCGACTGACGAGCCAGACGCACGGCTTCGGTCCGTTTATGTTCACTCACATCCAGCCACGCGCCGACCACTTCAAGCGGCTGGCCTTGGTCATCACGAATCAGTTTGAGTTCGTCTCTTAGCCAGATGATACGACTATCCGCACAGATAAAACGATATTCATGTATCAGTTGATCATCAACCAGCAAATTCGCTTGACTGGCTATTACGGATTCTCTATCGGCAGGAAACAAATGCATTTGCCACCAACCTGGTAGCAGGGCTTGTTCCATCGTGTAGCCCAGCAGGCGTTCGACATTGTCGCTTATCCATGTAGTGCTGATGGTTTGCTCTGAAAAACGCAGGTTATACAGTATGGTTGGACTGGCGGCCAATACCCGCGAAAGGCGTTGCCCGGTACGTTTTAAAACCATGCGTTCGCGATTGAGTTCTGCTAAATGTACGACTTTTTCTAGCGTGGCCGGCAGTTCGAACAAATAACCTTCGCGCTTGGCAAGATAATCATCCACGCCTAAATGCAAGGCACGCACCGCTATGTCCTCGCTACCCTGACCTGTCACCAGCACGATGGGTATATCAAGGCCGCGTTTCTCGCGTAGTACTTTTGCCAGTTCCAGGCCATCCATACCCGGCAAACGATAATCTATTAACAACACATCGAAATCAGACGACGCCTCATTTGAATCAGGCAGACATGCCAAAGCCTCCGGGCCATTTTGAACCGATGTCAAATGAATATGCGGGGCATGATGTGCTAGATGACGACGGGTCAAATCGCTATCAAATAAATTGTGCTCGACTTGCAGGACCCGCAGTATTCGGTTGCTACGATTGACGCTATCCCGAAACCGCGTCATGGCTAAATGGAGCGCGGCAGGCAGCCGGTTTAAATAATCGTTCCGCTTAACCAGATAATCATCCGCACCGGCTTTGAGGGCTGCAATTGCAGCATTTTGATCGCCGGAACCGGTGAGTATAACCACTGCCAACGGCAGTTTTCGCTCACGCACATAGTTTAAAGCAGCCAAACCGGAGCCATCCGGCAAGGACAAATCAGACAGTAATAAATCGTACCCGGCAGACGGGCTAAGTCTGGCCAAACCTTCTACCAGGCTTGCTGCAATGTCTAGCTCAATATCCGGCGCAGATTTCTTCAACGCCCGCCGAGTCAAATCGGCATCGTTATTAGAGTCTTCGATATAAAGCACTTTCATCAAGAGTCAGCGTGTTTGAAGATTAAGAACACATATTTAATGAATATGCAGTGCAAACGCTATCAAGCTATTGGCTTTTCATTTAACACGCACCAGTAAAGCTCGACCTGTTGCGCAACATCCATAAATTTTTCAAATTCAACCGGCTTGACAATATAAGAATTAGCGCCTAAAGCGTAAGCGGTACTGATATCCTTATCCTCTTTGGAGGTCGTCAAAATCACCACCGGAATCATATGCAACAAAGGGTGGGCTTTTAGTTCGCGTAACACAGTCAAACCATCCACCCGTGGCATTTTCAAATCCAGCAATATTACCGCCGGTTTCTGTTCGCCGGATTCCCAGCGCGGTATCCAGGCCAACGCTTCTTCTCCGTCGCGAGCCACCAGCACTTCATTAACCAGCTTACGCCGTTTGAACGCACGCAAGGTCAGATCGACATCAACAGGATTGTCATCAACTAACAGAATCGGAGGATAGGTATTCATGGTTGCTTAAGTCCTGATATCAATAGCAGGTTATTTTATCGTTTGCATGGGTTGCTTTATTCATCCTGGTAGGCTGAATAAGTACAGCGCATAAGACAAACAGCGTAGATACGCAGGACTTATGTACCTTAAATTGATTAGAAACTTTAAATTATTACTCTTCTTAGCCTTTGGCTAGCGGCAATTGCAAATAAAAACTTGCACCCTGCCCCGGCTCACTTTCTGCCCAGACTTTACCACCCATGCGTTGGATGGCTTTTTTGACTAAAGCCAGACCCACTCCTGTGCCGGGATAATCTTCTACACGTTGCAAACGCTGAAAAATTTCAAAAATGCGATCGTGGTAGATCATATCAAACCCGATACCATTATCGGTTATTTTTACAATTGCGAAATGGTTTTCCTCTCGCAGACTGATCTCAATCCGTGGCGGCATCGCCCGAGCACTGAATTTAAAAGCATTTTCCAACAAATTACGCATTACGATACTCAAACCACTGGCGTCAGCTTGCACCCAAACGGTAGCTAAATCGGTACGAATCTCCACACCCCCTGCCGCAATGTCATCAGCTTTTTCCGCTAACAACTGATTAATCATCAGCGCCAAATCCAACTTATTGCTGTCTAATTTACGTCGCTCCATCCGTGAATACGCTAATAGATCATCGATCAGCTCACCCATACACATAACACCATTACGAATATTAGCAATAAATAACCGCCCATCGTCATCTAAAGCAGTAGCATAATCTTCCTGGAGTAATTGACTGTAGCCTTCGATACCTCGCAGTGGCGCTTTTAAGTCGTGGGAGACTGAATAAACAAAACTTTCGAGTGATTTATTAAGTATGTCAAGTTCGGCTGTGCGTTCAACCACTCTGGCTTCCAAGCCGGTATTAATGGCACGTAAATCCTCTTCGGCCTGTCGCAGAGCCGTGATATCACGCGCAATACCCAGCACGCCCACAACATCTCCATCAACATTAAATACCGGCACTTTTACTGTTTGGAAGAGTCCCCGGTAACCAGTTTCCGCAAACGTCAGCCATTCTTCATTGATGATGGTCACATTCGTTTCTAGCGCACGGCGATCATTGGTATGGAAAAAGTCGGCTAAATCGGCATTAACAAAGTCGTAATCGGTATGACCGAGAATATCCACTTCCGGCTTGCCATAGTATCGTTCAAAAGCAGCGTTACACTGAAGATAGATACCGTCGACATTCTTTAACCAGATTAAATCGGGAATAGTGTTGATCAAAACACGCATACGGGCTTCACTATCACTCAGTGCAGCCAGAGCTGTTTCGGCTTTTATGCGGGCGGCATTGGCATCTTGCATTTGATTAAGAATGGCCAGTCGTGCTTCCTTTTGTTGTTGCAGCGCCTGGATTTGAGCCGACTCCAAATCCCGCTGAATGCGTTTGCGTTCGCTGATATTCAAGACAATTGTCAGACGATGTAGCGGCCGCCCCTCAGCATCCGGTATCACGGTAATATCCAGCAATACCGGTAAGCGACGACCATCTTTACACAGATGCTCGGTTTCAAATATACCGTGAGACTTAACGGCTAAATCCGCAAGCATCTGCTGAACATCTGTTTTGCAATCAGGTGGAAACAATTGTGCCAATGGCATTTGGCGCATTGCTTCACAGGTGTAGCCACGCTCAAGCGCAAAAGCTGAATTGACCGACACGATACAATTGCTGCGTGCATCTGTAATGACCAAGCCCACTTGCGTTTGTTCGAAGGATTTCGTCCACAGGCGCAACTCATCTTCAGAACGCCGGCGCTCGGTGACGTCCATAAAAGTGGTCAAAAGCCCCTCTTTCAGAGCGATACTATGAATATGCATAATACGTTGCTGACCATCTTTGCAGCTTATCCGAAATTCGCCTGCATCAATGCTATCGGTTGATTCCACGCTACCAGCCACTGCCGTATTCCAAATAGCCTCAACTTCAGCACGATAAACTGGGTCGGGATAAGCTCGCCGACACCACTCCGCTAAAGTTGGCATGTCTGCGGCGGAATAACCAAACAATTGTTCAAAGCGGACATTTTGATCCTGAATGATCCCCTGCTTGTCAACCAATCCCATCGCCAACGGCGCCTTCTGAAATAAATTCCGAAAGCGGGTTAGGCTGGCAGCCAATGCCTGCGAAGTTTCTTCCAGTCGAAGTCTGTGCTGATTTTCCTGGCGTCGTGACTGGTGCAAAGCTTCGCTGACCAAACTTACCGTCAAACCATTAAAAATCAATACACTCCATTGAAAAAGATTCATGTTTGTCTGTATGACAAAGCGTCCAACCGGGAACATATTATAAGCCGAGGCAGCGGCGGCTATGCCGGTTGCCAGTAGTCCAGGACCAAGACCACCCAGTAAGGCCGCCAAAATGACTGGCAAGATGTACAAAATCAGTTGAGGTGAATCGCCAAAAACGGGGACTAAATTGTTACGCAAAACCTGCACAACCCCAACCAGTACCACTGCAAACACATAAATCAACCAACGTGGCCATAGATGAGCTAGCAATATATCCGGCAAGGAACTATCGACTGCTATTTTTTCTGCAGCGGATGGCGTACCTTGCAACATAAAATAAAATACGATTACGCTGACCAAGACGAAAAATGCGCCTTTAGATGAGGACAAGCCAACGATAGAGTCCACATCCACTAAAGACGCCAGCAAACGGTCCGAGAGAAATATCCATGCTAAAGCCATCACAGCATAGGCAGAACAAGCGAATAGAATGTAGCGCTGACGAGTAACAGGCTTCATGATGATTGATCAGATTTGTCTGATTTGGAACTGTCGTGGGTAAAACCAAGATCAAATGGCGGCTGCCGGCCCAGTTTGGTAGATAGCTCATTAACCTGTTTTTTTAGCTCTATCATTGTCAACTCGCGATCCACAGAGGCAGCATTAAAACTTTCGAGTTCTTGGTTTCGTTGCTGCAAGTCCAATTCCACACGCTTGAGGGCTGTGATGTCGATCATAACAGCCACTCGGCAAACCTGATCGTTGTAAATCAGATCATTTGAATGCGCGACTACATTGATATATTCGCCGGTTTTGATACGGTGGTGCCATTCACCCACACAAACATGCCCAGTTAAGTTGCGAGCCAACTTGATAATGGCTGCTTGTTCGGCTTCCGGATACAAATCGGGCAGTTGAAATTGTAGAGCCTCATCATGGCTATAACCGTAATGGCGTCGAAAGGCTTCGTTAACTGACACCAACTGTAAACCAGCACGCTGGTAAATCAACATGGGCGCAGGGTTATGTTCAAACAAATAGCGATAATAGGCTTCGCTAGCCGCCAACTGCGCGTGTAACTGTTTTTCGTCAGTAATATCCAAACAAGAACCGATGTAACCGAGGAAACAGTTATCGGCATCATAGCGCGGCATGCCTTGATCTAACAGCCAGCGATATTCACCGTCATGTCGACGTAAGCGATATTCGATGGAAAAGGCTGAACGAGCGTCAAAAGCAGTCTGGTAAATATTCAAACAGCGCTCAAAATCATCCGGGTGCACACCTTCAGCCCAGCCATTACCCTGCTCTTGCGCCAAACTACGACCGGTGAAATCCAGCCAGCGTTGATTGAACCAGTCACAAGCCTTATCTAAATCAGAGGTCCAAAACAACGCCGGCGAAGCATTAGCAATGACATTAAGATTACGCAGAGATTGGCGCAAGTCAGCTTGATAGCGTTGCTGATTGACAGCCATGTTATCAAGCGCATTGCCGATCGCTGCCAGTTCGTCGCTGCCTTGCATGCGAGCACGCGCGGCCAGATTGCCCGCCCCTAATGCCATGGCGGTTGCGGTGAGATGCGCTGCACGGCGAAACCAAATTATGTGCAGCAAGCCTGCTAAAAATGCTGAGAAAAACAAGATCATGCCAGCCTGGCGCCACAGATGAACTTTACCCAGCGCCAAACGCTCCGCCAAAGCGGGTGTTAAATCCAAGCTAACCAGTAAACGAAAGTCTGGGTAAATGCCGACTTCAGCCAACAAGGCATTCTCAGCTGCAAGATATTGAACATGTATATCCGGCTGCCAGATTGCCAGGCTTTGCCTGCTAGCCTGGCGTAAATCGGCTGATTGTTTGCCTAAAATCGTTTCCAGCGGCTGATTCAGCTCGGTTCGGGATGTCGCCGCAATAATCTGGTAATTTTGGTCTATTAACCAGGCATGCGTAATACCACTATGTAATGTCAAGCCAGACACCAAGCGCCGCACTTGCATTAAATTACCCTGACCCAATTCATGCTCCAAACGAGTCTGCTCGACGCCCAGACGTTCCCGCAGCCGCTGCTGTTCGTTGTACTGCACTGAATCCGAGTATTCTTTTACTTGCAATTGGTAGATAACGCCAATCGCCATGACCGCCGTCAAAGCAAACAATAATGGCACTAACCAACGTGCCGACAAGGCGAGTAATGGACTCCAAATCATGGTTGCCGCCCCAAAGCCAGCAATGCAGCTCTATTATCCAGCAATGCGTTCCAGTCCGGTGCCTTTTGCAATAACCCTAGCTGCTGCAATGTGTCCACTAATGGCACAGAATCATGAATGAAGGGCGCTGGTGGCCCAGCAAGTAATCTGGCGCTATCTTGCAGGGATACAAAATATAGTCCTTTTAAGGTATCCAGGTACTCTTCCCGACTAAGATCAGTCCCCACTGCAAGTAAGGCCGCTGATCGTTCAGGATTTGCTTGCAATGCCTGAAGCCCATGCTCCCAAGCTTGTAAAAGATAAGCTGTACGCTGTGGTGCTATATTGGCTTGTACGACCAGGACATCAACAACCTCACCAGGCATTTGGCTACTATCGAGCAGGCTATGGAAACCCAAATTCAACAAACGGCTTTTCATAGGTTCAAAGGTAATTACAACATCGGCGCTACCATTGGCCAATACATCTGCATGTATGGCCGCTTCAACATGTAATGTCTCCACTTGATCATGATTTAAACCGCCCGCTTTTAATAAACGATCCAGCATTAAGGCGCCCAAGGCGGTCTTTTCCAATGCAATGCGTTTGCCTTTTAAGTCAGTAAGGCTGGCTATATCCGGACCTGCCAATACGGCATCGGCACCATTTGAGGCATCCAGGACGGCGACTATTTTGAGCGCCATTCCCGTATCGGCCAATCGCAAAGCTTCATCCAATGTTAAAGCCGCTGCGTCCAATAAACCATTGCGCAAGGCGCGGGTACTTTCGGTATTGGAATGCAACTCGATTATCTGCAGCTGCTTGGCATCGACTAATGCCTGCTCACGTGCCAGCACCAAGGGATCGTAGCCAACCCACGGATTGATCCCCACCCGCAACGGCGGTGGCGGCGAATCCTGACAACCGACCAGCAATATCCATACAAACATAAGCATATGGCGGGCTGTAATTTTCATGCTTAGATTACCGTTGCGTTTTATTGAAAAGCTTAGGAATGCGCATGA
>NZ_LUUI01000168.1 GCF_001644015.1 Methylomonas lenta
ACAGACAATGAATAAATGACGGTTGGTTGACCGGCAAAAACCGACCCATTTCTGACAGATGAGATTTAAGTTGCGGTGACCGGAAAAGGCAAATAAGCTGCCTGTCAAAATGTAGGTGCGATTAGCAACTTGCGTAATCGCACATTTCGAAGTCAACATTCCTCCGATTACGCTACCGCTAATCGGAGCTACGCGGGCTGCCGACGTTAGGAGGCGCATCAATCGAGTAGCCAAAATCCATGACCGAATATAGACGTTTTTATATACCCAAAGCCTTGTGGTTTTTCACCGTCAATCTTGCGGAACGCAAGAACAATCGATTATTGATTGAGCAAATTGACGTATTAAGCCAAGCCTTTCGGTATATAAAAATCCGAAAACCGTTTTATATGAATGCCGTAGTGATCATGCCTGATCATTTGCATTGCATTTGGACACTGCCGACAGACGATGGCGATTATTCAACACGATGGAATTTATTGAAAGGATCTTTTTCCAGAAAAATATCAACCGGTGAACGGGTTTCCAAAAGTCGTCAAAAACGGCGCGAGCGCGGCATTTACCCACAGGGCACAAGTGGCAACGACGGTTTTGGGCGCATTTAATCGAAGACCAAGAAGATTTAAAGCGTCATATTAACTATATCCATTGGAATCCGGTCAAACATGGCTATGTAAAAAAGATGATAGATTGGCCATATTCCAGTTTTCATCAGCATGTAAAACAAGGCATTTATTCAAATGATTGGGGAGGTAATGAGCAATATGAAATTCAAGGTATCGAGTGACACGAACGATGCGCCTCCTTGCGTCGGCAGCATCCTATCGGCGCACGTTATCGCGTTGACGCGCTCGCTCCTGTTACCTGTGGTGTCGGATTTGAAGAGGTTTTACCGTGGATATTGAAGAGGCGGCAACTATTGTTGCGAAATGGGCGGAACAAAAGAAGGAAATAAGTAAAGTTCAGTTTTTTGGCAGCAGAGTAAAAGGCACTCATACATCTGAGAGCGATTTGGATGTTGCAATAGAGTTAGTTTCTAACCTTGATGAAAGTGGTGGGCTATCTATCTGGATGAGGAGCAGCGACTTGTGGACAGAAGAACTTAACGCTTTACTTCCTTGTGATGTCCAGGCTGAATGGGATGATGGTGAAAACACTGACATAATAAATAGCGGTTTGTTAGAAGCGAGAATGCTTGTATATGAAAAAATCTAACCAGTATATCAACTGAGCCAAGATCGCTCCCGACCCCCTAGCGTCCTGTAGCTTTGTCTGATTCAATGGCGGTGATTTGATCGTTACCAGTTATAGTCGCCTGTCGCCAATGATATTCAAAAAGGGAAAATAAATTCAGCTCAATAAAATATCTTTTAGCAGAGTTTTTTCCAGTCAATATACTGAGACTTTCTAATCCATTGTTCAGCACAAGAGCCCCTAAGATGAGCGCCCATCTCGACCAACTAGCATTCAAATTTTTTAAGTTATTCGCACAATACGAATCTACGCTCAAAGAAAATGGTTTCTTCAAATCCGACAAGTCAGGGAATGTTTTCGTCGATTGGGATCGTTTCGCAAATGAGATCGTAGGAAAAAATTTCAAAACCGAATTGGGGCATTTAGCACCCGCCGCTGCGTACATTCTTGACCAGCCACCGAAAAAGCAAATAATTGACGATGGAAGGGTTGTATGGGCAGATGTATCTGCTACTGATAAGTCAGTTCAAATTCTGTTCGGTCATATTTGTCGCGTGCGAAACAATCTCTTTCATGGGGCCAAGTTTAACGGTACTTGGTTTGACCCTGAACGTAGTGAGGAACTACTCAATTATTCTTTGGTAGTGCTTGAGTGTTTTCGTACAAAGGCGGGCGTGGACGGCTACTAACCTGGCAGTCAACCAGAAGTATGTCAGTTACACTAATGGCTTTCATCCGACGAGCTACGGTATCAGTTACTTTTGACGTTGGACTCAACTGGAAACTGCAATGGATAAAAAACATTTGGTCTGCCCAGAATGCAAAGCAACAATAAGAGCAGATAGATATGAAAAACATATTACAAACCAACATAGTCCTGAGGCTAACCTAAAGAGGGAAGCCGAAAAAAAACTTGCTGAAGAAGAAAAACAAAGAATAACTTTA
This sequence comes from Methylomonas lenta, assembly GCF_001644015.1. Classification (GTDB taxonomy): domain Bacteria; phylum Pseudomonadota; class Gammaproteobacteria; order Methylococcales; family Methylomonadaceae; genus Methylomonas; species Methylomonas lenta. The sequence goes on from NZ_LUUI01000168.1 coordinate 2,140, forward strand.
GAAGGCAAGATGATGGTCGTTTGCGAAATTTGTGGCATTTCGATAAGCAAACGCAGGCTATCCAGACATAAAGAGAGATTACATAGGATTTACAATGACCCAAAAAGAGAAGAGGCTGCTCGGATGAGGGATGCATTAGAAGAGACAAACGTGGTTTCGGACCAATCAATTAGGGAATATCTTGCTAGAAATCCGATGAAAGAAGAAATGGGGAAGTTCGGGGTTCCGCAGGACAAATATCGCTGGGGCTTCTATGGAAGCAAGACAATAGAATTTGATGCCTGGAGTCGAGAGAATAAGAAATAGGTTTAAGGATTCCGTCAAAAATAACTTCCCTGACTGGATACTGCCCCAGCTTGAGGACAATTGGATAATATAGCGATTTGAACCGAGGAAGATTGAAAAAAGTGACAGGCTACGAACCCGCGATAGAAATCAAAATGCAGCGTCTTTTTGCAACTTTATCCGAGAAAGATAGGCGGCGCTATGCGGGTATAGAGGCGGCCAAGCTCGGCTATGGCGGCATCGAGTCAATCTCGACACTATTCGGCATTGACCCGAAGACCGTTCGTCGCGGGTTGCAGGAATTGGACTTGACCGATGATCCCGCATCGGATCGGGTCCGAAAAAAAAGGAGCGGGGCGAAAAACGGCGATTGAGCAGCAACCACAGTTGTTGGTTAACTTCCTGGCGCTGCTGGCGGAATTCACCGCCGGTGATCCGATGCGAGAAGGCGTGTTATGGACCAATCTGTCCCGTTGCGAGATTAGCCGAAGGTTACGGGAAATGGGCACACCGGCCAGCCGGTTGACGGTTCGCAAGTTGTTGAAGCAACACGGCTTGGGGCAACGCAAGGCGCGTAAGAAAAAATCCATGGGTGCGCATCCCGACCGCAATGCTCAGTTTGAAAATATTGCACGACTCAAGGCGGAATATCTGGCTACTGGCGACCCCGTGATTAGCATAGACACCAAAAAGAAAGAATTGATCGGCGACTTTGCCCGCGAAGGCCATACCCATACGCAAGCCCCTGTCGAGACCTTGGATCATGACTTTCCGAGTGCCGGTCAGGGTAAATTGATTCCGCATGGTATCTATGATGTGGCTCGAAATGAAGGGTATATGCACCTCAATACCAGCCACGATACCAGCGAATTATGTTGCGACAGCATCGCCCTCTGGTGGCAGCAGCATGGTCATCGCCATTATCCCAATGCTCGCCGCGTGTTAATCCTCTGTGATGGCGGCGGTAGCAATGCCGCCAATCGGCATGTATTCAAACAAGCATTACAAGCTTTGGCCAATGGTTTAGGGTTGGCGATTCGCATCGCTCACTATCCGCCCTATTGCTCAAAGCACAACCCGATTGAACATCGCTTGTTTCCACACATCACCCGTGCCTGCCAGGGTGTCGTTTTTCATACGGTCGACATCGTCAAGCAACTGATGGAAAAAGCAAAGACATCCACGGGATTGAAAGTCTCCGTGGATATATTGAGCGGTATTTATGAGACCGGGAAAAAGTGCGCTGCGGATTTCATCGAAAACATGCAAATCGTTTTCGATGAACATCTACCTCGTTGGAATTACCGCGCTCTCCCTCAAGACAACTAAGTTCGGGAAGTTATTTTTGACAAAATCCTAAATGGCTGTACAAAACGGTACCAGGTCTTGCAATCAAGCATCTTTGGCTAAACTGAATGACAGGTTACATTCTACGGCTGACAGCCAAGGTTGAAACGTTGGTGGCTGCTCGTGGCCGGTCGGCGCCACTGGCGGGTTTCGATTGGAATTCCAGGCGGTGTTGGCATTGAATCGGTGGCTGATTTCATCGGAATAAGCAAATGGGACAACCTGAAGCATAACTGATGAATAATTTATATGTGGAACGACACGATACCGAAAACAACATGCATCGTTTTTATCAAATGTTTGTGATGCCAGGCTTATTTGACGATTGATCACTGATTAAATATTGGGGCAGGGTAGGTTCGCCCGGTACCGTCAGAAAGGAGTTGTTTACCACGGAACAAGAAGCGGAATCGGCCAGCCAAAAAATCAGCAGCAAGAAAATTAAAAAGGGTTATCGTTTAAAATAACGCAATGGGGGCTGAATTCGTTACATAATCAGAGGTTTTTTACCTAGTACACTTAAAAATCATGCTGGACGACATTAAAGGGACACTCTGATCCCCTGCCTAATCTCCGGTCAGTTGCACCTGCCGGAAGCTAAGGTACTCGCATTGGAAAATTAAAAGGAAACATCATGTCATTATGGTTAGTTCGTGCAGGCAGTTACGGCGAGCACGAGTCAAAGTTTATCGATGAAAACCGAGTCTATCTGACTTGGGGGGAACTAACGGCAAATGACATGACGTCTATCCCCGACTATGAGGGGATCAAGCAACGGGTGCTTCAGACTTATCCGGGAGAGCTCCCCCGTAAATTGGGCAATTGGTCGGGTCAGATCTGGGCTTTTGTCCTTGCGATGAAGGTTGGTGACTGGGTGGTGCTGCCCAATAAGAACAAACCGACGATCGCCATTGGCGAGATCAAGAGTCCATGCAAATTTGACCCTGCCGCCGCAGATGACTATCGTCACTATCGGGAAATTACGTGGTTGAACACCGAGATCCCCAGGACTGCTTTCGATCAAGACCTCCTTTACTCGTTTGGTGCCTTCCTAACTATTTGCGAAATCAAACGCAACAACGCCGAACAGAGAGTCCGCTCCATGGCGCACAATCAGTGGCAAACCCCGATGCCGGTGCCGACCCAGGTTTCTGTGAATGGGAGCGCTACTGATGAGGCGCCACAAGAGAGCTTAGTCGATCTGGAACAATTGGCCCGGGATTCGATCGCTAAGCTGATCATACAGAAATTCAAGGGGCACGGGATGGCTCGTCTGGTCGATTCGATTCTGAAAGCGCAAGGATTTACGACTTATCTCAGCCCAGAAGGGCCTGACAAAGGGGTTGATATTTTGGCCGCCGGCGGCCCTTTCGGCTTTGACTCGCCAAGGCTATGTGTTCAGGTGAAGTCTGGCGATACGCCGGCGGATCGTCCAGAATTCACTCAGTTGATCGGGGCCATGCAAAGTGTGAACGCTGATCAGGGGTTGTTCGTGTCGTGGTCGGATTTCAAACAGACCGTGTACAAAGAAGTACCTGTTCAGTTCTTCAAGGTGAGGCTCTGGAACCAAAACGACTTGATTGAGCAATTGCTCGACAACTACGACAAACTTGATCAGGACGTTCGCGCCGAACTGCCATTAAAGAGAATCTGGACAATTGCTACTCCCGATCGGTAATAGTAGTCGTCATGAGCTATGCCCGGATCGGCACGAAAGGTCGATACAAAACAGGCGTGTTCCCTCAATATTATTATTTCGAATAATGGGACTTCGGTCTTTTTAGGTATTCAAGTCTTACAATAAGGGACAATATGCAGAAAGGAAAACCCTTGGTATCCGGAATTTACTTAGTCTTCAGCAGCCCGCGGATAATCTCTTGCTTCAGCCTGAACACATCTTCTAAAAGTTGCAAATGACCACAAAAGAGAACCAGATCGAGCAAAGGTTAATCGGCAAGTTGACCGATCTCAAATACACCCCTCGCCCGGACATCCGCGACCGCGAATCGCTAGAACAAAACTTCCGCCAAAAATTCGAGGCGTTGAACCGTGTTCATTTGACCGATGCCGAATTCGCCCGCCTGCGCGACGAAATCGTCACTTCCGACGTGTTTAGCGCCGCCAAAACTCTCCGCGAGCGTAATTACTTTCAACGTGAAGACGGTACCCCGCTGCATTACACGTTAGTCAATATCAAAGACTGGTGCAAAAACGACTTTGAAGTTATTAACCAACTGCGCATCAACACCGAAAACAGTCACCATCGTTATGACGTGATTCTGCTGATCAATGGCGTGCCGGTCGTGCAAATTGAGCTGAAAACCCTGCAAGTAAGCCCTCGCCGGGCGATGGAGCAAATCGTCGAGTACAAAAACGATCCCGGCAACGGCTACAGCAACACGCTGCTGTGTTTTATGCAGTTGTTTATCGTCAGCAACGAAAGCACGACTTGGTACTTTGCCAATAATCACCACCAACACTTCAGCTTTAACGCCGACGAGCGCTTTTTGCCGATTTACCAACTGGCGGACGAAGCCAACCAGAAAATCGCCCACCTGCACGACTTTGCCGACAGCTTTCTGGCCAAATGCACACTGGGCCAAATGATCAGCCGTTACATGGTACTGGTCGCCAGCGAGCAAAAGCTGATGATCATGCGCCCGTACCAAATCTATGCGGTCAAAGCAATAGTCGATTGCATTCATCAAAACCGGGGCAATGGCTACATCTGGCACACCACTGGCAGCGGCAAAACCCTCACCTCGTTCAAGGCCTCCACGCTGCTCAAAGACAACCCGGACATTGAAAAATGCCTGTTCGTGGTGGACCGTAAAGACCTGGATCGCCAAACCCGCGAGGAATTTAACCGCTTCCAGGAAGGTTGCGTCGAAGAAAACACCAACACCGAAACCCTGGTGCGGCGCATGCTCTCGGAAGACTACGCCGACAAAGTGATCGTCACCACCATCCAAAAGCTTGGCCTGGCACTGGACGAAAACAGCAAACGCAACCAAACCAACACGCAAAAGGGCAAGCCCACCTACAAGCAACGCCTGGAACCACTGCGCGACAAGCGCGTCGTGTTCATCTTCGACGAATGCCATCGTTCTCAATTTGGCGAAAACCATAAAGCGATCAAAGAATTCTTCCCCAACGCGCAACTGTTCGGCTTTACTGGCACGCCGATTTTCGAGGACAACGCCAACTACGTGCAAATCGACGGCACGGTCGGCTCGTTCAAAACCACCCAGGACATTTTTGAAAAACAGCTGCACGCCTACACCATCACTCACGCCATCGATGACAAAAACGTACTGAGTTTTCACATCGATTACTTTCAGCCCGAAGACCAGAACGGTAAAAAGGCCAAACTCAAACCCGGTGAAACCGTCTCCCAGCAAGCCGTCATCGAGGCGATCCTGAACAAACATAATGCCGCTACCAACTCGCGGCGTTTTAACGCCGTTTTGGCCACCGCATCGATCAACGATGCGATTGCCTATTACGACTTATTCAAAACCATTCAGGCCAAAAAACAGGCTGAAGACGACAGCTACGCACCGCTGAACGTCGCGTGCGTGTTCTCGCCACCCACCCAAGCATTGGCAAAAGACAACGACACATTAAACGGCAAAAATGTGGCCGACATCAAGCAACTGCAAGACGATCTACCGCAAGAAAAAGCCGACAACCAGGAACAGCCGGAACAGAAAAAAGCCGCGCTCATGGCGATTATCGCTGACTACAACGCCCAGTACGGCAGCAACCACACCATTAACGAATTCGACCTGTACTATCAGGACGTGCAACAGCGCATTAAAGACCACAAATATTCCAATCAGGATTACCCGCGCAAACACAAAATCGACATCGTCATCGTGGTGGACATGTTGCTCACCGGCTTTGATTCCAAGTACCTGAATACCTTGTATGTCGATAAAAACCTCAAATACCACGGTTTGATCCAAGCCTTCTCGCGGACCAATCGGGTACTGAACGACAGTAAACCTTGGGGTAACGTCTTGGATTTTCGCGGACAAGAAAAAGAAGTCGATGCCGCCATCGCCTTGTTCTCCGGCCAGTCCATCGATAAAGCCAAAGAAATCTGGCTGGTAGACCCCGCGCCGACGGTGATCAACAAACTGCAAACGGCGGTCGGCAAGCTGGAAACCTTTATGAAGTCGCAAGGTTTGGACTGCGCGCCGGAACAAGTCGCCAACCTGAAAGGCGACACTGCCCGCGCCGAATTCATCAACCACTTTAAAGAAGTGCAGCGCCTGAAAACGCAGCTGGATCAATACACCGACCTCGGCGAAGAACAGTACGCCCAAGTCGAGCAGCTGCTGCCCGAAGACACCTTGCGTGGTTTTAAAGGCGTGTATCTGGACACCGCCCAACGCCTGAAAGCCCAACAAGGTAAAGACAACGGTGGCGACACCACCGTGGAACAATTGGAATTTGAATTCGTGCTGTTCGCCTCGGCGGTGATCGATTACGACTACATCATGGGTCTGATCGCCAAATTCACCCAAAAAACCAGTAAAACAATTGTGACCCGCGACGAGCTTATCGAGTTGATCAGTTCCAGCGCCAATTTGCTAGACGAGCGCGACGACATCATTGCTTACATCAATAGTCTGCCCACCGGGCAAAGCCTCGATGAAAACGCCATTCGCGACGGTTACCAAGCCTTCAAAGCGGCCAAGGCCGCCAACGACTTAGCCGTCATTGCAGTGAAACACGGGCTTGAACCCCAAGCCCTGCAAGCTTTTGTCGATACCATCATGAGCCGGATGATTTTCGATGGCGAACGCTTAAGTGATTTACTCAGTCCCCTGGAACTGGGCTGGAAAGCCCGCACCCAAGCAGAACTGGCCTTGATGGACGACTTGCTGCCGGTATTACACAAACTGGCCCAAGGCCGCGAAATTTCCGGGTTAGCAGCGTATGAATAAACCAGCCATACCTAACCCCGTGTTCAGCGAAGTGCTGCAACATATTCAGCAAGCGCGGCACAAAATCTTTAGCCAAGCCAACACGACCCTGATTGACTTGTATTGGCAAATCGGCCTTACCATCAGTCACAAAGTGCAAAGCGAAGCCTGGGGTAAAGGTGTAGTCACCGAACTGGCGCACTATATTGCCCACAACGCCCCGGACGTCAAAGGCTTTAGCGACAAAAACCTCTGGCGCATGAAGCAGTTCTACGAAACCTATCAGGCTGATGAAAAACTCGCCACACTGTGTAGAGAATTGCCCTGGACACACAACACTATTATCTTTTCCCGCTGCAAAAGTGCCGAAGAACGCACGTACTACCTGACGATTGCGCGTAGCGACAGACTCAGCAAGCGCGATTTGGAGCGTCAAATAGACGCCGCACAATTCGAGCGCAGTCTGCTGAGCGCAAAACTCTCACCACTGGCGAGAGAATTACATCCCGACATTCAGCAAACCTTCAAAGACCAGTACGTGCTGGAGTTTTTAGGGCTACCGGAAACCCATAGCGAAAACGACCTGCAAACCGCTCTGATCCAGCACATGAAGACCTTTATTCTGGAATTGGGCAGCGATTTTATCTTTATGGGCGAACAATTCCGCCTGCAAGTTGGCAATCAGGATTTTTTTATCGATCTGCTGTTTTACCACCGTGGCTTGTCCGCGCTGGTAGCTTTTGAACTGAAAATCGGCAAATTCTCACCGGAACACATGGGCCAGCTGAGTTTTTACCTGGAAGCGCTGGACCGCGATGTCAAAAAACCGCATGAAAACCCCAGCATCGGCGTCTTGCTGTGCCGCGACAAAGACGACGAAGTCGTGGAGTACGCGCTATCTCGCAATCTATCGCCGACCTTGATTGCTCAATACCAGTTGCAACTGCCGGATAAAAAATTGATACAGGCCAAGCTGCATGAGCTACTGGCGCAAGATCTGGATGGCGAGCGATGAGCGAAGCAACGAAAAAGGGTTTGATACCGGTGTTGCGGTTTCCTGAGTTTCGGGATGCTGGAATGTGGAAAAAGACGTCTTTGAAAAAAGTATTTTCAATTTTCCAAGGATACGCATTTTCGAGCACAGACAGCACTAAAGAAGGAGTCAGATGGCTTAAAATAGCCGATGTTGGTATCCAAAAAATGGATGCAAGCACACCTTCATATTTACCTATTAACTACGAAGACGAATATCAAAGGTTTTTGGTCAAGTTTGGGGATTATGTTATCGCATTAACCCGACCCATTTTGAGCTGCGAGTTAAAAATAGCTAAAGTTGACATAATCTTTGACGGAGCATTGTTAAATCAAAGAGTTGGAAAACTAGTAACTGACCAAAGTTTAGATTTTGTTTACTATTTGCTGCAAACGGGTCAACTAATTAGCAATATAGAAAACAACATTGCGGGAAACGATCCTCCGAATCTATCTTCGCAACAAATTGGAGATATTCTTGTTCGAATTCCCTTACAGGATGAACAACAAAAAATCGCCGATTGCCTTTCTTACATCGACGAACTGGTCACTGCACAAACCCAAAAAATCGAAGCTCTCAAAGCCCATAAAAAAGGCCTGATGCAGCAGCTATTCCCCGCCGAAGGCGAAACCATCCCCAAACTGCGCTTTCCTGAGTTTCGGGATGCGGGGGATTGGGAGGCAAAGAAAATTGGTCAGGTGCTTATTGTGAACGCACGTTCGATTAAAATGGACGATGAGCATGACTATTCTTTAGTGACTGTTAAAAGGCGTTACGGTGGCGTTGTTTCGCGCGGCGTATATAAAGGGGGGGCAATAAAAGTAAAATCTCAGTTTTTGCTTTCAGCAAATGATTTTCTTATTTCAAAGCGACAAATTGTGCATTGTGCCTGCGGGATTGTTCCAGCAGAATTTGAAGGTTCGATTGTTTCTAATGAATACTCAGTATTAAGAGCTAGAAAAAACCACGACATTGTATTTTTCAATTACTTTGCTCAGCATCCTAAGGTAAGCCAATCCTTTCTGGAATGTAGCATCGGGATTGTTATTGAAAAAATGTTATTCAAGCTAAATGACTGGCTAAATAAAGAGTTTCTTTTTCCATCGTTTGAGGAACAACAAAAAATCGCCGATTGCCTGTCTTCCATCGACGACCTGGTCACCGCACAAACCCAAAAACTAGCCACCCTCAAAGCCCATAAAAAAGGCCTAATGCAGCAGCTTTTCCCCTCCGTTGATTTAGTAACGGAATGAGGTTGTAATGAAACTGTATCTCGATAACTGCATGTTTAACCGCCCGTTCGACGATCAATCCAATATCAAAATCTTGTTGGAAGCGGAGGCAAAGCTGAAAATACAGGAATACATTCGTGCGGGATTGTATGAGTTGGTTTGGTCTTATGTATTGGACTACGAAAATGCAAAAAACCCTTTTCGCGAGAGGCGGGAGCAGATTGGCAAATGGAAACAATACGCCCATATTGATATGGAAGCACAAGACGGAATTCTTGATCTTGCCGTTTTGCTTAACCAGTATGGATTAAAGAAATTTGATGCCTTGCATCTTGCCTGCGCGATAACCGCAAACGCGGATTATTTTTTAACGACCGATCAGGGTATTCTTAAAAAGGCTGAACTGGTCAAGAATATTCAAGTAAAAGACCCTATCGACTTTATCAGAGAGGTATCGGCATGATTACCGACACGGAAATACGCGTAAAAGGCGTGCAAATCCTGGCCCAATATTTGGGCGACATTGAAATGGAGCGCTTTATTGCCCTGATCCAACGCGAGCCGTTCGACTACACCCAATGGCGGCAGGCGATTGATGGCGATGACAGCATTGAGGAGATCAGCAGGAAGGCCATGGCATTGCGACATAATCAAAATAAAACAACCGACTGACCATCGTTGGGTTGCATGACTTGAATGGAGAAAAAGTATGGATACCAAAGACATTACCACCGCTAAAGACCCAGGCCTTCGCGCCTCAATGGCTGCCATGCAAAGGGCGGCGGCACAGGCGCGGAAAACGGCGATTCAAACCGATACCCATATTGTGATTATGGAGGGCGAGAAGTTAGTTCGAATTTCGCCTGAAGAGCTACGACAAATTGACAGTTCCTTAGCTCAGCCAAAAATAAGCTTGCGTGGTGTTCTGAAAGACTATGCAAACCCTCGCTAATAGCCAATGAACCCTCGACGAGGGTTAACCCTATTCAACCCTCTTATCGCTAAAAGCACGTAATGACCCAACAAGAACTCAATAAACTCGGCAGCACGCTGTGGGCCATCGCCGACGATCTACGCGGCGCGATGAACGCCGACGATTTCCGCGACTATATGCTGTCGTTTCTATTTTTGCGCTATTTGTCGGATAACTACGAGGCCGCTGCACAAAAAGAACTGGGGGCGGATTATCCGAATTTAGCCAGCAACCCCATCCTGACAGAGGAGATCAGAGAGGCACGTTCTGCCTATCAAAAGTTGGTCCCTACACAGCAGACTCCTGGAGCAGGGAGGGGATATGTTTCGCCGCTAACTCTATGGTATGCAGCGAATGCCGGCGATGTGGCGGAATTTGAAAAACAAATGCGCCGCAAAGTGCATTATGTGATTGAGCCGCCGCATCTTTGGAGCAGCATTGCCGAACTGGCGAGAACGCAAAACGACTTTTTACTCCAGACCCTGGAAAAGGGTTTTAAATACATCGAAAACCAGAGTTTTGACAGCACTTTTCAAGGCTTGTTCTCGGAGATTAATCTTAACTCTGAAAAGCTGGGCAAAAACTACACGGAACGGAATGCCAAACTGTGCAAAATTATCAGCAAAATTGCCGAAGGGATTGCGCAATTTTCCACCAATAGCGATATTTTGGGCGATGCCTACGAATACCTGATCGGCCAGTTTGCTGCGGGCTCGGGCAAGAAAGCCGGTGAGTTTTATACGCCGCAACAGATGTCCGCTATTCTGTCAGCCATCGTCGCCCTGGATAGTCAGGAACCCGCTACAGGCAAAAAGAAAAAGCTGGATAAGGTGCTGGATTTTGCCTGTGGCTCCGGCTCATTGTTGCTCAATGTCCGCAAGCAACTTGGCCAGCATGGTATCGGTAAGATTTACGGCCAAGAATCCAATATCACTACCTACAACCTGGCACGCATGAACATGCTGTTGCACGGCGTAAAAGATACCGAATTTGAAATTCATCACGGCGATACCTTGTTGAACGATTGGGCTATTTTGAAGGAAATGAACCCAGCCAAAAAGCTGTTGTTTGATGCCGTCGTGGCGAATGCGCCGTTCAGCCTTCGCTGGGAACCCAACGACACATTAGCCGAAGACTTTCGCTTCAAAAGCTATGGACTCGCCCCGAAATCCGCCGCCGACTTTGCCTTTTTATTGCACGGTTTTCATTTTTTAAGCGACCAAGGCACGATGGCCATCATTTTGCCGCACGGGGTGTTGTTCCGTGGCGGCGCGGAAGAGCGTATCCGCACCAAGCTGTTAAAAGACGGCCATATCGATACTGTGATCGGTCTGCCAGCCAACCTGTTTTTCTCAACCGGCATCCCGGTATGCATACTGGTTTTGAAGAAGTGCAAGAAACCGGACGACGTCCTGTTCATCAACGCCAGCGAACACTTTGAAAAAGGCAAACGCCAAAACCGCTTGCTGCCTGAGCATATCGACAAGATTGTCGATACCTACCAGTACCGCAAAGAAGAGGAGCGTTATTCGCGCCGGGTCACGATGGCCGAGATCGAGCAAAATGATTTCAACCTGAACATTTCCCGTTATATCAGTACCGCCAAAGCAGAAGAGCAAATTGACTTGCAGGTGGTTAATGCAGAGTTGGTGGCATTGGAGCAAAAAATTGTCGCCAGTACTGACAGGCATAATGACTTTCTTAACGAATTGGGCTTGCCGTCCTTGCCGTGCGTTTTAAGAGAGTAACAATCTCAAAACCGCTGTGGACCTACAGAAACGGGGGGACCGACGAGTAAATTGGCTAAAACAGGACATTACTATATTGCATTAACAGTATGTGTTAACGCAATGTAGAAATGTCCTATCTTGGGCAAAGTTGAAATGTCCTAT
>NZ_LUUI01000169.1 GCF_001644015.1 Methylomonas lenta
AAAAAAAAGCCCAACGATGAGTTGGGCTTTTGAATTAAGAGCTTGGCGATGTCCTACTTTCACATGGCAACCTGCCACACTATCATCGGCGCTAAGCGGTTTCACTTCCGAGTTCGAGATGGGATCGGGTGGTTCACGCTCGCTATGTTCACCAAGCAAACTGGTAAAAAATAGAGGAAAGGTAAAAGGTACAAGACGAAAGGATTGCTTTCGTGAGTCTCGTCAGCCTTTTGGCTTCCTACTACTTTAAAAATTTTACAGTCTAGGGCTTGCCAGGTCAGTCTTTTACCTTTCCTCTTTCGCCTTTCGCCTGCTTCATGGAAATCTGTAGTGGTTTCGTTCTCGTTGATTATCAGCTGCATGTCAACTGCTCAGGCTTTTGGATGGGGACGAGGCATTTTTTTTGCCTTTCGTCTTTTCTCTTTCGCCTGTTTTATTTAACCCAAACGCATTGGGTGTTATATGGTCAAGCCTCACGGGCAATTAGTACACGTTAGCTTCACACATTACTGCGCTTCCACACCGTGCCTATCAACGTCGTAGTCTCCAACGGCCCTTCAGGGGACTTAAAGTCCCAGTGAGATCTCATCTTGGGAGGGGCTTCCCGCTTAGATGCTTTCAGCGGTTATCCTGTCCGAACGTGGCTACCCGGCAATGCCATTGGCATGACAACCGGAACACCAGAGGTTCGTCCACTCCGGTCCTCTCGTACTAGGAGCAGCTTCCCTCAAATCTCAAACGCCCACGGCAGATAGGGACCGAACTGTCTCACGACGTTCTGAACCCAGCTCGCGTACCACTTTAAATGGCGAACAGCCATACCCTTGGGACCTGCTTCAGCCCCAGGATGTGATGAGCCGACATCGAGGTGCCAAACACCGCCGTCGATATGAACTCTTGGGCGGTATCAGCCTGTTATCCCCGGCGTACCTTTTATCCGTTGAGCGATGGCCCTTCCATACAGAACCACCGGATCACTATGACCTACTTTCGTACCTGCTCGACTTGTCCGTCTCGCAGTCAAGCACCCTTATGCCATTGCACTCATCGCCTGATTTCCGACCAGGCTGAGGGTACCTTCGTGCTCCTCCGTTACTCTTTAGGAGGAGACCGCCCCAGTCAAACTACCCACCAGACACTGTCCCTAATCCAGATAATGGATCGAGGTTAGAACTCCAAACATACCAGGGTGGTATTTCAAGGTTGGCTCCACAAGAACTAGCGTCCTCGCTTCAATGCCTCCCACCTATCCTACACAAGTAGGTTCAAAGTCCAGTGTCAAGCTATAGTAAAGGTGCACGGGGTCTTTCCGTCTAGCCGCGGGTACACTGCATCTTCACAGCGATTTCAATTTCACTGAGTCCCAGGTGGAGACAGTGTGGCCATCGTTACGCCATTCGTGCAGGTCGGAACTTACCCGACAAGGAATTTCGCTACCTTAGGACCGTTATAGTTACGGCCGCCGTTTACTGGGGCTTCGATCAAGAGCTTCTCCGAAGATAACCCCATCAATTAACCTTCCAGCACCGGGCAGGCGTCACACCCTATACGTCCACTTTCGTGTTTGCAGAGTGCTATGTTTTTGCTAAACAGTCGCAGCCACCGATTTTTTGCAACCCCCTTCCGCTCCGTGAGCAAGTCACTTCACGTAATGAGGGCATACCTTCTCCCGAAGTTACGGTATCATTTTGCCTAGTTCCTTCACCTGGGTTCTCTCAAGCGCCTTAGAATTCTCATCCCACCCACCTGTGTCGGTTTGGGGTACGGCCACTAATAACCTGAAGCTTAGAGGTTTTTCTTGGAAGCATGGCATCTATCACTTCGCTGTTCCGAGGAACCGCTCGTCATTACATCTCAGCATAGAGTATCCCGGATTTGCCTAAGATACATGCCTACTTGCTTAAACTGCCACTTCCAACCGACAGCTGATATAGCCTTCTCCGTCACCCCATCGCAGTTACTATTGGTACAGGAATATTAACCTGTTTTCCATCGACTACGCCTTTCGGCCTCGCCTTAGGTACCGACTAACCCTGCGTCGATTAACGTTGCGCAGGAAACCTTGGGTTTTCGGCGAGGGGGTTTTTCACCCCCTTTATCGTTACTTATGTCAGCATTCGCACTTCTGATACCTCCAGCCCACTTCTCAATGAACCTTCGCAGGCGTACAGAACGCTCCTCTACCACTCACGCATAGCGTGAATCCGTAGCTTCGGTACTATGCTTAGCCCCGGTAAATCTTCCGCGCAGACCGACTCGACCAGTGAGCTATTACGCTTTCTTTAAAGGATGGCTGCTTCTAAGCCAACCTCCTGGCTGTCTGGGCCTTTCCACATCGTTTCCCACTGAGCATAGATTTTGGGACCTTAGCTGACGGTCTGGGCTGTTTCCCTTTTCACGACGGACCTTATCACCCGCCGTGTGTCTCCCGTGCTGAAACTTGCTGGTATTCGGAGTTTGCATCGGGTTGGTAAGTCGAGATGACCCCCTAGCCGAAACAGTGCTCTACCCCCAGCAGTTATACACGAGGCGCTACCTAAATAGCTTTCGAGGAGAACCAGCTATCTCCGAGCTTGATTAGCCTTTCACTCCGATCCACAACTCATCCCCGTATTTTTCAACAGACGTGGGTTCGGTCCTCCAGTGTGTGTTACCACACCTTCAACCTGGTCATGGATAGATCGCCCGGTTTCGGGTCTACACCTTGCGACTAAACGCCCTATTAAGACTCGCTTTCGCTACGCCTCCCCTATTCGGTTAAGCTTGCCACAAAATGTAAGTCGCTGACCCATTATACAAAAGGTACGCAGTCACCCCACGAAGGGGCTCCCACTGCTTGTACGCATACGGTTTCAGGTTCTATTTCACTCCGCTCTCCGCGGTTCTTTTCGCCTTTCCCTCACGGTACTAGTTCACTATCGGTCAGTAAGGAGTATTTAGCCTTGGAGGATGGTCCCCCCATGTTCAGTCAAAGTTTCTCGTGCTCCGACCTACTCGATTTCACTAAAGAGACATTTTCGTGTACGGGGCTATCACCCTGTATCGCTGGTCTTTCCAGAACCATTCCACTAACATCTTTCTAGCTTAAGGGCTAGTCCCCGTTCGCTCGCCACTACTTAGGGAATCTCGGTTGATTTCTTTTCCTCCGGGTACTTAGATGTTTCAGTTCTCCGGGTTCGCTTCCAGCAGCTATGTATTCACTGCAGGATGACTCACTTATGTGAGCCGGGTTTCCCCATTCGGACATCTCTGGATCAATGCTTGTTTGCAAGCTCCCCAAAGCTTTTCGCATGCTACAACGTCCTTCATCGCCTCTTACTGCCTAGGCATTCACCGTATGCGCTTATTCACTTGACCATATAACCCGAATACGTCTGGCTTTGCTCGACCACTTCAGACTCACGTCTTTCGTCGTTTTGCGCCGCTTTGGTTTCAAGTTATCTTGTCAGCTGACATGTTCGCTGATTTTTGCTTGAGAACGATTTGCTGCTTGTCTTTTCACAACCGTTTTGCAACCATTGTGTCATTCAAACTGCAACTCGTTTGCATCGCGATCTTGGCAGATCGTGATGTTTACTACAGATTTCCATATTGTTAAAGAGCTATCGGTATGAATACCAATTCTATAGGGTCTCGACCTTGCGGTTAAAACGGTATAGAGTTGATGATCTATCGAAGTTTTTAAAACGTCACCCAAAGCCTATGTTACGAGCTTGATGGTGGAGCCAGGGAGGATCGAACTCCCGACCTCCTGCGTGCAAGGCAGGCGCTCTCCCAGCTGAGCTATGGCCCCGAATAGTATAAAGACTAAAGCCGAATGCCTTGTGTTGAAAGTGTCTACAGTTTGACTGTTTCCTCTTTCGCCTCGCTGCTTTCGTCTCGCATTTATGCGTTGGTGGGTCTGGGTGGATTCGAACCACCGACCTCACCCTTATCAGGGGTGCGCTCTAACCAACTGAGCTACAGACCCAGGTGCGTCTTTCAATCGAAATAATTTGTTGTGAGTACGTATAACGCGTTTCTGTCTTTGTAAGGAGGTGATCCAGCCCCAGGTTCCCCTAGGGCTACCTTGTTACGACTTCACCCCAGTCATGAATCACAAAGTGGTAAGCGCCCTCCCGAAGGTTAGACTACCTACTTCTTTTGCAACCCACTCCCATGGTGTGACGGGCGGTGTGTACAAGGCCCGGGAACGTATTCACCGCGGCATTCTGATCCGCGATTACTAGCGATTCCGACTTCATGGAGTCGAGTTGCAGACTCCAATCCGGACTAGGACCGGCTTTCTGGGATTTGCTTACTTTCGCAAGTTCGCTGCCCTCTGTACCGGCCATTGTAGCACGTGTGTAGCCCTACCCATAAGGGCCATGATGACTTGACGTCGTCCCCACCTTCCTCCGGTTTATCACCGGCAGTCTCCCTAGAGTTCCCGGCATTACCCGCTGGCAACTAAGGATAAGGGTTGCGCTCGTTACGGGACTTAACCCAACATCTCACGACACGAGCTGACGACAGCCATGCAGCACCTGTCTCAGAGCTCCCGAAGGCACTCTACTATCTCTAACAGATTCTCTGGATGTCAAGGGTAGGTAAGGTTCTTCGCGTTGCATCGAATTAAACCACATGCTCCACCGCTTGTGCGGGCCCCCGTCAATTCATTTGAGTTTTAGCCTTGCGGCCGTACTCCCCAGGCGGTCAACTTAATACGTTAGCTCCACCACTAAGCACTTAAAGCGCCCAACGGTTAGTTGACATCGTTTACGGCGTGGACTACCAGGGTATCTAATCCTGTTTGCTACCCACGCTTTCGTACCTCAGCGTCAGTTTGAGTCCAGAGAGCCGCCTTCGCCACTGGTGTTCCTTCAGATCTCTACGCATTTCACCGCTACACCTGAAATTCCACTCTCCTCTACTCAACTCTAGTCATCCAGTATCAAATGCAGTTCCCAGGTTAAGCCCGGGGCTTTCACATCTGACTTAAATAACCGCCTACGCACGCTTTACGCCCAGTAATTCCGATTAACGCTTGCACCCTCCGTATTACCGCGGCTGCTGGCACGGAGTTAGCCGGTGCTTCTTGTATAGGTAATGTCAGTCTACCGGGTATTCGCCGATAGGTATTCCTTCCTATTGAAAGTGCTTTACAACCCTCAGGCCTTCTTCACACACGCGGTATTGCTGGATCAGGCTTTCGCCCATTGTCCAATATTCCCCACTGCTGCCTCCCGTAGGAGTCTGGGCCGTGTCTCAGTCCCAGTGTGGCTGATCATCCTCTCAGACCAGCTATGGATCGTCGCCTTGGTAGGCCTTTACCCTACCAACTAGCTAATCCAACATAGGCTCATCTATTAGCGCCAGGCCCGAAGGTCCCCAGCTTTCCCCCGTAGGGCGTATGCGGTATTAGCGTGAGTTTCCCCACGTTGTCCCCCACTAATAGGCAGATTCCTATGCATTACTCACCCGTCCGCCACTCGTCAGCGCCCGAAGGCCTGCTACCGTTCGACTTGCATGTGTTAAGCATACCGCCAGCGTTCAATCTGAGCCATGATCAAACTCTTCAGTTTAATTTTCAATCTGACACTCAGTAAGATGAGTGCCCAATCTTGGTCTCGATTACAGAACGTAATTAATTACTCAATTGACGTGGTCTGTATCGACTATTTCTAACAGAAATGAGTCGTCATACATACCCACACAAATTATTTCGATTTCGGTTGTTAAAGAGCCAGGAGACTTATCCCCTGTTGAGCCGGTGTATTCTACAGCATTTCAGGTTTGTGTCAAATTTATTTTTCAAGGAAGTTAAAAACCACTCTCTCAAACCACTCGACCACTAAAATACTCATCCACCGTTACTGCATCCTCAGGAGCTAATCTTTTTCGCTTACCCCCTGAAGAGCCGACCATTCTACCGCTTTTTTT
>NZ_LUUI01000170.1 GCF_001644015.1 Methylomonas lenta
CACAGGATTCTTGCATATGATATTCCATGCATATTCCTTAACCATCGCGGCATAGCATCACGAGCACTGGATGCCCGCTTCCCAGCGGGCATGACAGACTTTTCCGGTTTAGCTGAAGAAACCTAACTATCAGGTTAGATTATGACCCCTAGATCAGTCTTGCCCATAAATCATATTCATCGGCTTCTTCTATTTCCACCTCAACGAAATCACCCACTTTCAAATGGGTTGCACCATCGATGAAAACTTGACCATCAATTTCCGGCGCATCGCTTTTACTACGTGCGACGGCCCCTTCCTCAACCACCTCGTCAATCAGCACGGTTTCACGCCCGCCCACTCTACCCAATAAACGGTCAGCACTAATGCCGGCCTGGTGCTCCATAAAGCGAGCCAACCGCTCTTGCTTGACTGCCTCCGGCACAGAATCAGGCAGCTCATTAGCCGCCGCACCTTTGACTGGTGAATAGGCAAAACAACCCACTCTATCCATTTTCGCTTCTGTTAAAAATTGCAGCAACTCTTCAAACTCCTGCTCAGTTTCGCCGGGAAACCCGACTATGAAAGTACTACGTATCGTTAAATCGGGGCAAATACTGCGCCAGGCCCGAATCCGTTCCAGATTATTTTCCGCAGCCGCCGGCCGTTTCATCAGTTTTAGAATTCGGCTGTTGGCATGCTGAAATGGAATATCCAGATAGGGCAGAATTTTGCCAGCCGCCATCAAAGGAACAACATCATCAACATGCGGATAAGGATAGACGTAGTGCATACGCACCCAAACGTCCAATTCACCTAACGCTTCTGCCAAATCATAAAAACGGCTTTGTACATCTCGCCCACGCCACGAGCGCTGTTGGTATTTCAAATCCAAGCCGTAGGCGCTGGTGTCTTGCGACACAATGAGCAATTCCTTAACGCCAGCATCAACCAGTTTTTCGGCTTCCAGCATCACGTCATCAATCGGCCGACTAACCAAGTCACCGCGCATGGAAGGAATAATGCAAAATGTACAACGATGATTACAACCTTCTGAAATTTTTAAATATGCGTAATGATCTGGTGTGAGCTTGATACCTTGCGGCGGCAATAAATCCAAAAACGGATTGTGCATCGGCGGCAAATGCTCATGCACCGCTGCGACGACCTCGTCGGTAGCGTGGGCGCCGGTAATCTTTAACACTTGCGGATGGCGGGCCAAAATCTCATCCTGTCGCGCGCCCAGACAACCCGTGACAATTACCCGACCGTTTTCCGCCAAAGCCTCACCGATGCTATCTAATGATTCCTCCACTGCCGCGTCAATAAAACCGCAGGTATTGACGATCACCAAATCGGAATCTTTGTAGTTAGGCGAGACTTGGTAACCCTCGCTACGCAAGCGGGTCAAAATTTGCTCACTATCGACCAAGGCTTTTGGACAGCCCAGACTGATAAATCCAACGCGGGGGTTACTCATGCAATATTCTCTATATTTTTAATTGAATTACAAACAGGTAGGCGGCTTAGGTAAACCAGCCAATTTACAGGCGTATTTTAAAGGTCCTGCAGGAAATAGTTTCTGCAGATAGCGGCTGCTGGCTTTATCTTCACCCAGTTTTTTGCGTATCGCAGCAGCAAACATGCGAGCATTGGGCAAGTGTTGATACTGAAAATAATAGTCGCGAATAAACCATAAAATCTCCCAGTGTGCCGGACTGATTTCGATGTTATTCAGCCGCGCTAGTTCTTCGGCAACCCGTTCATTCCAAAGCCCTGCGTCGCGCAAAAAACCATCAGCACTGGTTTTCAGAGACATGCCATCAACCATTAGCACCATGTATGAATGACAGGATGTTTTACAGTTAGTTCTACTAAACCCGGATAATCGATAGCCAGAACACCTGGCAGCAATTTTTGCCGCTCTATACCCTGCATGGCTAGCACATCCTGTAATACATAAACATCACAACCCTGCGACAACAGTTGATTTAGCTGTGTATTGTCTTGATGCCCAGCAATGGCAGCCCAGGCCGAACCGGCTTGCAAGACTACACTATCCTTGCTTGCGATACGTTCTACCAAGGCTTGTGACAAGCATGAGTCTGCTATTAGATGCAACATTAATCAACGTGGGTTAGTTTTAAGCCGGCGATACCAATCACAATCATCATAATAGAAGCCAAACGAACCCAGTCGGATGACTCCTTAAATAAAAAAATACCAATGATAGCCACGCCGACGGCTCCCATACCCGTCCAGACGGCATAGGCCGTGCCCAATGGCAGGGTTTTTAAAGACCACATTAACAAACCAAAGCTACCCGCACCGGAGACACAGGTCACCACGCTGGGCCATAATTTACTAAACCCTTCGTTGTATTTAAGACTTAAAGCAAAAATAATTTCCGAACAACCCGCAGTAAACAATAACAACCACCCCATCAAGATACCCTTTTTTGTGCACAATGTTTCCAGCTATTTTACAATAGCCCCATTATTAATCAGCAACAATTAACATCTTTTAATGGCATCAGACTCGGATTACCTAGTTAAGAACGCTAAAGTAGTGTTTAACCACTTTAATGAGCTGTTAACTAAAAAGTGCCTAATCTCTGCGCATTTTGGTGATAGGAATACCTCTTTTTTGACCATGATCGTTGATCTGGACAAAAAAAATAATCTCATCAAGCTGGACTGCGGACCTTCAGAAGCTGTGGATAAACAATTGCTGGAGTCGAGCAAGGTATTATTCCGCACTGAAGTAGATGGTATCAAGGTATCATTCAGCGGCAAAAGCATTACAAAAGTAAAGACTGGCAGCGATTGGGCTTTCTGCATGCCAATACCTGACGATATTTTCTGGCTGCAGCGGCGACAGTTTTATCGAGTAAAAATCCCATTTTCCCATTCATCCAGTTTTTGCCGGTTAAATTTACAACTAGCCGAGTCTGACGAGCCGGGACAAAGCATTACTTTTCAACTGTGCGATCTCAGCATCACTGGCTTTTCATTTTTCAATATCGATCCCAAATGGAGCGAGCAACTGCAGCCTGACACAGAATTCCATGACTGCAACCTACATCTAAATAATGGCAACCAGGCTTTAGTTTCTTTTGTGATCAAAAACAACATCCAGGTACGCTCTAGCTCGGTGACCTGGCAAAATAGAATCGGTTGCTTATTTATTACTGTACCTGCAAGCTTTGAAACCAATATTCAGCGCTATATGCAGGATATTGAACTACAACAAAAAAACATCGGCCTAAACTAGGCAAAACCCATTATTTCCTCGCTTGCTGAGGCAGCAATAGCGTATCGCGTTTATAATTAAGCCACTATTTGCTTACCGAAACTGCAATGCCGTCATCAATACCGCTTACATCACGCCTGCCCAAGTCCGCTGACAGCCCAATTTACTGGAGCGGATTAACCGGCTGCGGCGACTCACTGGCACTCGCCACCACCATAGCCCAGGAAAATCGCCTACTGGTCATCATTACCCCAGACACGCAAACAGCGCTAAGACTGGAACATGAGCTGGCCTTTTTCCTCAATGACAGCCTGCCTATTCTGCATTTTCCCGACTGGGAAACCCTGCCCTACGATGTTTTTTCACCTCTGCCGGAAATCATTTCCGAACGGCTACGCGCCTTAGCATTATTACCAGAAACCAAGCGTGGCGCCCTGATCGTTTCCGTTTCCACCCTGATGCACCGCTTAGCCCCTCGTGAGCATGTACTAGCGCACAGCTTTGCCATAGAAGTGGGCGGTAGCTTAAACCTGGAGCTTACTCGCAGTAAATTGGAAGCTGTCGGTTACCAATGCGTTTCACAAGTTTATCAGCACGGCGAATTTGCTGTGCGCGGTTCGATTCTGGATTTGTTTCCGATGGGTAGCAAACAGCCTTATCGAATTGAATTATTCGATGACGATGTGGAATCGATACGCAGTTTCGACCCCGACACACAAATGTCGCAAGCCAAAATGGACAAAATCGAGCTATTCCCAGCCCGCGAATTTCCATTTACCGATGAGGCCATCAAACATTTTCGGCAAGCATTTCGTGAGCAGTTTCCGGAATCGTCTCCCAAAAACCCGTTATATGTAGACATTTCCAAACAGATCGCCCCGGCCGGCATAGAATATTACCTGCCACTGTTTGTTGAACATACCGAATCATTATTCGCCTATTTACCCAAAAGCGCTTTATTTGTGTTGCCGACCGGTTTTACCGAGCATGCCCAACGCTTTTACAACGAAATCGAAGAGCGCTATCAGCAACGTAAATACGATACCGACCGACCGTTGTTACCTCCCACAAGATTATTTTTATCCGCGGCTGAAATTAAACAACATAGCGCAAACTTTAGCCGCATCATGCTGGACAATCAGGCTGAGCAATCTGCAGCGTTTCATTGTAAAAGCCTACCAGACCTTGCCATAGACAATCGATTGAAAGAACCGGCACAACAATTGCGCCAATTCATCGAAAGCTTTAGCGGCAAAATCCTGTTCGTCGCCGAAACCGCCGGCCATCGTGAAGGCCTGCTCGACAAACTCAAAAGCGTCAAACTAAGCGCCAAACAAATCCACAGCTGGCCCGAGTTTCTGCAATCCGAGGAATCACCCTGCATCGTCATCGCACCGATGGATCAAGGCTTATGGCTTGATCCATCCTCGACCGCCACGGAACACGGAAGTGCATCGAATCATCAGGATACATTGACGCCGACCGCCATGGAAGGCGGGAGTGCGGCAAATTGTCTGGAACAATTGCCGCCGATTGCCATCATTACCGAAAGCCAACTCAGCGGCTCCAAAGCTCAGCAAAGACGCAGACGCCGGCAATCCGCCGCCCGTGAGCTGGAAAATATCTTCAACAACCTTAACGAGCTCAGCATAGGCTCGCCAGTGGTGCATCAGGAACACGGTGTTGGTCGTTATCTGGGCTTACAAACCTTAACTGTCGGCGATATTGAAGCTGAATTTTTAATGCTGGAGTATGCCAATAAAGATAAATTGTATGTGCCCGTCTCCTCGCTACAACTTATCGGCCGCTACAGCGGTGTCAGTGCAGAAAATGCCCCACTGCATAAACTCGGCACCGAACAATGGAGCAAAGCCAAGAAAAAGGCCATGGAACGGGCGCGGGATGTCGCTGCCGAGTTGCTGGACATACACGCTAAACGCGCCGCTAGACTAGGCTTTGCTTTTAAAATCGACAACAGTGATTACGAAGCCTTTGCCGCCGGCTTTCCTTTTGAAGAAACCCCCGACCAACTCAGTGCGATTGAGGCTATTTTGCACGACATGACAGCCACTCAACCGATGGACAGAGTGGTCTGCGGTGACGTGGGTTTCGGCAAAACCGAGGTCGCCATGCGCGCAGCCTTCCTTGCCGTACAAAGCAACAAGCAAGTAGCAGTCTTAGTGCCGACCACTTTACTAGCTCAGCAACATTACCAAAACTTCCGCGACCGCTTTGCAGACTGGCCGGTGCGTATCGAAGTGATGTCGCGTTTCGTCACCGCCAAACAGCAAAAAATCGTTACCGATGAACTGGCTGAAGGCAAAGTCGATATCATCATCGGCACCCACAAATTGCTATCCAAAGACATGAAATATCAAGCCCTGGGCTTGGTGATCATCGACGAAGAGCACCGTTTCGGCGTCACCCAAAAAGAACATTTCAAAAAGCTGCGCTACGAACTGGATATGCTAACGTTGACGGCAACACCGATTCCACGCACCTTAAATATGGCCATGGCCGGCTTGCGGGATATCTCCATTATCGCTACCCCGCCACCCAATCGTCACGCCATCAAAACCTTCATCACGAAATGGATAGACTCGCAAGTTCAGGAAGCCTGCCAGCGCGAGATCAAACGCGGCGGACAAGTGTTTTTCCTGCACAACGACGTCAAAAGCATGGATAAAATGGCCCGCGAACTTGAAACACTGGTGCCCGAAGCCCGCATAAAAATTGCCCATGGCCAAATGGCCGAACGCGAACTTGAACAAATCATGCTGGATTTTTATCACCAGCGTTTTAACCTACTGATTGCCAGTACCATTATCGAAAGCGGCATCGATATCCCTAGCGCCAACACCATCGTCATCAACCGCGCCGATAAACTGGGCCTGGCACAGTTACACCAATTGCGTGGCCGGGTCGGTCGCTCGCATCACCGCGCCTACGCTTACTGCATTGTGCCGCCCAAATCGTTAATGACCAAAGACGCCATCAAACGGCTGGAAGCCTTTGAAACCTCCGGCGAACTGGGAGCCGGCTTCATGCTGTCCTCGCACGATATGGAAATTCGTGGTGCCGGCGAGCTATTAGGCGATGAACAAAGCGGACAAATTCAGGAAATCGGCTTTACCATGTACACCGAATTACTGGAACGCGCTGTCAAAGCCTTGCAATCCGGTAAACAACCGGAATTGGATGCACCACTGGATACGGGTCCGGAAGTCGATTTGCAAATAGCGGCCCTGATTCCTGAAGACTACCTACCCGACATTCATGCCAGACTGGTACTTTACAAGCGCATCGCCAGCGCAGAAACCGAAGACGACTTGCGCAAACTGAAAATTGAAATGATCGATCGTTTTGGCCTACTGCCGGATCAAGTCAAAGCCCTGTTCGCTATTACCGAACTAAAGCAGCAAGCCGCCCATTTAGGCATCAAGAAAATCGAAGCCCACGCCACTGGCGGCCGCATTGTGTTTACTGCCAGCCCACAAATCGATACCGGCGAATTAATCAGCATGATACAAAGTCAATCACAGGTGTATAAATTCGATGGCGCGGATAAATTACGCTTTAGCCAGGCATTTAAGGATATGGAAGATAAGGTGGTATTTTTAGAAAAACTGTTGGAAAGATTGGCAGTAAAAGAATAGCTTTACCCCGGATACCATCCGGGGCATTCCACTTCAATCATTTTGCTTACATACACATCAAGGCAAGTCGTCAGCATGCAATATGAATTTTCTAGGTTTAAAACCTAAATCGCGCTCAGCATCCTGATGATCGAAAATCATATCCTTATTCATACGCTGAATCATGGCAAACGACCAACTGCGATAACGCGGGATCAAACGGATTAACAAGATAGAAGCCTGCAAAATAAACATCGGGACTTTAAAAAAACGCGGCTTGAATTTCATCGCTTCGAAAACCCGTGTAACCATGTTTTTATAGCTTAAAACCTCATCACCCGATAAGTTATAACTCTTATTGGCACTAGCATTAGCAACTAGAGCACTAGCACAAGCCTGTGCAACATCATGGCAATGCACAGGCTGACGCAGACCATTGCCCTCCCCCAATAAGGGGAAAAACCTAAATCGCCGAATAAGACGCGCTATTTCGCAAATATTTTTGTCTTTACCTAAGCCGTAAATCAAGGTCGGGCGTAATATCACAAATTGTATACCATGCTCCTCCGCCCAAGCCTGTAATTTAGCCTCCGCATCAATAAAGCGCAGGGCTAGCAATTTATCGGAAGCTGTTGATGAGTCTTGCTTGGTAAAACGACTGGTCGATGACAAAACTACGATACGCTGGGCACCACTCTTTTGAATCTGATCCAAATAATCTAACAGCACCCAAATTGGCGCCAAACTAATCCAGTAAGCAATAGCCTGCTGACTTACAATCGTAGGCAAAGATTCTATTGAACTCCATCGCACTGAATCACCCACCGGAATTGCGGCAATTTCTGCTGGCAATGGCATTGGCGACTTAGTAATTTGGCGTGAAAAGGCAATCGCCTGATAATCACTCCCCTGCAACACACGCAACAAAGCCAGACCAACATGGCTGGTTGCTCCCAATAACCCAACTGTCTTGATCATACTCATAAGATAATGAATTTATAGTTTTTTAACCGCTGAAAAGTGTAATAACCCGCAACTGCTAAAAATCTTAAATAAACCCCCAATGTGACTAACCCCATCAGGACGCCAGGATATTGCTGCCTGAAAAATTTACGATAAAACCGTAGCATACCTTTATGCTTATGCCATTCGACAAAAACTCGGCGACTTCGGCTACATGAACCGGCGATATGGGTTATTTTTGCGTCTGGCACAAACAATATCTTCCAGCCCTTTTGCCAAAACCGCATGCACCAATCCAGATCTTCGCAATGCAGAAAATAGCCTTCGTCCCATAAGCCAACATCATCAATTGCTTCACGCTTAACCAGCATACAAGCACCGGAAATAGCCTCAACCAGAATAGGTTCTAATGGCAAAGGCTCAGTGTGCAATAAAAAGTCAGAGAACATGTGCGGGAAGATTTTGCTATATTTTGAAAGTCCAAATGCACGCACAAAGGCTCTTTTTGGCGTGGGAAAAACCCGCCGTGCCCCAACTTGCTCTGAACCATCCAGGTTTCGCAACAAGCCTCCGACCATACCAATGTTCTCCGAACTGTCTAATACTTTAGATAATTCAGACAATGCATCAAGCTCCAAAACTGAGTCGGGATTTAAAAACAGTAAAAAACGTGAAGTAGAGGCATTCACCCCAATATTACAAGCAGCTGCAAAGCCAAGATTTTGATTATTACGAATGACGATGAGCCCCTGGGACTGACCCATAGCCTGTTCTAATTGTTCCAGACTGCCATCGGTTGAATCGTTATCCACTACAATGACAGACACTGCCCCAGCCGCAAAAGCTGACAAAACACAATCAATTAATAAATCACCCGCATTGTAATTAACAATGATGACATCACAATCTTCAGATAATTTTTGCGGCTTCAAAGCGCAGCTCCGATGAATGATCTAACAAAAATCAAGGTATTTCCCCCGAATAGACTGTATAAAAGTAATGCTTTTCAAATCAACCGACCAGTACCCTGCGTTGAACGTCTGATAAAAGTGGCTTCTTCATTGACTTAAAAAATCGTCTGAACAAAATCCGTTAATATCACAGATAAACCATGAACCCACCATTCGTAATATATGATTAGATCTACTTAGGCTGCTAAGTACCAAAAGATCTATGTGCTGAGCAGTATACACAGGCTCCATTAATAGGAATATACATATTGAAAGTTCTTGGTTGGCATAAAAGAAAATATTGAAATCCTCTAGGTAACAATCTAACTCTTAATCAGCTTGCCACATTTGTATTTTTCAAGCGACGAGACTGGCAGCATTGAACAATGATTTGTTTTTGTCTCAAGCCGCCCACTGATGCGCATTACCCCATGAAGCATACCTAAAGTCATGTACCTTAAACGCAGCCATCGCTCCTCAGCAAATACAAGAAAATAAGCCAGACGCATAAACCGCCCTATAAAATGGGCTTTCCATATCCACGTCATTGGGGTATCACGCAACATCAACAAGGTGTTACGAATATCGTAATAATTACGTAACGGGGAATGGTATATCACTTCTTTATAACCAAAAATCCAGACTTGTTTAGTGGTGTCGCCAAACCGATGCTCTAGTTTTGATGTAGGTACGCCTAACAGCTTATAACCCATTGCTTTAGCCCGCAGACACCACTCCGTATCCACATGATTAATAAAGTAATTTGAACGCATCCCACCTATATATTTAATCGCTTCAATAGATATAAGTGTTCCAGATGCCACTAAAACTGTTACCTCTTGGAACATTGGAAGTTCTTGGATAACTTTTGATGGCGTCCACTTATGTGGAAATCCATCACGATCGGTCATGAAATAATAATTTTTCCCAGAACACCTATCGACTATGGCTGGTCCGACCGCTGCGACTGGAAAAGTTTCTTGTTTGGATTGAGCGCACGTCATTACTGCAAGGAGTTCTGCTACCATTGAGCTTGAAGGAATGCTGTCTTGATCTAATAACCAAACAAAATCAGCACCTAACGTCAAAGCCTTTTCAATACCAATATTTTGCGCAGCTGCAATACCTAAATTTTCTTTCTGGTGAAGAAAATACAATTTTGCAGGCATCTGATCCTTGAATCCTTCAAGCCAGTTCTCTGAAAAATTTAATGACGCATTATCTACAATTAAAATATTAGAAACTTGTTTCGAAATAGCTTGAATTGCAGTAAAAAGTGTTTCCAAATCAGGATTGTAAGTGACCAATACTGCAGAAACATGATAGAAAACACTATTTACCTTACAGGTCATTTCTTTTGCCACTTTTACACGTTAAGCCATCAATTATTCCAAGGTATACCATTCGTAGAAATGTAATACGATTTTCTGCTGTCAGACTAAAAAACAGTACCACTTTTACACATCTTGCTATATCGGCAAATATCCAACGCCAAGGCATATACTCTCGACGATACAATAAAATGCTATTACGGATCATATAGTAATAGCGAAATGGCTTGTGAACAGACACGGTTCGCTTACGCCAAAACCAGGGAATTTCTTTTCGCCGCTCTCCGAGCGAATGTGTCATTAAAGCACCATATAACCCAAATATTTGAAAGCCTTTGGATTTTGCCCGAAAACACCATTCTGTATCGACACCGTCAATAAATAGACTTTCATCCATCATCCCAACGATTTCAAATGCAGAAACAGGAATCAATGATCCTGAAGAAACTAAAAAGTCTGCATCAACAATGTTTGGATTGTCTGTACGAACTATATGGCTAGAAAATAAACCAGTGTGTATAAAATCGGATAACACACCATTTTCAACATCCTGATATTGCGGACCAAGTGCAGCTATTTGTATGCCTTGTTGTTCACTCAATTCGTAAAAAGCAGACCGCAACTGCACTACCATTTCTGAAGCTACTTGACTATCTTGATCCAGTAACAAAACATATTTTGCACCTAATGCAACAGCTTGTCTTATTCCGATATTATGGGCAGCGGCAATACCCAAGTTATTTTCTTGCTGCAGTATGTGTATTTTTGCAGCCGATTGGCAATTATTAAATTCGTCAAACCAATGCAGTAAAAAACTGGACGAAGCATTGTCAACAATAAAAATATCAGATACTTGGCTCGAAACCGCATGAATTGCTGACTTAAGATCTTCGAAACTTGGATTGTAAGTGACCAATACTGCGGACACATCGTGGCAATAATTATTGTTTATCATGCTCTGCCTAGGAGGGGTATATTCAAGTCAAAATTGAAATTGCAGCAATTTGTCACGCCACTTGAGACTCAAATTACTCAAATACATCCCATGTAATTAGCTTTGTGATTACGTGAGTTTAGTACCAGGATCCAGGACTCGGCGCTTGATTCCTTTAATACCTTCGTCTTTATAAATTCCCAACAAATGCATAATCAGTCCGCGATGCCCACCATACATTGATAAGGCAAAAGGCAGTAGTTTAAAAACTTTTTTGATTCGTAATAACTGAAAACCAACAAATGTTCCCCATATATACTTAGTAATCCACTTATGGCGCTCATTGACTCTAACTTCCAACCCATCCAAACGCAACTGCATTAATTCTATGTATTTAGCATGCTCTTTCAGCACTTCATTTGTTGCAGAATTAAATTTTGATGCCTTTGAATCTGCTATTAATTGTAGTTTAAGAGCCAACAGTTGGGACACATTTTTATACTCACTTTGCCAAACTTTCGCAGCAATAGCAGCATTATAGTTTTCAGATGCGATGTTATATACATGTGACATCTGTTTAGCCTGCGATTTTGCATCAAAATTTCTTTCCGCAAACAATCGACCAGCTTGACCAATCTTATCAGCTTGCTGTGGATTGGCAAAAAGTGCTATACACTTTGTTGCAATCTCTTCAGCACTACCAGTACGAGTCAAAATGACATTTACACCATCCTCAAGTAAATGGGCAATATTTACATCTGGCATCAGCACAGGTCTACCCATTGCTAAAAACTCAGGTAGCTTTCCAGGTAATCTCAAGTCTTCAAATGGATCAACTTTTCCTGGCTGAACCAAAACATCTGCCAGTGCAAGCAGATCGGGCAACTCTTCTCTGGGTAACACCCCAAGATCTACGATAGCATCGGCAACTTCTGACGGTAGCTGAGAGAGAGAACTTAAAGAAACTGGACCTGACCGTATTAGTTTACAGGGATAACCTTGACTGTTAATAACACCTATTGCTCTGCACAATGTTTCAATAGCAGGCTTAGTAAAGCTATTTAATCCACCGGTGTATACGATAACTCGCTCATTTTCAGCAATGCCATACTGCTTGCGCAAAATAGAATTTGCCTCTCTTGGAGAAAAAAACTCCAGATCAACACCTGGCATTACAGTGGCACAATGAACCCAGGGGGGGCACTCGATAGCAAGTTTATCCTGGATAACGGCCACAGCATCCGCTAAACCAATAAAACCACTGTAACGAAAGGGATGAGAAAATGTATTCGGCAAACGTTCGGCAATACTCTGATCTGTGTGTTGAGCCAAACTTGCCTCTTCAAGCCCTAAAGCCCGACAAGAAATCCATAACTCATGATCTTCCAAATAGATAATTAAAGGTGTCGGACATTTCACCATATATGAAGTAACAAAACATCTAACGACTTCTCGCGGTGTCCAAGCGAAAACAACATCGGCTGAACGAGCATCAGGAAAAACTGACTCAGGATCACTCAACACATCGCTGTAAAGCATGGGGCGAAAAACAAGCTTTGAATACTGTTGTGCCGTTTCCAGATTATTAGGAACAGCAACTGCGCAAGAGTGACCCATTAGATGAGCCTCCCGCGCATAAAGCGCTAAAGGATGAGCACTATTACTATTAAAATCCCCATAGAGCACAAACAGTATATTCATAAAATGCTGTCAGATTACGCACTAGTTGAGGTCAAAAAATCTGCATAAGCCTTAGCAATCCCATCGCTTAATAAT
Organism: Methylomonas lenta; assembly: GCF_001644015.1. Lineage (GTDB taxonomy): Bacteria > Pseudomonadota > Gammaproteobacteria > Methylococcales > Methylomonadaceae > Methylomonas > Methylomonas lenta. The sequence goes on from NZ_LUUI01000170.1 coordinate 12,821, forward strand.
GTTTTAGCCTGCCAACCTAAATCTTTCATTTGATCAACATTTAACAGCTTGCGCGGTGTACCATCGGGCTTACTGGCATCAAACAAAATCTCGCCGTTAAAACCCACCACCTTCATGACCGTCTTAGCTAACTCTGCAATAGTCACATCCACCCCTGTCCCAACATTGAACACCCCATCACTAATGCCCTGCTCCATCAAAAAAACACAGGCATCAGCCATGTCGTCAACATACAAAAACTCCCTCATTGGCTTACCAGACCCCCACACTACCAATTCTTTATCACCACCTACCTTAGCTTCATGTGCCTTACGAATTAATGCCGGCAAAACATGACTGTTACTTAAGTCGTAGCTGTCATTGGGGCCATATAGATTGGTTGGCATCACCGAAACATAGTGAGTACCATACTGACGGTTGTAACTTTCACATAGCTTGATACCCGCAATTTTGGCAATTGCATAAGGTTCATTAGTCGGCTCCAATGGCCCCGTAAGAAGATACTCTTCCTTGATAGGTTGCGAACAATCACGCGGATAAATGCAGCTGGAACCCAGAAAACACATCTGAAGACAACCTGCCTGATGAGCACTCGAGATAACATTGGCCTCGACCATTAGATTTTCATATATGAAATCAGCTCGGTATGTATTATTGGCATGAATTCCACCCACCTTAGCTGCAGCTAGAAAAACATAATCCGGTTTTTCGGATTTAAAGAAAGTTTGAACGGCTTTTTGATCCAGCAAATCCAGCTCGGATCGTGAACGTGTAACTATATTGAGGTAGCCTTTAGCCTCAAGATTACGCACCAAAGCAGAACCGACCATTCCCATATGACCTGCAACATAAATTTTTGCATCTTTGGCTATGGAAACCATTACTCGCGCCCCACAGAAACTTTAAATCCCTTACTCTTTAACAAGACATGCTGTTTAGCCTTATCCAGATCATGAGCAACCATTTCCTCAATCATCTCGTCAAGTGTGATTTTCGGTGTCCAGCCGAGAGTTTCTTTTGCCTTAGTAGGGTCGCCCAAAAGCGTTTCCACTTCAGCTGGGCGGAAGTACCTCGGATCGATCTTGACAACAACATCGCCAATATTCAGGGCAGGTGCATTATCACCAGTAATCGAAAGTACTCGCCCCAATTCATTTACACCATCCCCTTCCCATGAAAGCTCTATTCCCAACTGATTCGCTGCTTTATTAATAAACTCACGCACAGTGCATTGAATGCCGGTAGCAATAACAAAGTCGTCGGGCTTATCCTGTTGCAACATCAGCCACTGCATTTCCACATAGTCTTTAGCGTGTCCCCAGTCCCTTAGCGCATCAATATTACCCATAAACAAACATTGTTCATGTCCTTGCGCGATATTTGCCAAACCACGGGTAATTTTTCGCGTAACAAAGGTTTCCCCGCGACGAGACGACTCGTGATTAAACAAAATACCATTACAGGCATAAAGACCATAGGCTTCACGGTAGTTTATGGTAATCCAGTAAGCATAGAGCTTAGCAACCGCATAGGGTGAGCGAGGATAAAAAGGCGTAGATTCTTTTTGCGGAATTTCCTGCACCAAACCATAAAGTTCAGAAGTGCTGGCTTGATAAAACCGAGTTTTTTTTTCCAAACCAAGGAAGCGAATACCTTCAAGAAGTCGTAATGCACCAATCGCATCGACATCAGCAGTATATTCAGGGGATTCAAAGCTCACTGCAACGTGCGACTGAGCCCCAAGATTATAGACTTCGTCCGGTTGCACTTCTTGTAGGATACGGTTTAGATTTGAAGTGTCGGTCAAATCGCCGTAATGCAACTTGAGCATAGGATGTGGGGCGTGAGGATCTTGATAAATATGGTCAATGCGTTCGGTATTAAACAATGACGCTCGGCGTTTGATACCATGCACTTCATAACCTTTAGCCAATAAAAACTCAGCTAAATAAGATCCATCCTGACCGGTGATACCGGTGATTAAAGCTTTTTTCATTTTCACTATCTCGTCTAACAATTTATAAGAATCAAATTATTTTCTGTCGCGCAATTGCAACTCAATCCTAACAATCTGAGCATCAACCATTTTGCCTACCATTTGCTCGAAAGTAACAGTTGGCTGCCAATTCAGGACGTGTCGTGCTTTTGATGCATCCGCGAGAGTTTGACTGGTTTCCAGTGGTCGTACCAAAGCAGGGTCACTGACAACATGGTCTTGCCAACCCAGACCAACATGTTCATATGCGAATTGACAAAGTTGGCGCAAAGTATGTAGCTCACCAGTACCCACAACAAAATCATCGGGCTGCTCTTGTTGCAGCATCAACCACATTGCTTTTACAAAGTCGACTGCATAACCCCAATCCCGTGAAATCTCAAGATTACCAAGAGCCAGTTTGCCCTCAGAAACAATTGGATGCCCGCATTCATTCAGGTCAAGTGAGTTAAGAACACCCAATTTAGCACAGGCTGCACCGTAGGCAATTTTTTGGGTCACAAAATGCAGTGGTCGCCGCTCGCTTTCGTGGTTGAACAAAATCCCGCTTGAGATAAACAAACCATAACTCTCGCGATATATTCTCACCATCTGATGTGCATAAACCTTAGCGGCTGCATAAGGATTGGCTGGATTGAAAGGCGTATCTTCATTTTGCGGAATAATGTTGGTACGACCGAACATTTCAGAAGATGATGCGTGATATACCCGCGCTTTAGGACAAGCATGACGTACACCTTCAAACAAACGAATGGCTCCCATGCCATTAATCATAAGTGTTTCCGGCGCACGAGCCCATGACTCACCAGGGCGAGATTGCGAAGCTAAGTTGTAAATTTCGTCAGGCTTGGCATCCTGCAAAGCAGAGGAAATATCAATGCCCTCTGACATATCCCCAAACAATATATGCACCTTATCGGCCAAATGACTTGCATTATTTGGCCGATACCAACTCTCTCGCCTAACTAAACCAAATACCTCATATCCTTGTTCCAGCAGAAACTCTGCCAGAAACGAACCATCCTGCCCGGTAATACCCGTAATCAATGCTCTCTTCATTCAGCCATCCGTCGTTTTGGAGAAGCCAGCGCTTCACCATAAAGTTGCAGCAAAGCAGCTGCGCTCTGCTTCCAATCAAACTTCCCTGCCTGTTTTAGCGCATTAACACTTAACTGATCTCTCTCTTGCTTGTTCACAGAAAGCCGCAACATTATTTGCGCCCAATACTCTGTATCTTCAGGAGCAATCAGTATAGCTGCATCTCCAGCTACTTCGGGAATCGAAGTGGAATTAGACGTCAATGTAGGGGCACCAAACTGCATACCTTCCAGAACGGGTAAGCCAAAACCCTCAAACAATGAAGGATAGAGATTTGCGTAACAATTGCGATAAAGCCAGATCAACTCATCATCCGATACGTAGCCGGTCATTACGATTTGAGTCTCAACACCCAGTTCGCTCAAATGTTTCTGAAAATCATCCATCAACCAGCCTTTACCTCCCGCCAATACTAAAGGCATGGGTGCGCCCCCCAAAGCCAAATAACGACCATAGGCTTCAATGAGTCGATACTGGTTTTTTCGGGGTTCAATGGTGCCAACATTTAACCAATAACCTCCGGCAGGTACATTAACAAGTGCCTTGGGTCGCTTACCCTCTGTAGATGAATCTGCAAACCGCGAACAAGGATAAATCACACGAATCCGATCCTCAGGAAAGTGAGGAAAAACGTTTAGATAATGCGATTTTGAAGCCTCGGAAATTGCAACCACCCAGTCCGCCGCAATGGCTGATCTAAATACCCCATCGAAACAACCTACTCGATTAGCTTCGGTAGTCCATGCAGGATTAACGGCAAACCCCATGTCGTAGAACGTATAAATCAGTCGGCTTGATGTCAATTGTGTGGGACACCAAAAGTTATTGGCATGAATAATATCCGGCGTGCCTAATGACGCTTCAACGTCATTACCATTCCAGAACAAGCTTGCAGCGTCCCCAGTCAGATGCCTTGGCCCATAATGCAGGTCACGTCCCGAATAAGGATTACCGATAGGCATTTTTGCATCAAAATAAAAATTGCCGAAACTAGGAAAAAGTGAATAGCGATGTTCAGGTGCAAGTTCAAGCATTGCTTTTATTAACGCGTGGGCAAAATAGCCGCAACCGGCCTTGCCTGAGCCTGTCTGTGATATGTCAAAACCTATGTGCATAGTGTTATTTATACCATTCATGTTTGATAAATTTTAGATTTTAGATTTTAGAAGATTATTATTATTCAAGAATCCAATAAATGAATCAGCAAGACTTGCTGAACCGAAAGAATTGAGATGATCTCTATCTCTGAAGATAAAAGTATCATTATTATGAGGCGAACATCGCGTATTGGATTTTGGACACAAGAGATCAAACAAATTAAAAATAAAGATATTAGACTTGTGCTCTGCAACTCTTTTCAAAATCTGCTGAACATCTTCGATTTCTGCTGAGATTGAGTCACGATCAACATCACACGATGAATACCCCAAAAGTTGAGACTTACAAATACCAATATCCTCAAACTTGAACAAAGGAGGTGGTCCAAAAATTACAACATTAACTCCTTTTAATGACATTTCATTTGCCAAAACTGGTATTTTATCTATCCATGGCGACACATCTGCAGCAACTTTTCCCGTCGCTGTACTAATAAATCCACGAGCAACAAGAAGGATATCTCCAGAATGCATCCTTTCTTTAATTTCTTCAAATATAATGTCTCTAGCTTCAAATTTATCATCTGTTTTTGATGGAAACGGTCGCCCTGGAGTTTCTATTAAATGAACGCCTATGCCAGTATTATCATGCATTGCATATAGAAGTCCTTGCAGATGTCCAGAATGACTATCGCCAACAACCCAAATCATTTGTCCATCGACAATCCTAGGTAAAACAGTACACAAATCAAATGTATCAGCATTTAGCAGCCTTTTATTACCATCTACAACACATATTGGATCATGATTCAAAAGAACATTATTCTTGAGTGGCAAGTAAGCAGGAGGGGAATATAAAGCATTATGATTAATAATAAATCGATTGTGATCGAATAACAGGATACATAATAGAAATACTGAACAAATAGATACACTTATTCCATAACCTATTGTTTGTAAGCTTTTAGTCGACCATTGCGCCTTACGAAGAGGTTTTTCAATATATTTATACGATCCACTTGCTAGAATCAGTATTACCGCAATCTGAAAAGGCACTGTCTTCGCGTCAATACCTATGGACCACCGACTAAGACTCAAAACACTCCAATGCCAAAGATACAAAGAAAATGATATTCGCCCTAAATAAACAATAATTGGCAAGGTCAGAATGGCATATGTCACCGAAGAAGGAGGAGTAATGCCGATAAGCAGTATCGTAAATAACACCACTAATATAGTCGCGAAAATTGCAAATTGAATAGGAATAAAGAAACTTACTATTATCGCTACCAGTAAAATTGCTGATCCTTTTGATGACAATATCTTGAGTTTAGCACTGTGAACGGAATACAAGAATAACAAACAACCTGCACCAAGTTCCCATATACGAGTGGGTAACAAAAAGTACGCTGCCGGTCGATTAACGTTATAGATACAGACAAACCCAACGAGTGATGCGATAGAAATTATAGCAACAATTAATAATAAGTTCCTCACCCCATTTTCATGTCGACCCAAACCAGCGATAAGAATTAAGACTGGATATAAAAAATAGAACTGCTCTTCAATACCTAGCGACCAAGTTTGTGTAAAAAAATTAACTTCCATTGATGGTGAAAAATAATCGGCCGCTTGGTTAAATAGATAAATATTTGAAAGCCCAAACAGTGACGCAATGCCAGTTTGAAGTGATACATCAGGATTGCTGTCCAAGAAGCAAATAAGCACACTGGTGATTAAAACGCAAGCCACTAAAGCAGGAAGTATACGTTTGATCCGCCTTTCGTAGAACCACAGTAAAAAGTTCTTAAAGCCATCATGCGACCGACTAACCAATGATAAGGATATTACATATCCTGATATTACATAGAATATATCAACGCCAAGATATCCGCTTGGCATTAAATCCTTATTAAAATGGTTAATAATAACACTAACTACTGCTATCGCCCTGAGGCCATCAATATCTAGCCTATAGGTTGACTGGGGGAGGGACTGCCTTATCATAACTGTATAAATATATTTTTTAAACTGCAGCTACACTACCTAATATTTTCTTAAATTATTTAAAGATATTAAGGTAAAAATACTTTAGGGGATTTTAATATTCAGACATCATATACTATGAGCTTATAAATTAATAACTTTACCTAAAATATTTTTGGTGTTTTTATATACTATTAAATTGGCTTTTTACCTCATCAAAATTTATAAATTCATACATCCGAAAATTCTATTTTTTAGAAACTTGCTTGGCGAGCTTGTCAAAAGTTCATTCATCAATAAATATCTATTACTTTAGTGACGTCATTATTATTCTGAGTATAGAACCATCCAACATTCTCTTGTACTGGGCTAACAAACAGCTTATATTTTCCAGGTTGCATTGGCATCTTGAGTAAAATTGATACCTTAGTTTTATCATTTGGTTGTATAGGCTCCGGAAACGTAAATCTATTCCCTTCAAACGCAACTTGACCATTTTCATTTATCCAAACATAGGAAAGATGGACAAACATACCAGGACTAGAAATACCATTAGCGGGCCAAGTCTCACTTCCAGTATTTTCAATTGATACATCAAGCTTTTTAGTTATACCTGCCTGCATTGTGGATGGTAAATCCAATGGCTCAATACGATAGGATGGTGAACTCAATGGGGCTAATTGAATTGGGGAGGCTAGCCGACGCACTAACATTGCTGCATAACCTGTGTACTGCTTACTTGCAAAAATGCCAGATGTGCAGTTATTTTGACTGAACACGCATATCTTTAACCAATCCCACCCTGTCCATCGGGGTAATGCCCATTCGAATCCGCTTCGATAAATTTCATAATATGATGGAGCCTGAAGCGGAGGAGTTATAACTACTTTCTGATACGGATTAAAGACCAAGATATCACCAATATTACCGGTGTAAACCAATTCATCTTTAACACCATAATATGAACTTATGTTTTTATTATCATCCACCTCAGTGGTCTTTATTTCAAAAAATGCATCTGGTGTCCCTAATGATTCAAGAAAGGTTTTTAAACTAACAATTATTTCTATGCCGCTTCCCTGACTAACACCTTTTAAAACTAGATTACGGTGCTCTGAATTTGGTAAAGGGTTTTCTACAAGCCATTTTGATAGGACTTGAACAAATTGGTAATGATTATTAGCAATTGATTTCAATGACTGCATATCGAAAACTGCCACTGGCAATGTGTTTGCACCTAGGAGCCCAGTTGTAACTAACAAGACGGTACTAGACCAAGTAGCCGCTTGGCCAGCCAAAATTCCAGCTATGCCGCAAACAGCAAAACCATAAACAGGCAATAGGTAATAGGTATTAAACATTCTCAAGGCTAAAAAAGCCCCTACATATGCACTGGCTGCAACTATAAAAGAATCATAAACAGTATGCTTATTAGCGTTACGAATAATTAATAAAACTCTAAATAATGTTAAAGGCAATACGATGAATATTATAAATGGATCGTTTGTTGCATAAAAATTAATGACATCCAAAATAGCTGTCGCATGCAAACTGGCATAAGAACTAGAACTAGTGGCAAAAGTGACACGCCATAGCCCGTAAAAAACGATATAACATGCACCAATGATTAGTAATGCCCAAATGCGGGCCGGAATTTTGCCTTGCTTTTGTCGATAATATCTTAAAAGCTCTACGGCTCCGAATGTAAGCGCAAAAACAAATATCAATTCTTTATAAAGAAAGGCTACCGCTAATGCGACTAACCCAGTAACGACGATGATATTTTGCCTTGACGAAATTAACGATGTCACTTTTTCGGATACTAATGTGGACCAAACAAAAACAAGTATTAGAAAAAGAGCATTTAACTCGCCTATTTGTAATCTAATAGCCGCATTAGCGAAGCCGATTGAATACATTGTGACACACCATAAGATAGCAAGTGCCCAACTATTCGCCCTCGTCAACATCAAGCAATAAAACAATAGCACGCCAATCAACAGAACTTTGATGCCACCAATAAAATGAAAAAGAAAAGGTGATGGTTCAATAATTCTTGAAGTAAGAACATATTCTTGTGCAGTTAACGGTATGAAGCGGCCTAGCTCTGGCAGAATATAATAGCCAAAGGGCTTTCCTTGAAAAATTGTGCGAATGAATTGATGATCATCGATAGGCCCTAAACCATCAACGCTTAAAACTACAGTTAAAATAGCAACAAGACCGCTTACACAAAAAACTATTATTCCGTATCGCTGAGTAATCGAGTTTCCCTTCAAATTCGTCTCCATAAGCTCAATGTGGCGAAAGAAAGTTTTCGACCAATCCAATTACCCCAAAATAATCGATCAATTGCAAAAAGACTTTTGACAATATATTTTCCACCAACATTGAGCATTGGAAATGCATCGGGATTATAATAAAGAATATATGCAATTAAGCCTGGGTATACTTCATCGACCTTCTCATAACCAGCATTCTTGAAATACCGATCAAGGTCAGGATACTCGAAGCCCTGTTCCGTATCATCATCAAAAAGATCATTTGATTTGTAAACTCGTTGCCGGATACGTCTAGCTAACCAATTATCATGAGTTGGTTCAAAACTCAAAAAATATCCGCCAGGTAGAAGAGAATTCCCTAGATTCTTTAGAATATCTTGAGTACGCGAATATACATGATGAAGTCCGCCAATCAGAATTATCAAATCAAATAAATCACCCGAGGCTTGATAAGTGGTTACGTCATTCCATTCTATTTTAAGCAATGGATTTTGCGTCCGCGCAATTTCCACCATGTTTTCACTATAGTCGAACCCCTGGTAGACAAAATTTTGTATTAAATTCTTGCTAAGTATCTCGTAACCTTCCGCCATACCACACATAGGCTCTAAAACGCGCTTTACTTCTGCCCCAATACATCTATTACGTTTTAGAAATTTCTCCCAAATAAGCTTTTTTAGCAACAGATGATTGGGGTGCTTTCTAGCCTCAAAATATTTTTCAGATATCTCATTAAAATGTTCTCTTTGCTGCTCGACTAGTTTATCCATGGTCTTACTCAACGGTTAATGGCTATTAAAACGATGCCAGTTATAATCATAAATGCACCTGCAATTTGCCAGATCGTAATGGTTTCGCTTAAAAAGAACATTCCTGTCAGCATTGTACCGATCACAAGGGAGCCTGCAGCAATAGGAAAAGCGAACGACAACGGCATCAGGCGAAGGATTACCATCCAAAGTACAGCACCTGCTCCGTAAAGAACGAAACCGATGGCAAAGGTAGGTGTTTTCCAACCTTCTGCTGCTTTAATTAGGTACAAGCCAAAACAACTAGTGATTATGTAAATAACAAATAAGCTAGCCGACCAAAGAAGGTTAATCCAGTTTATATTCACTAATCCACCTAGGACGTTTTTTTACAGTTTTGTATATTTGTCCGACGTACTCTCCAACCACACCAAGACATAGAAGCTGTACACCACCAATAAAATAGATTGGCAGTGTAATTGATGCCCAACCTGGTATCGTATCGCCAACAAATAATGTATGCCAAATCACATAGCCCCCCATCACCAAGCTAGACAGGAATATTACAAAACCTAATATTGCAACCATTCGTAACGGTACGACACTAAAAGAAGTAATTCCATGCAAAGCAAGCCTTAGCATTTTTGATAGCGAATACTTAGTCTGTCCAAACCGCCTTTCACTAACATCAAAGAAGACAGTACTAACCCTGAAACCTAACTGAAGACAGGTTGCTCGTAAAAAGATGCTCGGCTCTGGGAAAAGCGCAAGCGCTTCCAATGCTCTTTTACTGAGTAGGCGGTAGTCTGCATGATTTGGGACAATATCAACGCCCATTATTCGCATGAGATTATAAAACCCTAAAGCCGTTTGCCTCTTGAGCCATCCATCTGAATTACGGTCATTTCTGACCCCAAGAACAACATCAAACCCCTTATGGAGTTCTTTTACAAACTCTCGAATAGCTAGTGGATCTTGTTGCAAATCGGCATCAATTGATATTGCAGCATCACAGTTCTGAGCTACTTCGGTTAACCCTGCAAGCAGTGCAGCTTGATGACCAAAGTTTTGAGATAATTTCAAGCCTTTAATAGCTTTATTATTCTGATTTAATTTGTCAATCATCACCCATGAGTTATCCGTGCTTCCATCGTCAACAAAGAAAAGGTAAGAATCCTTTGTTATCAGCCCTTCATCAGCTAATTCATGTATTAAGCTTGTAAGTTGAGTGACCGCGTGATTAATTGATTCACTTTCATTGTGACATGGCAGCACGATAGCTATCCTTGGCACCTCACTATTTGCATATTGGTTGTTAATCATACCCGCGTAATTTCCCGATAAATTGCATTGCCAAAATTGATCTCATATTACCCGTAGATCCATCTACAAACAGATTTAACCATTGCCTTAGAAATCCTTCTATTCCATCTTAAGGCTGCTAAAAGTGAATTCATGCCAATTTTGAACGCAAAAAAAGGCCCATTGCCCTTTCGGGTAGAATACTGTTCCTCCACAGCATGCGCATAATTAAACAGCCAACGATCTGGTACTTTACCAAACAGCTTTTTAAACATATCGTTAATTTCTTTATGCACTTTCACTCGAGAACCAAGAGTTTTGTTATCTGCATATAACCTAGAACCAGCCAGCTTCTCTTCAAGATAGCCAAATCGCACCCCAGCTTTACCCAACCTGAGCCAATACTCGTAGTCCATGCAGTAGTTCAGCGATTCATCGAGCAGACCAAATTGCTCAACGACTTGTCGCCGGAAAAATAAGGCCGGTTGGCAAATAAAACAGGTTTCTTGCAGACGCTCGAAATCCCATGGCTCCGAAGGGTAGCTTTCAAAAGCTTGATCTTCCAGGTCGATATGATCGGCCTTGCCGTAGACCACATCAATTTCCGGATTGGCTTTAAAGTAGGCTACCACTCGGGCAATGGCTCCAGGATAATAGATGTCGTCGGAGTTCAACCAGCCGATAATTTCACCATTGGTGGCGAGGATGCCCTGATTGACAGCATCGGTTTGCCCATTGTCTTTTTTTGATTCCCAACGCACTTTAGGACTGAAGTCTCTAAGTATTTCAACAGTGTTATCGGTACTGCCTCCATCGAAGACTACATGTTCGATTTCAAAATCCATCGAGGCCTGATTGGCAACGCTTTGTAACGTCCGCTCAAGGAATTGCCCTTGTTGATATGATGGCGTAACAATACTGACTTTCATGCTGGAACCTGCTCTGGATAAAAGGGGAGATATTCACCATTATCTAGACTAATACCACATCGCAGCACCTTTGCTCCCAGTTCACGCTGATCAGTGCCCAACCCCATCAGACTTGGAACAAAGACTGGCGAGATTCGCAGCTCGTACAAACCGCCTTGCGGCTCCACCGGCAATGATAAAGTAGCTTCTTTTCCAGCCAGTATTGACAATGGTTTTTGTATTGCCTCTCCGTCGCAATAGGCTTCAATCACTATCTTATGTTGAGGCGCCGTAAATACCGTTTCCAGAGCTTGAGCATTTGCTATCGAACCGACCTGGATATTTATTTGGGAACTGGACCAACCGTCCAAGTAAATACCAGTTATCAGGTTTTCATGATTTTTATTGCCACATGCAAATTGAAACAGCTCCCAGTATTCCCTTGTCATTCGCATAGAATCAGAAAACTCTTCTGCCCGCTGTAAGCCCGCTTCAATGAGTCGCACCCTCAACTCTGCATTCTCGACCAGAGAAATCATGGCTTGCGAAATCTGGGTGGGTATACGTGGGTCAAACAGGATCGCTGCATCTGCCGCCACTTCTGGCAAAGAAGTCCGGTTGCTACAGGCTACGGGGACACCAGCCGCCATAGCTTCGATAACCGGCAACCCAAATCCCTCATACAGTGAAGGAAATACTACACCGATGCAATTCCCTATCAGCGCGGCTAATTCTAAACTGGGAAGAAAACCAGGAAAAAGGATACGTTCGCCCAAATTCATCGCTTGCGCCGAATGCATCAAGAATTCCCTGCGTTCACCAGGTGCTCCTGTACAAACTAGCTTTATATCCTCAGGCAAACCTTCCCGACAAGCCATGCCAAAAGCCGTCAAAAGCATTTCGTGGTTCTTGTGCCGCCAAAAATTAGCGGGATACATCAGGTACCGATGATGACTGAGTTTTAAACGTTCCAAGACACTCAAATCTTGCTGATCTTCGGGAACAATACGCTGAGCCATGCGCAAATGAATAGTGCGTATTCTCGACGGTTCAAGGCCTCCATGAGCGATGGCAGAATCACGGGAGTAGTCCGAAATAGCTGTCAACGCCGCTGCTTTTTGACAAGCCTCAATAAAAATCCGATCTCGGTGCGCTACTTCTTGCTCGGAAAAGAACTGCGGGTAGGTTTTATATTGCAGATCGTAAATAGTGCACACCGTCGGAATGCCAATTTCGAAATATGTGGGTGCCGTAAATGGGCAGAAAAGCAGATCAGCAGACATGTCATGCAACAACGAACCGGATCTTCGGCGTTTCAGCATCGAATTCAGTTTGTAGCCTAGCCGACTTGCAAACCTACGCACTCTGCCAGGTAAATACGGCAAAGTACGTGAGACTAAGCATCGCAAACGTGAGGGCAAGGAGTTAGCTGTTATAGGGCCAATGACCATCTGACGATGCATATTGGCACGATCCAATGAGGTCAGCTCTTCGTGCGATGCTGCTTGAGTAAGCAATATAAACTGGGTTTGCGGTACCATTTCTGCTAAACGAACCAGCAATTCCAATACAAATATTTTCGCTCCGCCATTTTCTCCACCAGGGAGAATGGGTGTTAAATCAACAGCTATAGTTTTGATTTGTCTATCCATTTAAAATCCAATTCGTTTAGCCAATTCTTTAAGTTCTATCCAATTTGAAACTTTAAACCAGTAACGGAACGCTTTACGGGCAAACAAAGCCCGCAAGTTAGCTTCGGTCTCTTTCAGCGTAGCTTGGGAATTCTTCACCATCTCCGTGAGCGTTTGGATTTGAACAAATCGAGCAGACCTATCAATTTCTGATTCAGAAAATTTTTCAGCCAAATCCAGTTCTCGTGCCCGCAAATCAAGCAGAGCCAAAGTCAACCGCCCATTAGGGCTGCTTAACAAAGTTGCATCTATCTGTTCAGGCTTGTTAGCCTGCAACGGCACCCGGCTAACTACACAAAACATATCGTAGTGACCGAAGATAGCTGGCTCAAACTGGATGTATTCAGCACCCAGTTGCTGAAACAAAAAGGTGACCGAACTTTTCGTGAAGAGGTAAAGATGTTCGTCGGACTTTAGTTGCTCTAGAAATGCACCGTTTGTTTCTACCAATTCAGCATAATTCATACCTTCCGTAAACTGCGGCGTCTGAATTAATAGCATCCCCTCAGGTTTCAGCAACTTCAAACAATGTGTCATTGTTGCAACAGGATCAGAAAAATGTTCCAGTACATCCATCAAAGCAATCGCATCCAGACTGCCAGGGGGAATATCGAGATACTCGACCGGGCCAATGGATATAGGTACACCAAAAGTTTTCTGGCCAAATTCAACAACCCAAGGACTCATTTCCACACCGGAAGCATCATAGCCGGCCTGACTCAATAGCGCGACAAAGCTACCGTGCGAGCAACCCAACTCCAGTATTTTGGCAGGTGGCAAGCAATATTTCAGGCAGGTTTTCAACCAATGTAGATTGCGCTCGGTTAAGTCATTACGAGCACGACTATGGATATCAGGAAAATCAAGATCCTGACTTTGATGGTCAAGCCAATATTTTTTTCCGTAAAAGTCAGTCTCGTCATTGAGCACCTTTAACTGGTCGGGAGTCATGCCCTCGAGAGAGACTAAAGTCCCACAGACATTACATTGACTATATTCGGCACTAAAAGATTTAAATTCAGCGTTTCCGCACCAACAAGTTGTCATTATCTTTATCCTGGCTTACTTACAAGAAAAACGGCACCACTACAATCCTGCCAATCATTTTCCATTTCCAATAATCCCGCAAATACTTTTCGGAATGCATCAGGAAAATTCTGGTTGGAAGCCAGAAAAGGAAACACCTCATCCCCCACTTCGCCCCCCCCGACTCGTTTCAAATGCCAAAGGCCATCCATCATTAACCATATACTGCTATTGAACTTTGGCAAAATCGGAATATGTTCATCAGCCACCAAACCGGCTTGTTCAAAGGCATTCAACCAAGCATCAACAGACAAGGGATTAGCTAGGTGATGGAAATCGAGAAAGTCTTTTTGCAGTGTTTTAGCTACGTCATCAAAACCTGCAGCAGCAAGAAGTTTAGGTAACAGAGACCACTGAACAAAGCGATCAGTCACCACACTACACAACATGGTTCCCCCGGGCTTAAGGCAACGATATATTTCCGCCAATACGGCATCCAAATCATCCATATGTTCCAGTGAACAATTGGCAAAAACATGGTCAAAACTGGCATCAGGTTCGGGTACATGTTGAGCGGGTGCGACGTGAACGTCGCGATACACACCACTATATCGACCCAATTCAGCCACTTCCTGACTCATGTCCACACCAACCACATCGATTGCATCCGGCCAAATTAAGCGAAAATATTGTCCATCACCACAACCTAGGTCAAGTATACGACCTTGAAGTCGATAGTTCTGATACGCCGCGTATTCCCAAGCACGCCAGTGGCTGAGAGGTGGAATATGTGGATACAGGAGACTAACAGCATCGTAGCCTTGAAGCACTGAATCAGCTGCCATTAAATATGTTTTCATTTTTGAAAATTGTCCAAGTCAATTATTTTTTAAAAGAGAATCATGACTCATAACCGAGCAATAACATTGCATCTCTGGCTACAGAATCAAAAGACTCAATATTTTTCTTTGAAAAATGGTTTTTCCAATCACCAGAAATGCCTTTTCGGACAAAAGTATTATGTTTAAATATTTTGCTCAATGATTCAGAAGAATTTTTCTTTGTATGCTTAGACACAACTTCCTTCAAAACACTTTCCTGAACATGAAAATCCGACACTTGCTTAAGTAAAACATCTAAATATTTCTCAGGCGCAGATAAGAAATCTTCATAATAAATTGTTATAACACCCTGATTCATCCAATCTAGAACATATTTAGTCCATTCTTGCGCCACTTCTTCTACATATTCATCAAAATTTTTATCAAACAAAGAAGTTATTCCATTTTTAACGCAAAAATCTTTTTCAAAGAACCATTTTGAAACAACCACATCACGACCATCACGTACTAAATGAATATATCTTGCGTCAAAATCAATTAAAGATGAGTTGGGGAGCTCGTGACTCTTGATGATTGATTTTATGGGGAAGTCAAAATTTTCTACTCCCATGTACCAAGGATGTTTAGCTATTTCAAATAAATCAAACCCTGGCCTTACATATATGTCACGCTTTGGAATTTCAAGTGCATCTCCAATCATGGATACAATCCATGATCCTCCTGATTTTGGGTATTCTGTCAAAACAATGGGTTTATCCATTTAAATTTAACTCTTACTTTTGTTACGAACAATTTAATTAGATGGTTTAGGTACTGTCGATATTGTGATTTTTCCCTGCAAATTTGCTACTCCGTGATGCATCAAAAAGTTTATTCCATCTCGCAAACTAGTTCTTACTGAAAAAAGACCAACTTGTGGAACATGGCATACACGAGTTACTTTACTTGCTTCTTCTTCATGACTGATTGTTTTGCGATTATTCCAACAATCCTCACTGACATAAGCCAAACCAACTTGAAATGTGTACTCACTAGGTGCAATGTCAAGACTGATTTCCTGTCGACAAACTACCTTACTCCCATCACCATAGCTGGCCAAAACATTCGCTTCACTTTGCCAACTATTCTTGCCATGAACAATTACTCCCTTGTCATTAATTATGGTTAGCCCACAAATCGGGATGCCTATGTATTCAGCAAGTTCAAATTCATAGTAAAAAACAGCCGTATCGCCCTGACGAAAACTTTTGCAAGGCTCACCAGCAATGTTGCATAAGGCAACACCGATACAACGCGCCTGACCATTTGTTACTTGTGCCTTATTCGATATGTCGATGAACGCCTCTAGTGATGGGCGTTCTGTGATGGGAATGCTAACAACAGAAGCTTGACTTACGGTTGATTCTGCTGCGGGTTTACTTACTCCCCGTGCTTGAGGTTGATGAAGTAAATAGTAATGTTTTGCCGCCTCAGAAGATGAACCAATAAATCGTTGCATACCATGATCCAGCAGTATAGCCTGCTTACAGAACTGCTCTACTTCTGGCATAGCATGAGAAACCAGTAAAATAGCCGCCCCCGAATTTCGCAATTGCTCCAGACGTGCATAACACTTTTGGCGAAAAAAGATATCCCCTACAGCTAGCGCTTCATCGATAATAACAATTGAAGCATCGATATGCGCCTGAACGGCAAATGCTAGACGCACAAACATACCGCTGGAGTAGGTTTTAACAGGCTGATTGATGAATTCGCCTATATCGGCGAATTCGACAATCTGATCATACCGGCTTTCAATTTCTTTTGGGCTTAGGCCTAATATCCGCCCGTTCAGCAAGACATTTTCCTTACCGGTAAACTCCGGGTTAAAGCCACTGCCCAGTTCTAGTAGTGCAGCGATGCGGCCATTGACCTTAACTTCACCACTGGTTTGCGACAAAGTGCCTGCCAAAATTTGCAGGAGCGTGCTTTTGCCACTGCCATTACGTCCAATGATGCCAAAGGTCTCTCCTTTTTTGATTTCAAACGACACGTCCTTCAACGCCCAAAATTCACGATAGTATTGCTTGCGCCCACGCACCAACATTTGTAACAAGCGATCTTGCGGTCTGTCATAAATTTGGTAACACTTGCTTAGGTTTTCCACTTTGATGGCGATGTCGGATGCGCTCATTGATGTATCCTGCTTTCGTCAGTTTGTTTTATTTTTACAATCAACATGAACTCTGTCGTGAAATCTACTTGCTTAGGTAAAATACTCAGTTCCTCTTGGCAATAGCTGAGGAAGCGTTCGGCGCAAATGTAGAGCAATGGGGTTAAGCTCTTTAGCGCATTAAAATGGTCGGCGATTTCTGCGTATTCGATATCGTAGTCATGTGCAGCAAGGTTGCGGGCGGTTCGGCATAACTGCCAAGACTCAACCGATTCCAGTACACCCTTTTTTTCGTAAAAGCTGAGTACCTTAAGAAAACTATCGGAGGGTTCCCCAGCAAGTATGCAGGCGTGTCGCATGGCTGCACCCATTGTATCCTGTAATTTGGCGAATCTTTCTTTGATTGCAGCCATTGCTTCATATAGCACGACATCCTTCTTCTGCGTTTCTAGCAGATCTGCAGTTAATGGCCAGGTTAGTTTGCTGCTAGAAGCATCCAGGAAGTAAACGCAACGTTGTATGGCTTCTAATAGTTCTGCAAGATGCTGTTTTTCTGAGTTGAGGATAGTTTGATCCAATCATATCTCCAATTGAGTCGACTGAGACTGAGCGATGATTTGAAAAGGTGTTGCTACAGCACCACGGTATTTCGACAAAATGTCAACGAGTAAACCAAGTTGTGATTCGAGCTGCATTTTAATTTGCGCGCGCTGTATTAGCGATAGCTGCGTATCGGATTCAATGAACAGATCGATATCCCCACCTTTTGCGTGGTCGTTGAGTCTGGAGCCAAATAAATAGACTGCCGCTCCTATGCCAGCCAAACGGGTGACTGTTTGAATAATGGCTTCAGTTTGTTGTTTTGTCAGTCTCATTTTATTAATTCTCTCTGGCGCTTAAACGCAACAAGTTGGTAGGCAGACCATTAGTTTGATTCAGCTTCTAGCGGGTTAAGCGTACCCCCAAATCATCCATAGCGATTTGGTTTTACTGCCTCCATTTAGTCTATGATACCAGAGGTCTATCCTTGTTTGATTTCAAAGGACACATCCTTCAACGCTCAAAATTCCCGATACTATTGCTTACACCCATGCACCAGCATCTGCAACAAGCGATCTTGCGGCCTACCGTAAATTTGGTAACACTTGCTGAGGTTTTCTACTTTGATGGCAATGTCACCGTGTGATTTCATTTCTATTTCCTAAGATCATCTGACGAAGTGCGCAGTAAACTTGCTATTTCCTGCGCCCAAGGGTTTATTGGCCCATAGTGTTTAATCAGCACTCCATTTGCGACTCGAAACAACAGACGGGCTTGCTCTCCTTCTACAGAGTTATCATATAGATATGAACGATCCGAAATCTTTGCTATCAAGGAACAATTCGCCAACGACTTGGCATAGCGACTAATGATTTTACCGATAGGCACATCATGCCCGCCTTCCATCACTCTCATTGCAACCCGTTTGGCGTTAATGGAAGGATCGTCTGTCCCTACAAAGAATAATCTCACAAAATAGCCTGCTTTCTTGGCTCGTCGAATAAAGTCAACCTTATCTGGCGCAGACAACACCGTTTCAAAAGCCAGGCTCTTGCCTTCACCCAAGCATTGCTCACGGATCTCAGCCGCTTTTTGGGCGGCCTTTAACACCGAATCAGGGGAGTTCCAGTCACCAAATTGGTCGCGCGCAATCAAGTCTGGATTGACATAAACGCAACCCGCCATCCACTCGTGTCTTAGTAATTGTTCTGTAATCGACGTTTTACCCGATCCATTTGGACCAGCCACAACAATTAACCGAGAGCTATAATCCTCGATCATAAGCCTTCATGTATCTCATTGACCCTGTTGATTTCTTTCCGCAAGGCATCCATCAATTGTTCGCGGGCAATTCTGGCTTTGTTACGCGCCTCAACTGCTACCGCGTTCATCAAAACCTGCAGTTGTTCGTCAGAAGGTTCGTTTTCAATATCATTTAAATCAAAAGGTTGATTATTCATATTTTCACTTCTTTAAAGAAGACAAAAGAGAAACCGGTTGGACAGGTCCATTGTACTTATTGTTTGGTCAGGCAAGCTAAGCATCTTGAGAAAACTATCGGAGGGTTCCCCAGCAAGTATGCTGGCATGTCGCATGGCTGCACCCAGTGTATCCTGTAATTTGGCGAATCTCTCGTTGATTGCCGCCATTGCCTCAAATAGCACGACATCCTTCTTCTGCGTTTCTAGCAGATCTGCAGTTAATGGCCATGTTAGTTTGTTGCTTGAAGCATCCATGAAGTAAACGCAACGTTGTATGGCTTCTAATAGTTCTGCAAGATGCAGTTTTTCTGAGTTGAGGATAGTTTGATCCAATCATATCTCCAATTGAGTCGACTGAGACTGAGCGATGACTTGAAAAGGTGTTGCTACTGCACCACGGTATTTCGACACGATGTCAACGGGTAAACCAAGTTTTGATTCGAGCTGCATTTTAATTTGTGCGCGCTGTATTAGCGATAGCTGCGTATCGGATTCGATGAACAGATCGATATCTCCACCTTTTGCGTGGTCGTTGAGTCTGGAGCCAAATAAATAGACAGCCGCTCCCATGCCAGCCAAACGGGTGACTGTTTGAATAATTGCTTCTGTTTGTTGTTTTGTCAGTCTCATTTTATTAATTCTCTCTGGCGCTTAAACGCAACAAGTCGGTAGGCAGACCATTAGCTTAATCCTGCCACCGGTCGGATTAAGCGTACCGCAAATCATCTGCAACAAGGTGGATTTGCCACTGCCGTTTCGTCCAATAATGCCTACGGTTTCGCCTTTTTTGATTTCAAAGGACACATCCTTTAACGCCCAAAATTCACTATAATATTGCTTACGACTGCGCACTAGCATCTGTAACAAGCGATCTTGCGGCCTGTCATAAATTTGATAGCACTTGCTGAGGTTTTCTACTTTTATTGCAATATCACTCACTCTGGCGTCACTCCATAGGCATCCGAACAGAAAGTAAGCAATCGCTGGAAGTAATCAAACAATTCCGGCGTGGCTTGCAGCATTTCTAAAAAGAATTGCGCGAGCCGTTCAGTGTCATCTTCATACTCGTGATTTATTGCATTTCTGAGCTCGCGAATCAGCTTCCAACGCTCAACGCTTTCGATGATCCCTAGCTTTTCCATAAAGGCGAGTACCGCACCAAAGCGTTCCCGTTCAGCTTCTTCTTTCGATAGCAATGGCTCGCATTGTTTTACCCAGATGTTCCTGAAATTCGCTGAAGCGAACACGAAAAGCGGCAAGTGTCTCGTGTTGCTCAAGACTTAAATTCTGCCAGTCTGTAATCGGTAAAATATGCTGAACTCGTTGCGCTGAGTATTCCAAGTACTTACGCATTTGTTTTAAATGCTTAAGTTGCTTAGCTAAAAGACGTAAATGCTCTGTCATAATCTGACACCCTGAGCTTTTGCCAGGTTGTAAATAGGCTTGTCTTTTCCTGGTTCTTTTACCACCAGATCAACGGCTAAATCTAAACTGTCTTCTAGCGCAATCTTGCAACGCAATTCTGACATTAAGGTACCTCGGTGTGTGGCTTCGACATACAAATCAACGTCGCCGCCACGTTTGGTGTCATCCAAACGTGATCCAAAAAGCCAAATTAACGCATCTTCCCCAAAGTTTTGGCTAGTCGATTTACGGATTATGTCTATTTGTGTACTGGATAATCTCATGTCTCTATCTTTATAGATGTCTGTGTGTCGCTTGTTTGCAAATCGGCATCCTATATTTTAGCAATGAGTTCGACGTATTTTTTCATAAGTGATTTTTGATCCGCTTTATCCTGCACTATTGATAGCTCTTTGATTTTTGCGAAAGTTTCGATCTTCACAGTGTCACATGTATCAAAAATTGCACATTAAGCATGCAAAATTGTTATCTATAAAGGCCACCTGCCAATGTAGCCGCATTTATACTTTTCGCAGATAAATAGTTACTGTTAAGGTAGACACGCATTCCGGTCGCACTGTTTTTAAAGCAATATAATTTCGGTCACACCTAACCAGCCATTCACAAGAAACTGATTAACCATTACAGGTAAACTAACATCGTGGGCGCGCATTTTAGCACTTCATCAAGTCAAGCCCATTGGGTCGCAGCGAAGATATCCCGCCTACTGTGATTATTAGAACTACCTAGGAATGCGCATGAAACA
>NZ_LUUI01000171.1 GCF_001644015.1 Methylomonas lenta
GCTTCGCTCCCACTGGGCCTACCTGAGACAGGGTTCTGAAAAAAGCATCATCCAGTTTATCCAGGCTGTCATAAGCCAAACTCCAGTCCTGCTCACCCGTTTTTATTTCTTTGATATTGAACGCTGAATTTTCACCGCCATTGATCCGTTTTGTCGTTCTATCCCACGTGGCGTCTAACGTCATAAGAGCTGCATCCAATCGTTCATCACAATACATTGGAATTTTTGGATAGCCAAACTCATGGGCTATTTTTTCAATATCATCGACTAATGCATCGCTAATCAAATCATGATCGATGTCGCAGTAAGAAACACTTTCATTACAACAGAGCAGGCCTTTATCCAGGCGGCGATACATCTTACGGTAAACGAAAAACTCGAATAAATGAGGATCTACCTGCGCATCATCCGGATCTTTTTTTAAATAAGGGAGCTGTGCCTTTGATAGGGTGTCTTCTATATCTTTTGGTAATTTAAACGCAGATGGGGGTTTGCCACTACCATAGTGCGCTTTCATTAAATCAATGAGATCCATGATATCGCTGTCTTCTTTGTAAAATACAAAGGGTACAGCCAGTAGAATGGGCCTCAAATAAAGCGCGGATAAACGTGACGATTTTAAATAAAATTCACGTATGGCCGCTTTTGCATCGAAGGTGCTACCTTGCAAAAATTGAGCTAACGCTGGAAATTGCTCTTCCGGCAGTATCTTATAGGCCGCCTGGTTTAGTTCATCATGATCCAGTCCCGTCTTGCGGTTTGGGAACCACTTGAGAAACTTGGCCAACTTGGGTAAATCAACCACCAAGCCAGAATGGTACTCAGCTGCAGCCTTCTTCGCATAAGCCTTCGCATCAACCGTAATAGCCCTTGTATGGTACATGAAGCTGGTGATTAAATTATCCATAATTTGTTGATATCGATGATAAACAAAACAAAGGACATGCAGCCATTGTTGCGGCTTGTCTAACCTTCTCAATCGGGAAGCCGCATATTGTCCTGCTATATCGGCATAATAACGAATGGCATTTTTGGATAACAAAAGGGTTGGAAGAAAATCCTTTGCAAATTTATACACCCCCTCAAGCCCCAATGCCTTTTCAACTTCAGCACTGATAGCGGTGTAGGTGAAATTCTTTTGGTCGGCACGTATGATGTTTAGCTTGGTTATCCCATCTTCCCGATCGATCAATTCAGATAACTGTTTTTGCTGCCCATGGGGTATTAACAATATGAGCTGATCAAGCCTGTCGCGTTCATTTGCAAAGGCTTGAGTAAACATATCCTGCAAACTTCGGTAGGTCGGAATAACAATTTTTTGGTTATCAAGGTAGACCAGCAGTTGACGAAATGCATCATGACTTTTGGGGTAGTACCGGAGCAATTCCCCTATGTGTGCCTCAACCTGAATGGCCTGTTCCACTGACCAGGCTTGATAATCAAACAGGTCGAGAATAATTTGTTTTTGCTGGTTGATGCGTTGACGCGTGATATTGCCCTGAAATACCCCGTCTGTTTTTTTGAAAAATTTTGCAAGCACATAGTCAACGTCGGCTCGGGCATCATCAAATGTAAAAGTGAAAAATTGGTTCTTGGCTTTGAAATAGGCGAGCTGCAATATGAAATGTACTTTTGTTTTGAGGGTGCCAAACTGACCGAGTGTATTCAATTCAACCTGAGTTAATTCAAAATAGAGTTGTTGCTCATTTTGATTGAAAACGGGCCTGGCGTAGAGATCAGCAATTTCTGCTTCAGGCAGAAGATAAATTCGTTTTAGGTTCGTCATGCGGGTTCAAAAAAACGGAGGTTTGGCTGGACTGATTTACCAGTCAAAAAAACCCGCATTGTACGGTAGTTATTGGTAAGATAAACCGGTTCAGATAATCTTAGTTCAGAATATCGTTTTTCAGTTAGTAAAATGGACTAATCCGTATGAAAATAGGCTATGCGCGCGTTTCAACCAAAGAGCAATCTTTGTCCATGCAAGTTGATGCATTAAAAAAGGCCGGTTGCGATCAAGTTCATGAAGAAATTGCCAGTGGTGCAAAAACGTCAAGACCGGTGCTTGAAGAAATTATGCGAAACCTGCGGGAAGGCGACACATTGATTATTTGGAAACTAGATAGGCTGGGCAGAAACCTGGCTCATTTAATCCACCTGACCACAAAATTAATTGAAAAAAAAGTGGGGTTAATCAGTTTAAACGATCCGATTGATACATCGACTGCACAAGGGCGAATGGTGTTTGGTATTTTTGCTTCTCTGGCTGAGTTTGAGCGAGAATTAATTCGTGAACGAACACAGGCCGGGTTGACGTCGGCTCGAGCCAGGGGTCGAAAGGGCGGACGGCCTAAAGGGATGACTCAAGCGGCAATAGAAAAGGCAACCATTGCTGAAGCCCTTTACATAAACGGGAGCATTCCTGTGAAAAAAATTGCTGAACAATTAGGGATCTCGAAAACCACGTTGTATTCGTACCTTCGGTATCGAAACGTTGATATAGGCGTAATGGCTTCTGAAGCAGTGCTTATAGACATTTAAACAACATAGCTCAGAACGAACACTTTTGGGGGTTCTTCCACAGGACCCCCTTATGTGCGGTCGGTGTCGCGTGGCCTTGGGCTTCGTGAGCGCACTTGATGGCGGCGAGCCGCCGGGTCAGCGTTGAGGCGGCCACACCGGCTTGCGCCTGGCCGGCCAGGAACAAGGCGACCGTTTCCGGCGCGGCGGGCAAAGCCATCAGCGCGTGAGCCGCGCACCAGGCGCCAAAAATTTTAAAGTCGCTGGCGTAGGCTTTGCGGGTGGCGAAGCTCAGGCTTTGGTCGATGTAGTGCTGGGCAGCTTCGGCCAGTTTGCGTCGCTCCAGGTCGGTATTTGGGTGCGGAATCAGGGCGGTCATTGTCGGTGGTTTTTAGTTCCGGGAAGGGCTAGTTATCGGAACTAAAAGCATAACAGAAAAAACCGCTTGCTCTTGAGGCAACATCCGTTTCAAGATGCAAAAACCTGACTGTGAAGCTGCTGGATGCGTTGCGCTATCGGTTCAAAAAGAGCCTTCATGATGGTCTGTGACGCCTGGGGGACATTGGCTGCTTGTAATGCGTCGGCCAATCCGCCGAATTGTTTAAACCAGTGCTCGTAATGTCCCTCCATGACTTCCCGCTCGACCCACATATCGCGCCGCCCTTGCTCGTCGAGTATCGTTTGCAAACCGCGTTCAAGCGTCGCCCCTTCCGTGAGCAGGTGGACGACCGTGGGTTTGACGGAGTCGGGCAGTACCGGCAAGTGACCATAAGCCGTCTTCGCCTTCTGGTTCTCGATTTCCGCCGCTACCTCCATCAACCTACCGTAACGGTAGAGGCCGGGGTATTCACGGCACAGGAAGGCCAGTTTGTCATCGGACACCGTACTCCATAGCCATTGTAAATCGAGGATATGGCTGGCCATGTGTTCCAATAGCGCCGCATCACCCAGACCCTTAGCTTCCAGTTGCCGAACCCGCTGATCAATCGCGGCGGCGATTTTGTGTTCTTTGCTGACGGTTCGTCCGCCAGGCACCTTGATTTTGCCCGTGGCAATGCCCGCCGCGAGTGTCTCTAAGATTTTGGAAAACCGGTAGAATCCGGCAAATTCCGCACACAAGGCGTCCATCTTCGGGCCGGCTGCATTCAGCATTAGATGCTGGAAGTCCGGCATGAAATCGGCCATCTGTGAAAGTATCTCGACTTCGAGCAGTTTCAGCGCCTCCAGTTGTTTCATTCGCGCATCGATGCGAGCGGCCATGCGCCGATGCTCTACTGTTACCGACATGGCGGCACACGCGCTGGGTTTTGTTGCTTCATCGATTCTCCTAAAGCCCTATCATCGGCCATGATGTTCTCTTTATAACCGCACCAGGTTCTTTTGAATAACGGCAAGCACTTCATCAAAGGGCGGCTGCCCCTGATAATACAGCGCGGCACGGCGTTCGTATTCCATTTGATAAAGGGCTCGCGTGTGAACATCCCCCAGGACAAGAGCTTCATTTTCTATGAGTGGTTTCTGACGGTCAATGGCAGGAAAACGCCGATTCTTATGTGTGTAGTATTGATCAGTGCCAATAAATGCCTGAACCCCGCTATTCTGCAACAGACAGAAAACGTCATAGTAATGTCGCATAAAATTGGGTGGAAACTTATCGCCTGAATTTTGGTGCTGTCTGTATTTCGTGACAATAGCCTGTAATTTTTCCACCAATGTATAGCCGGGATCATAGCAATGGATTTGCAGCGCTCTACTATCCATGACATCGACCTTTTTTTCCAAGGCAAAGTCCATAGCCCATGAGCTGATGTCTAATGCTTGATTAGGTATAACATCATCAAACCCGACTTCGAGTAGAACCCCTTCCTTAGCGCTGCCGTCTGATGGAAATTTGGATGCATAGTAAAGCCGAATGCCGCCACTAAAATATTTCGGCGGACTGTCGAACTGTGTATCCCGATCAATTTTTACGATCCCTGGAATGCTGATGCTACTGGCCAGATAATCATAATAGTCCTTGCGGCCTTGGCGGTCTTTTTCCTTGTCATGATTTGGGGATGTTCGGATTTGTCTGCCTTCCGGCGGTGCGATGTGAATATCAATGTCTTCTGAGAAACGATGAATGATACCGTACCCCTTGGAAAGCGACGTTCCACCCTTAAGCTGAAACGCGTACCCGGCCTGTTTGAGGCCATAAAGACAGTGCATGAGCCAATAATCCTTTTCAGCCAGGTACGGATCGATCTTGCGCTCACCCGCCACGACCCGGATGAGATCGGTAAAATCAGGATGGTCATGGAGATACATTTTAGACGGCATGTTTCATCTCTTCAGAGCGAAATAGCTTTTCAAAAAAACTCTGCGTTCTCGCTCCTGCATACTCTTGAACGGTTTTCATCAGTTTGACCTTATCCATGCTGCGTACTTTTTCGGCGACGCTGTTAAGAACGCTTTCTTTGTCCTCCGCCAGGAAGTGAAGATTATTGATAAGATCCACTAGCAAGAATTCCTGACTGCTTTCCTCAGGAAAGCGCGGTCTTTTCAAAAAATAGAAGTGCCGTCCGTTTAATGTATGTCGGCCATCCCGCTTATGGTTATAAACCAGCTTTTCGTTATAAAGCTGTGTGGTGCCTACGCCCAGTGAGTTATAGGCATTCAAGGATGCCATATAGAAATGCTCGTCTTTAAGGAAAGCGCGGATCAGTGTTTCGTCCTCTGGCGGTGCATCACCAAAAGCTGTTTTCTTGGGACAATAGTAAACACCTCCCGCAAGCTTCTGGATAACCCCTTTGCTGACCAGTTGTTGTAAATGGCGGTCAACGGCATTTGACCATTTGGCCAGATCGGCCCGCCGATACACTTGCCCCGGTTGAATATGTTCTTGTAGTTCGTTGACTTTAGGCATGGCCCCTCCTCCACTTCTAACTATAGAGTAACCTGGGTTGAATGTCATTTATTTAGTCTAAAAAACATGCATATTGCTGTGCATTACTGGACCCGCCACCCTTTTCAGAAAGGTTCTATGGGTCGGCCCGTGCTACAGGCAACCCAGTTTTCTTATCTTCGTCTATTCTTAATTATAAGAAAAACAGAATAGGCGATGTCGTCTATTGATTAATAGACGAAATAAAGATATATTAGTTTTAACGAATTCGTCTTTTTAAGGAATCCCACCGCGTGAAAACTATCGTCTTACTTAACAGTAAAGGTGGCGTTGGCAAATCCAACATCACCCGCCATCTTGCCGTGGCCGCCGAACAAGAAAAGTCCGGCTCCGCCGTCCTTTGTGATACCGACCCGCAAGGTTCGCTTGCCGATTGGTGGAATGCCCGCGAAGCCGAAACCCCTCAGCTTGCCACGATTGCCCTGAGCGATTTCAAGGCCAAGATACAGGTTATTGCTTCGAGCTTTCGCTATATGTTCGTTGATACGGCGGCTTCCGATGCCGAACCTTATACTGAAGTGTTAGAGCAGGCCGATCTCATTATTATTCCTGTGCAACCCAGTCCTGATGATGTGCGTTCCTTAAGTCGTTTGACCTTGCCTGTCGTAAAAGCCAGTGGCAAGCCTTTCTTGTTTGTCTTAAGCAAAGCGCGGCAAGGCACTGAATTACTGGTATCGACCATGGCCGCTTTATCTGAGCATGGCATTGTTTGCCCGACCATCATTGCGCAACGCGAAGGCTACGCGAAAGCGTCACTCTCCGGTTCGACGTTACTGGAAGAAGAACCCAATGGGAAAGGGGCTGACGAAATGCGCGAATTATGGAAGTATATGAAATCACGAATAGACGAAAAAAATAATTCGTCTAAAAAGAAGGAGGCCCTGAATGTCTAAAAAAGCCCTTGATATGTCCGGTTTACTCGCCACAAAAGGGGAGGGCGCACCGGCCAATGATGCGCCCACGCGGCAAGTTGTCAAGAAATCGCAAAAACCAGAAAGCACGAATAGACGAAATCAAGAAACCGATGCGCCACCCTCCAGCGAGTTCGTCAATCTGGGGTTCAAAGTACCCAAAGAATTTCGGCACCGGTTGCGGATGATTGCTGCGCAAAAAGACACGAGCTTGGTTGAAGTTCTGCGAGCGGCTGTCGATTTGTACGAACAGGCACACATTAAATAACGAATAGACGATTTCGTCTATTCGAGAATGGAAAAGGTTTAACCCATGGCAACACGGAAAATCCAATCAGGCAAGGAAGAACACCTTACTATCCCACAGGACGCCGACTTCAAAAACACTCAGCTTGATTTGTTCCAAACCTTCTTATGCAATACGCCAAATGAAAAAGATAAGCTCTCGAATACCATAGAGCTGTGGGATAGCATTCCGAAATACGCTATCTCGCAACAATCCATGAATGAAAAAAGGACAAAAGAAGGGTTTTTGGAACGGCTCTCTAAAAAGTTCATTTATAGGGAGTTGGAGTACGAGATCAGGATTACCGCCGCCATTATTGATACGGAAGAGGGGGAAAAAGCCTACTATCCCAGTGCAAATGAAGAACTGGTCGAAGACGCTTTGCGAAAAATAGCGGCTGAACAACAAAGAGGTTTTTTTGATAAACCACAATTCAAAAGCGGTGTCGTCTTTTCGCTGTATCTGCTACGAAACGAATTAAAGAAACGCGGCCATGCTCGCTCTTATTATGAGATCGTTAAAAGCCTCAATATCTTGTCAGGCAGTCACATAGAAATCATTCTTCCAGGAGGGAAGGGATTTGCAAAAACAAATTTTTTACCCTCACTTGCGACTGTTTCCAGACAAAACCTCAAAGAAGACCCTGATGCAAAATGGGTGGCACACTTTCATCCGCTTGTAACACAAAGCATTGATGCCTTAAGTTTCCGCCAGTTCAACTATCATCAAATGATGTCTCATAGCACCCAACTGGCCCGTTGGTTGCACAAGAAACTATCTCATAATTATACTAATGCTTCTTATACGGTTCCCTATCAAATCTGGCTCTCTACGATCCGCAGAGACAGCGGATTGCTCGAATATAAAAGAGCGAATGACTCGGTACGGAAGTTCGAAGAGGCCTTATCTGAGCTGAAGGGCAATGCGGTTATACTGTCCTTTGAACGAGTAAAAGATGTAAGGGGTGAACGAAACAAAATCATCGATATAAAATATTCACTTTCCCCAAGCCCTGAATTTGTGAAGGATGTAAAAGCCTCCAATAAGCGACAAAAAGACTTCCAAGAGCAGAACACAAACATTCGGTAGGTTTAGGTCGCATGTCGCGCTTAAAGGCGGTAGGTTTAGGTCGCAGAACTCGGTAGGTTTAGGTCGCAACTGGCAAAAACAGCGATCAAAAACCACGGAAAACGCAGTTATGCACAGCCAAACAAGGTAGGTTTAGGTCGCAGGTCGCGCTTAAAGGCGGTAGGTTTAGGTCGCAAGGTAGGTAGGAATAGGTCGCAACTGACTTTTCTATAGGTAGGTTTAGGTCGCAGATCATAGCGTTTCGGTAGGTTTAGGTCGCAGAACTCGGTAGGTTTAGTTCGTAGGTGAATTTCTATCTTTCTGATTTGATTGAAATTTAAAAGCGATTTTTATTGCCTTCTTCTTTATCCTTTTCCTTATATATCCTTTAAAATGGATGCCTCCATAATCAGAGCTTTAACCTTCCCCAACTTCATTATTCATTTAAAGGTTTTCGCTAAAACCGTTGTCAAACGGCATAGCAAAAATGCTATAATTTGAATTTATGACATGGTCAATTGAAACCCTCAATGCAACCGTGGACGAAGAAATTGAGGCTCTCCCTGTTGATATGCGAGCCCGTTTAGTCCGCATTGCCGAACTAATAGCAACAGTGGGCCTTGAAAATGTCCGCGAGCCTCACATCAAGCATCTTGAAGGCTCATTATGGGAGATGCGGCTGAAAGGCAAGGACGGGATTTCACGTGCACTATATGTGACGACCAGAAAAAAACGGGTGGTGATTGTTCGGGTTTTCATCAAGAAAACTGAAAAAACACCACGCCGCGAGATAGAAATTGCTTTAACACGGGCGAAAGAGGTTCAAAATGACTAAGATCAATGAATTGCACAATAAATGGCTGAAAAACGCCAACTACTCAGCCGCTTATGAGGCTTTAGAGGACGAATTCGCATTGGCAAGCGCGGTGATCAAAGCACGCTCACGGGCTGGCCTAACGCAAGAAGAGCTTGCCGACCGGATGCAAACCAAGCAATCTGTTGTAGCACGGCTGGAAAGCGGCCATGTCATGCCAACCACGCGTACCCTTGAAAAAATCGCTAAAGCAACCGGATCACGACTTAAAATCAGCTTTGAACCAGAACCGGCGCATCCTATCGCTTAATCCCCGGTGAAAGAAAGAAAATCCCTTTCTATCCTTGGGCAACACCGACAGAAAAACAAAAACACTTGTTTGATGCGTTAAGTTACGAAGAACAGTTAAAAATAGTTCAAGAAACCCTCAAGGAAGGTTTGGAAAGTGGCATCAGTGACCAGTCATTTGATGAAATTTTCGGCTACAAAGATACAGGAATTTAATCCCAGTTCAAAGGCCAAATGTTGGAATTAAAACAGGTAGACGGACTATAAGGATTGCTTCATAAAATGAGTAATATCCCCTATATGCGAAAAATACTACAGCGATGAATTTAGAATGCGTTCCCTTCAGAAGTACATCGCACCTTAGCCATGCAAGCGGCGGAGCAGGGCATTAGCCTGAAGCGCTTAGCCAGTGCAAAGTTAGTCGGGTAATATTTGGAAAAAACCGGAAGATGTATGGCAAACCAATTCACGAAAACTAAAAGAATCAAAAAATTACCTTTAATTGCCATCCTTGGCAATTTTACCAGAAAAACGGTTGATTTGGCTTTTTTAATATTCGTTAGTAAGCCATCAATTCCTGATCACACAACAGCACCGGCCAGGCTGCAGCGTCCAACAAGATTTTTTGTTTTACGCCAGGAAGGAATAGTGCGGGGCGGTTTCGCTGAAGTCCTTGCTCGATCAGTCGTGTATGGCCGTCAGACATGAAAACCCACCGAATGGCCTAATAAACAATGGGTTTTAAAGGCTCAGTGGTTTTTAGTTAGGTGGTGTTTTCTTTGTCCGAGTAGTTTTCGATGGCTGATGGCTACTCAGCGCCTGTATCAGTTCGGCGGCTTGAGCTTTCGTGGCCTCCAGTTGTCCGCGTAATTGAGCGGCTTCCTCGCGGGCTCTCGCTGCTTTTTGATGTGCCTCGTCTCTATCCGCCTCGATCTTCGTTAAGCGTTCGGCAACGCGGTGAGTTTCTTCGGCGGTGCGCTTGCGTTGTTCTTGGTGGGTTTCTTCGGCGGCAACCGCTTGGGCTTTTACGGTCGCCAGTTCTGCGCGTTCCTGGTCGCGTTCAGCGGCTAAGGATTGAACCGCTTTTTTCTGCTCGGCTAGTTCCATCTGGATTCTTTCCAGTTCAACCACGTGTTGTTCGCCAGCGCTCTTGGCGGTCTGTTCTGTTAACGCCAAACGTTCCCGCAATTTCGCCAGTTCTACGGCTTGTTTTTGGCTAATGGTCTGAGTTTCGGCCAAGCGCTTTTCAAAAGCTTCCGATTCGGCTCTGACTTCATTCAATTTGTTTTCCAAATCATCAACCGTACTGGATGCATCGGTTAATTCGCGTTCGGCCTGTTCACGCTGATCGCCGGCTGCTCTGACCACTTCGGTCACCCGGCGCTCTGCGGCTTTTACCGCCTTATCGTTTAATTCAACGGCCAGCATGGCAAGGCGTTCTGTGAGTGTTTTAGTAACCATAGCCAATTCCTCGGCTACCTCAATCGGCAATTCCGCCACCGGTTCTGCCTTGGTCACAGACTGGCTGGACAGATACTCATCCCATACCTGTTTAAGCCGACTGGGATTACCGCCACCCACCTTCTGGCGTAAAGCAAAGCCGGTGATATTACGACCGGCATCACGCAGCTCTTGACCGGCTTGAATGATGGCTTCCGGCGCAAATTCGGCAGGGCGCCCGGTTTGTAGGGTGGTTTGCATGAGGATTTCTCCTTTGAGGTGATGGGTTCCAGTATAGAACAAATGAAATAATAAAAAACAAATAAACAAACAAAGTAATAAATAAACTAACTAGCTTATTATTTAATTGCTTGCGCCGCGTGACAAATGACCTACATTTGTAAAACCCGCGAAAATGGCCGAATTTGCGTTTTTATGGCTTAAGATAGGGATTGGGTATGGCTAGCTGGATAAATCGCCGCCACGGGCTTGAGTGGGCGTTTTTTGAGCCGAAAAGACCCAAGCAGGTGGCCGCTTAAAGTGGGGCTGGGTGATGGACTAAAAAAGTATTGCCGGCATTGATTCAAGACATGAGAACTCGTTCAGTGCCGAATGAATTACCGGCTACATCGATACCTGGTTACAAAAAGGTAAGGCGGTTTGATAGGTTCTCAAAAATTCCGAGACCACCATGCCGCCGGCATTAGCAGTGCTTTCGCCGTGACGAATAAAGGCGAAGGTTTTCATAAGGCCGCTTTCCGTTATTTTTAAGGTAATCGCCAGCCGTAAACCTCGGCTGAACCGTCGCTTTTGGGCACTGGATGTGGATAACACAGGCCCTTTTCGATCTTCCAGCCCGGTTGATTGCAATGGATCAAGGCGCCGAGACTACCGGCTTGCGCCAATCGATAGGCGGTTTTACCTTCCGGGGTATTGGCCCAGGCGGCAGCGGCTTTTTCGTCTTTAGCCTCAGTATATCCAAACCCATAGCCTGCGTTATAGCCCGCATCGTAGGCCATGCTGTGCAAATACCAGCCGAATCCCCCAAACGCCAGGAAAGCCACCGCCAGACAACCTGCCGCCCACTGCCACATCTGTTTGCTGACCGTATGATTCGCTACCTCCTGAGCGGTTCTAGCGATGGCTTTGGCCAAATCCGCTTTGGTCGCTTCCGCCGAAGCCAACATCAGGCTATCCGCCGTGTCCTTAAAACCGGCCAGGGTTTCACTCGCGGCCAGCGCTATCGCCTTCGGAAACTGTTCGTACTGGCCTTGGTAGTACTCTAAGGCCATCAATACTAACCACAGGGCATCATTGTTTTTTAACTGCAGTGCATCCTTGACCCGGTAGAGCTGTTGCCGTTCGGTATCACTGGGTTGTCGTCCGAGCAGCTTGGCAAAGCTCTCGTCCAGACTATTGCCCCCCTCACTCATGAATCACTGCCTCAAGGGTTTTCTTCACTTCGCCTTTCCATCGGGACAATTCCGCCCGGTTGCCTATCGGCAGTTCTTTTAAAGCTTGGGCGATACTCAGTCGTTTACTGTAAATATCGTCGCTCACCCGATCGGCCAAGTCCGGAAAATTTAACGACAGACCACCGCGCGATTCGACGGCGGTACGGATTTTAGAACCGTTATAAAGCTCAAACTTCTTTTCCTCACCGAAATAACCGTTTCTGACCACATGCACCCTGCTGTCTGGAATCGCGTCCATGTATTCCTTCAGTAGTTCCAGACTATCCCGCTGCCTGTTAATCACCCACAACGTCACCAGATCACGTTTCAATTCCGCCAGTGTGCTATTCAGGGTAGCACCATAAGCACTAACGCCCTGGTTATTCCGGGCGGCGGTATTGATCACCACCACGTACTCGGGTTTGCTATCGCACAAATTCACCAATTGTATCCAGCCGTCCGCCTCATCCAGATTAAGCAATTGGGTTTCCACGCACTCACCATAACCTTTCCAGACATCCGGGTTACTGGTATCCGATTCAATCAACAACACGCTTTCGCCTTGTTCTTGCAAATAATCGATGATAGCCATCGACACCATACTTTTACCAACCCCACCTTTGCTACCGCCGATCAAAAATATTTTTTTAGCCATAATGATTTTTCCTTAAATTAAGCTGCTGATTCAATAAGACTGATTAATCCTTCTTTAAATATCGTCGCTGTCCGGTTTCGGCGTAAAGAATGCTTCCGACTCTTTAGACTGTTGTCCGGTTTCTGCTGCTTGCTTATTCACTGGCGTTACCGTTTTTTTCGATTCGGTTTTATGTGCCGTTTTTGAATCTTTATTTTTCCCGGCCTTAATCCGCTGTAAATAACTTTTCAGGGTAGGCGTGGTAATGTCCAAACCTTCGCCGCGTAATGTTTCCGCGATTTGATCCAGCGTATAGCCGCGTTTTTGCAAGAGTGCTATCTCTTTTGACAGCAATTTTACCGCATCCTGTTTACTATGTTCCTGCTTCTTTTTCTCAATGACCGGCATATTTTTCAACTTAGCCGCAATCGCCTCTAATTTCTCATTGGTGTATCCCATCGAATCACTCCGTTGCTTATTGTGTTCAATACTGTTTATCGTAAGATAAGCATAAAACGAATTGTCGTGATTGAAAAGCGGTTTTAAACAGTCTAAGATCGTACGCTTTAAGTAAGCCTAACCATTGATACAGGATGGCCCTTGGAATACACATACTAACGTATGTGATGCCAAGGGACGCCAGACCATTCGGCGCTACGCTTCTCACGGTCCAGCTCAATCCTGCCAGGGGATACCCTTGGACCCCCTAAATGCGCGGCGCTATCGCTTCTTGCATTCAAGATAAACAGCGCTCGATACCGATGTGGCCGCAACGAGTCAGCTGGAGGATGCTATGACACCGATACCCCTTAATAAAAGTCATGGAATTTAAAAGGAGAGAGCCCGATGGTATTTGAAACACTTGGCGTTGAACCGTTGGACGCCATGCTACGGCTGCGCCTCACGGCCAGCGAAAAAGAACGCCTGCGCGAAGACGCAGACCTAGCAGCTTTGAGCATGTCGGAACTGGTGCGCCGCCGCTACTTCGGCAGGCCGATTATCGCCAACGCCGATGCAATCATGATTAAAGAACTGCGCCGCCTGGGCGGCTTAGTTAAACATGTGCATAACGAAAGCAACGGCGTTAACAGCAAGGAAACCGCTGAGGTGCTGGTGGCGCTGAAAGCCTACATCGAGAGTTTAAGCTGTGGTCGTCAAAAAAATTAAGAACCCGAAAAAGTCCGCCAGCAAAGCCGGCCGTATCGGCGGGCTATTGGATTACATTCTCAACCCCGAAAGCAAAAATGAAAACGAGAAGTGCGTCTATGCCGGTTCGCGAGGTTTTTTGACGGACAGTCCCCAAAGCCAGAAAGCGGAAATGCTGGCCTTGTCCCAGGAGGCGGTCAGAAGCAAAGACACCGTCAATCACTACGTCATCAGCTGGCAAGCAGGCGAACAACCCAGTCATCAACAGATAGACGAAGCGGTGGACCTCTTCCTGGATGAATTGGGACTGAACGATCACCAGACGGTCTACGGCCTTCACGCCGACACCGATAATCTACACCTGCACCTGGTCATCAACCGGGTGCATCCGGAGTCGCTGAAAGTCATCAAGCCGAATAAAGGCTTTGATATTGAAGCCGCACACAAAGCCATTGCTCGCATCGAACACGCCCAAGGTTGGCATCGTGAACCACATGGACGCTATCAAGTCTTGGAAAACGGCGAGCTAGGCCGTGAGCACATCGACACGGCATTGGATGCGGCGCGAAAGCAGCGGCAACCCGATCAGGTCACGCGAGACCGTGAGCAACGTACTGGCGAGAAATCGGCGCAACGGTTGGCGATTGAGGACGGCGCCGCCATCATCCAATCGGCAACCGATTGGCAAACCTTTCACCGGCAATTGGCCGAAAAAGGCATCCGCTACGAAAAGAAGGGCAGCGGGGCGATGCTGTTTGTCGGCGAGGTGGCCATCAAACCCAGCAGCGTGGATCGAGCGGCTAGTTTGCCGCATTTACAAAAACGCCTGGGGCCTTACCAGCCACCGATTGACCGATTAAACATCGTTGAACGCGGACCGGAACCGATCCAGGCGGCGCAACCCGACTGGGAACGCTTTATTAAAGACCGGCAAGCTCACTACACCGCCCGGAACGCCGCGACGCTGGCATTGCGCAAACGCCAGGACGCAGAGCGCAAACAACTGGCGACGCAACAGAAAACCAAACGCGAAACGATTTTAACAGGCAGCTGGAAAGGCAAGGGCGATTTGCTGAATGCGATGCGCAGCGTCCTCGCCGCAGAGCAGGCCGCCGAGAAAGCCGGCCTCAAGGAAGGCCATCAACAAGCCTCGAAACAGTTACGCCAACAATACCGGCCCTTTCCGGATTACGAGGAATGGCTACGGCAACAGCAACAGCAACAGCCGGAACAAGCCGACGTTTGGCGTTATCGCCATACCGAGCCGCAGCGCATCCAAGGGGATACCCACGAACCACCGACGCCACGAGACATCCGCGCCTATACGGCGAGGATGACTGGCCGGCAGGTGCACTATTTTCGGAAAGAGAATGCCGGCCAGATAGCAGAGCAAGGCGGCGCCGTGTCTTTTGTCGATAAGGGCCGGGAGATCGACATTCACGACTGGCGAAACCGGGACTGCGTACTGGCGGCTTTGCAGTTGTCCGCGCAGAAATGGGGCGACTTCCGGATTAACGGTAATCCTGAATACAAAGCCATGTGCGTCGAGTTGGCCGCTGAACACGGTTTTAAGATCAATAATCCAGAACTGCAAACCGGCATCGAGAACGAGCGGCAGCGGTTACAGCAGGCGAGGGCGCAGGCTGTGCAGAAAGAAACCGTACCGCAACCGGTGCATGAACGGGGCCGGGGACGGTAAGTTGTAGCCGACTTGCAATCGAAAACGCGCAATCAGCGCATTTTTCGACCGTAATTAAATGCAATTGACGGACGCTCAAACCGACCGCTGGCAATGGTTGA
Organism: Methylomonas lenta; assembly: GCF_001644015.1. Lineage (GTDB taxonomy): Bacteria > Pseudomonadota > Gammaproteobacteria > Methylococcales > Methylomonadaceae > Methylomonas > Methylomonas lenta. The sequence goes on from NZ_LUUI01000171.1 coordinate 15,306, forward strand.
TTTTATTGAAATTAACCGTCAAGTTACGACCCAAAAGCGCCGTTCACCACAAAAACCGAATGACTGCAGACCGAATCAAAGCGGCCAGCCCAATTAGAATAGGTTTTAAGTCGCTATCAGCCTCACAGCATCAAATCTTTAATCCGAGTGTCATAGGACTCATCAGGTTCAACTGGTTTTAGGCATCTCGATTTTGTAAGCAAACCATTCCATGTACAAGCCAAATTCGGTTCGTGAATTAACGCTTTGCATCTCTCTCGCAGTTGCAGCAACTTTTCACCATAGCCCAATGGCCGTTGGATAATTTGCTCATCGGGCATCAGCTCATTCAGTGCAAACAAGGCACAATAAAAGCAATCGTCGCTTTCTTGTAACGCAATATAGGTGGCCATTTCAAATAATGCGTGCTTAACCTCTTGCTTGAACCATACATCATCCAAAAAACCATAAGTCACCATCCGGTCATGAATGAGCGGAAAGCCATCACACCAGACTTTGCGGATGTTATAAAAATCTGTGTAAGCACTGGCCGATTTACCATCAAAAATTAACGGAATCAGCTCTTTACCGGGTGCGGTATCGATTATTGGCTCACGAGACATTACGTTTACCTGACATGATTAATGACAAATAGAGCGTACAAATTGATAGCAAGATATTAAGCACTCAGCCCGTTCCCGATTGGCTCTTGCGTTAGCGTCATCATTTCCAGCCTGATTTTTCGTTCCGAAATCTGCCGTAGGATTTCCTGTACCAAATCGCCGATAGGGTCACTACCCAATGCTTCCGCTTGTTGAACGGTCACCATCAACTCGTATAATTCATGGGACCGGGTTTCCGACAGTTGTTTGTCAATTTCTTCGGCCCGACTGCGTAATTGAGCAACCCGGCGAATAACTTTAATCATGCGTGCGCCTAAATCATCGCCTTGAATCGCTTCTGGATCTTGACCAAATTCCACGATTAATTTTTCGATGGTTTCCAAGTCGCCACTTTCATAAGCTCGGTTTACTTTAGCCATCATCACGTTTCGGCGCTCACGTTCAGTATCTGTAGTAGCGCGGTCGGGATGCATCAATTTGGCCGCTTTACGAAAAGCCTGTTTGGTTTCCGGGGTGATTTCAGGTGGCGGAGGTGGGCTTTTCTCAATCATGCCTGCTTCTTCGGCGGAGCGTCTGGCCTGTTCCTCGGCAGCTTGAGCGCGAAACTGTGCTTCTACATCATCTGGATGCATACCCGCTTCCACCATCGCAATTCGCGCTTCCCAATCGTCTAATTCGGCATATAAACGACCTGGGCCTTGGTAATAACGGTACTGGAATTGGGATAACTCGATTTTTAAGGTTTCCAGTTCCAATTCGGAATAGGTCACACGTTCTTCTAACGTCGCTTGGTCGGTTTCCAGTCTTGCGAGTTCTTGTTCTTCAGGGAGCATTGATTTTTAGTCCTTGATGCCTAATTCCTCTAAGCGTTGTTTGGATTCAGTATGTCCTTGTTCGGCGGCTTTGCGATACCAATGAACTGCTTGCGTAATATTTTGTTTGAGATTGAATCCGATTTTATAAAAATTACCTAACATAAATTGAGCATGAGCGTTATCTTGCTTAGCAGCTTCATGATACCAAGCAACGGCTTGTTCGTTACTTTGCACTACACCCCTGCCGTCCAAATAGCAGAAACCCATACTGTTTTGAGCGGGAGCATAGCCTTGGTCTGCCGCTTTACGATACCAATAAACTGCTTGTTCGTCATTTGGTATGATTCCACGACCATTGAAAAGCATCCAACCTAATAGGTATTGAGCGTGGTCATAGTCTTGGTCAGCTGCCTTGCGATACCAATATACTGCTTTTTCGTCATTTTGCGCGATGCCTCGACCATGGGATAGCATCCAACCTAAGCGGGATTGGGCGTGAGCATAATCTTGCTCAGCGGCCTTGCTGAACCAATAAACTGCTTGTTCATCGTCTTGATCTACACCTCGCCCATTTCGAAGCATCCAGCCAAGGTTAGACTGAGCAACGGCATCCCCTTGAACAGCTGCCATGCAATACCAATACACGGCTTGTTCATCGTCTTGATCTACGCCTCGACCGTTTTCGAACATCTGACCAAGATTATTTTGCCCACGGGTATCTCCTTGAACAGCTGCCATGCGATGCCAATACACGGCTTGTTCATCGTCTTGATCTACGCCTCGACCGTTTTTGAACATCCGACCAAGATTATTTTGCCCCCTGGCATTACCTTGAACAGCTGCCATGCGATACCAATACACGGCTTGCTCATCGTCTTGATCTACACCTTGGCCATTTTCGAACATTTGACCAAGCTTATTTTGCGCCCTGGCGTCCCCTTGAACACTTGCCATTCGATACCAATAAACAGCTTGAGAATAGTTTTGTTCGACGCCTAAACCAATTTCATTCGCATTGGCCAAATCTCGCCATATTTCAGGATCATTTAGTTGTCGGTTACTGAAAAGCCATTGAAAGGCGTTTTTAATATAAAAATTGTATTTCTCAACATCTTTTGCAACTCCCTGTCCACCCCAATACATCCTTGCGAGTATAAAATACGATTTGCCATAACCTTCATCAGCTAATTGCTTGAGCTGTCGAAAAGCATCAGTTAATTGAATCGTTTGATCAATGAAAGACTGCAATGCATTCGCAGGTTCATAAGAAAATAGGTCAAATTGAGTTCTAGTTTCTGGTAGTAATTCGGGATTAAACCAACGATACAGGCCATCACCAGTAATACGGTCATATATATCACGCGCCTCACGATAACGCGCATCTTGATCGGAAATGGTTAATTGTGTTTTTTGAATAGTTGCCAGCCCACGGCCTAACAAAGTCGAAGCAGTATTAATTTTGATAGTCAATTGTTGGCTGGATTTTACTACGGGCAAATATTCCGTCATGGCTTGCTAACCTTGGTTTTCAAGTTGCTTGATCAATTTACCCAGCTCAGTGCTATCCACTAACTGTACGTTGGACCTATAGCCCAGCTCGACGGCATTAGTCGTAAAATTGCCTGTCGTAACTACCCATGCTGCATGGCATTGATAATATGCCATTCCGGCTAATGCTTCCTGTACAGCAGACACGCCAACACTACCTGTATAACATTTCGCTTGAACAGCAATCCGTTGCCCTGATTTGAACAGTAGTAAATCCGCTCCGTAATCACCCGTGGTTGGCGTCAGTTCGACTTGATAGCCATGGCTGCTAAACAATCCAGCCAAAAATATTTCAAATTCCGTGCCGCTCAACTGGTTAAGTTCTGCGGCTTTTTGTTTGCCATAACGGCGATGCCATTCATCCTGCTTACGTTGCTGGTAATGAGCTTCGCGATGTTTCTGTTCAACAAAAGCCAGCGCATCCACCCGATGACGCACCGCTTTTTCCGCCTTCGATTCGACTCTTGGAGAGGCGACAGGCTGCGGCGGGGATTGGTTAGAGGTTTCGGAGAACAGTTGTTTTATTGATGAGAATAGGCCGGGCATAGCAATAATCAAGAAAAATAAGTTTCTAATTCACTATAAAAATGCAAATTATCGATTGCTGAAATCATGGAATCCAGTTTTATCACCAAATAGATGATCGTTAGTTGGAATAATTAACGTATTGTCATAGGATGCTTGAACATAAGTCATACTCATCTTCATCAGGAAAAAACTCATATTTCCAGGTTAAATGTTGACATAGACCAGATAAATCAGGAAACAGCGAAGCGCGCGTTACTCCACATCGTGCTAATTCTTCGCGGATTGGCGCAAATTTCTCCTTTGGAATAAGAAATTTGTGTAACCGAATATTTTGCCCATTTATTTTTTCAAACGTGCTTAATTGCTTGGTTTCCTCCGAATAATTATGAACCGAAAACCAACCAGATTGAGCAATAATTCTTTCATCAAGATGCTGAGGCCTAAATATCATTGTCTTTGGTAGTTGGAATGGGTCGTCAGTGTCGTTCACAAAGTCGCTTTCTGATGCACCATAAGCCCAAACAACAGCGGCATCAGATTCTGCTGGCCGCTCAATTGCAAACCATAAAGCAACAAGCGGGTTTGATGACCAATCTAATAATCGCGTAGGTAACCCGTGATGTTGTCCAAGTGCTAAAGTATCCCATTTGCTTTGAAGTTGTCGAGATCGTAATTGGGATGCTGCCAAGCGTTCAAAGTCCGAAAATAGTTTCTGCTCTGTACTCAACAAGGATGAACAATGCCTATATCTGAGCTTGAGTCGACCAATTTTAGGTGTAAGATCCCACTCATGATCGAGTTGGCCTCGAAATAAGATGTTTTCGTTACCGATATATCTTTCGGCAATGCTTTCTAAAAACGATGAGATAGACTCGATAGTTTGAGATGGGATTTCGTCGATTTTTTCCATTTGTCTAAACCCTATTATATTTTCAAATTTTTGTACACGGCTAAACGCAATCCTTGTTATTTGGGCTCGGATAGCACTGTGAGATGATTTACCAAGGCCGCGGCGATTCAGCTTTTGGTTGAATTACAAGACTACTCGAATGGATTGCTCGATCACAATGAAATAAATAGGGGACTTTTATGTTGAAATGGCTTTTCTTCTGGAAAAACAAGAGTCATCCAGGTGAAAACAATTGTGCGTTAACAGCCTTGTATGAAGGTGATAGAGGCATTTCAGAGCTGCATCATAACGATGCAGAGTTGCGGCTTTGGTTGCCTGAGCCACTGCGTATCGCGTTGCACCAAACTGTACAGGAAACCGGTTGCCAGGAGTCACAATATTTGCGTGAGTTTTTGGTTGTCTATCTTTACGGTGTACATGAATTGTTACAGATGCGAACCCATAAAACAGGCTTGTATTTCGTGCCGCCGCCAAAGTCTTACCATACTGACATCCGATTTTCCCGCGTGGCTCTTTCCGAGGTTATTCCGGGTCTTGGGAAGAACATCATTCCATGTAAACTCCGGTTACCATCCAAACTGAAAGCGGATTTACAGGATTTGGCTGATAAAAACGGAATACCACTAGGGAGATTTATACGAGAAATTTTAGTGCAACACTTTCTGGGGCATACAGTGTGGCCAGGGAAGTTGGATGATCGAACTGAACAGGAAGTAGCAGATGATTGGGTAAATGGACTATTAGAGCCATACCTAAAACCAATTGAGCAGGTCGATGTTAGTTTGGAAGCAGAAGTTGATGAGTTTTGATGACTACGCTGTTAGATTTTATTACGCAAACTACATAACCACATCATTTCAATTATTTATGTCATTAAGCTGAGAGGGTTGAGTAAAATTCAGGGAACACTCGAAAGCTGATCATATTTTTCCATGGAGACCTGATGTGTGAATACTTCCATCATCTGAATCATTGGTAACAATGACCATTTTCTGCTGGTCATGGCTTAGTATTAATTGTTGTCGCCTGAAATCATTCTTATCGATTGCATGCAGAGCTATCTGGATTATTTATTGGGAACGAAAAATGATAGAGCCAAATCCCGTTGACTATTTAAACGACCCGCTGAACGAAATCACTAGAAAGGAAAGGCGAAATTTGCTAATCGCAAGCACAGTGGGCTTACTGGTTGCAAAGGCGGGGATGGTTCCAACAAAGTTTGAAGCGTTTGGTATTGAGCTTTCAGTACCGGATCAAGAAGTTTTCGTTATTCTTATGTTGCTCATAGTCTTATATTTTTTGGCTGCGTTTGTTATTTACGGTATATCGGATTTCTTAGTGTGGAGAAAAAAATACCAGGATTATTTGGAACAAGTTGCGGGGTCTGACGCCAATTGGTCGCCAAAAGACCAATATAATTATGATGAACTACACAGCACTGTTCCTGGAATCGCTTGGTTGTATGCTTGGTCAAAACCAGCCGCGTTTGCTCGCAGCATTTTCGAATTTTCGGTCCCTGTGATATTTGCATTAGTGGCGGGTATGTTCCTTATTAAACACCTGATATTCTCCTAACAGGACAATTGAACTCGGACCGCAAAATCGGCTATGCAATTATCGCCCTTGTTTATTCGTAACGTTGGCCTTCAAGGCTAGCAGGCATGAAGCTAATTTTTTTCGACGAAGCTAAAAATGACGAAGGCTATAAGCACTACCACATTGGAGGCGTCGGTATAGATGAAGAGCATCTTGGCGTAGTCGAGGCGTCTATAAACAAGGTAGTTGAAGATTTGTTTGGGCACTCTAGGCTGGTACGTGGTACGGAACTTCATGGAGCAGAAATCTTTCACCGAAAGAATCACTTTAAGGAGTGGACTGAGTTTGATCGGCGAATTGCTTTATTCGATAGCTTAATGCAAATTTTGTCTATGCCTCAATTGCAACTAATTGATATTCAGATCAATGTGGCCAAACTTTGGGAAAACCAGATTCCTGATGATGTTGCATTTATGTTTTTCTGTGAAAGAGCAAATGACCTATGTAAGGCAAATAGTTGTTTGGGAATGCTGATTGGGGATAGAGAAAGTGACCGTGTAGCGGAGCGATACGCGATGAGTTTGTCTGAATATCGAGAAATAGGTACTAATTTCGCTTTTGGTCGAGATATTCTAAATCTGGTTGACTCGGTGCATTTCACGCATTCACACCTCAGTCGCTTTTTGCAACTCGCCGACATCTACACGTGGCTACTTCAATTTAGGAATCGTAACAGCGATTCGGACAACTTTAGGCATCGAGCAATTTTCGACATCTGGGCCAGAGATGAAATTACGATTCTTCCATCAAAATACAAAGAGTGGCCAAAGTGAATTGTGGCCCATCACGTCGCTCAATGGGCGCGGCGTTAATGGCTGCTTTTGGAGCCACTGCGGCCATACGTTGAAATATTTGAATGTCGCAAAGTGGCCGAAACTGTGAATTCGCCCATCTCGATAGCTGACGTTCAAAATTTGAATGGATTCGACGAAGCTAAAGTCGCTATCGGCCAATTTCTGACGTACAGGAAGCATAGGTATATGGCAGGTTTAAGTCGTAAAGCGGCCATTCAGAGGCCGACCATGATCCGCCCCTTGTCCCCAAAGCGGTCACTCAGGATGAAGTAGTTCCACCAAGAGAAACGACTCGCTTGGCATTAAACTGTTCCGATTTTCTGTCCCCGCCTCTGAATTGGGGCTCAACTCGCCGCCATAATTGTTATTGAATGCGTTGTTTAAACCGATTATTGCATATAGATACAGAAGCTAATGAAGTTACATAGCATCCACCTGCATATGATGGCTCGCTCTTTGTACATTCGTTTTCATGTCGCTTTGTTAGCTTCGAAATCTATAACACCCAGGCTTTATAGGTTGCCTCTCTGATTTCGCTAATCACCAGGTTCGGAGGGAGGGACGGTGAAAGCCATTCCCTAACCCTATACAGTGGCTGCTATAGATAGATAGATAACTATTCATAGCGGCCTTCAAGAGACCGTCATTAATTTCTGGCTTACGTCCGATTAGACCTTGAAAACAGTCATTCAAAACGTAAAGAAAGGTTATGGAATGGGCATTGGAAAAAAAGAAAAGCCCAAACCATTTTTAAAATATGAGCTACCATACGCAAAGCCCTCTTGAACACAATTAAGCTTCGGAACTATCATTGAGCTTAATCCAAAATCAATCACAACAAAAAAAGTACAAAAAGCGTGGCCATCTTGTTTACATTGTGAACCCTGAGCGATGTCTGTAGGCTGATTGCAAAGAACTTCGACTCATCATCTAGTACGGGTTGAAGCGGTCAGATACTCACAAATAAACCAGACTGAAAATGTAGATGTTTTCAAGTCTTATGGTTTATTTTCGTGGGTTTCTACAGGTATTTACATTCATATCAATCTTTTCGAACTTATGCTTTTCGAAGACGTGTCTTTTTTAAGGTTTCTGTCTCTCGTTAAATGCTCAACAAATCAATTGATCGTCTGATAACATTTAATGAATTGACACAACTAAGGTCTAAATTAACAATGGGAAGCTATTCCTTTAAACCGAAAACACTGTAGAAAAAAAATATTAATGAAGGAAAAAAGGCAATTATAAACCCCAAAATTAGTGCGAATTGGTATCTGTATTTATACACAAATAGTAATGTTTGACGGATTGCTTCTGTTAGGCATTCGTACTGATTTATTTTTTCCAAAATCTGTTCCTCCTTTTATTAGGACTGTATCAAATTAGGGCCGTTAGCTACCACTATTTACAAGCTCACTTAGGTGATTTGATACGGTTAAAATGCCTGAAATACTTTTCCTGTTCGGTTTAGGCTTGGCTTACTTTATTAAAAATCAATAGCCAGACCAAATACCTTTGGTTCCAACTAGTATAAATGTAATGAATTGAACCAATAAAAAAAGTAGTCCAAGCGCCAACAAGATTTTTTTCACATCATTCATTATGTTCCACCTCAGATACAGACATCCTGTCTCGCCGTAAATTACCTTATTTAGAGTAAGAAGTTGAGAAAAGCCTAGTCAGTCAATCAGATCAAAATATTTGGTATTTATACTGCTTTCCATAGCCTTATCATATAGCTATAAGATTGACACATAATTATTTTTTTGGCTTTAGGAAGGTAAGCTAATGAGCGCAAGCCTTTTATTGATGTGTCTGAATTAATATTATAAGAAGTCAGGCGCATTTGTAAAAGACTAATTACCTATGAAAACATAGGGTTTACCTATGGATTAAAACTGTAAGTAAGTTCTTAATTTCAGTATTTTTCTCATTCTTCGGATAATAAATCGCATATATCTGGCGGCTGATTTCCGGATTGCTCAAATAACGGCAACGCACATCATCGGCGTTTGCAGGCAGGCTGTACTCCGGCATCAACGCAACCCCCATGCCAGCGCGCACCAAGTTGACGATCCAATCCTCGCTATTGCTACGGTAAGTGGCGTAGAGGTTGACTTCCTGGTCCTGGCAGATTGCCCGCAGAGTATCCCTAAGTTCGCAGTTCAACCGATCCAAATAAGGCTCGGACTGGATTTCCTTGAGGTCGATTTTGCCCAAGTGATTAAAGCGGTGCTTGTTGTTAAACGCAACTACGTACTTTTCGGTATACAGCAAGGTGGATTGATAGGGCGAAAAGTTTCAATGAAGGATCTATTAACTGCAATGGGCCTCGAAAAAATCACTTTTTTTTGCGGAGTATGGCAGCAAGCGCGAGCTCTAATTACACGTACTTAGTCACTTTTATGATTCCAAAATACTGATTAAGCAATCCAAGCGGACATCTAAGCCAATCTCAGCGAAAGAGCGGTGTATTAAATCTGTTGCAGATGTCTTTTTCTAAGTTAGAAAAACCCATGCTCCATAATAATAAAACAACAGGTCTGTTACACCCTCATTTAATAAATAGTCTTAGCCTATATAAACATAGATAAACAGTATTTTACAAACCGGCATTCCCCCTATAGTATTTCTACAACAGGTACAAAAATGTTATTAAATATAAGAGGTAGATTAATTTTTCTACCGTTGCATTTAACGACAGCTCGTCATCATATATAGTCTATATCTATTAGACTATAGGCAAGCAGTATCTAAGAAGCCAGAATGACTAAATTTATGTTGTTTCATCCGTTATATCGCCACTGCGAATTAGCAGCATTAACTAAGTCTGGTTGAAGAGGATTGTTAGTCAGTGAAAAATTTTGAGAGGCTAAAAAAATGAGCAAAGAAACGAAATGGGCCATCTGCAGTACTTGCGATATCAATTGCGGACTTCTTGTCACCGTTGAAGACGGTAAGGTGAAATCAATTAAAAAAAATCCGGATCATGCCCTCACGCCGAATTCGATCTGTGTCAAGGGGGCCAACGCAAATAAGTACATTACCCATCCAGACCGATTAACGCATGCGCTGAAAAGAATCGGTGAGCGCGGCTCGGGTCAGTGGGAACAAATTAGCATGAAGCAAGCTTTAGATGAGATTGCCGATAAGATGAAGCAGTTGATAGCCGAAGACGGCCCGGAAACAATTGGCAGCACTTATGGCTGGAGCTCTAACGCCGGTGCGGCCTCACGAAGATTTATGAACTTACTGGGGAGTCCGAACTGGACTTGGACGGGATACGTGTGTTTAGCCAATTCCACGGTGCCCAGTAAAGCGACTTACGGCTTTTGGCAGTTTCCAGACTTTCATAATACCAAATGCATCGTACTTTTAGGCCACGCTCCGGGTCCGCAAAGATGGACGGCTGAGTACCTGTGGATTAAGGGTGCCCTGGATAGGGGCGCAAAGCTGATCGTCACAGATCCACGCCGTAATAGCTATAGTGATCAAGCGGACATCTTTCTGCAGGTTAAGCCTGCTACGGACAGTGCCTATTTACTGGCCTGGATTAATGTGATCATCGAAGAAGACCTCTATGACAAAGAATTTGTAGAAAAATGGACGGTTGGTTTTGAACAACTCGCTGAAAGAGTGAAGGAATACACTCCGGAGTGGGCGTCAGAAATTACTGGAGCGCCAGCAGATAAGATTCGCGAGTCTGCCAGAATGTATGCCACTACTGGTCCCGCTGTGATCCCCTGGGGAGCAGTACCGGATCACCATGCCAATAGCACCCAGACTTTACGAGCCTTAACCATATTGAGATCCATCACCGGTAATCTCGATGTACCCGGGGGCGAACTGTTAATGGGGTACCATCCGGAAATTTCATCGGATGATGAATTCGAACTCAATGAGAGGCTATCGCCTGAACAACGCAAGAAACAACTCGGTGTTGACCGCTTTAAGCTCTTGAGCTGGGAAACACTCGAAAAGACCGGCCCAGCAATGGAAAAGGTTTGGGGCAAAAAATATTCAAACCAGGTATCCGGCGGCGCGATGGCGCACCCTGCAAGCATGTGGGAAGCGATGAAAACAGGCAAGCCTTACCGCTTGAGGGCACTTATATCGCAATGTAACAACACCTTAAACAGTTACCCCAACACCACTCACATTTACGAAGGGTTGATGAACCTGGATTTGTTAGTGGTTATGGATCTTATCAAGTCGCCCACGGCCCAACTCGCCGATTATATTCTGCCGGCCACACATTGGCTGGAAAGACCGAACCTGTTCAATTACTGGGATTGGATTCCAATCTATCAAGGGGGAGAGCAAGCAGTGGAGGCGCCAGGAGAATGTATGCACGACTGGATGCTATGGCGTGAGCTTGGCGTTCGTCTGGGACAAGAGAAGGATTGGCCGGCAAGCATGGAAGAGGCGTACGATGAACGGTTAAAGCCTGCGGGATTAACATGGGAAAAATTATCAACCCAGGTTCGGGCTTCCGCGCCTGAAATAACTTTCAAGAAATACGAAAAAACCGGCTTTGGCACACCTAGCGGAAAAGTTGAACTCTATTCAAGCATTTTCGAAGAGCTAGGCTATGATCCCTTGCCTAGTTGGGTTGAACCACCGGAAAGCCATGTGAGGAAACCGGAGTTGGCTAAGACGCATCCGTTGACTTTTTTCACCGGCATGCGCGAAAACTATTGGTTTCACAGTTTTGGCCTAGGCCGATCCACTAAAGAGCTGCGTAGCCGCGAGCCGGATCCCCGCATGCAAATCCATCCGGATACGGCCTACGATATAGACCTGTCGGATGGGGATTGGGCATGGGTGGAATCAACTAGCGGAAAAAGAATCAAACTCAGGTCGTGGCTCAGTAATGACACACATCCTAACGTAGTCAGGGTTCCTCATGGCTGGTGGTACCCGGAAACAACAGGAAGTGAAGAACCTGGTGCGGCGTTATCGAGTCTCTGGAAATCGGCGGATGCGGTCATACTTCATGACTCTGACGAATACTGTGATAAGGAACAAGGCAACTTCCAACTCAGAGGGTTGGCTTGCAAGGTCTATAAAGTGGAGGATGGAACCGAAGGAACAAGTTATTCGGCTTAAACCTTTGTGGTGCGCACATGGCAATCAGGCTTAATAGTAGTTTGAAATAGAGCTTAGATCAGGTAAGGAGTCTATCGATT